>CAVHEN010000004.1:0-119094 GCA_963635115.1 Oscillospiraceae bacterium | reverse complement strand
ACTCGCCACGGTAGTCGGAGTCTATCGTGCCAGGGGTGTTGAGCACGGTGATGCCATGCTTCAGCGCGAGGCCACTGCGAGGGCGCACCTGCGCTTCGTAGCCTTCGGGCAGGGCAATGCGTATGCCCGTGGGCACGAGGCAGCGCTCCATGGGATGCAGCGTGATGGGCGACTCTATGTTGGCACGGAGGTCCATTCCCGCGCTTTGACTTGTGGCATAGGCCGGAAGGGGTTGACTGCCGGCGTTTACAACTTTGATTTTCACCATAATAATGCAAAATTACGCAATTCCGTACATATAAATTAATTTTATTTATTAAAAAGACGAAAAGCCACAAAATAAGCGTAACTTTGCCGCATAAGCATCAGGAGCAAAAACATAGGAGGACACATACATGAACTGGCAACAACTCATAAGCAACAAGCGTTTCGGGCAAGAGGAGCGGCACTCGCTCCGCCACGACGACAGGTCTGAATTCAAACGCGACGGCGACCGCCTCATCTACTCGGCACCGTTTCGCCGCTTGCAAAACAAGACACAGGTGTTTCCGCTGCCCGGAAGCATATTCGTGCACAACCGTCTCACCCACTCCATCGAGGTGTCATCGCTCGGCAAGAGCCTTGGCGACGACGTGGCGCGCCGGCTCACCGACAAGCATCCCGAACTGAGAAACACGCTGTTTGAGGAGATTGGCACCATAGTGCAGACGGCTGGCCTTGCCCACGACATGGGCAACCCGCCTTTCGGCCACTCTGGCGAGAAGGCCATCCAGACCTTCTTCACGGAGGATAGCGGCAAATCGCTGAAGGGCGAGGTGTCGGCTTCGTTCTGGGACGACATCACCCACTTTGAGGGCAACGCCAACGCCTTCAGGCTGCTCACCCACCAATTCCTTGGCAGACGGCGCGGCGGGTTCGTGATGACCTACTCCACACTTGCCGCGGTGGTGAAATATCCTCGCGCGAGCTGTCTCGCCGGCGGGCACGGCAAGTTCGGCTTCTTCGCCTCAGAGGCGTCCTCCTACGAGAAGATTGCCAACGAGCTGGGCATCACGCGGTTGTCCGCCACGGGCGAGCCCCTGTCATACGCCCGGCACCCGCTGGTCTACCTTATGGAGGCAGCCGACGACATTTGCTATGAGATAATGGACATCGAGGACTCGCACAAGCTCCGCATTCTCAGTTTCGAGGAGACGCGAGACCTGCTTCTCGGCTTCTTCGACGAGGAGACAAGGAAAGGCATTTTGGGTAGGCTTGCCGCCGACGGCGTGACCGACGAGAACGAGCAGGTGGTCTATTTCCGCGCCTGTGCCGTGGGCAAGCTGGAGCACGAATGCGTGGAGGCGTTTGTAGCCAACGAGGACAAGATCTTGGCTGGAACGTTTGAGGGAAGCCTCATCAACCACGTTGCCGAGCCACAACGCGAGGCTTACCAACGATGCGTGAAGACATCGTACAAGAAGATTTACCACTCTAAGCCCGTGCTCGACATAGAGCTTAGCGGTTACAAGATAATGGACACGCTCATGCGCACGTTCATCGACGCGGCGACGCACCCAGAGAGATTCCACTCGCAACAGCTCATCAACCGCTTCTCATCCCAGTATGACATACACAGCGACAACCTTGAGACGCGCATCATGGCGGTGCTCGACTACATAAGCGGCATGACCGACGTCTATGCCCTCGACATATATCAGAAGATCAGCGGCATAGCGCTGCCGATAGTATAGCGCGGCAGGAGCCTACTTCTTCGGCATCGGCATCTTCAGCGCCTCGGGGTGATCTGCCACGAAGGTGTTGATATGGCGGACGCGTTTTTCCTCGAAGATCTCGTCCACGGCAATGAGGATGCCGCTCTCCTCCACCTCGCCGAACTCGTGGTTCACGGCGGTGCCGAAGAACCTCATGGTTGGGCTCAGGTTCATGTAAGCGTTGACAAGTGGCGGGATGTTGTATCCAAGCTCGCGCACCTGCCGGTTTAGGAGACGATAGTCGAGCTTGAAATCGCTTTCATAAAACAGCTTTCCCAGTTCTTCCTCTGGCGTGTCGAGCTGCACCGCATCAATCGGGACGGCAAGGTGCTCGTTGTCGCCGAAGTGCTTGCGCAGGAAATAGAGTATCATGTCGCGGCCACGGCGCACGAACGACGGGTACATCGTCATCTTGCCAAGGAAATACTTGCAGCGCGGGTTTATCACGGTGAGCGCGCCCAAGCCGTCCCAAAGGTTGTCGAGGGCGAAGATGCTCTTGGAGTTACGCCTCACGTTCTGGTATTCGAGCGACACGAACGAGCGGCCCAGCTCCACCGTGTGGGGCGCGTAGTCTCTCATGAACTCCTCGGAGAAACGATACATGTGGCTCATGGCAAGGTTTGGCTGCCCATCGGCTCTCAACTGCCAGTCTTCGCCGAAGAGATAGCGGTAGCCGCCGATGACCTCCTCGGCCTCCGGGTTCCACACTATGAGTTGCTTGCAACCATTGGGCATGGTGTCGAACTCATCGATGTCCACGCTTTTGCCAGTGCCACCCCCAGCAGTGCGAAATGCTATCTCGCGAAGCCTGCCAACCTCCCGCATTACGTTAGGAGCCTCAGCAGCCGTGAAAATATAAATCTCGTTGTGGCTCTTGTTCGTCGTGCGAAGTCGACGCTCAGGAGTCAGCTCACTTTTCAACTTTTCCTTACTGATGGGTTGGATAATCTCTTCTTCCATTGTTGCTTATGTTGTTTTCGGCTACTCAGCCCTAAGCCCAGCCGGGCCTGCTTGTTGATAAACTTTTTCTTCCACCCAGAGCGCCCAGTCCTTAGGCTTGCGGCTCTTGTCGAAAGTCTGCCATGGTATCGGCTTCCCAATGACCACGCGGAACGGCTTATGGCGGTTGCGGTACATCTCGTCGACGAGGAAAAGCATGGCGATGTTCACCTTTATGCCCAGCCGCTTCTGCCAACGCGCTATGCGATAGAAGCGCGCTGAGTTGTGGCCGCTGAAATAGATGGGCACCACGTCGCGCTGATACTGCACGCTTTTCGAGACAAACGTCTTCTTCCACGGGATGTCGTGGACGTGACCGTCGATGACACGCGAGTTGAGCCCAGCCGGGAACATGATGATATGGTTGTCGCTATTGAAAGCCGACTCCACGGCGTCGGCGAAACCCGCGCCATTGCGACCCGTCTTGTTGATGCCCACGCACACTGGGCGCAAGCCCGGAAGGAACATCAACAAGTCGTTGACCAGATACCGGAACTTGCCGTCGTAGTGCCGGCCGATAATCGACCCCAGGCACACGCCGTCTTGGCCTCCGAGCGGATGGTTGCTCACGAAGATGTAGCGCTTGCCGTCGTCCTTGGCTGGAAGGTTCTCCTTGCCCTCTATGGTGAGCCGCATGTCGAGGTACTTCACGCACTCCTCAAGCCACACGGTGCCTTCCTGTCCACGATGCTCGTCGAGGAAGGCATTGACCTCATCCTCGTGTATCAGACGGCGAAGCCATGCCACGAGAAAACGTGGCACGTATCGAGCCTTATTGCCCATCTTGCTGCGCAATATTCCCTCTAAATCTATTGTCTTTACTATGCTTTTATCAGTCATAACAAAACTACGTTGCAAAAATAGCAAATATTTTTCTTTTCCCTTCACTTCATCAGCAAAAATGTGAAGAAATAATTAAAGGGCATTGCGACAACGGCGCACACGCGGGCAGCCCGGCCCGAGAACGCAGGAAACGCGGCGAGGCAAAACCGCCAGGCCGCGCCCCCTTCGGCATTGCGGCGTAAAGGCGATGGCATTGCGGCGCAATCGCACCGGCATTACGCCGTGAAGGCAATGGCTTTGCGCCGCGAAGCCGAAGGCTCAGTTTGCGCCACAGCGAGCGGTCCTTACCGCTCGACTTTGCGCCGGCGGCGATTTTTCGCCTGCTTGCAATAAATGTAATACTGTTTTACCAATAAGCACATTTTCAAAAAAAAGTGGGGAAAAGTGGCGCGAAGTGGGGGAAAATGCGTAACTTTGGAGTCCCAATACACTTAATATGTGTGCGCATGCGTTTTTTAGGCAACATAGAGGCAAAGACAGACGCTAAGGGCAGGGCCTTTCTCCCCGCCCAGTTTCGCAAGGTGCTGGCGGCATCTGGCGAGAGCACGCTCGTGCTTCGCAAAGACGTGTTTGAGAGCCTGCTGGTGCTCTACCCCGTGAGTGTATGGGACGAGCTGGTGGACACCATGCGCCGCAAACTGTCGAGATGGGACCGCCGTCAGCAGATGGCATACCGCACCTTCGTCAGCAACGTAGCCGAGCTGGCAATAGACGCGAGCGGCAGGATACTCATCCCGCGCGGCTTCCTCGACATGGCAGGCATAAGCCAGTCGATACGATTCGTGGGGATGGGCGACACCATCGAGATATGGCCCGCCGACAACATGGAGACTATGAACAAGGATGACTTCAGCAACGTGCTGGAAGAAGCAATGAAAGAAGAGGAGAATGACTGACACCACTATGGCATATCATATTCCCGTCATGCTCAAGGAGAGTGTTGACGGCCTCGCCATCAATCCCGATGGCGTGTACGTCGACGTGACCTTTGGCGGCGGCGGACACTCGCGCGAGATACTCAGCCGCCTTGGCGACAACGGCCACCTGTTCAGCTTCGACCAAGACGCCGACGCCGAGAACAACATCGTGGACGACCCAAGGTTCACGTTCGTGCACTCCAACTTCCGCTGGCTGAGCAACTGGATGCGCTACTACGGCGTGGAGCACATCGACGGGCTCCTCGCCGACCTTGGCGTGTCGAGCCACCACTTCGACGATGCCGAGCGTGGTTTCTCGTTCAGGTACGACGCGCCTCTCGACATGCGCATGAACCGCGAGGGCGGGAAGACCGCCGCCGACATAGTGAACAACGACACCGAGGAGCACCTCGCCGACATATTCTACCTCTACGGCGAGCTGCGCCGCGCACGCCAGATCGCCGCGGCCATAGTGAAGGCGCGCGGCAGCAAGCCAATACTCACCACGCAGGATTTCCTGCAAGTGGTGGACCCGCTCTTCCGCCGCGAGAAAGAGAAGAAGGACATGGCGCGACTCTTCCAGGCACTGCGCATAGAGGTGAACCACGAGATGCAGGCCCTCAGCGAGATGCTGACATCAGCCACGCAGGTGCTTGCCAAGGGCGGAAGGCTCAGCGTCATAACCTACCACTCGCTGGAAGACCGCATGGTGAAAAACATCATGAAGAGCGGCAACGTGAACGGAAAGGTCGAGGAAGACCCCGTGTACGGAAGGAAAGCAAGCCCATTCAACCTGGTCAACAACAAGGTAATTGTGCCCACCGACGACGAGGTGGAGACAAACCCTCGTAGCCGAAGCGCGAAACTCAGGATAGCGGAGAAGAAGTGAAAAGGGAAGAACGAAGAGGGAAGAGTGAAGAATGAGGAGGGAAGAACGAAGAATGAGGAGCGAGGATTGAGAACGACATGAAAGAAGATTCGACAAACAACAATAATAACAACAACAGCGAGAAGACGACAAAGCCCATCGACGAGAACGTCGCCGATGCCAGGCCGTCGCTTTCAGAGGTCATAGAAGAGCAAGCCACCGAAGGCGAGGCGCCACTGTCGAGGACCTTCTCGCTAAGGAAGATCTTGGGCGGCGACATACTGAACACGTCGTTCATGCGCCGGCAAGTGTTGCTGTTTCTGCTCATATCACTGTTCGTCGTGATATACATAGCCAACAGGTACTCTTGCCAGCAAGACATAATACAGATCGACGCGCTTCAGAAAGAACTGAAAGACGCCAAGTACAAGGCCCTGTCGAGCGACAGTAAGCTGACGGAGGAAAGCCGGCAAAGCAACGTCCTGGAGATGCTCAAGAACAACAAGGACAGCACGCTGAAGATGCCGACGCAGCCACCTTACATCATAACCGTACCCGACAAATGAGCAAGTTCAACTATAATAAGATAATGCCACGCTTCAACGTGTTGGCAGTGGTGCTGACACTTGGGGCATTGACGGTATTGGGACGCGCCGTCTATATCATGACAGCGAAGAAGGCCTACTGGATGAAGGTGGCAAGCCGCGTGCGCCAGGACAGCGTGAGGACGCAGCCCATGCGCGGCAACATCCTGTCGTGCGACGGGCAGCTACTCGCGTCATCGCTGCCTGAGTTCAAGATATACATGGACTTCCAGCAACTGCACGAGACCAAGCACGGCGACTCGCTTTGGCACGCCAAGCTCGACAGCATCTGCCAAGGCCTGCACCACATCTTCCCCGAACGGAGCGCGCAGCAGTTTAAGGCGCATCTCACGGAAGGCTACAACAAGCGGCGAGAGTCGGGCAAGCACAAGGGCGAGAGGGTGCGCAACTGGATAATATGGCCCAAGCGCATCGACTACAACACTTATAGCCAAGTGCGCGACCTGCCCTTTTTCCGCCTGGGCAACAACAAGAGCGGGTTCCACTTCGATGAGCTCAACGCCC
Organism: Oscillospiraceae bacterium; assembly: GCA_963635115.1. Classification (GTDB taxonomy): domain Bacteria; phylum Bacteroidota; class Bacteroidia; order Bacteroidales; family Bacteroidaceae; genus Prevotella. The sequence goes on along the minus strand of CAVHEN010000004.1, from coordinate 112,604 downwards.
GCGAGAACCCATATGGCTCGCTCGCAAAGCGCACGATAGGCGACGTGCTGCTCACCGACGAGGGCGGGCGCTCGGCACGCTACGGCCTGGAGCTGAGCTACGACTCGCTGCTGAAAGGCGCCTATGGCACCATAAGCCGGCAGAAAGTACTCGGCAAATACCTCAGCATAACCAACCGCGCGCCAATCAACGGCTGCGACATCATGACGACAATCGACGTGGGCATGCAAGACCTCGCTGAGAGAGCGCTCGTGAAGAAGCTCGAAGAGATACAGGGAAGCGTAGGCGTGGCGATAGTGATGGAAGTGGCGACGGGCGACATAAAGGCCATCGTCAACATGGAGAAATGCGACGACGGCAAGTTCCGCGAGATACAAAGCCACGCCGTCAGCGACCTCATGGAGCCAGGCTCAGTGTTCAAGACCGCGTCGGTGATGACGGCGCTTGAGGACGGGGTGTGCGACACCACGTTCCAGATTCCAACGGGCAACGGCATTTGGCACATATACGGTCGCGACATGAAAGACAGCCATTGGCGAAGCGGAGGCTACGGCACCATATCCTTGGGACGCGCCATGGAGCTGAGCTCAAACATCGGCGTGAGCTATGTCATAGATAAGTTCTACCACAACGATCCCGAGAAGTTCGTGCGAGGCATATACCGCACGGGCATCAACGGCGCGGGCGTGAAGATACCCATCGTGGGCCACGCCATGCCTGTGATAAGGATGCCAAAGAAGAACAAGCGCGGCGAGTGGATAAACTGGAGCAACACGGCGTTGCCATGGATGAGCATCGGCTACGAGACGTTGATACCGCCCATCTACACCCTCACCTTCTACAACGCCATCGCCAACAACGGCCGCATGATGCAGCCACGCTTCGTGAAAAGCGCCATCAAGGACGGCGACACCATTGCCACGTTCCCGCCACAGGTGGTGACCGGCAGGGATCACATCGCCTCCGATAAGACGCTGCGCATAATGCAAGACCTGCTGCACAGGGTGGTGCTAAACGGCACGGGCAAGAAAGCCTTCAGTCCCAACTACTGGGTTTGCGGCAAGACCGGCACGGCGATGATTGCCAGCAACGGCAACTACCGCGGCACAGCCCACAGCCTGCTCTCCTTCGCCGGATGGTTCGGCCAGAAAGACAGGCCCTACTACAGCTGCATTGTCTGCATACAGAAATACGGGCTGCCAGCCTACGGATGGATGAGCAGCGAGGTGTTCAAGGAGATAGCCGATGGCATAATGGCGAAATACGTCAGATACAACGTGAGCGACGCCCGCGACGCCGACTCGCGCATGATACCCGACGTGAAGGCGGGCAACATCCTCTCCGCCGACTTCGTGCTATCATCGCTTGGCATATCTACCTACTCTAATCGTCCTTTCAAGGAGAACGAGACACAACCCGTATGGGGCGTGGCAGAACGGAGACGGGGCAGCGTGAAGCTCATTGGCGACAAGGCAAGCCGCCAACGCGTCATGCCCGATGTCCGCGGCATGGGAGCGCGCGACGCCGTGTTCCTCGCTGAGTCGAGTGGCGTGAAGTGCACCATAAAGGGTCGCGGGAAGGTCACCGAGCAAAGCATTGAGCCTGGAAAGAAAGTGAGAAGGGGGCAGAAATGCGTGCTAACACTCGAATAAAAACATCACAAACGGAAAACAAACAAAGACACATATAACTATGAAACTGCAGGAACTTTTGAAGAACATCAAGCCGCTCCGCATCGAGGGCAGCACTGATGTAGACATCACGGGGGTAAACATCGACTCACGCAAGATTAAGGATGGGCACCTTTTCGTGGCCATGAAAGGCACGCAGACTGACGGGCACAAGTTCATTCCCAAAGCGCTGGAGCTCGGCGCTAAAGCCGTGCTGTGCGAGGACATGCCAGAGCAACTCGCCAATGGCGTGACCTACGTGCAAGTGGAAAGCACTGAAGACGCGGTGGGAAAAGTGGCAACACTTTTCCACGGCGACCCGACGAAGCACTTGATTCTCGTTGGAGTGACGGGAACAAACGGCAAGACTACAATCGCCACATTATTATATAATATGTTTCGTGAGTTCGGCTACCGCTGCGGTCTGCTCTCCACAGTGTGCAACTATATCGACGGCAAGCCTATACCTGCCGACCACACCACTCCCGACCCGATAGAGCTCAACGTGCTCCTGGAAGAGATGGTGAAAGCAGGATGCCAATACGCCTTCATGGAGTGCTCGTCGCACGCCATACACCAAAAGCGCATTGGCGGACTGAAATTCGCCGGCGGCATCTTCACGAACCTAACGCGCGACCACCTCGACTACCACAAGACGTTCGAGAACTACCGCGACGCCAAGAAGGCTTTCTTCGACGGCTTGCCCAAGTCGGCCTTCGCCATTACCAACGCCGACGACAAGAACGGCATGGTGATGGTGCAGAACACCAAGGCAAATGTCAAGACATATTCCATCCGCCAGATGGCGGACTTCCGTGCCCATATCATTGAGATGCACTTCGCCGGAATGTACCTTGAGGTGGACGGCCACGAGGTCGGCGTGCAGTTCATAGGCAAGTTCAACGTTTCCAACCTCCTCGCAGTCTATGCCGCCGCCCGCATGCTGGGCAAGGAGCCAGAGGAGATTCTCGTTGCGCTGAGCACGCTCCACAGCGTCAGCGGCAGGCTGGAGCCAATAACTTCCCCCGCTGGCTTCACAGCCATCGTGGACTACGCCCACACGCCCGACGCCCTTGAGAACGTGCTCAACGCCATACACGAGGTGCTCAACGGCAAGGGACACGTCATCACGGTGTGCGGAGCCGGTGGCAACCGCGACCACGGCAAGCGACCGCTCATGGCGCAAGAGGCGGTGAAGCAGAGTGACAAGGTGATCATCACAAGCGACAACCCAAGGTTCGAGGAGCCGCAAGCCATAATCGACGACATGGTGGCTGGGCTCGACAAAGAGCAGATGAAGAAGGTGGTTACCATCGTGGACCGCAAGGAAGCCATAAAGACGGCGTGCATGTTGGCGCAAAAAGGCGACGTGGTGCTCGTGGCGGGAAAAGGCCATGAGGACTACCAGGAGATAAAGGGCGTGAAGCATCATTTCGACGACAGGGAAGTGCTGCGCGACATTTTCAACAACTAAGGCAAAAACAAACAGCCCACATAGACTGGACAGCCGATGTGGACCATTATCACAGACTACAGAAATGCTGTACTATCTTTTTCGTTTTCTTGAGCAGTTTGGCATATCAGGCTCAGGAATGTGGGGTTACATCTCGTTCCGAGCGCTATTGGCGCTCATCTTGTCGCTTATCATATCGGCATGGTTTGGCGAGAGGTTCATAAAGTACCTCAAGAGAAAACAGATCACGGAAACCCAGCGCGACGCCAAGATTGACCCCTACGGAGTGAAGAAGATTGGCGTGCCATCCATGGGAGGTGTCATCATCATCGTCTCGATCCTCATACCCGTGCTCCTGCTCGGACGACTGAGGAACATCTACCTTATCCTGATGATTGTCACGACGCTATGGCTCGGATTCCTCGGCGGTCTCGACGACTTCATCAAGATATTCCGCCGCAACAAGGAAGGCTTGAAAGGCAAATACAAGATCGTTGGACAGGTGTCTATCGGCCTCATCGTGGGGCTGACCTTGTGGATGTCGCCCGATGTGAAGATGAACGAGAACCTGACCGTGAGCCGACAAAACGGGCAGGAAGTGGTGGTGAAACACCGCGCCGTGGCGCACAAGTCGCTGAAGACCACCATACCATTCGTGAAAGGCCACAACCTCGACTACTCGCAGATTATGTCGTTCTGCGGCAAGTACAAGACGGCTGCGGGCTGGATACTGTTCGTGGTGATGACAATCCTCGTGGTGACAGCGGTAAGCAATGGCGCGAACCTCAACGACGGCATGGACGGCATGTGCGCGGGCAACTCGGCGATAATAGGCGTGGCGCTCGGCATTCTCGCCTACGTCAGCTCGCACATACAATTCGCCGCCTACCTCAATATAATGTACATCCCCGGCACCCAGGAGCTCGTGGTGTTCCTCTGTGCGTTCATAGGCGCGCTGATCGGATTCCTGTGGTACAACGCCTACCCCGCGCAAGTGTTCATGGGCGATACGGGCAGCCTCACCATTGGCGGCATCATCGGCGTGTGTGCCATTATCATCCACAAGGAGCTTCTGCTGCCGATACTCTGCGGAATATTCTTCGTGGAGAGCCTGTCGGTGATTGTGCAGGTGTGGTATTACAAGCTGGGCAAGCGGCGCGGCATCAAGCAACGCGTATTCAAGCGCACGCCAATACACGACAACTTCCGCGTGACGCCTGAGCAGCTCGACCCCGACTGCAAGTACCTCATAAAGAGCCCACGCTCCGCAAAGCACGAGGCGAAGATAACCATAAGGTTCTGGATTGTCACCATCATACTCGCGGCATTGACAATCATAACTTTGAAGACAAGATAAACAGACTATAAGATGAAACGCATAGTGATCTTAGGCGCGGGAGAAAGCGGCGCGGGAGCCGCCGTCCTGGCAAAGAAAGAAGGTTTCGACGTGTTCGTTTCCGACATGTCGAAGATAAAAGACAACTATAAGAAGATGCTCGACGACCACGGCATTGAGTGGGAAGAGGGTCATCACACGGAGGAGAAAATCCTTAACGCCGACGAGGTAATAAAGAGCCCGGGCATACCAAACGAGGCTCCGATGATACAGAAACTCTTGAAGCAAGGCACGCACATCATCAGCGAGATAGAGTTCGCAGGACGCTACACCCACTCGAAGATGATCTGCATAACGGGCTCAAACGGCAAGACGACAACGACATCGCTGACTTACCATATCTTCAAGAAGGCAGGCTACGACGTTGGGCTTGCAGGAAACATCGGGCGCAGCCTGGCGCTGCAAGTGGCAGAGGACCCACACGAGTACTACATAATAGAGCTGAGCTCGTTCCAGCTCGACAACATGTACAACTTCCACGCCAACATCGCCATCCTGCTCAACATCACCCCCGACCACCTCGACAGGTACGACTTCAAGTTTGAGAACTACGCCGACGCCAAGATGCGCATAACGCAAAACCAGACCGCCGACGACAGCTTCATCTTCTGGAACGATGACCCCGTGATAAAGAAGGAGATGGAGAAGTTTGACATCCACGCCGTGCAATGCCCGTTCTCCGAAATCAAGGAGGACGCGTCGGTGGCTTACATAGAGCAAGGAGAGTACAAGCTCGAATACCCCACTCCGTTCAACATGGAGCAGGAGGCGTTGTCGCTGACAGGCAAGCACAACCTCTACAACAGCCTTGCCGCCGGCCTCGCCGCCAACATAAGCGGCATAAAGAAGGACATCATCCGCAAGAGCCTCAGCGACTTCCCGGGCGTGGAGCACCGCCTGGAGAAGGTCTGCAAGGTGGGCGGCGTGCAATATATCAACGACTCCAAAGCCACCAACGTGGACGCATGCTGGTACGCGCTGGAAAGCATGCGCACGCCTACCATCCTCATACTTGGCGGCAAAGACAAGGGCAACGACTACAGTCACATCTACGACTTGGTGAAGAAGAAGTGCGTGGGACTCGTCTACCTTGGCGCCGACAACACGAAGCTGCACCAGAACTTCGACTCCTTCGGCATCGCCGTGCGCGACACGCACAGCATGGCCGACTGCGTGAAGGCGTGCTACGAGATGGCAAAGCCTGGCGACACCGTGCTGCTGTCGCCCTGCTGCGCATCGTTCGACCTGTTCAAGAACATGGAAGACAGGGGCGAGCAGTTCAAGACGTTAGTGAGAAACCTGTAAAGGATTGTTTAAAAGACAAAAATGAGCAAGCGAGTAAGCGGAATTTTCAAAGGCGACAAGGTCATCTGGATGGTGTTCTTCTTCCTTTGCCTCATCAGCGCGATAGAGGTGTTCTCAGCCCTGTCTTCGCTGACGTTCAAGACGGGAGACTACATCAGCCCCATGATCAAGCACGTAGGACTGTTGCTCTTGGGCATATTCTGCATGATTGTCACCCTGAACATACCGTGCCGGTACTTCAAGTTGGCGACGCCGTTCTTGATCATAGGCTGCTTCGTGGCGTTGATATGTGCCGACTTCTTTGGCCAAAGCATCAACGGTGCCGGACGATGGCTGACGATTCTCGGAATAAGGTTCCAGCCATCGGAGATAGCCAAAGGCACGATGGTGCTCGCCACGGCACAGATACTCAGCGCCATGCAGACCGATCGCGGAGCCGACAGGAACGCATGCCACTACATCATAATCATCTGGTTTATCTTGGTGCCACTCATCTTCTTCGAGAACCTGTCCACGGCAGTGCTGCTGAGCTTCACCATCTTCCTGATGATGATCATAGGCCACGTGCCTTTCAAGCAACTCATGCACATCGTGCTGATAGTGCTAGCCGGAGTCATCATGGTCATATCGGCGATATTCGTGATAGGCGACGACAAGGAAACGGACGACGGCAACAAGACCTACACCGAGATGGTGGCGAAAAACGGCAAGGTCGTAGAGAGCAAACCACGAAAGGGATTGCTGCACCGCATGGACACGTGGAAAGCGAGGTTCAAGAAGTTTGGCGATCATAAATACGTGCCGCCAGAGAAAGTGGACCTCGACAAAGACGCGCAGACATCATACGCCAACATTGCCATTGCCTCAAGCAACGTCATAGGCAAGGGACCCGGCAACAGTGAGCAACGCGACTTCCTGCCACAGGCATTCTCCGACTACATATACGCCATCATCATCGAGGAGACAGGCATATTCGGCGCGTTCGGCGTGGCGATGCTCTACATTATCCTGCTCTTCCGCGTGGGCATCATAGCCAACCGATGCGAGAACAACTTCCCCGCCTTCCTCGTAATGGGATTGGGGTTGATGATCGTCATACAGGCACTGTTCAACATGTGCGTGGCAGTGGGCCTCGTGCCCGTGACCGGACAACCGCTGCCACTCATCAGCAGGGGCGGCACGTCAACGGTGATAAACTGCGTATACATCGGAGTGATACTCAGCGTGAGCCGCACGGCAAGAAAGAACACGGACTATGCCACCAAGGGCACCGTGGCCATGACCATACCAATCAATAAGACAGACTATATAGAGCGAAAATAGATAAGGGTCTTTGTAGATTCAGGTTTGCCGAAGAGATTTCACCGTCGCGCGATCGCGACGCAAAGGCAACGCGATTGCGGCGTAAACGCGGCGCGATTGCGGCGCAGAGGCAACGCGATTGCGGCGCGAAGGCAAACGAGGGAAACTGGCACGACGGATTTCTCCCACTTGAATCGACACACGACCATAATTTAGGCGAAGAATAGTCACGAAAAGAAAAAAAATGATTACTTTTGCCGAAAATGTACTAAAATGGAAAAAGAGCTAAGAGTTATCGTAAGCGGCGGAGGAACTGGTGGTCACATATTCCCAGCCATCAGCATTGCCAACGCCATCAAAGCGAAGCATCCAGAAGCAAAGATTCTGTTTATAGGAGCCTTGGGACGCATGGAGATGCAACGCGTGCCGCAGGCAGGCTACGAGATAAAGGGGTTGCCGGTGAAAGGCTTGGTTCGCCCCATCTACTCGCCAAAGAACGTCATCGTGGGCATCGACTTCCTCAGGAGCAAGTTCATGGCTAAGCGCATCGTGCGCAAGTTCAAGCCCGACGTGGCTGTGGGAGTGGGCGGATACGCCAGCGCAGCCGCGCTCGACGCCGCGCATGCCTTAGGTGTGCCATGCCTCATACAGGAGCAGAACTCCTACGCCGGCAAGACCAACAAGCTGCTCGCCAGCGGAGCCAAGAAGATATGCGTGGCTTACAATGGCATGGAGAGGTTCTTCCCAGCCGACAAGATAATAATGACAGGCAACCCCGTCAGGCAAAACGTGGTGAACGACAACATCACGAAGCAAGAGGCAAGAAAGAAGTTCGGACTCGACCCAGACAAGAAGACCATCCTCCTCGTTGGCGGAAGCCTCGGGGCAAGAACCATCAACGACAGCATGAGGCTGCACCTGCAGGAGGTGAAAGACGCCAACGTGCAGTTTATCTGGCAGACGGGCAAATACTATAACGCGGAGATGAACAAGGCGGTGAGCGACTTCGGCGAGATTCCAAACCTCAAGGTGCTCGACTTCATCACCGACATGGGCGCAGCCTACAACGCCGCCGACCTCGTGATAAGCCGCGCCGGAGCAAGCTCCATCAGCGAGTTCTGCCTCATTGGCAAGCCCGTGATTCTCGTGCCGAGCCCTAACGTGGCAGAGGATCACCAAACCAAGAACGCCATGGCTCTCGTCAACAAAGACGCAGCCATCTACGTGAAAGACGTGGAGGCGCCCGACGTGTTGCTCAAGCGAGCGCTGACGATAGTAAACGACGACGAGAAGCTAAGCTCACTAAGCGAGAACATCAAGAAGCTCGGGTTGCCAAACTCAGCCGATGTCATTGCCGACGAGGTGCTCAAGCTCGTTCGTTGAACCAATAACACAAGACAAGAAGTAACAAGATATTATCGAAATGGAACTGAAAGATATTAAGTCAGTATACTTTATCGGTGCCGGTGGCATAGGCATGAGCGCAATAGAGAGATACTTCACCCACCGCGGGGCAGTGGTGGCAGGCTATGACCGCACGCCATCCAACCTCACGCGGCAACTGGAGCAGGAAGGCATTCTCATACACTATGAAGAGAACGTGGAAGAGATTCCGCACGCGTGCAAGGACAAGTCGTCCTGCCTCGTCATATACACGCCCGCCATACCTGCCACACACAAGGAGCTCACTTGGTTCCGCGACAACGGCTTCGAGGTGCTGAAGCGCGCGCAAGTGCTCGGCATGCTCACACGCACCCACAAGGGGCTGTGCGTGGCTGGCACACACGGAAAGACCACGACGTCGACCATGTGCGCACACATCATCCACCAAAGCCACGTCGACTGCAACGCATTCCTCGGAGGCATCTCAAAGAACTACGGCACCAACTACATCCTTTCAGCCTCCAGCGACTATGTGGTGATAGAAGCCGACGAGTTTGACCGCTCGTTCCATTGGCTTCGCCCATGGATGACAGTCATCACCTCGACAGATCCCGACCACCTCGACATATATGGCACCAAGGAGGCGTACCTTGAGAGCTTCAGACACTACACGGAGCTCATACAGCCTGGTGGCGCGCTCATTATCCACACCGACCTCGAAATGAAGGCTAACGTGCAGGAAGGCGTACACACTTACACCTACAGTCGCGACAAAGGCGACTTCCATGCCGAGAACATCGTCATAGAGAATGGCGAGATCACGTTCGACTTCATCTCGCCCAAGGGCAACATCACCGGCGTGAAGCTCGGACAACCCGTGCCAATCAACATCGAGAATGGCGTTGCGGCAATGGCACTCGCACAACTCAGTGGTTGCACCGACGAGGAAATAAAGTACGGCATTGCAAGCTATCACGGCGTGGAGCGCAGGTTCGACTTCAAGATTCGCGACAGCCGCCACGTGCTGCTCTCAGACTATGGCCACCATCCGAAGGAGATTCTACAATGCGCCAAGAGCCTGCGAGAGATCTACCCTACCCGCAAGCTCACAGCCATCTTCCAGCCGCACCTCTACACTCGCACACGCGACTTCTACCAGGATTTCGCCGATGCGCTGAGCCATTTCAACGAGGTAATACTCACGGAGATTTACCCGGCGCGCGAGGAGCCAATCGCGGGCGTCACGTCAAAGCTCATCTACGACAATCTCAAGCCAACCGTTGAGAAGAGCATCATCAACAAGGCAGACGTGCTGGATCTGGCAAAGAGCCGCGACTTCGACGTCCTCGTGACACTGGGAGCCGGCGACCTCGACAACATGGTGCCAGAGATAGAGAAGATAATAAAGGAAAAATAAGAAGAACACACACAACCATTACACCCAATGCGCGTAAACTGGAAAAAGACCTTGCTCGTGGGTTTCGATTTGGTCTTAGGTGCCTATATCGTTGTCGCCATGACCGCTTTCAATAAGCCCGACGGCGAGAACATTGCCTGCAAGCAAGTGGACATCAACATCCAGGACGAGGCCGTCAACGGGTTCATCTCTCCGAAGGAGATCAAAAACAGGCTGACGAAGAACGACCTGTACCCTTTGAAGAAGACGTTCAAAGAGATCAACACAAGAGAGATTGAGGGTAAACTTAGCCAAAGTCCGTTCATCAAGAACGTGGAGTGCTACAAGACACAAGACGGGCACGTGTGTATAACACTCACGCAACGTATGCCCACACTGCACATCATGGCGGACAATGGCGATGACTATTACCTCGACGACGACCACCGCATCATGCCCAACTCCCACTACACAAGCAACCTTATCATTGCTTCGGGACGTATAGACAGATGGTTCGCACGCAACTACATCTCACACCTCGCCGACGCGATAATGGCAAACGAGTTTTGGCAGAATCAGGTGGAACAGATAAACGTGCTCCCCGATGGCGGCGTGGAACTCATCCCGCGAGTGGGCGACAACATCATCTATTTGGGTCAACTGCCTCAGACAAAACTGATTGCGCAAAGGAAGCAGCTCGTCACCGACTTCGCCAATCAGAAGATGGACGAACTGGAGAACTTCTACAAGTATGGCCTATCACAGGCAGGATGGAACAAGTATTCCTACATCAACGTGGAATTTGACAACCAGATTATTTGCAAGAAAAAGAGAAACGAATAAAGTAGACTTACCCCAATGGCAGAATTTATAGTAGCAATAGAGTTAGGATCATCGAAAATCACTGGCATAGCAGGCAGGAAAAACACAGACGGTAGCATCAGCATCCTTGCCATTGCCCAGGAAAACGGCGATACGTGCATACGCAACGGCGTGGTCCGCAACATAGAGAAGACCGTGCAAGCCCTTTCCAACATCGTAAAGAAGTTGGAGGCAACGCTCAAGACGCACATCGCACATGTCTATGTAGGCTTTGGCGGCCAATCGATCATGGGCGTGAAGAACACCAACGTAAGGGAGCTTTCCACTGAGAGCGAGGTGACGCAAGACATGATCAATGAGCTCATGGACGCCAACAGGAGCATGCAATATCCCGACAAGCAAATCCTCGACGCCGTGACGTTGGAGTACAAGGTCGACAACCAATACCAAGCCGAGCCGCCCGTCGGCGTGCCCTGCAAGAGGCTGGAAGGCAACTTCCTCAACATCCTTTGCCGCAGGGAGTTCTACAGAAGGCTTAAGAAATGCTTCGACCAAGCCAACATCAGCATTCTCGACATGTATATCTCACCTCTCGCCCTTGCCGACAGCGTGCTGACCGACGCGGAGAAGAGGGGCGGTTGCGCCCTCGTGGACTTGGGTGCCGACACCACCACCGTGAGCATCTTCCACCGCAACATCCTCAGAAAGCTATCAGTGATACCATTGGGAAGCGCCAACATAACGAAGGACATCGCATCGCTGCAAATAGAAGAGGGCGACGCGGAGAGGATGAAGCTCAAGTACGCAAGCGCCTTTACCGACGGCAACGACATTGACACGACAAAGCATTACGCCATTGAATCGGACCGGTTCATAGAGATGAGCAAGTTTGTGGAAATAGTCGAGGCGCGCACAAGAGAGATCATAGAAAACGTGAAGAGCCTCATCCCCGACGAATACTCGGAGAAGCTCTTGGGCGGCATCATCCTGACAGGTGGCGGCTGCAACATGAACAACATAGAACGGGCATTCAGGCTCTATACGCACATCGAGAAGATAAGAACCGCCAAATTTGTGAACGACACCATCAAGACAAGCAACCCCTTGGTCAACGCCAAGGACGGAAGACTGTGCACGGTGCTCGCAATCTTGGCTAAAGGAGACCAGAACTGCGCCGGTAATGACATATCAAACAACCTGTTCGAAGACATGCAGCCAAAGGCGCCAACGCAGGAGGCACAAACGACACAGGGCACAAACACACAGGCGACCAATGGAAGGATTTTCGATAATACCGCCAAGGAAAACGCACAAGACAAGGCTAAGGCTGAGGGCAACGGGAACGGCAAAGCCGTAGCTGACGCTCAGAACGATCAAGAGACAAAACCAAAACAGCCCAACAAGATCTTGAACAAATTCAAGTCAATTTTCATTAAGCTGACTGAGCCAGAAGACTAATATACACATAAAATCACAGACTGGAAGGAATCATGGCAGACAACAATAACAACACCCAAAATACAGATACGCAAAAGCCGGCAATCCTCGACTTTGGCGATCCATGCAAGGAAAACAGCATAATCAAGGTGATTGGCGTAGGTGGCGGTGGCGGCAACGCCGTCAACCACATGTACCGCGAAGGCATACACGATGTCTCGTTCGTGCTGTGCAACACCGACGCTCAGGCACTCAACGACTCACCCGTGCCAGCACACCTGCAACTTGGTAACGAGGGACTCGGAGCCGGCAACAGGCCTGAGCGCGCCCGACAAGCGGCAATGGACACCATCGACCAGATAAAGAGCATGCTCAACGACGGCACAAAGATGGCATTCATCACGGCAGGAATGGGTGGTGGCACCGGCACCGGCGCCGCTCCCGTGATAGCTCAAGTGAGCAAGGACATGGGCATCCTAACCGTTGGCATCGTCACCATCCCCTTCCGCTTTGAAGGCTTCAAGAAGATCAACCAAGCGCTTGATGGCGTTGAGGAAATGGCAAAGCATGTTGACGCGCTGCTTGTAATAAACAATGAGAGGCTGCGCCAGATCTATCCCGAGCTCCCATTGGTTGACGCGTTCGGCAAGGCAGACGACACCCTTAGCGTGGCAGCGAAGAGCATCGCGGAGATAATAACGACCCACGGACTCATAAACCTCGACTTCAACGACGTTAAAACCGTGTTGAAAGACGGTGGCGTGGCAATAATGAGCACAGGCTATGGCGAAGGAGAGGAACGCGTGAAGAAAGCCATTGAAGACGCGCTCAATTCACCCTTGCTCAACGACAACAACGTCTTCAACTCCAAGAAGATACTCCTGTCCATCGGCTTCTCAAGCGAGAAAAAGGAGAACCAAGGCTTCATGATGGAAGAGATGAACTACGTCAACGACTTCATGGAGAAGTTTGGCGAGGACTTCGAGATCAAGTGGGGCGTCTCCATCAACCCAGACTTGGGCAAGAAGGTAAAGGTGACCATTCTCGCAACGGGATTCGGTGTCGAGGACGTGGAGCCCGACGAAGAGAGACGCCGCCGCGACAAAGAACGCAAGAAGCTGAACCAAGAAGACGAGGACACCAAGATAAAGCGACAGGAGAGAATGGACCATTATTATGGTGGCGACAGCAACAATTCGCTCCGAAAGCGCCGGCCTAACATCTACATCTTCCAGCCCGAAGACCTCGACAACGATGACGTCATACTCGCCGTGGAGAGCTCTCCCACCTACAAGCGCACATCGCAGACCCGAGAGGAGATAAGGAAACAAAGCTGCACGGGCACCGGAGAGGAAAAGGTGGAGGACAATGGCGAGGCACAACCAAGCGTGATCAGCTTCGCCTGAAGTCGCGATTAGCTTCGCAAGCGTTGGCTTAGAACATTCAGATAACTATCAAGATATCATGGAAACAATTTTCGATCAGGTTAGTAAAGGCATCCGTGAGGCCATGAAAGCTCACGACAAGGTGCGGCTTGAGGCATTGCGCAACGCCAAAAAGGTTTTCCTTGAGGCTAAGTCAGCGCCTGGCGCCAACGACACACTGCCCGACGACAAGGCAATGAAGATTCTTCAAAAGCTGGTGAAGCAAGGAGAGGAAAGCGCCGACATCTATGCCAAGGCAAACCGTCCAGAACTGGCTGAGGGCGAGCTGCAGCAGGTGAATGTCTACAAGGAATTCTTGCCAAAGCCTCTCTCGGAAGAGGAGATTGAAGCCACTGTCAAGGACATTATCGCCCAGACCGGAGCAGCCGGAATGAAAGACATGGGCAAGGTCATGGGCTTGGCGACAAAGCAAATGGCAGGCAAGGCCGACGGAAAGGCGGTGTCTGCGATCGTGAAAAAGCTCTTGGCGTAGTCAGAACAGCTCCCTCAACACCTCCAACGAGCGCAACTCAGGGAAGTTTGGCACGTGAAGGCGATAATACGTCATGATAACGTCCAGGCAACGGTTGCGGTCTTCGCGGCTCATGCGGAAAAGGCGCATGTTATCGAAGTTCATTCGCGCCAGCAGAAGTATGCGGCGCGAGTCATCAGGATTGAGATAGTCAGGGTGAGACGGGCACGTCATGGTGAAGCTACCGTCGCGCAAGTCGAACCACGCCCCATCGCGATAACCGTCAAGGTTGGGGTAAAAACCGATGAAAAGGGAGGCATGAATCATAAAGACAAGATGGAAATTAGCGAATCCGTCCACGGCATTGTCGAGCCACATCAGGCTCTTCTCCGTGAACGCTTCAAGCTGGTTTCCATCTTGTTCGCCTTTAGAGGCATACACAAGAAACTCCGCCAAGAACAGCCCGATGGCCAACTTGTAGGCATCGAAAGGAATAGACACGAACGGGCGTGACATCCGCACGTCCTTTATCCGCTGCAGCTCCGTGTTGGGTCGAGAGTCGAAAACAATGTCAAGCAACGTCAGTGGCTGAAACAGTTGCTTTTTTATCTTTCCCCTATTCGTTTTGGACAAGCTGCACGCAAACGACACCCTGCCGACGCTCTCCGTCAGCATGTCCACAATCATCCTTGAATCACCATATTTAACGGTGCGCAGCACTATTGCGCGTGTCTTTACTTCCATATATGCGGCAAATATAAGAAAAATCAAGCATTTAGAGAAAATTATTAACCGAAAATTTTGCCGCATAATAAAAAAGCAGTAACTTTGCACCCGCTTATGAAGAGCGATGGTCCATTCGTCTATCGGTTAGGACGAGAGATTTTCATTCTCTAAAGAGCAGTTCGACTCTGCTATGGACTACTTCTCTCTTAGCAACACAACAAAGAAATAATAAAGAATAAAGATAAAGATGGCAAATCACAAATCGTCAATCAAGAGGATCCGTCAGACGAAGGTCCGCACTTTACACAACAAATACTATGCGAAGACGATGCGCAACGCCGTGCGCAAGCTCCGCGCTACCACTGACAAGGACGAGGCTGTAAAGCTCTATCCTTCAGTGCAGAAGATGCTCGACAAGTTGGCTAACACCAACATCATCCACGCAAACAAGGCTGCAAACTTGAAGTCAAGCCTGACTGCACACATCAGCAAGCTGGGCTAAGTCTCCACTTGCACAAAGAAAGGAAAAAACTCTTAAGCCGCTTCTCCGTAAAGGAGAGGCGGCTTCTTTTTGCGATTCTTGTTGATTCGTTTGGGTTAGCAGGTTTCACCGCCTTGCGATAGCGGCGTGAGGGCAACGCGATTGCGCCGCAAAGCCATTGCGATTACGGCGCGAAGGCAGCGCGATTGCGGCGCGGAGGCGGACGAAGAAAACTGGCACTGTTGAATTTCTCCCACGCCAATCAGCATAGAGCCCCTTTTTGTTCTATTTTTGTCACGTTTTATTAGCTTGATTATCTTTTTTTTATTACCTTTGCAAGGTAAAACAAGCTCTTAAAAATGGCAGAGATTCAACATCCTGAAGATAACTATTCAGCCTCCAATATCCAGGTTTTGGAAGGCTTGGAAGCCGTGCGCAAGCGTCCGGCAATGTACATCGGCGATATATCCGAGAAAGGACTTCATCACCTCATCAGCGAGACAGTGGACAACTGTATCGACGAGGCCATGGCAGGCTACTGCACGGAAGTGGCAGTGACCATCAACGCCGACGGAAGCTGCACCGTTGAGGACAACGGCCGAGGAATACCTGTAGACGAGCACAAGAAGCTGCACAAGTCTGCCCTCGAAGTGGTGATGACCGTGCTGCACGCCGGCGGCAAGTTCGACAAGAACTCTTACAAGGTTTCCGGTGGCTTGCACGGCGTGGGCGTGAGCTGCGTCAACGCGCTCTCCACACACATGATGTCGCAGGTCTACCGCGACGGCCACATCTATCAACAGGAATACGAGAAAGGCAAGCCAAAGTACGCCGTGAAGATGATTGGCGACACCACCAAGCGTGGAACACGCCAGCAGTTCTGGCCAGACCCGACAATCTTCTCTACCACAACATTCCAGTGGGACATCGTGTCACGCCGCATGCGTGAGCTCGCCTACCTGAACGCCGGCATTAAGATAACGCTCACCGACCTTCGCCCAGACCCCGAGACAGGCAAGACACGCCAAGAGGTGTTCCACGCCAAGGACGGTCTCAAGGAGTTCGTGAGGTACATCGACCGCCATCGCCAGCATCTCTTCGACGACGTCATCTACCTCAAGACCGAGAAGCAAGGCGTGCCAATCGAGATTGCCATAATGTACAACACCGACTATTCGGAGAACCTGCACTCGTATGTCAACAACATCAACACGATAGAGGGCGGCACGCACGTCACGGGATTCCGTATGGCTCTCACTCGCGTGCTGAAAAACTACGCCGACACCGACGCGCAGATAAAGAAACAGATAGAGAAGGCAAAGATCGAGGTTGCCGGAGAAGACTTCCGCGAAGGCCTCACAGCCGTCATCAGCATCAAGGTGGCGGAGCCTCAGTTTGAGGGTCAGACCAAGACAAAGCTCGGCAACAGCGAGGTGTCAGGAGCCGTGAACCAGGCGGTGGGCGAAGCGTTGACCGACTATCTGGAGGAGCACCCCGACGAGGCGCACAAGATTTGCGAGAAGGTCATCCTTGCAGCCACGGCACGCATCGCCGCGCGAAAGGCACGCGAAAGCGTTCAGCGCAAGACGGTGATGGGCGGCAGCGGACTGCCCGGCAAGCTCGCCGACTGCTCAAACAAAGACCCGAAAGATTGCGAGATCTTCCTTGTCGAGGGCGACTCGGCTGGCGGTTCGGCAAAGCAAGGCCGCGACCGCTATACGCAAGCCATACTGCCTTTGCGAGGAAAAATCCTCAACGTGGAGAAGGTGCAGTGGCACCGCGTGTTCGAGGCTGAGTCGGTGATGAACATCATCCAGAGCATCGGCGTGCGCTTCGGCGTCGAGGGCGAGGACGACCGAGAGGCTAACATAGACAAGTTGCGCTACGACAAGATCATCATCATGACCGATGCCGATGTCGATGGCTCACACATCGACACGCTCATCATGACGCTCTTCTTCCGCTTCATGCCGAAGGTCATTGAGGAAGGACACCTCTACATCGCCACTCCCCCACTCTACAAGTGCACCTACAAGAACAAGGTCTCGCAGTATTGCTACAACGAGCAGCAGCGTCAGGCGTTCCTCGACAAGTACGGCAACGGGCAAGAGGGCACGAGCATCCACACCCAGCGATACAAAGGTTTGGGCGAGATGAACCCTGGACAGTTGTGGGAGACAACAATGGATCCGAAAACCAGGCTTCTGAAGCAGGTGACTATCGAGAACGCCGCTCAGGCCGACGAGATTTTCTCCATGCTCATGGGCGACGACGTGGAGCCACGCCGCGAGTTCATCGAGGAGAACGCAGCTTACGCCAACATCGACGCATAAGCTCGATAAGACTATAAGACAAGTAAAACTCTGGGCACCACACGGGCCCGCATATCAACAAGGGAAGATTTAAGATGGAATTGGACACCAAGGGAAAGAACAATCTTGTTCGATGGGTCTCCGTCTTAAATCTTCTTTTTTTATTTGTCTTTTGCCAAGCCGCTTCCATGGCGTCCGACTTCAACACGCCTTGGATTTTCGCTCGCCAGGCAGACAGCCTCTCGCGCGTCTGCTTCCGCAAGACGTTCCTCTCCCAGGGCTTGCCAAGGCAGGCAAAGCTCACTGTTGCCACCACGGGTTACTGCAAGGTGTACGTCAACGAGTGCAAGATTGGCACGGCGCCTTACTTGCCACTGAGGCACGAGAACGACACCGACGCAGTGGAACTAAGCTTCGATGTCACGCCTTACATGAGGGGCGACAGCAACGTCGTGGCGGTCCTCTACTCGCCTTTGCCCCACCAAACCACGAATACGCAAAAGCAGATAGCCGTGAACCTGTACGGCACCGACTGCCAGCAGCGTGATTTCTGCGTGCGCACAGACGCCTCATGGCTTTGCCGTGAATCGTATTCGTGGATGTCGCCAAACGGGACGGAGACAATAGACGCAAGGAAGCGCGACACGCAATGGAAGGCGGCCACCATCTACGACAACGCCCTGTGGGCGCAAGCCGAGGAAGCACATGACTCCACCACGTCAATATTTGCCGGCGAGACACCACTGCCGAAGGTAAAACACGTGGACACGTGGTATGGAGACAGCATTCACGACAACGTCATCCTGCCCTCCGAAGGCTTCTACGGCTTCTTCAGGGCTACGCTGAGAGGTGCGAGAAAAGGCGAGAAGATAAGGCTTGGCAACCTTCTCTACATCTGCAATGGCAAATTAGACGAGCAGGCTTTCCCTGAGTTCGGGGCGGGTTATATGAGAGGCATCAACGTCTTGGGCAAGGCAAGCAGAGTTACAACACTTGAGATGATAAACATAGGTGAACAGAATCCATCACTATACCACTGACTATGAAAATGAAAAGCGAAATGCAGCCTATCACGATAGATAGTGTAAAACAAGTCTCGACTTGCCAATGTCTTGGCAGCGACCTCGCACTCATCGACGAGTGCCACTCCGTCGTTTTCCCCACCGAAGCCAAGCGCCTCGAATGTTTTACATTCGCCTTTTGCGACAAAGGTTACGTGAAATACAAGATTGACACCATTCCGCAAACCGTAACCGCGGGCAACTGCATCATCGTAAGCGCCGGACAAGTCATTGAGGACGTGAAGATAAGCGAGGACTACGAAGGTCGCACCGTCTTCATCTCGCAGCAATATGTACAGGAAGTGCTCACGGGAATGCACGGCCTTTCCTCCATATTCCTGTTCTCACGCCTTCATCCGGTGTTCAGCATGTCACGTGATGAGGCACGCAATATCCTTAGCTTTTACTTGCTCATAAGACAGAAGATCGGCGAGACGGGCCATAAGTTCCGCCGCGACACCGTGAAGGCCCTTATCCAAGCCTTCCTTTACGACGCCGGCAACATCTTCTGGAAAGTGTATGACAATGAGGAGGGCAAGAGCACACGCAACGAGGAAATCTTCATGCACTTCATCGGTATGGTTGAGAAGCACTTCAAGTCTGAGCGGCGCGTCACCTGGTACGCCTTGCAGCTGCACATGACCCCCAAGCATCTCTCCGAGACAATAAAGAAGGTAAGCAGGCAGACGCCAGGCGAATGGATAGACAACTACGTCATGCTCGAGCTCAGGGTGTTGCTGAAAAACAGTACCCTGTCAATAAAGGAAATATCAGAAAAGATGAACTTCCCCAACCAAAGCTTCTTGGGAAAGTACTTCAAGCAGCACACAGGACTGTCACCAAAAGAGTATCGCAACGATTAGCTTGCATCAACTGAGGCAAGCCTTGGCGCTGCATCATCAAGGACATTGCGCTGCATCTTCGGGGCCTTTGCGCAGTATCTTCAAGGACATTGGATTGCATCTTAGAGGCCATTGCGCTGCATCTTCGGGGCCTTTGCGCAGTATCTTCAAGGACATTGGATTGCATCTTAGAGGCCATTGCGCTGCATCTTCGGGGCCTTTGCGCAGTATCTTCAAGGACATTGGATTGCATCTTAGAGGCCATTGCGCTGCATCTTCGGGGCCTTTGCGCAGTATCTTCAAGGACATTGGATTGCATCTTAGAGGCCATTGCGCTGCATCTTCGGGGCCTTTGCGCAGTATCTTCAAGGACATTGGATTGCATCTTAGAGGCCATTGCGCAACGGCTCACTCCAAGACTTGCTTCGCAACCTCTTCCAGTTCTTTGTACCACTCCTCTCCAAAACGCCGGACAAGAGGATCCTTTAGGAACTGATAGACGCGCAAGCCCAACTTCCGCCCAAGAACAACCGCATCGTGACACACGTCCCAACGGTTGTAATTGATGCCCACAAGGTCCATGGCAAACCTCTTCTCGCGTATTGGATACAAGGCACACGAGATTGGTTTGCACCATTTGGTACGACCGTCGCGGAAAGCGCGCTCAAAGGCACAGAGGCAACAACCTGGTATATTCGTCCCGTCGTTGAAGTCCTTGATGTCATGATAGCAAGTGAAGACGCAATCTTTCTTGCCCACGATACTCGTCACGAGATCACCTTCGGCGTCGGTATACGCCACCCCCTGCTTGTCGATGACGCTTTGCGCCGATGCCGACAATTCGTCCCACACGGCATCGAGATTCTCTTCCATGGCGGCTATCTCGTCAAGGGTGACAGGCGCGCCTGCGTCGCCCTCGATGCAACAAACGCCCTTGCACTTTGACAGGTCACAACAAAAATACTCCGTGATGATGTCTGGCGACACCAACACGTTACCTATCTGTAGAATATGTAGTTCTTTCATCATCACCAGTCTATTTCAGCCTCACCGTTTGCCTTTAGATACTCGTTGCACCTTGAGAACTGGTGTTGTCCAAACCATCCTCCGCGGTTGGCGGAGAGCGGTGAAGGGTGCACCGACTCAAGTATAAGGTTCTTGTCCGCGTCAATGAAGCCACGCTTGCTCCGCGCGAAGCCTCCCCAAAGCATGTAAACAATGTGCTCACGATGAGCCGACAACGCCTTGATGGCGGCGTCCGTAAAGAAGCTCCAACCCAACCGCTGGTGGCTATTGGCAAGGTGCGCCCTCACGGTGAGCGTGGCGTTAAGAAGGAGAACACCCTGGCGCGCCCAGCGCGTCAGGTCGCCGTCCGTCGGGATGGGCTTGCCGAGGTCTGAGTTTATTTCCTTGAATATATTGACAAGCGATGGCGGCACCATTATGCCCGTCGGCACAGAGAAGCTGAGCCCCATGGCCTGACCGGGCTCATGGTAAGGGTCTTGCCCAATGATCACGACCTTCACCTTGTCGAAAGGCGTCAGGTTGAAGGCGTTGAATATGAGGTTCCCCGGCGGGTAGCAAGTCGTGGTCTTGTATTCTTCCCTCACGGCATCGGTGAGCTGCTTGAAGTAAGCGGTTTCAAACTCCGGCTGCAAGTACTCTTTCCACGATGGTTCTATCTTTACGTTCATATGCGAGAGTGTTAGCGTGTCTTGGCAAAGAAATCGGCGGCGTATCGGCCCATCTCCTTATATCCTGCCGCATTGGGGTGCAGGCGGTCGGCAAGGCAAAGGTCTTTGCGGATGGCTGTCGGCGACTTGGGGTCACGCATGAGCGCGTCGAAGTCAATGATTCCGTCGGCAATCTTTTGCGACCTTATCCATGAGTTCACAATGCGCCTGCCTTCCTCACGGCCGGCACTGTAATAAGAGCTGCCCCTCATGGGCAATATCGTGGCGAGATAAACCCTTTTGTGCTTCTGGTGGCACTTGTCAATCATATTCCTGTATTCCATTATGAGGTTATAAGCCGTTGCCACTCCGTAGCGGCTTGTGCCGAGGTCGTTGATGCCCTCAAAAATAACCACGTCGGAAACGCCATGCTGCTCCATTATGTCTCGGTCGAAACGCGACTTCGCCGCCTCGCCATAGCCACTGTCAGAAAGCACGCGATTGTTGCCGATCCCAAGGTTGAGCACTCCCCATTGCAGGGCTATGTTCTTCTTGCATTCGGCTTTCAGCCTCTCTTCCTCCCGTTGCCTATAGGGTCCGTTAAGCCAATAGCTCATCTCGTCGGGCCAACGGTTCTGCTGGTCTGTCGTTGAGCCTTTGCCGTCTGTTATGCTGTTGCCTATTATGGCAATGCCGCGCACGTTGTTTGCCATCACCTCAACGGCAGCTATGTTGAACCACTTCTCATACTTGAAAGCCTTTGCGAAATCTGCCTCTGGCGTGCTTACGCCTTTCAAGATGTAGCTTGTCGTGCGCGACCCCATGTGGACGGTTGGCGACTGTGGCGCCGTCTCGTAATTGAGCGTAAGGGCGATTTTCTCCAATGGTTTGAGGTCAAACGCCAACGCGTCTGAGAAAAGGCTCTTGCCTGGCTGGACGGTGACGCTTTCCTTTCCGCTGAATTTGAAATACCTTGCCGACTTAGGCTCAATGCGTGAGGAGTCGAGCGAATGGGCTATGTAAACACTGCGAAGCACCACTGGCTCTGTGGAGTAAACGTTGCTCAACTGCAACCTGATGGTCCTGCCTCCAGCCGACACTTTCACGATCTGCCTCACCGAGCGGTCGCTCATCTGGTTATTGTAGGGCATGAAGGTCTTTACAGGCACTTGCATCGCCGTGGCCCACGTTCCCTTCCATTCTCCTATAACGGTGCTGAAGCCGACAGGATGCCACGCCTTGACGCAATAGGGCAAGCACAATAAAAAGAAAAGCAGCAATTTGCGCATCATAACGGCTGCAAAGTTACTGCTTTTCCTATATATATTAGCAAAAAAGCCTCTTTTCTTACTTGGCTATCTTCTTCCCGTCGACAATATATATGCCATGAGGAAGCGAGTTCAAGTCGTCGCCCACTCGCCTTCCATCAAGGGTGTACACGGCGTTATCCGCCTTGTGTTTGCTAACTTTCACATGATCGATGCCCGTGGATGTCTTTGACTTCTCACGTCGCACCTCCACTTCGTCGAGGAAGAAACGCTTTGACGGCACGAAAGTTATGGTGCATCTTCCCGAGCCTTTCACGCGCAGGGTGTAGTCGGTCCATTCCCCTTTCTTCATCGTGAGGCTGCCACTGTCCAAAAGCTCCACGTTGCTGCCATTCACGGATATGGCAAGGCTTGTGCCATCGTTCGTGGCATTCCAGCCTGCCGCGCGGAACGAGATTACGGCCGTATCGCCCTGAAGGGTGAACGCAGGAGAGGTCACCGTCCCCGAGCCCGATTGGCTTGAACTTCCAAACCTCGCGCACTTGGCGCCGCCATACATGTAACTGCTAAGAAGGCCACTATCGTTTTTCCAACCGTTGTTGTCGGGCGTGAAAACCGAGTATGCTACATTGCCGCTGAACTTTCCGTCGTTGCCGCCTGTTCCAACGCAACTGTCAAAGGTCTCCTTGAACAGTATGGAATCGTTTGATTCGGAGCTGCCACTTGCCGCCCAGCCAAACGAGAACGCCATAGTGCCGTCGGAGTTTTGCGTGATATCTTTGACGCTGCAGTGCATGAGATAGGAGCCGTCGGCGTTGGCGTTCCATACCGAAGCGGCAGGAGTCGAGCTATCGGTCAAGCTGTCGCGAGTGGCATATGGATAGGCGGCGCTGTATCCCACCTCAAGGTTGTTGGCATGGAAAATGGTGATGCGTTGATGGTCGTTGTACGATGGCGTTGAGCTGCCTTCAGCATAATAGCCTCCGTTGGTGGTATTTACGGCGTTCCATTCCCAAATGTCCTTGTCGTAATCAATATGCTCTATCAGCAAGCCACTGCCTGGGAGATACTTGTCGTAGCTTGCTTGCTGTCGGTTCTCAAGGATATAATACTCGTCCTGGTTTCCCTTATTATATATGATGTAGGTCTGCCCCATGTCGGTGAGCGGCGCAAGATCCTTAACCGTTGTTGCCTTGTCAAGCTCAATTGGCGTTGTCCATCCGCACACCATCTTCTCATAACCCGAATAGCCAGCGGGCACATAGCCGTCGCCATTGTATGAGCCATAGTCCATCAAGTCCCACGCTCCCATGCCAAAGTTGGTGCCACCGCTTGCGGTGTCGTACATGTCGGGGAAGCCCATGCAATGGGAGAACTCGTGGCAGAACGTGCCAATGCCCGACAGGGTCTTGTCGCTGTTAAGCTCCGAAGCGCAGGCATAGGTGCTTATCGTCACGCCATCGAGCGTCAGTGCCTCATCATAGTAAGCGAGCTGGTCCATGTGCGGCCATATGAGGTCAGGGTTGCTGGTCGTGTCGTGCTCACCGTTTCCGGCATACACCACGAACACCTCTTCCACCTCGCCATCGCCGTCCCAATCGTACTTTGAGAAGTCTACGCTTCCGTCTACGGCCTGGCAAGCCTCCCTCACCATCTCGGTAGCCCGCTTGTCGTTGCCATACGAGTCGTTCTGGCCATAATAGCTATAGCCATGCGACAGGGTAACGGGGCCTGCCACATCGAAGTCGAGAAGGAACTTGCCGCCGCTCTGAGCCTTGAAGTAATCGCTCACCGAGCCTTTGAAATTGTTCTCGCTATAGTTCTCCTCATTGGCGATGCGGGTGTATAATGTCTGCGTGTCGCCAAACTTTGTCGTGTTGAACTTGGTGTCGGAGAAATTCACCAAGATGATAAGTCCATGCCTTTGACCTTGAAACTTGTCGTTGGCTTTCGCCGCTGCTTGCGCTTGTGCCTTCTTGGCATTCTTGCGTTTGGTCACCGCCAAACGTCTTGTCATGATCTTGCTCCGCGCCTCGGCCAGCAATTCATTTGGCTCCACGGCTTTCACCTTTCCGAGACTGTCGAGCATGAAGCAGCTGCCATCTTCCGTCTGCCACCAATGGGCATGCTCGTCACCGCAAAGCCGCGCCTTCACCGACACGCCGTTTTTCAACTCAATGGTCCGCCACACGCCACGCTTGGCTGGCACGGCAAAAGAATATGCCACGAGCATCAAGAAAGATGCCAGGCATAGTAAACGTCTTAAAGTCATATTAATCTTCTTTTTTCCATTCTTCAATACACCTCTTCTCAAGCGAGAAGTTCACACCCACCTTTATGAGCTTTCGACTGTCGAGCGCGAATGGCTTGGCATAGCCTTTCTCATTGATCTGCCTTAACGCCTCGTCCGCGCTGCCGTTGAGCTTAAACTCGAAGATGTACACGTAGTCTTTCGTCTTCACAGTCATGTCCATACGGCCATTGCTCGTCTCGCGCTCCACCTCAGTGTAGAAGCCAAGCATTCGCGAGATGAGATAAAAAGCATTTTGGAAGTACAACTCGCTATCACCCACTACCTTATAGCTTGTATCTGCAAGCATGGTCTCCATGCGGCACATGAATTCATCCACATGACCCAGCTCCAAGTCATGAATAAAATTGCCTATGAAAAAGGCAGAATCGCCCTGCTTCACGTTGGTATAGAAAGGAAGCAGATAGTCGGCAAAACCTTCCTCCACCTCCTTATTGGGGAAGCCTAAGGTATAAAAGCCAAATCTGCCATCGTAGGCCTTTATCGTGAGATAGCCGCTCTGGTAGATAAGCGGTATCGGGTTCGTAGACATCGAGTCTATGCTGTTGAGGAAGTCGCCCGTCACTTGCTCCCTGGTGAGGTCAGGCAATGGATAATTGTCTTGCTTCATCACCTCCACGAGATAAGACGGCGTGCCGGTCTCAAACCAGTAGCGCCCGAACTCACAATTGGCGAACGTGTTGAGAAGGCTGAAAGGATTGTAGACATCCACGCCATTGTTGACAAAGTGGTAACCGTCATAATCCTCCTTCAGTCTGGCCAAGGCGTTGTCGTAGCTGATGCCATAGCCATCGGCGAGCTCGTGCACCGACTCGTCAAAATATTTAAGGATCTCATCCTTCGTGATGCCGCATATCGACTGGTAGCGCCGGTTCATCGAGAGGTCAATGAGGTTGTTCAGGTCGGAGAACACGCTCACCTTGCCAAACTTCGTCACGCCGGTAAGCAAGGCGAACTTGATGTATCCGTCCATCGATTTCAACACGCCGTAGAAGGCTTTCAGCGTTGTACGGAAACTGTCTTGCAATTCGGGATGGGCAATAGTAGCCAACAAGGGCTTGTCGTACTCGTCCACCAGGATGACAATTCGCTTGCCAGTCTTCTTGTAGGCTTGGCGAATGACGTACTCGAAACGTTGCCCAGCCTCGTGAAGCGAAGGCAACGTGCCGTACTGCTGCTCCAAGGGAGTCAGAAAAGCGTCCAGCTTCTCGTAGAGCGACTCTTTCGATTGGTATTCGCCCACGTTCAAGTCGAGGTGGAATATCAGGTACTCCGTCCAGTCCTTCTCAAGTTGCTCGATGGCAAGTCCCTTGAAGAGTTCTTTCTTGCCCGAGAGGTAAGCCTCCAAGGTGGAGATTAGCAAACTCTTGCCGAACCGCCTTGGACGGCTCAGGAAATAATAGCGTCCCTCGTCGACTAAGCGGTATATCAATGCCGTCTTGTCAACGTAAACATAACCGTCGTTGCGGAGACTCTCAAAGTTCTGTATGCCTATGGGGTATTTCATGTGTCGATGTGGTGTTTCCTCGTTGCATGTTTCATTATGCGCTTCGAAGATACGAAGAAAATGGCATATACGCAAACATGACGGGGAAAAACTGTCATTTTTAATGGTTTAGCGGCATAGGGCCACGGGATTACGGCGCAATGGCGACGCGATTGCGGCGCAAAGGCAGTGCGATTGCGGCGCAAGGGCAACGCGATTGTGGCGCAAGGGCAAACGGGGGTGCATGGCGCCGATTCACCCTCGCGAAACGACATTAAGCCGGATGTTTGCCATGCAATGAGGCAATGCGCTCGAAATAAATTACCATACCATATACATTATCGTTATTTTTGTGTATTTTTGCAGCACCAAATCGTAACCGCCATTACGGTAATGGCGGTTACTATTCAACGAAAAGCGTGGTATGTGCATCTGTTAATGGACGATGGAAAGAATACGGCACAGAAGATGCTGAACATGCTTACCGAAGAAAACTCACCATTCATCAACGAGGGTAAGAACCTGTTGATAGAGGAGTTCGGGACAGACTACGCCAACTATTTCTCCATCCTCTCATGTATTGCCAGTGGGGAAATGACGCGGGCGCAGATAGAAGCGCAGACAGGTATCAAGGAAGTGGGCGGCTACCTTGAACGGCTAAAGTCGCATTTCAATCTGATAGAACGCCACGCGCCCATATTTCCCAAGCCATAGATCAAAACGTAAAGTATATCCAGAACAACGAATAGAGGCAAGTCCCGCGGGACTTGCCTCTATTTATATTTAGGGTATGCCTGTGACGGCATTACCTTTCAAGACCGATTACGATAGCGGCTTGTGCGAACAAGATTAGTTCGCGAACTTAATGTCGCGGATGAAGTCGGTGCCTGCACCGAATGAGCCAGCGCTCACGGTGTGGGTCCAAACCAGCACGAACATGTTCTCCGAAGCCAGATAGCCACCGAAGGCGTTATCGTTGTCTTCGCCTGTATAGTCGGCAGGGTTGTTTGTTGCGGCAGACCATTTGAAGCTTACCATGCCGTAGCTGCCATAGCTGAAGCCAGCCTGCACGCTTGTTGCCGTGCCACCGTCAGAGGCGCACATCTTGAAGCTTTGCTTCTCGCCAGTCTCCTTGTTCCACTTGAAGTAGAAGTGGTAGCCTGAGGCTTCTGCGACATCCCCCAGCATGTTCTTTATGCGATATACGTCGAGAGCGGGTGAATACTCGATGGTCACAGGCCACTGCTCGCCGAAGAAGAACTCCTCATCGTAGGTTCCGGTGGCAAACTTCTCGTAGTCTTCCTTTACCACGTTCACGCTGTAGGTGTTGACCTCGCCGTTGTTCTGCTTGTAAGAGTTGGTGTAGCTCTCTGGAATGCGGATGTAGAACTGGTATTCGGTGTTGAGTGTCATGTCAGAGGAAGGTGTCACCGTGATTGTGGCCAATGAGTCGCCTGCGGCAAAGTTGGCTGTCTCAGGCACGTTCCATCCTGTTGGCACGATAACCTTCTCCACTGGCACGCTGAGTGTGCCCGATGTGGTGTGGCGGTTGAGCACCACGTCGAATGTGGTGGCCGTCTTTTCCATTATGGGGGCGGAATAAGCCAGGAAGGTCACGTTGTTCACACCGGCGGGCTCTCCGGCCTTGTAGTCATCGTCGTTGCTGCAAGCCGAGAAAGCGAACGCGCCGACAAGCATCGCGCCGACAACAAATAATTTATCTATTCTCATGATTAGTCTTATTTGAATGTGTTTACGTTGTTATTAGTCGGTCACGCCATCACGCAAGTTGCCGTTCTGTCCGGCCACTGGCAGCGCGCCGCCCTCGTTGTCCACGATGCTGAGGTTGTTGTTCTTCTCGCTCTGTGGGAAACGCATGTTGAGCCATCCGTCGTCGGCAGCCACGTTAAACTGGTATGCGCTTGGGAAGTTGTTTGCCGTGCCTTGGTGGAAGCGCACGATTGGCTTGCCAAGACGCTTGGCGTCAGCGGTGAAGAAGCCCTCACCCCAAAGCTCCACGCGGCGCTGGAACCAAATCTCGTCGGCGAGAGTAAGGTTGCGGCCATTGATGTCGTAGCTGGGGTCACGATATGTCTTCACGAAGTTGGTGAGGATCTCGCGAGCCTTTGCCTCGTTGCCACTCTTGGCATAGCCCTCGGCGGCGATGAGATACATCTCCTCGATGCGCATCAATGGGAAGTCGTTCATGTTGACAGTGTTGCCCACGCCATTCTTCATGCCGAACTTGATGTTGGTATATGGGTCAAACGCGGCCTTGTTACCATTGCTCAAAGTGAAGTCTGCCATCTGGTCGCCCTTGGCAACCTTGCCAGTCTTTGGGTCAGTCCATGAGAGGTTCGCCCAGTTTGGAGAGTGCTTCTCGGCGTTGAGCCACCATCCCTTGCGCACGTCGGTGGCAGGGATCTTGTCGTAGAGAAGCTGGTTGATGACAGGCGTGTTGCCGGTAGCTGCACTGTAACCGTCACCGGAGAAGGCGCAGTTCCAGGCAGCAGAGGTCTGGTAGTTGCCATAGCCGTTATTGTCTTGCGCGTCTGCCTCGGTGCGCAGCACACCCCAAATCCAAGCATGGCCATCGCCACTTGTCGCGTCGTCGAAGCCAGGCACGCTCACCTCCTCGCGCGTGGCTGGAGTGTAACGTCCACTGTTGATCACCTTCTCTGCATCGGCGGCAGCGGCAGCCCAATTGCACATGGCGAGGTTGGCGCGAGCACGCAAGCCTAAAGCCACGTCCACGTTGATGTATTGCTTGTTGGAGCGCTCAGCGTCGAGATGATCGACGGCATAGTTGAGGTCGTTCAAGATGACTGCATACACTTCCTTCACAGTAGCGCGAGGGTTGTGGGTTGCGTCCACGCTGTCGGAGAGCAGTGGCACGCAAGGCTGGTCGGCAGCCTTCTCGTAGCCGAACTGGAAGTAAGGAGCCAGCATCATGTAGTCGTAGGCACGGATTGTCCTTGCAGAAGCAACATACGTGATAGCCGTCTTGTCTTGCGTGTCAGCAGGATAAGAGCTTATCACCTGGTTGGCGACACCCATCTGCTTGTAAGGCGTCACGTAGCGGATGTAAGGGTTGGCGTAGTTGGCGTTGCGCGAAGTCAGCTCGTCGCACACTGAGAACCAGTTGTAGTTGTTGTCGCCGCAAGCCACGTCGGCGCCCTCAATGTCGCCAGCCATGAGCGCCATCACGAGACCGAAGTCGTCGGCACGCTGGCCGCTGCTCAGGCCGCTGGTGCCGCCCTTGCCGATGTAGTTGAACATACCGTCGTAGGTGGCCTTGACACGTTCGGGGATCACCTCATTGGTGGCAAGACGCTGGTCGGCAGACAAATAGTTGTTTCCCTCATACTCTTGCTCGTTGAGGTCGTTGCACGCCGTCAATGACAACATCGCGGCAGACGCCATGAGCAAGTATATCTTGTTTTTCTTCATGTGTGTGTTTTTTAATTTAAGTGTCGCCCCGCGCTTGGAGCGGGGCAACGGACAAACGTCGTCTTTAGAATGTCACTTGTATGCCGGCGGTTATTGAACGCATTGCAGGATAACCACCGCCACCGATAAGGGCGGAACCGCTGGTGTAGCCACCCACACCGAAATAGGTGCGTGGGTCAAGACCCTTGCGGGCGCTGATGAGGAAGAGGTTCTCTGCCGTGACATACACGCGGATGTTGTTGATGTAGATGCGCTGCACGAGCTGCTTGGGGAAGGTGTATCCCAACGACACGTTGTTGAGGTTGAGATAGTTGGAGCTCGTCAGGTAAGTGTCGACAGAAGTCTGGCCAAGCACGCCGGCGTCAGCGGCGAGCGATGACAGCACGGGGATGTTGCTGTTAGGATTGGTAACAGCGTCCCAACCCTTGAGCACGTCCTTGTGCAAGGTCTGACCTGCGTTGCCCACCACGGTCATGTACTGCTGATACATACCGTCGTAGATCTTACCGCCGAGCTGGTAAGAGAACTGGAAGCCGAAGTCGAGCTGGCCGCAGTTCTCAGGAGTCCACGTGAGGTTGAATCCGAAGCCGCCATAGAGCGATGGGTTCACGTCGCCAAGGTCGTACTGTGTAGCCGCGGTGGCGTCGTTGGTTGTGGTCTGGCCGGTGACGTTGCCGTCAGCGTCGGTCACGTCTTTATAGAAGAGAGGCTGGCCGTTTGTCTTGTCGACACCAGCCGACTTGAGCATGTAAGCCTCGTAAATGCTGCCGCCAATGCGCAGGATGGTGCTGCCGCCCTTGATGCCGTTCTCCTTGACGCTCGGGTCGAGGTCGGTGACCTTGTTCTTGAAGTGTGTGAGGTTCAAGTTGCCGCTCAGCGTCAGGTTGCGTGTCTTGATGATGTCGCCGTTGAGCGTGAACTCAATACCCTTGTTGACCATCTCACCCACGTTGGCTGGGTAAGAGGCTACGGCTGAGCCTGAAGACAACGGGAGGGTCTTCATGTAGAGCAGGTCTGAGGTCTTCTTGTAGAAGTAGTCGATGCTACCGCTCAATCGGCTGTTGAACAAAGCGAAGTCGGCACCAATGTTCCATTCGCCGCTCTTCTCCCATGTCAGGTTGGAGTTGCCGCGGAACACTTGTATAGAGCTGTAGCTGCCTTGCTGGCCGTCGGATCCCTCTGTGTAGGAAATCTGGTAGAAGTCTGACCAAGGGTGGAAACGGAAGTTGTCGCGTGCGAGGTTCTCGCCAGAGTTCATGTTGTCGTTACCCTGCACACCATAGCTCAGCTTGATCTTCAAGAGGTTCACCCAGTCGGCCTTGAACCATTTCTCCTTGTTGATCTGCCAACCGGCTGATGCTGACCAGAACGTACCCCAACGATGACCAGGGGCGAAGATAGAGCTGCCGTCGCGACGGACAGACACCTCGCCGAAGTAGCGCTCGTCGTAGTTGTAGTCGCCACGGAAGAAGTAACCGTCGCGCACCAAGTGGTCGGTGTATGAGGTCACGTTCATGTTGGCGCGACCATAGGCGTTGCCAAGCTCAGCGATGAAAGGATCGAAGAGGTGATCGTTTTGTCCGCTCAGCTCCGACTCCTTATAATAGTAGTGCTCATAACCTGCGAGGAGGTTGATGGCGTGCTTGCCAAACTGCTTATCGTAGTTGGCGGTGTAAATCTGGTTGGTTGAGAAATAGCGCGTTGTTGCCAAATAAGCCTGACCGTCCACGCTTGAGTTTGTGGAGAAGCGGCTATAGAGATAGTTGTACTGGCCAGTGCGGTTTGACAGGGTGAAGTTTGCGGCGAGGTTCAGTCCCTCCACCGGAGTGAGTGTCATCACCCAGTTGCCACGGAACTGGTCGAAGTCTGCATTCTTCTTGTCGTACTCGTTGTTAGCCATGGCGTTACCGTTGATGGCAGCACGCTTGAAGTTGGTCTGGTTCATGTCGAAGGTCGGACCACCTATCTCGTTCTTCACGATGTCGCCGTTGGCGTCGCGCACATACATTGGATAGATTGGCGCAATCTTGTTGGCAATGTCGTAGAGGTTGCCGCTTGATCCATAAGTGGAAGCGCTGAAAGCAGGACGCTGTGTCTTGACGTGTGTATAGTCGATGTTTGACGCGAACTTGAGCCAGCTCTTAGCCTGGTACTCCACGTTGCTGCGTCCGGTGAAACGCTCATAGTTGGAGTTCTTCACCGATCCTCCATCCTTGAGGTAGCCGATGTTGTTGTAGTAGGACACCTTGTCGGAGCTTCCGTTCAAGCTGAGGTTGTACTCCTGACGGAACGCCGAGTTGTTGATAGCGTCATAGTAATCGTCGGGCATGTAGGTGTACTCACCATCCGAGTAGCCGAGCTTGGCGTTAGGGTTGAGCTTGAAGTTGGTGCCGATGAGGTTCTCGCCTGCAGGCACGGTGTAGACCTGGTAGCCAAGGCCGCCGTTACCTTCATCATAAAGGTTGGCAGTGGCGTAGTTGAACGCGTCCTGCGAGCTCATGCCATGAAGGTACTTTGAGTTGTACATGGCCTTGAACCAAGTCTCATAATACTGGCCTGGGTCGGTGATGATGTCGTAGCGAGGCACCTCACGATGGTTGGAACCGAGCTTGGCATCGAACGTGATGCGTGCAGCGCCCGCGCCACGGCCCTTCTTCGTGGTGATGATGACCACACCATTGGAACCGCGCGAACCATAGATGGCTGCCGAGGCTGCGTCCTTCAAGACGGTCATCTCCTGGATGTCGCTGGGGTTGATGGCTGCGACGTCGCCATCATAAGGCGCTCCGTCGACGATATAAAGAGGTTCGGTGCTTGCGCTCATTGAGCCGATACCACGGATGCGGATCTTTGGCGATGCGCCTGGCTCACCGCTCGATGTCTGGAGCTGCACGCCAGCCACGTTACCCGTCAATGCCTGAGTGGCGTTGGTGACAATGTGCTTGGAAATGTCGTCTGCCTTCATCTCGCCAGCCGCGCCGGTGAACGATGAACGCTTCTGCGTGCCGTAAGCCACGACGACGACATCGTCGAGGGTGTGCTGGTCGGCGCTCA
Source organism: Oscillospiraceae bacterium (assembly GCA_963635115.1). Taxonomy (GTDB): domain Bacteria; phylum Bacteroidota; class Bacteroidia; order Bacteroidales; family Bacteroidaceae; genus Prevotella. The sequence continues at coordinate 79,880 of CAVHEN010000004.1, read as the reverse complement.
AGGTTATCCTGACATTTTGACCAGCCTTGACGGTTTGCTCCTTCATGCCGAGGTAGCTCACCGTGAGCTTTGAATTCGCGGGCGCGGAAATGGAGAAGTGTCCATCCACGTCGGTCACGGCACCAGTCTTGGTACCCTCGACCCTTACCGCCGCTCCCACTATTGGGTCACCGTTCTCGTCGACGACGGTACCGGAGACCGTGGACTGTGCCAGTGCCGCTCCCGTCATCAGGAACAGACCGGCTAAAAGCATCGTAAGTCTTTTTACCATAAAAACTCTCTGTTTTAATAAAATATACGTTATCTTTGTTCTCTCTTTCTCGTTATTCTCCCTTTTCTGTTCTTTCTCAATCCTTTACAGGACGCACACCTCGGGGCCGGAGGTGGGCAAAAAAGTCTTCCTAAATACCAAGTAACTTGTAATGATTATAATTTGCGATGCAAAATTAACAAGTTTGTATCACATGACAAAAAAATATTTAAGAAATCTATCTGCTTTTAACATTACGCCTTGTTGATTGTAGCAAAAAGTAACCCTAACAACCCTTTTGGCTTGACAACCTTAACCAACAGCGCATAAAAATGCCAAAAATAACACATTGTGGCGCATCTTACGACCTCATGCTTTTGCAGGGGCGGGCCCTGTGCCCGTCCGCAACCCGCATGGCGATATGGCGTGGTGGGCAGACGTTTAGCGTGTCATTCGGGACGTGTCCATACTGGGTTCCATTCGGGTTGCGGACGGGCACAGGGCCCGCCCCTGCAAGAGTGTTCGGCGTTGTGCCGTAATGGTGTCGCGATTGCGGCGTGCGCGAGTGTTCGGCGTTGCACCGTAAAGGCAACGCGATTGCGGCGTAACGACATCGCCTTTGCGCCGCAAAGCCAACGCGATTACGCCGCAAGGGCGACGGCATGCCGTTGGGGCTATGCGATGATGCCTTGAACCGTCTCGTTGCCTTTCCTGAGCAAGGAGTCGTCGATGGAGCGGATGTAGACCATCGTGGTGTCTGGGCGGGTATGGCCGAGTGCCTGCGAGATGACAGGCAGAGGCACGTCCATACGATAGGCTATGCTCGCCCAACTGTGGCGCATGGTGTAGGAAGAAAGCGGATGAGGGATGCCCACGACCTTGGCAAGGCGTTTCAAGGTGCGGTTGTACCAGTTGAGTTTGACGAGGTACTCTTGATACGCCGCCGGCTCTCTCGTGGACTTGAGGATGGGGAACACATACGCCGACGATGCCGCTGTGCTATATATATTAATAATGTGTAAGGCATCTTGGCAGAGCGGCACGGTGACGAGCTGCCGCGTCTTGTGGCGACGATAGGAGAGCGTGCCGTCCACGACCTGCGACTTCTTGAGGTATGCCATGTCTACAAACGGCATGCCCATGGCATAGAACGAGAAGAGAAAGAGGTCGCGCGTGAGCCGCAGGCTGTCGCACGCATGGAGGTCGGCTTGCCGCAACAGGCGTATGCAGTCCTCGTCGATGGCACGCTTCCGCGTCCTCGCCCTTCCGGTGTAGCAATCCCTGAACGGTTGGTTGTCCTTGGTGAGTCCGCGGCTCACCGCCTTGTTGTATATTGCCCTCAGCGTGCGATTGTAGCAAGAGGCGGTGTTGGCAGAGATTCCCTTGTCCTTCATCCATTGCTGATAGTCGGCAAGCACGGCTTGGCTTATCTTGCACAAAGGCAAGTTGCCCTCGGCGATGGTGAACGAGCGCGTGGCGGTGAGGTAATTGGCCTCCCGGCTGTAATGTCCCCTCTTCTTGCATTCCTCGGCAAGGGCGATGGCAAAGGAGGCGAACGAGACGTGGCGAGACTTGAAATATCTAAAGATGCTATTGAACATGACCATGATGTTTATGGGGTGAAAAAACTGCCCACCTCCGGCCCCGAGGTGGGCGTCGCATAAGGAAAGGAGACATAGCAACAATAGAGAAAACAGCTACGAGAGAGAACAAAGATAACATATATTTTATTAAAACAGAGAGTTTTTATGGTAAAAAGACTTACGATGCTTTTAGCCGGTCTGTTCCTGATGACGGGAGCGGCACTGGCACAGTCCACGGTCTCCGGTACCGTCGTCGACGAGAACGGTGACCCAATAGTGGGAGCGGCGGTAAGGGTCGATGGCACCAAGACTGGCGCCGTGACCGACATGAATGGACGTTTCTCCATCTCCGCGCCAGCAAATTCAAAGCTCAAGGTGAGCTATCTCGGCATGAGCGAGCAGACGGTGAAGGCGGGCCAGAACGTGAAGGTGGTGCTGACTGCCGACCAGCACACCCTCGACGATGTTGTCGTCGTGGCTTACGGCACCGCCAAGCGCCAGTCGATCACCGGCGCCGTGACAGCCATCGACGCCAAAGACATTGAGAAACACGTTGCCACCAACGCCTTGGCAGCCCTTGAGGGCAGCGCGCCTGGCATACAGGTGAACAGCAGCTATGGCGAGCCTGGCTCTGAGCCGCAAATCCGCATTCGCGGCATCGGAACCATCAACGGTTCCAACGACCCATTGTATGTCGTTGACGGAACCATCTACAATGGCAAGATATCCGACCTTAACCCCAACGACATCGCGTCGATGTCGGTGCTGAAAGACGCTGCCTCGGCAGCCCTTTACGGTAACCGCGCGGCTGGCGGCGTGGTGATCATCACCACAAAGAGCGGCAAAGGCAGCGACAAGCTGAACGTGACCCTCAACGTGAACCAGGGATGGTCGTCGCGTGGCATATCAGAGTATGACCGCCTGTCGGCAAAGCCTTGGATGGAATCCTACTATCAGGCTTTGAAGCACGGCATGATGAGCGGAAGCCAACAAATGAGCGAGAGCGAGGCGGCGGCTTATGCGGCAGCCAATCTCGTGAGCGACGTGGTGAAGCGCAACATCTTCGACGCCGATGCCGACAAGCTCTTCGACGCCAACGGGAAGATAACCGCCAACGTGCGCTCAGGATACGACGACCTCGACTGGGAGGATGACATACAGCGCACCGGAAGCCGCCAAGACTACGGCATCTCCGGCTCTTACTCCACGTCGAAGGCAAGCGTGTTCTCATCCATCGGCTACACTAAGGAGAACGGCTACGTGCTCGCCACCGACTTCAAGCGCTACACGGCTCGACTCAATGCCGACTACACGCCAAGCAAATGGATACGCACGGGCGTGAACCTCGCAGGGGCAATCTCAAAGCGGCACGGCAACTCGAACGCTTACAGCTCGTATTACGCCAACCCATTCTACGTGGCACGAAACATGGCGCCGGTGTACCCACTCCACTTGCACAACGCCGACGGCAGCTACCTCCTCGACGAGAATGGCAACAAGCAGTATGACACCACTTCGTCGTATCTCGACAACCGCAACATTGCCTACGAGACGCACAACAACCTCAACGAGTATCGCCGCAACTCCATAGACGCCACGGCTTACTTCACGCTCAACTTGCCCTACGACTTCAGCCTGACGGCACGCGGCAACATGAACAACCGCACCAACAACCGCCAGAAATACGACAACCCAAACATTGGCGACGGCGCCACGAACAATGGCCGCCTGTCGTTGTACGACTACGAGTATGAGGACTACACCATGCAGGAGTTCCTCAACTGGAGCCACGAGTATGGCAAGCACCACGTCGACTTCATGGCAGGACACGAGAACAACTCCAACAAGATGCGCCTCTCCTACGGCATGAACACCAACGCCGCAGCCGACGGCATTCTCGTGCTGAGCAACTTCCTCACCAACTCATACCTGCAAGGATACGACACCGACTACAAGACAGAGTCGTATCTGGCGCGCGTGCGCTACAACTATGCCGAGAAATACTTCTTCGACGCCTCATGGCGTCGCGATGGCAGCTCACGCTTCAGCCCAGACAACCGCTGGGGCAACTTCTTCTCTGTCGGCGCCAACTGGAACATCAAGAAGGAAGGCTTCATGAAAGACGTGGACTGGGTCAACGACCTGCGCTTCCGCGCCTCATACGGTGAGGTGGGCAACGACCAGGGCGTGAGCCTCTATGCCTACCAGGCACTCTACTACATCGACAAGAACGGCGGCAACCCCGCGTTCATGAAGCAGAGTCTCGCTGCCCCCGACATCAAGTGGGAGACGGCACAGACCATAGACGTGGCTCTCGAAGGCAGGCTCTTCGACCGCGTGAACTTCTCGCTGGGATACTACAACCGCCGCAACAAGGACCTGCTCTTCCCCGTGCGCTTGCCCTACTCAGCAGGAGCGTACTCATACAACGAGGAGACAACAAACCTCACCATCTACAAGAACATCGGCACCATTCGCAACCACGGACTTGAGTTCTCTGCCGACGTGGACATACTCAAGGGCAAAGGGCTGCGCTGGAACGTGGGCCTCGACGCCACCTTCAACGGCAACAAGATCATCAAGCTGCCTGACGGAAACAACATCCTCTCCGGAATACACAACTATGCTGAGGGCAGGTCAATCTACGACTTCTACACTTACCACTTCGTAGGCGTCGACCAGATGACGGGCAACTCGCTCTACACTCTCGACACCGACAAGAAGGCAGCCGCGGAAAAGGCAGGCGAGCTGGTGACCATCAACGGCAACGACTACACCACCGACACCACATACGGCCTGCGCGACTATCACGACCACGCCGACCCAACGGTGTATGGCTCGTTCCACACCAACTTCTCGTGGAAAGGCCTGTCGCTGTCGATGCTGTTCACCTATTCGCTTGGTGGCAAGATATACGACGGCGTGTATGCCAACCTCATGTCGGCAGCTTCGGCTACCAGCGGCTCCGCCCTGCATGCTGACGCAGCAAAAGCTTGGAATGGCGTGCCAGAGGGCATGACCGAGACATCAGCCAACCGCATTGACCCCAACGGTGTGCCTCGCCTCGACTTCACACGCGACTCGCAGCTCACCGCCACAAGCGACCGCTGGCTGACCAGCGCGTCTTACCTCGCGTTCAAGAACCTCAACATCAGCTACGACTTGCCAAGCAACTGGCTCAACTGCTTCGGTGGCGCCATAAAGGGCGTGCAAGTGAAGGTGAGCGCGGAAAACCTCTTCACCATCGCGGCAAGAAAGGGTCTGAACCCACAATATCTCACAACAGACTTGTCCAACAATAGCGAGAACATCGGTGAGGTACAGACGACCTATGTCACTTCACGAGTGTTCAACATAGGCTTGGCCGTCAACTTCTAAAGAAAGGAACATCAAACATGAAAAAAGCAAATATCATCATAGCCGGATGTCTCGCCTTGGGCGCTGGCACCTTGGCTTCATGTGGCAGCGACTACCTGAACACGACACCAACAGAGTCGATAGGCACCGCCACGGCAGTAGGCACCGCGGAGAACGCCTATAAGTCATTGAACGGCATAGCCAAAACAATGTCGACGCAGCAATACGCATACTCGGGGGGGTGCGCCGGAGAGAACCGCATCATCTCCATCTACGAGAACTATGCCTCGCAAAACTATCTCTACAACGCATTCGCCTCGGGATGGAGCCCAATCATGAACCTGCAATACTCACAGCGCAACAACACGACTTACGACGCTTATCCATACAACTATTATTACAACATAATAGGTCAGGCAAACTCCATCATCGCCAACATCGACAACGCCACTGGCGATGAGAGCCTGAAGAACTTCGACAAGGCAGCGGCGCTGACGTTCCGCGCTTATGCCTACGAGAAGCTGCTCCACTACTATGCCCCACGTTGGCAGGACAGCGACAACGGTGCCAAGAAGGTGCTTCCTCTGCGCATAGACGAGTCTACGGGCGACCTCGCACCATCATCGATGGCTGACACCTACGCGCAGATCTACAAGGACTGCGAGGACGCCCTGACGCTCTTCGGCAAAAGCACCTACAAGCGCACCTCAACAGAGGTGTGGATGCCTAACGCGAACGTGGCGCACGCCGTCTACGCACGCGCAGCCCTGACACGACAAGACTACAAGACCGCCTTGGCACAAGCCACAGCCGCTCGTGAGGGCTATCCCTTGATGAGCAACACCGACTACCAGTCAGGCTTCTGCAAGCCAACGTCGGAGTGGATCATGGGAAGCTATGGAGACGCCACAGAGAACCTGTGGTACTGGAGCTACGGCACACAGTTCTCGGCAAACGGATACTATGCGTCAAACACATTGTATGGAGCCGGACAGATGAACGATGCCTTGAGCCGCCAGATTCCAAACACGGACGTGAGAAAGCACCTGTTCCTCACTCCCGACAAGATTGGATGGAGCGACGACCAGAACACCGTGTATCTCGACTATCCCGAGGACCCAGAAAAAGACCCAGCTACCACGGAAGCATACACAAAGGCTTACAACTACATTGACAGTATACACCAACTCTACACAAGCTCTTATTCTGAGCCATACCTCACGGCAAAGCCAAGCGAGGACAATGACAACTTCCTTGGCACACTCATGATGGGCGCGCAGTGGAAGTTCTTCGTGTACGACACTCCGGGCGTGGGCTACTTGCCTTTCATCCGCTCGTCAGAGATGCTGCTGATCGAGGCAGAGGCCAACTACTTCCTCAACAACGGCAAGGCGGCACAAGAGAATCTCATAGAGCTGAACGCCACAAGCGGACGTGACCCTGAGTACACCTGCACGAAGACTGGTGAGGAGCTGCTGAAAGAGATCCAAAAATATCGTGAGCTTGAGCTTTGGGGCGAGGGCTTCGAATTCAGCGACCTGAAGCGTTGGAACTTGCCTCTCGACCGCACAAGCGGCAAGAACGTGGCTACATACACCAAGGTGCGCGTGGAGCCCGACAATGCCAACTGGACTTGGGCTACTCCTCAGAGCGAAACCGACTACAACCACGGATTCGACAACACGCAGGATCCTGACGGTAAGTAACCTGAGTGGAAAGTAATCCTTACCGGAAGTAAGACACGACAAAGAAATCCGGCAAATGCACCTTTGGGCATTTGCCAAATAATATCAGGAGAGGCAAGCCGCGAAGCTTGCCTCTCCTTTTTGGTTTACTTAATTCTCTCCTTGTGGTTTATTTGATAACATTACTGCTATTTTGCCGTAAAGATACAAAAAATACGGTTTCGGGCAAAATAGCGGAGCAAAAGGCGCAAGCTATTTAGGCTTTGCCATCATCGCAATTCTTTTGTTTAGGAACGTCTTGAGGTCTTCGTCTTCGAGCACCTCGATGTGATCGTAAAGGCCAATTATGAAGCGCGCTATGCCCTCATAGTTGGCGACATCGGTCTCGAAAAGCCAATGGGTGTCGTCGTCGGGGCGAAGCGAGAATATGGAATGCGGGTACTCCTCTTGCATGCAATTATAAGACGACACGTCCAAACGCAAAAGGATGTGGTGGCGCACCTCGCCACTGTACATGAACATGTCGGTGAAAGCATTCTTGTGCTTGCTGACGTTTTCCCACTCCTTATCGAGAATCTCCACGATGCTGATCCTCGAAATCTTAAACGTCTTGTTGATGCCCGACTCGCTCTCATAAGCCCTGACATCGGTGTTCTCGCCAAGAAACATGAACGGCTCCACATGGCGGTCTCTCACCGTGAGGCTGTTTGACGAGGCGTAATTGTGCAAGACCACGCACTTGTGATCTTTCATGGCACGCTGAAGAAGCAGGTAGTTGGTGTAAGGGCCAAAGTTCTTTTCGTTGCCTCCAAGCGCGTCGAAATGGTAAAAGCGCTTGAACTTCAGCATGATCTTGGCAGCCATCGGGTTGTCGATGTCCTTGCCAATAAGCATCCGATACAGGAAAAAGGCTTGGTCAACGTTAAGGCTCACCGACTCGTTGATGTCCTTGAAGAATGGCGAGGCGGCATCGAGGTTATAGCCCAACTTATTGTGATTGACATAGAAACCGTAAGCCGACAACGCCTTTATGACATAATAGGCGTTGCGAAGACTGGTGCCAAGAACCTTGGCAATGTCGTTAGCCGACAGGATCTTGTCGCCAGAGATCGCGCGAATGACATCAAGCCAACGGAAAAACGACTTGGCGGCATCATTGTTTCCACTTGCCATCGCTCACTCGAATTTCAATTCAAGCAGCCGGTCACCATAGAGGTTATAGCTTCTGCGGTGATACTTCGTGATGCCATATTCGGCTATCGCCGCGCGATGGTCTTTCGTGGGATAGCCCTTGTTCTTTCTCCACTTGTAGGCAGGATACTCGGCATCAAGCTGGTTCATGTAGTCGTCGCGATAGGTCTTCGCCAAAACCGACGCGGCTGCTATAGCCTGGTACTTGGCATCGCCATGGACAATGCAGGTGTAGGGGAGTGAAGAGTGAAGAGGGAAGAGGGAAGAATCCTGAGAGGGAAGTGAAGAACGATGAGTGAAGAGGGAAGAATCCTGTGGGGGAAGTGAAGAGAGAAGAGGGAAGAGGGAAGAATCAAGATTGGAGGATTCGGAACCTGATTGAACCGAACGTGGGAGGACAGGCTTTGGGTCGAACCTGTTGCCATCTATGATAAGGGCCTGAGGCTTTACGCTCAAGGCGGCAATGGCACGGTGCATGGCAAGGAATGAGGCATGGAGGATGTTTATCTCGTCTATCTCCTCGGGCGTCACAATGCCTACCGCCCACGCCACGGCATCGCGCTGAATCTGCTCGCGAAGGGCGTAGCGCCGCTTCTCGGTCAACTTCTTCGAGTCATCGAGGTCGGGGTTGTCGTAGTCGGGCGGCAAGATGACAGCGGCGGCGTAAACACTACCAGCCAAGCAACCACGGCCAGCCTCATCGCAACCAGCCTCAACAAGGTCTTTATAATAATGTGGCAACAACATAAGAAGGCTATTAGAACATCTTGCTGACCCGCTCTATTCCCTCGGCAAGCACATCAATCTCTTGCTTCGTATTGTAAAGGGCAAAGGAAGCGCGGACGGTGCCAAGAACGCCAAGCCTATCCATGAGCGGCTGGGCGCAATGGTGACCCGTGCGCACGGCGATGCCCAGCTGGTCGAGAAGCGTGCCCATGTCCATGTGATGGATGTTGCCCACGTTGAAACTGACCACGGCATCGTGGGAGTGAAGCTGGTCAAGAGGGCCATAGATGTGCATCCCGTCGATAGCCGAGAGACGCTGGAGGGCGTAAGCGGTGAGCTCGCGCTCGTGTTGTTCTATGTTGTCCATGCCAAGGCTCTCCATATAGTCAATGGCGACGGCAAGGCCGTGAGTGGCTATGTAATCGGGCGTGCCTGCCTCAAACTTCAATGGCGGCTTCTCGAAGGTGGTCTTCTCAAAGCTCACATTCTCTATCATCTCGCCACCACCTTGATAGGGCGGCAGACGGTCGAGCCACTCTTCCTTGCCATAAAGTACGCCGATGCCCGTGGGACCATACATCTTGTGTCCGCTGCAGACATAGAAGTCGCAGTCGAGCTTCTGGACGTCAACCTTTACGTGAGGCGCGCTTTGCGCTCCATCAACAACGCAAGGCACGCCGTTGTCGTGGGCTGTCTTGATAATATCCTCCACGGGATTTACCGTGCCCAGGACATTGCTGACATGCGCCACACTCACCATCTTGGTCTTCTCGTTGAAAAGAGCCTTGTAGGCCTCCATGTCGAGAATGCCGCTGTCGCTCATAGGTATGACACGCAGCCTTATGCCCTTGCGCCGTGCCGCCAACTGCCAAGGCACGATGTTGGAGTGATGCTCCATGACAGAGACTATCACTTCATCGCCAGGCTCCATCATCGCCTCGGTAAACGTCGAGGCGACAAGGTTCAAGCCCTCGGTGGTGCCACGGGTAAACACTATCTCAGTCGTGCTTTCTGCATTCAAGAAGCGCCTTACCGTCTCGCGCGCCTGCTCATGGAGGTCGGTGGCCTGCTGTGAGAGGTAATGCACGCCACGGTGCACATTAGCGTTAACATTGAGATACTCGTCGCGCATGGCATCAAGCACACAGAGAGGCTTCTGCGTAGTAGCCGCGTTGTCGAGATAGACCAAGGGCCTGCCGTGCACTTTCCTCGATAGAATGGGGAAGTCTTGGCGCACTTTGTTTATATCATACATAGTCTTATCCAGTAACAAGAAAGCTTATTTCTTAGCCACATAGTTCATGTGAACCCGTTCCATATCTACGCTGCCGTCTTTCTTGCAGGTGATTCTCACCAAGTAATCACCAGGATCAGGACTATTACGCTCGCTCATCGACTCAAGCGTGATATAGCGCACGCCGGCAAACTCACGGTCGTCCCACGCATGGACATGGCCACAGAACACAATCGTGGCGTTCCACTCCGAGAAGCGTCTCAACAAGCGGTAGAGCTCCTCGCGTGGGAATGTGGATGAGAACTGCGTGGTCCTCGGCCTAAAGATATTGGAATGTGAGAACACGAAGATGTGGCGGAGGTTCTTGTCTGACCTCAACACGTTCTTGTCCAAGAGCTCCCACTGCTTCTCACCCAGCGTGCCGCTTGCCGTGTCGAGGAAGATGAACTGATCGTACTTGCCAGTATTGCCTACCCTCACGGTAAACTCGAAGAAAGAGGAATGGAATATAGATGTGAACAATGCCCAACCGTTGCGGGTTACGTCATGGTTGCCCACAACTGAATAGAACGGGAATGGTATGTCCCTAACGTTTGAATACATGTTCCTAAATTCCGTATCAGCTTCACCCGATGGGTAACGCTTGTCATACAAGTAGGAATATGTGGTGTCAACATCAAAATACTTATCAATATAGTCCCAAGTAGCAACATCAAACGCCTTATGCAGATTGCTATAATAGTCCGCACTGGTGTCAGCAATGTCGCCCAAGCTTGCCCAGAAGAGGTCGCCATGATCCAAGCCATCATGTATCATCTCCATGACGCGTCCAGTATCTGTTGCCACATGACTGTCGGAACCCACAAGGAATGAATACTCACCATCGCTTGCCGTAGGCGTGCGCATGTCAATGGAATCCTCCAAATACTGTTGGTAGTATGTGTAGGACATGTCCACGCGGTCGTCAACACCAGAGCCGCCGACAAGTACACCAGTGGGACTCACCTTGTCACAAGAGGAAAAGCAAGCAACTGCCGTCAAAGCCAGTCCTGCCATTGCTAATTTCATACGTTTCATTTACCAAAGATATTTAAGTCCAACCTTCAATGATGATTCATACCTCGACGCCAACTGGCTCGTACTGCCTGCCGGACGCACGTTCACTTCGCCATAGAGCTTCATCTTCTTGTTTAGGCTGGCGTTCCAGCGCACGCCCCAGTTGATGTTCCAGTTCTCGAAATAAAAGTCGTCGTAGTTGCGCACGAAGAGTCCGATGTTCCATGAATTCCGCCTTGGACGGATATTGACACCCGCGCCGAAAGTAAGAGTCAGCGGCTCTGTGTATCCCGACCCCATCACGTTGTAATGGATGAATGTCTCACCCACTGTCAGGTCAAAGTAAGAAGTCTCGATAGTTGCCGAGATATTGCCGTTATACTCATTGGTTTTGTAGTCTGCATAACGGTTGTAAAGGAACTTGGTGGAGAAATAGAAATTGATGAACGACACCGGCAAGCGATAGGTTCCCTTGGCATAATAGCCATGTTTGCCTTTGCCAATGGAAACGTCGGCAGCTCCCTCGGCACTGATACGGTCAGTGAAATGCCGCTTATAGGACACGGCAACGCCCAGGAACTTGCCAGTCATGACGTTGGTACCAGGCTGCAAAAGTCCCGTGACCTCGTTCTTGTGTTCGCCATCGTATAGATGCTCACCGCAGAACACGGGCTCCTGTGCCATCATGGACACAGGCAGCCAACAGAATAAGATGATTGTCAGAATACTTCTCATTTGTCGCAAAATTGTTTTCATACCTATTATAGAGATTCCCACTCTCAAAGTTCCTTCGCACAAAGAACTTTCTACTTGCAGAGCTTACAGCCCTCGCATTTGTTCAGCTCGCCTCGGAAACGCTTCTCCACCAGATGATGCAGACGGTCGCGCAAAGGCTCAAGCTCCATCTTGTCGATGACTTCGTTGATAAAGGCAAACTGGAGGAGCAACTTCGCCTCCTCACGGCTCACGCCACGCTGCTGCATATAGAACAAAGCGGCGTCATTGAGCTGGCCCACTGTGCTGCCATGTGCGCACTTCACATCATCGGCATAGATTTCCAGCATCGGTTGGGTGAACATGCGCGCCGTCTTGGTGGCACAGAGGTTTTGATTGGTCTCTTGCGAGGTGGTTTTCTGAGCGCCATGACGCACCAGCACCCTGCCAGCGAAGGCGCCACGAGCCTCGTCGTCAAGCACATATTTATATAGCTCATTGCTGGTGCAATGTCCCACTTGATGGTCGATGAGCGTATTGTTGTCCACCACCTGCTTCTTGTCGGCGATGACGCAACCATTGCAGAAGCACTCGGCGCCCTCACCCTTAAACACGAGGTCGAGGCGGTTGCGGGTGATGCCATTATGAAGCGTAATCACATTATGGTTCACGCGGCTGTTGGCTTGTTGCTCAACATACACGTTGCTCACACGGCGGTTCTTGATGTGAGTCTCCTCTAAGCAATAGAGGTCGAGACTGGCATTCTCGCCCACGAAAGCCTCTATCACCTGAGTGGCGAGGAAGTTGCGGTCGTCAGCGGCATGGTCGCAGAAGAGGAATTTGGCTTCCGCTCCCTGTTCCAATACTATGAGCACACGGCGGTTCACCATCAGATCAACGTCAGAGCGAAGGATGTTGATGACCTGGATCGTGCGCTCCACCTTCACATTCTTGGGAACATAGATGAACAAGCCGTCCTGCGCCAACATCGTATTCAACGCCGTGATGCCGTCCTCATCAGTCTTTGCTATCTTGGCATAGTACTTCGCGATGAATTCAGGCTTTTCCGCGGCAAACTTTGCCAACGAATCGACAATTACGCCCTCAGGAAGGTCTACCTTCGGCAACGTCTTCTTGTAAAAGCTGTCGTTGACAACGAAATAAAGCGACGTGGAAAGATTGGGCACATCGCAACTGAAGACGCTATATGGATTAATGGGGAACTCCACACGGTTCACGTTCACTCCATAGTTGGGGGCGAACAGTTCTTCCATGTTGGAATACTTATATCGCTCAACCTTACGCGATGGGAAGCCCTGACGCTTGAAATCCTCAAAGGCGGTGTCGCGAACAGCGTTCATCACAACCGAGGAGTGAGCATTAATCATCTCCCTCGACTGCTCGTAAAGATCTATATATTGTTTTTCGCTTGACATAAAGAAATCTTTTTCGTTTCTTGAAAGTAATCTCCCCACGCCCTCAATTGATTATGGGGCAAACGAGGCGACGTCTTCACTTTCCGTATTTCTCGTCAGCCTCTTCCTTTATCCAGTCGTAGCCACGCTGCTCTATCTCCTTTGATAGCTCAGGGCCTGCCGTCTTGACTATGCGACCATTGTAAAGCACGTGTACAATTTGGGGCTTAATCATGTCGAGCAAGCGCTCATAGTGGGTAATCACAATGATGGACTTGCTTGGGGTAAAGAGCTTGTTGACCCCATCGGCGACAATGCGCATGGCATCAACGTCAAGGCCAGAGTCAGTCTCGTCAAGAATGGCAAACTTAGGGTCAAGCATGGCCATCTGGAAAATCTCGTTGCGTTTCTTCTCACCACCAGAGAAGCCCTCGTTGACCGAGCGGCGTGAGAGTTTCGGGTCAAGTTCCACGAGCTCACGCTTCTCTTTCATCAGTTTCATGAAGTCGCCTGCCTTCAGAGGTTCCTTGCCCTCATATTCGCGCTTGGCATTGACAGCCGCTTTCATGAAGTTGACCATCGACACTCCTGGTATCTCAACTGGATATTGGAAAGAAAGGAACAAGCCCTCGCGTGCCCTGTCCTCGGGCTTCATCTCCAAGAGGTTCTTGCCGTTGAAGATGGCTTCACCCTCGGTTACCGTATAGAGGGGGTTGCCCGTGAGCACCGCGCTCAAGGTTGACTTGCCGGAACCGTTTGGCCCCATGATAGCGTGTATCTCACCATCGTTGATGGTAAGGTTGATACCTTTCAATATTTCTTTTCCTGCAATAGTAGCATGCAGGTTCTTTACCTCTAACATAAATTATTTATTTGTAGCTGATTTAATTAAAAAATCGCCAATATTAGTCCATACATCCCCGTTCGCATTCATGTCGCGCAGTTTCAGCCTCTTCAGTCCTTCGTCTTCAAAAATAGGACGGAAAGACGGCAATGACTTACGAGTATAACGCTTGGCATCCTGTCCAGAGATGCGAAAATCTGTCTTGTTCAGCATTATCGACCTCTTAACACACGACACGGTATCGGCTGGCGCAGCCGATTCTGCCACTTGCTCTTTCGACTTCTCCACCTCTTTTGCCTTATCGGTTACCGATGCTGTAACCGAATCGCTCGGCGCAACAGAGTCTTTCATTTGCTGCTCCACTTTGACTTGTGCCATTGTGTGCACGCTACACCACAACAGCAAAACCGCAAACAGTTGTCTCATAATTAATCCTCCATAATATTTAATATGTCATCCAACCGTTCCCTCAAGCGACACGCTCAAGAGCTTCTGTGCCTCGACCGCAAACTCCATTGGCAACTTGTTGAGCACCTCCTTGGCATAGCCGTTGACGATGAGGCCGACAGCCTCTTCGGTTGGGATGCCACGCTGGTTGCAATAGAAGAGCTGGTCCTCGGAGATCTTCGAGGTGGTAGCCTCGTGCTCAAACACAGCCGTGTCATTGTGGACATCCATGTAGGGGAATGTGTGAGCGCCACAATCACTGCCAAGCAACAATGAGTCGCAAGAACTGTAGTTACGGGCATTGTCGGCATTGGCAGTGGCACGAACGAGACCGCGATAGGAGTTCTGGCTATGACCAGCGGAGATGCCTTTCGAGATGATGGTGCTCTTGGTGTTCTTGCCAATGTGAATCATCTTGGTGCCGGTGTCTGCCTCCTGGTAGTTGTTGGTGACAGCCACGCTGTAGAACTCAGCCACAGAGTTGTCGCCACGCAACACGCACGAAGGATACTTCCACGTGATGGCGGAGCCTGTCTCCACCTGTGTCCAACTCAACTTGGAGTTGACGCCACGCAAGTCGCCTCGCTTGGTCACGAGATTGAGCACGCCGCCCTTGCCGTTCTCATCGCCAGGGTACCAGTTTTGCACGGTAGAATATTTCACCTCGGCGTTGTCCTTGACTATGATCTCCACGATGGCGGCATGTAGCTGGTTCTCGTCGCGCATCGGGGCGGTACAGCCTTCCAGATACGACACGTAAGCATCATCGTCGGCAATGATCAGCGTACGCTCAAACTGTCCGGTGTTGCGGGCGTTGATGCGGAAATAGCTGCTCAACTCCATCGGGCAACGCACGCCCTTGGGAATATAGACGAACGAGCCGTCGCTGAACACGGCGCTGTTCAATGCCGCATAGAAGTTGTCGCGATAAGGCACCACGCTGCCCAAATACTCTTTCACCAAGTCGGGATGTTCCTTGATGGCCTCGCCGATGCTACAGAAGATGACACCTTTCTCGCGGAGCTTCTCCTTGAAGGTTGTCTTCACCGACACCGAGTCCATGATGGCATCCACAGCGGTGCCGCTCAGCGCCAAGCGCTCTTCCAAAGGTATGCCGAGCTTGTCGAAAGTCTTCTCCAGTTCGGGGTCTATCTCCTTGTTCTCCGGTTTTTTCGCCAATGGGTCGGCATAATAAGATATGGCCTGGAAGTCGATGGGTGGCACATGCACATGTCCCCAAGTGGGCTGTTTTAAAGTTTGCCAATAGCGAAACGCCTTCAGTCGAAAGTTGAGCATCCATTCCGGCTCGCCTTTCTTTTTGGATATGAGCCGCACGACATCCTCGTTTAGGCCCTTTTCTATTATGTCGGTATGCACGTCGGTGGTGAAGCCATACTCATATTTCTGCTCAGCCACTTGGCGCACAAAGGCATTTCTTGTATCTTTGTTTTCCATTTTCCTGTTCTGCTTTGGGCGGTATGCCACACTGACAAAAGGGCGCAATACGCCCTCTCGTTTTAAAATGCAAAATTACGAATAATGCGGTTATTTCCCTAAGAATTAACGCTTTTTTTAGTGGCAACCTTACGTGGACCGCTTGGCAGACAGTTGTCTTTCATTCGTGCACGCTCACTTTGCGAGCCATGGTGCATGCAGTATAGTCGGGCAAGAGACAGTCAACCACCATTAGGTAATCTCCTTTCAGTGATGGCGCCGTGATGGCTTTCGGCTTGTCGGCTCCGTAATTAGCAATGCACAGTGAGGGCGTGTACATCACGCCTTTACTCTTTATCACCTCAGGCTTAAAGCTCTTGGTGGTAAGTTCCAAGCAGCCGTTTATGCAAAAAGGATGGCGGGCAACGGATTGCGCGGGCGTCAGATACTCCACCGTGGCCACGTCCTGCATGTTAAAGTTCACGGCATTGGTGGCGTCCGTCAACACTCCATCGATATATATCTTCACTTCCGACTTGCCTTTGAGCGTAGACACGCGCGTCGGGTAAAGATGCCACGTCAGCGGCTTACCACCACCTAAACCTCCGTTTTCGGCCTCGTCCTCGTCATCTTTACTGGATGTGGACGCCAACCTCATGTAATTGGAGAAATGATAGACCATTTCCTGAAACGTCTGATAGTTGCGCTTGTCCATCACTTCTTCTGTGATGAGCTTGTCTCCATAAAACTCTTTCTCCTCCTTGGCATAATCCTTATTGACATGCGCCGTTATCACCACGCCCGCCAGATCGTTCACTCCGTGCCAGTTGAACCGCTGCTTTCCACCACTGGCACTTGCCACGGAGATGGTATTGCCAAGAAGTTCTTTCCTGTAGTTTTTTACACTCGGAAGAGTGTCGTTATAGAATTCATAATCGTATTGTCCAGAGTCGTTCTTCTTGTCATGCGCACTCACGAAGAAGCTCTCGCCCTTACGATAATCGCCTATTGGCAAAGAAAACGTGCCGTCTTTCTGCATCTCTGCCGAGAACGTGGCGGCATTGCTGCGCTGATAAGCCACCACATTGCCTTCCTTGAGTTTCCATCTCTTTCCTTCTCCCCAGACTCTCCCCTTTATGGCGTTGGCCACCTCTGGTTGATATTTCATCTTCCAGCCATCAGACATTGCCTTGGCGATGTCGAGCCTTTGAAAAGTTGCTGACAGTAGCCAACCGTTAATGTCGGCGATTCGGTCTACCTGTAGCTCATCTGCCATTCCACGTGGGAAAGGCAGCTCTGACACGAAGTCGGATTCAAAATCCGCCGCCTGAGCGGTTGGAACATAGCGTCCAACAATCGACTCTACGGTCTCATCGCATGAAATGAAACGGACGGTTGAAGCCATCGTCTTTTCGCCGATTATGGAATCGGGGGTGATATTCTCGCCCACACTAAAGGAAACCTTGGCATCATGGGCAGGCTTTGCTTTAGCCGACCGCCACAGGTGCGCCTCGCTAAGCACGCCATTATCGCCGTCAGTGAGCATAATGGATATAACACCATTGCTGACATTGGACACGTCTACTACTCCATTTTGATGCACGGGTATCATCATAAGCCCAAGAGCCCTGTGATAGGTGAAGAGCTTCGCACCGCTCGGTATCTGCCCATCTATCCGGAATTGGAATTTCCCTCTGCCTTGCGATACGCACAGCGTGGGAGACTTGCTGTCTATTTCTGGCATGGCGTAGATTTTGCCGTCATAGCCGTCTCCTACTTTCACATAATAATGTTCCCCTTGCCCTGGAGCAATGACAAACGTCTGCCATCCGGCTGAGGTCGTCGCCGAGCTCAACAGTGTGGTTCCGTTTGAGTCGGTTATCGAAAATGCCGATTGCAATGGTCTGCCATTGTCATCGGTCAGGTACACGGCGACATTCTGGATGCCGCCTGCCGTGAGTCTGCCACCCTCGGGAAAAACCTCGCAACGGGAAACACCGCCACTAATGCTGTTTGTCGTAGAGCCGTCCTTGCTTATCTCTATTGGATACGCGGGAATTGTGATGTCGTCGAAATTGCACATCATCTTTGAATAGGCACGAAGAAAGTAGATGCCGTATGGGGGATTGAAATCTATGGGCATTGCCGTATGGAAGGCTCCACGCTCATCAACAACAAGTTTTTGCCTTGAGAGCACGCTGTCGTTGTTGTTTGTCATTTCCATGTAGATGTATCGGCTATAAGGCGCACCCTCCTTGTCATCACATCTCGTAAGCCAACCAGCAATCTGCACAGTGTCGCCAAGCTGATAGCTCATCCGATTGCTGGCGAAGAATACCTTCTCTGTCGGCAATGTTTGGGCTTTCGCGACAAAAGAAAATACCAACATCAAAACAAAGAATATAGTTTTCTTCATAGGACTAAGCTTTATTAATAAAACATCAAATCATAGGAAAGTAAATAGATTACCTATCGGCAAAGATAATGTTTTTATCTGATTGCCGCAAGCTTCACCCTGTATAAAATAAATAAATCCGTTATGCCTTGCACATAATCAAGGCATAACGGATTTACTATATATAATATGTGGAATTAGAGCTTCTGCTCCACCTCGATCTCGGTGAACGTCTCAATGATGTCGCCCACTTGTATATCGTTGTAGTTGACGAGCGAGATACCGCACTCCAAGCCTGTCACTACCTCCTTCACGTCATCCTTGTAACGCTTCAAGGCAGCGATAGGAGCGGTGTGCACCACGATTCCGTCGCGAACGACATGGGCCTTGTCCTTGGAGTGGACCTTGCCCTCGGTGACAAGGGCGCCGGCGATAGTTCCCACCTTGGAAATCTTGAACACCTGCTTCACCTCCACCTCGGCAGTGACGACTTCCTTCGTCACCTTGTCGAGCATGCCGACCATGGCGGCCTTGATGTCGTCGATGGCATCGTAGATAATGGAGTAAGTGTTTATCTCCACGCCCTCACGGTCGGCGAGCTTGCGCGCATCGGCCGAAGGACGCACCTGGAAGCCCACGATCACGGCATCGGAAGCCGAGGCGAGCATCACGTCGTTCTCGGAAATCTGGCCCACAGCCTTGCTGATGACGTTGACCTGAACCTTCTCGGTAGAGAGCTTGAGGAACGAGTCGGACAAAGCCTCGATAGAGCCGTCGGTATCACCCTTGACAATGATGTTGAGCTCGTGGAACTCGCCGCGTGCGATACGGTGCGAGATGTCGCCGAGCGTGAGGCGCTTCTGCGTGCGCAAGCCTTGCTCACGCTGCAGCTGCTCGCGCTTGTTGGCAATGTCGCGAGCCTCTTGCTCTGTCTCGATGACGTGGAACTGGTCGCCGGCTGTCGGGGCGCCGTTAAGGCCGAGCACGATAGTTGGCTCAGCCGGTTTCACGTTGTCGATGCGCTGGTTGCGCTCGTTGAACAACGCCTTGACGCGGCCCCAAGAGGTACCTGCGAGCACGATGTCGCCCACGTGGAGCGTGCCGTTGCTCACGAGAACTGTAGACACGTAGCCGCGGCCTTTGTCGAGCGACGACTCGATGACCGTGCCCGTGGCCTTGCGATTGGGGTTGGCCTTGAGGTCGAGCATGTCGGCCTCAAGCAGCACTTTCTCCATGAGGTCGTCTACACCGACGCCCTTTTTGGCGCTGATCTCTTGGCACTGGTACTTACCGCCCCACTCCTCCACGAGAAGGTTCATGTTGGCAAGGT
Source organism: Oscillospiraceae bacterium (assembly GCA_963635115.1). Classification (GTDB taxonomy): domain Bacteria; phylum Bacteroidota; class Bacteroidia; order Bacteroidales; family Bacteroidaceae; genus Prevotella. The sequence goes on along the minus strand of CAVHEN010000004.1, from coordinate 60,219 downwards.
CCTCACGTATCCTGTCAGGGTTAGCTCCAGGCTTGTCTATCTTGTTGATAGCGAACACCATTGGCACACCCGCCGCCTGGCAATGGGAGATGGCCTCCTTGGTGGTAGGCATCACGGAGTCGTCGGCTGCGATGATGATGATGGCGATATCGGTGACCTGGGCACCACGGGCACGCATGGCGGTGAAAGCCTCATGTCCAGGGGTATCGAGGAACGTCACCTTGCGGCCGTCCTTCAGCGTCACGCTGTAAGCGCCAATGTGCTGGGTGATGCCGCCTGCCTCACCGGCAATGACGTTTGTGTTGCGAATGTGGTCGAGCAACGATGTCTTACCGTGGTCGACGTGACCCATGACGGTGACGATCGGTGCACGGGGCACGAGCTCGCTCTCGTCGTCTTCCTCCTCGCTGACGGCCTCTTGCACCTCAGCGCTGACATATTCTGTCTTGAAGCCAAACTCCTCTGCCACCATGTTGATGGTCTCTGCGTCGAGACGCTGGTTGATGGATGCCATGATACCGATGCTCATCAGCGTGGAGATGACTTGCGTCACGGTGATGTTCATCATCGTGGCGAGCTCCGACACGGTCACGAACTCGGTGAGCTTCAGCACCTTGCTCTCCTTCTTCTCAGCGCGTGCCTCAGCGTCGAGCTTCTCCTGCACGGCCTCGCGCTTCTCCTTGCGGTATTTGGCGCCCTTCTTGTTCTGGCTCTTGCTTGTCAGGCGTGCCAACGTCTCCTTTACCTGGCGTGCCACATCCTCGTCGTTAACCTCCGTCGGCTTGTTGTCGCGGTTGCGGTTTTTCTTTTTCTTGCCGTTTCCGTTCTTGTTTCCGCTCTGTTGGTTGGCGGCGGCATTGATGTCCACCTTATTATTATTGATGCGCTCGCGCTTGCCACGGTTGTTGTTATTGTTGGCATTGGCATTGTTGTTGCCACCGTTCTGCTGGCGCTGGCGCTCACGCTGCCTCTCGGCGCGCGACTTCTTCTTTGGCCTTGTGCTTGAGTTGATTGTGCTCAAGTCGATCTTTCCGAGCACCGTCACCTTAGGCGTGTCGTCTATGCGTGTCTCGGTCTTCGTGCGGAAGATCTCTGTTCCTTTTTTGGTGTCCTTTGCAGGCTGTGTCACCTCTGCCACTTTCACGGCGTTGGGCTTCTGTATCACCTGGTGCTGCTTTGGCGTTGGCTTCTTGGCCTCAACGGGCTTGGCCTCCTTTGGTTGCGATGCTTGGGCGGCTGGTTGCGCAGGCTTGGCTTGTGCTGCAGGTTGCTGCACGGCAGGCTTGGCGGCGGGCTTCTCCTCCGCTGCCTTTTCGGCGGGGGCTGCAGGCTTTGCGGCCTCTACCGGCGCCTCCTCGCTCTTTGGCGCGGCGGGCTCCACCCTCGCGGTCTCGGCTTTGGGGGCCTCGGCCTTAGGCGTCTCTGCCTTTACTTCTGGTTTAGTTGTGGCAGCCACAGCTTCCTTTACAGTGGCGGCCTCTTCCTTCTGACTGACGGCAGCAGTCTCAGGATTGCTGGATTTCTTCTCCGCAGATGCATCAGACTTGATTTCCACGGGGCGTTTACCCACGCTGTTGAGGTCTATCTTTCCCAGCGGCGTGTATTTCTGGTGTCCGCCCAATTCCAAGCCGTTGTCAACGCGGTGCTTGGAGTTGTCACGGTCTTTCTTCTTCTCAGGCTTCTTGAAGAGCTGCTCTGCCTTTTCCTTGACAGCAGCATCCTTCTTGAATGCCTCAACGAGAGCAGCATACTGCTTTTCGTTGAGCTTGAAGTTGAGGTCGTCCTTGACCTCTCCAAGTGCCTCGGCTCTCTTTTGCAGGAAGCCAACTGCCGTTTGGCGTCCTATGTTCAGTTCACGTAATGCTTTGTTTAATCTGATGATCATATATAATATTTACCTTCTTTATTCAAATTCCTTTTTCAACACTTCCAACACATGATCCACGGTCTCTTCCTCAAGGTCGGCTTTCTCGACCAACATCTCACGAGGAGCGTCGAGCACCTCACGCGCTGTCTGTGGGCCAATGGCCTTGATGGCATCGATGATCCACTGGTCAATCTCGTCGTTGAACTGGTCGAGATACACGTCGTCCAGCTGGCCTTCCTCGTCGTCGGTGACGACACGGAACACGTCGATGGTATATTCTGTCAGCATCGAGGCGAGCTTGATGTTCATTCCGCTGCGTCCGATGGCGAGGCTCACCTGGTCGGGCTGCAAGTACACGCTTGCCTTGCGGCCTTCCTCGTCGAGTTTGATCTCTGTCACCTGGGCGGGGCTCAATGCGCGCTGGATGAAGAGCTTGGTGTTTGCCGACCAGTTGACCACGTCGATGTTCTCGTTGTCGAGCTCTCTCACGATGCCATGCACGCGGCTTCCATGCACGCCCACGCAAGCACCTACTGGGTCGATGCGGTCGTCGTAGCTCTCCACGGCGATCTTGGCGCGCTCGCCAGGCATGCGGGCAATCTTCTTGATGGAGATAAGGCCGTCCTGAATCTCGGGCACCTCATTCTCAAGCAAACGCTGAAGGAACATCGGGCTCGTGCGCGAGAGGATGATGCGGGGGTTGTTGTTCTCGTTGTCCACGCGCTCGATGACGCACCTCACGGTCTCGCCCTTGCGGTACACGTCGGCTGGTATCTGCTCGCTCTTGGGGAGGTGGAGCTCGTTGTTGTCGTCGTCCACGAGAAGCACCTCGCGCTTCCACACCTGGTAGACCTCGGCAGAGATGAGCTTGCCCACGCGATCCTTATATTTATTGTAGAGCGCGTCGTGCTCAAGCTCAAGGATCTTGCTGGCAAGGGTCTGGCGAAGGGTAAGGATGGCGCGGCGGCCAAACTTGGCGAAGTCCACCACCTCAGACACTTCCTCGCCCACCTCATAGTCGGTGTCTATCTTCTGGGCGTCGGCAAGGCTGATCTCCTTGTTCTCGTCTGCCACCTCGCCGTTGGCCACGACGATGCGGTTGCGGTAAATCTCAAAGTCTCCCTTGTCGGGGTTCACTATGACGTCGAAGTTCTCGTCGGAGCCAAAGATCTTCGCAAGCACGTTGCGGAAGCTTTCCTCCAGCACGCTCACGAGCGTGGTGCGGTCTATGTGTTTTGTATCTTGGAACTCGCGGAAGGAACCCATCATGTTCACCTGCCCGTCGTCATTCTTTTTTACTGGCATAGCTGTATATCTTTTTTTATTGTTTTTATTTGAAACTGATCAAGTATTTGGTGTATTTCACCGTGTCCATGTTGAAGTTGTGGTCAACGTCCATCTTCACAGGGCGCTTCTTGCCTTCCACCTTCACCTTCTCGTTCACGGTGACCGTGAAGTCGCGGCCGTCTACGCTCTTGAGCACGCCACGGGTCTTCTTGCCGTCGGCGTCGAGCACCTCCACGGGTTCGCCGACGAAGATCTCATACTGGCGCGCCACCTTGAATGGCTGGCCGAGACCTGCCGATCCCACCTCAAGCTCATAGTCTTCCTCGTCGCGATTGAGATGGTCTTCTATATATTGGCTCAACTTGGCGCAATCTTCTATCCAGACTCCATCTGCATGGTCTATCTCGACGGTAATCTTGTCATCGGGGCTGATGTTTAAGTCTACAAGGAAGTACTCCTTGTCTTTTAGCCACTCTTCTACTAATGCTTTTACGACGTTCTTGTCTATCATGTATTGAAGTTATAAAAAAATGAGGAACTCGCCTTGGGAGTCCCTCATTCCACTGAACACTGCAAAGTTACAAACTTTTTAGCGTTCCAACAAATATTAAGCCTTTATTTTTGCGGTTTATATGCTACATAATCGTTACGTTTCCATGCGCCACAATCATCGGCCGACCGTTAAAAATGTCGGTCGAAGCAGATTCATGCGCGTTTCCGTTGCGGTTTATTAGTAAATACGCTATCTTTGCATCGAATCTTAAACGCAAGCTATCTAAAAAATGACAAAACTTAAATTCATCACGATAGGCACCAGCTGACCCGTGGAAAGCGAGTGAATGCGCCATGTCAGCACACGCGGACGAAACGTCGCGTTCAGCGAGGCGGCCTTTCCTTACAACCATGCGACAAGGGCATCCAAAGAGCGCACGCAAAAACATGCCCACCTGAGGCTTTCGGCTTTGCGGCGTGAAGCCGGTGCGATTGCGGCGCAAGGGCATCGCGATTGCGGCGCAAGGGCATCGCGATTGCGGCGCAGAGGCACTGCCATTGCGGCGCAAAGCCGACGGCTCGCAATCGGCAGGCAACTGCAAGACAACATAAATCATTAATAACAAACGACTTGATATGTTTTGGAATATATTGCTAATATCCTTGTGCTTGGTGATAATATTCTCACTATTGGCTAATGTCTGCCATATCATAGGGCACTTCCTTAGCAAGGAATATCAAGGTACCGCCATTAATTTTGTGTTTCTTATTCTGCAAATATTAATATTGGTATTTGTTCTTGAGCCAAAAGACATGTTCCAAAGACTGATGGCAATCTTCTGAATGCCCACCCTTGAGACATGGTCATGGTTATCGTTACCGCACTGATGCACAGGTCGCGCCTCGGTGCGGTAACGCCGTTTTATATCTCCAATGCCACACCGCCACCTGGCGCGAGGTGCACCGTCAGCTTGCCGTCGGCAGGCACCGTGACGGTCGTCTTCTCGTAGTCTTGCGCCATCTTCTCGGCGTTGACTCCGTCCTTGAACACCGTAGCCGTCTTTCCCGCAACTTTCAGTGGCGAGAGGTCAAGCGTGAGGTCGCGAGGCGTCCAGTTGGTCACCGCTCCCACATACCACTTGCCGCCCGACCTGCGAGCCACGGCGACATACTCTCCAACCTCGCTTTTCAGCGCCACAGTCTCGTCCCAGACAACTGGGATTTTAGCGATGAAATCGGTACATTCTGGCTCTTCGTCGTAATGTGTCGGACTGTCGCAAAGCATGTTCAGGGGCGAGAGGAAGACCACGTATTCCGCAAGCTGATGGCAGCGCGTGCCTTGACTCATTGGCACCGAGTTGGACGGGCGATAGGTAGAGCGCGTGCCGTTGAGCATTGCTCCTTGGGTATAGTCCATCGGGCCGGCGAAGTTGCGGGCGAAAGGCACGGTGACGTCATATTGCACCTGGTCGTAGTTTTTCATCGTCGCCCACTTGTTTTGCTCCTGCCCGTATACGCCCTCGAAGTTGATCACGTTGGGCCATGTCCTCGTAAGTCCGGTGGGCGGACAAATGCCGTGGAAGTCGAGCACCTGCTTGTATTTGGCACAGGTCTCGGCGGCCTTGTACAAGAAGTTCATCACCTCCGCGTCGTTGCGGTTGATGAAGTCCACCTTGTATCCTTTCACGCCCATTGCCGAATAGGTCTTGCATACTTGCTCCATGTCGCGGTCGAAAGCCTTGTAGCCCGCCCACAAGATTATGCCCACGCCTTTCTGCTTGCCGTAATCCACGATGGCTTTCAGGTCTATCTCCGGCACTATCTGGAAGAGGTCGGCCTTCTTGTTCACCGCCCATCCCTCGTCAAGTATCACGTACTCTATGCCGTGTTTGGCGGCGAAGTCGATATAATGCTTATAAGTCGCGGTATTGATGCCGGCTTTGAACGGAACCTTGTAGAGGCCCCAGTCGTTCCACCAGTCCCATGCCACCTTGCCGGGTTTCACCCACGAGGCATCCGCCAAGCGCGATGGCGAGGCGAGGCGGAACACCATGTCGTTGTCGAGGATGTCCTTGTCTTCCGCCGACACGCTTATTATGCGCCACGGGAAGTTCTGCTTTGGCTTCGCCACGGCGATGTAATCCTCCGCCTCGGTGACCATTTGCTCCAGCATGTTGTGTCCGCCTTGCTTCACGGTCTTGGGGCAAGGGGCAAAGGCTGCATCAAGGCCGTTTTCCTTTCCCTTCTTCACGAACATGCCAGGATAGTTCTCTACATCGCTTTCCGCCACCACGACCTTCACGCCGTTGTCCGCTTTCACGATATATGGCAGGAAGATGAGATGTCCGTCTCTCAGCTCCGACAGGCAAGCGGAGGTGTATTGGTTCTCAAACGAGTTGTGCAGTTGCTCCTTTATGTCTCCTTCCCCATTCACGTATGGCACGAGCGTCTCCAGGTCGGCAGGATAGTTCATGTCGGCTTGCTCATCGACGATTTTCAACGATTTCATCGAGTCTGACACGAAGCGATAAGCCACGCCCTCGTTGTAGGCACGAAACACGATGGAGAAGCCGTTGAACTTTAACGTCAACTCGTTGCAGCAGTCTTTCACCACGGCTTTCTTGTAGTTCTGCGCCTCGATGGAAGCGTTGCGTTTGGCCGTCGTAGCGCCCTTGAGTTTCGAGCCAACGCCCCAACGCTCACCGTCGCCCACGGTCATGGAGATTTGCGACGGCGCAAGGATCTGCCGCCCATTGTAAGTCACTTGGTAAGTAACGGTCTTGTCCACCGTCACGCTGGCCTTTAGTCGCCCGTCAGGAGATGCGACATTGTAGTTCTTGGCCACGGCATTAATGCAAAGCACGAGCAATAATGCACACAGAGTTGTTAATCGTTTCACAATAATCAGGCATTTAAAGTTCTATTGCCACAAAGTTAGTTATTGTTTGACAAAAACCGCGAGATATTTCGTATTTTTGCGATATGGGAAAAAGAATAATGCTGTGGCTTCGCGCCAAGCATCGTCATGCCGCATTAGGTTCGCTTATGGCACTTGTAGCAAAGCACGGCCAAACGCTGCAACAAAACACAGCCAAACGCTGCAACAAAACTCAGCCAAATACTGCAACAAAACTCGGCCAAACGCTGCAAAAATAACTATTTTTCTTTGGCGTTTACTGTTTATATTCGTACTTTTGCAACAAAACCAATCAGTAACAGGCATGAAGGAGTACAAGAAAAGAATTGCTGATAAGCTACTGGAATACAGACTTGAAGAAGTGGGTGCCGTCCTTATAGAAGGTCCCAAATGGTGTGGAAAGACGACAACTGCCGAGCAACAAGCCAAGAGTGTGCTGTATATGGCTGACCCTGACAACCAAAAGAACTATATGGAAATGGCCGAGCTAAAAATAAGAATGCTTCTCAAGGGAGACAATCCACGACTGATAGATGAGTGGCAGATTATTCCTCAAATTTGGGATGCCATTCGATTCGAGGTCGACCATCGAGGCGAAGAGGGGCAGTTCATATTGACAGGTTCAGCGGTACCGGTGTCCACCAATAAGATCCATCATACAGGCACGGGGCGTTTTGCTTGGATTACGATGCGCCCCATGTCACTATGGGAATCCGGAGAATCCACAGGCGAAGTAAGTATCGACCAACTTTTCAAAGGGAATACAGACATCGAAGGCTACAACAAGCTCAAGATTGAGGATATAGCTTTTCTGGTATGCCGCGGAGGATGGCCAAGCGCCACAACCAAAAGCAAGCGTGCCGCATTACGGCAAGCATACGATTATTATGACGCAATCGTAAAAACAGATATATCAAGAGTTGACGAGGTTACAAGAAGCAGCGAACGAACAAAACTGTTGCTACGTTCATATGCTCGCTCACAAGGAGGGCAAGTGAGCTTAGGGGCCATTCGCAAAGACATGATAGACAACGACGAAGAGAGCTTGGCTGAGAGAACCGTCATGAGCTACATCGGGGCACTGAAAAAGATCTTTGTCATTGAAGATATGCCTGCATGGAATCCGAACCTGCGCAGCAAAACTGCCATTCGCTCAGCTGACACCCGATATTTCGTGGACCCGTCTATTGCGGTTGCAGCTTTGGGTTTAGGACCGGACGACCTCATCAACGACCTGGAAACCTTCGGTTTGCTTTTCGAGACCATGTGCGTTCGCGACCTTCGTGTATATGCTGACGCAGTAGATGGCAACGTCTATCATTACCGTGATAAGAACGGATTGGAATGCGATGCCGTGATTCATCTCCGCAACGGCTCATACGGTCTCATTGAAATAAAGTTGGGAGGAACACAAGCTATTGAGAAAGGAGTGGCTACATTAACAAGCCTTGCGTCTAAGATAGACACTACCAAGATGAAAGCACCGTCCTTCATGATGGTGCTTACCGCTGTGGGCAACTATGCCTATCAGCGCAAAGACGGTGTCTATATAGTGCCGATAGGTTGCCTAAAAAATTAACAAGGACACTCTCATCTTTAAGACATGAAGAGACATAACCTCAAGAGTTTGCATATTGACCGTTTGAAGTGGCGGCATTGGGTGCTGATGGCATTGCTCGTCATCGTCATCGCAACGAGGCTTAGCCATGCCTTGGGGAGCTTCTACACCACCAGCGTTTATCCCGTCATAGGCAGCGTCCTCTCTCCCGTCTCAGGATTGGTGCCTTTCGCAGTGGGCGACATCTTCATCTTTCTCAGCATTGCTTGGGCGGTTCTCTATCCCTTGATAAAAAGAAATAAGAGGGCAGTGTGGCGTGTTGCTGAGTACTTGCTGTGGGTTTATGCCTGGTTCTACATTGCCTGGGGATTGAACTACTCGCAACCTAACATCTATCAAAGGACAGGCATGAAACCTGTGGAGGTGAACAAGGTAAGGCTAAGGACTTTCGCGTATCAATATGCGGACAGTCTCAACAAGCTGAGTAAAAGGGTAAGGGTGAAAGAAGATGTATCGACCCGTCTGAGCGAAGCGGAAAAGGCGAAAAGCGAGGAGGCGATACTCAACGAATATTTTAAGAAGGGTGGTTGCGGCATCAACACACCCTTCAACCCGCGTCCCCATGCCAAGACGATGGCGTTCTCATGGCTCAGTTCCATGGCTGGCGTGACCGGCAGCATGGGGCCTTTCTTCTGCGAGTTCACCCTTAACGGCGACATTCGCCCGCACGAATACCCTGCCACCTACGCCCATGAGTTCGCCCACTTCCTCGGTGTGGCAAACGAGGGCGAGGCCAATTTCTACAGCTACATCGTCTGCACAGCCTCTTCCGACACGGCGGTGAGGTTCAGCGGATATTACCATATCTTCTTCCATGTCGTCAACGACGTGTTCGATATCCTTGGTCAAGAGGAAGGCGAGAAGTTTCTGAAGCACATCCGCCCCAGTATTATCCGACTGGCGAAAAGCTACCGCAATTATTGGCTCGCCAAGCGGAGCAAAGTCGTTAACGCCGCACAAGACTTCATCCTCGACCTCTATCTCAGGGGCAACAACGTGGCTGAAGGCAGAAGGAGCTACTCGCAGGTCATCGGGCTAATCATGGCATGGGAGGACAAGGAGGCAACAGCCGTGTCCAATCGACGACCTTAACATAATAGCTTGACCGCCGTGTCCAATCGTCTTGACATAGCTATTTGGCCGATGAAATGCACGATTTTGAGCCCACCTTGCGCGTTGATTCGCAAGGCTTGTGCCTTGATCCCCGTGTGAGAGAGGGGCCAAGGCTTATGCCTTGACATCCACGAGAGGAGCAAGGCACAAGGCAATAAGAGCAAACAAGAAGCTTCTCATGACATGGTCATAGGTTGTCATCTACGGCTATTTCAAGAGCCACATGGTTTGGTTCCAATCGTCAGAGCCGGCATATTGTCTCTGCACGGCTGCCTTTACGTTGTCGCCATTGTGGTCATACTCGTCTTGCGGGTACATCCAACGCAGCGGCATCTTGTCGGTAGGCTCGTTGCGGTTGGACAATGGATTGACGGGAATCCTTGGCCACCCCGTGCGACGCCACTCGTAATAGGCGTTGTATGGCTGCTGCATGAAAGTGGCAAGATATTTCTGCACGACAATCTTCTCAATCTTGCCGTCGGCAGACGATGGCAGGACTACGTTGGCGTTGGTCATGTACGACGCCATGTAATCATCGGTGATAGGCATGCCATGATGATAGTCGGCGTTGTCGGGGGTGTTGTCGGCGGTGAAACGCATCGCCGCCTTTATTCCGTCAGCGTAATACTGACGCGCGTCGCCATTAATCAGCCCGCGCACACACGCCTCCGCCAAGACGAACTTCATCTCCGCATATGACAACAACACGGAAGGCTCGCCCACCACATCGTTGGTATACCGGTTGTTGGTCTGCGACACCTTTCCCTCGCTCACGGCTTTCTGTATGTCTTCCTCAGGCAACGTCGCCTCCACGCCTGTATACGCGTCCCACGACGACGCACTCATGCCAGCCTTCACGGCATTGGGAGTGGGTTGGGCGTAATAGAACAACCGACGGTCGCCAAAAGCCTTGAGAGTGTCAACGACCTCCGACGTTATCTGTATATATTGCATATAGTTGTTGCCCTCCTTATAGAACTCCGGTTTCTGCCCGCTCTTGTCGGAATGCACGAGTTGCAGGTTATCGGCGTTGCTTTCGAATATGGGCTTTGATGCCACGATGTTCTGGAAGCGACCCTTGACATTGAGCTCCGCGTCGTCGGTGTGCCTGTACAGGTTGAGGAGAATCTTCAACTCCAACGTGTTGGCTGCCTTGCGCCACTTGTCCACATCGCCTCCGTAGACAATGTCGCCCGAGATGTCATCGGCATCTTGCAGCTCCTTGTCGGCGGTCTCAAGCTCATTGAGCAGCCCAAGCATCACGTCACGCTGTGAGTCATAGACCGGCGCGATGATGCCTTCCTCGCCCCTGAACGCCTCGCTATATGGAATGTCGCCAACCTTCAGCGAGAGGTCAAACAACTTCAACACGCGGATGACGTGCCCCACGCCGTCGTAGCCATTGCGCAAGCGCTCCGTGGAGGCCTTGTCCACCATCTTGTTAACGTTGTAGAGCATCGTCATGTCGGAGTAGTCGGCACGTCCCAACTTGTTGAAGGCGATGTCTATGTCGTTGGCCTCTGTCCACGAAATGTACTTGCATAGCATCTCGTCTTTCATGCAGCCTTTCTTCTCAGTGTTTGATGGCCACAACGAGCGCAAGCAGTTGGTTGCCAGCATGGCAGGCGTGGCATTTGTCGGGGTGTCGGGGTTGGTGTTGTAGTCCTCAAACTTGTTGTCGCAACCCGCAAGAACCAAAGCGGCTGCCAACAGTCCACTTGCCACCACCGTATTTGATAATGATCGTATATTCATGTCCTTCGTTGATTTCGTTGTTTTTATTTGTGTGGGCAAACCTTTCGGCGTGTCAGAACTGCAATTTTATGTTCACGCCGACATATCTCACCGATGGTGACGCCAAGTCGTCGGAGGCTTTGTCTGGGTCGGCAAACTTGTATTCCTTTGTCCAAAGCAAGAGGTTCTGCCCGATGAGCGACACCGACGAGCCCGTCAGTCCAAGGCTGTGACATATCGACGCCGGTATGTCGTAGGTGAGCGACAGCTCGCGCAACTTGATGAATGTCTCGCTGAAGATGAACTGCGCGCCGTTGACCCAGTCGCCCTTTATGAAGCTCTCGTAAGACACGGGCACGTCGTTCGTGGCAAACACGCGGGTGTCTTCCGTGATGTTTCCGTAGGTGTCATACTTCACGTCGCCCGATACCACTTTAACGCCAGGCGCCACATACGACTTGTTTCCGTTCACCACCTCGTCGTAGCGCCACTGGTTGTCGGTGTCGGGATGCGCGCCCGTCTTCCACAAGTTGCGGCATGTCCTGGCGTTAGACAACCCTCCAATGCGTCCGTCCACGGATATTGCAAGCGTGAATCCCTTGTATTTGAAGCTGTTGGCAAGGCCCCAAGTCCAGTCGGGCTCGGTGTTGCCAATCTTCGTCTCATACTTGCTGCGTTGTGCCTTTCCGTTGACGAGAATCATCTGACCGTCTGGCGCGTAGAGCAAGTCTTTCCATGTGTAAGCGTCGGCACGCGCTCCCTTGTAGACCCATGGCTTGTCCTCGGAGTAGACGGGGTCAATCCTCGAATAGTAGCGAGCCGAGCGAGCCCAGTTGGTCACGACGTTCCATTGGAAGACATTGTTCTTTATCGGCGTGGCATCTATGAAGAACTCTATTCCGCGGCGAGTGTACTCCTCTTGCGTGTTGACGAGCACGTTCTTGAATCCAGACATCGATGAAATGGTTGTCGCGGCGGTATTGTTGTAGGTGTGCTTATTATAATATGTGAAGTCAGCGCGCAAGCGGTTGTTGATGAAGTTCATGGCGGTGCCAATCTCCCACGTGCGGTCCGTGATAGGCTTGACGTTGCCGCGCATGGTAGTTGGATATACTGCCGAGTTGTAGCCGTCCCACACAGAGTTGTTTATGGTATAGGCTTGGTTTGTGGCGTAGATGTCGATGTCGCGTTTCGACACCGTCCACGACCCTCTCATCTTCCAGAAGCTCCACCAGCTGGGCAGCTTGATGACGTTCGACATGAGCACGCTCGCGCCCACCGACGGATAGAAATATGAGTTGTCGCCATTGGGGAGTGTCGACGACCAGTCGTTGCGTCCCGTGACGTCGAGGTAGTAAGTGTTCTTGTATCCCAACGTTGCCTTGGCATAGAGGCTGTTCACCTGCTTGTTGGCAAGGTAGGGCTCCACGGTGGGGCTCTCCACAGAGGCTTTCAGCGAATAGAAGCCAGGTATGGACAATCCGTTCTTAGACTCTCCCTTGAGATACTTGTCGCGGTAGTAGTAGATGGAGTAACCGCCAAGGGCGTCCACGGTGAGGTCGCCAAACGACTTCTGGAACATGAGTATGAAGTCGTCGTTGGTGGTGAACACCTGCTCCGACTTCGACATGAAATATCCCTTGTTGGTCTTGCCCCAGTTCTTTGTAGAGTTGATGCCTGCCGGCGAGCGTTTCGTGGTGTCGTAGTTGGTATAGTCTAAGCCTCCGCGCACCATTGCCGTGAGCCACGGCGTGATGTGGTAGTTGATGGTCAGCATGCCATTGGCCTTGGTGTTGTCCTGCCGGTTTATTTTCTCATATGCCATGAACCACGGGTTGTCGTACCACGAGGAGCGCATCCAGTTTTGCTTCACGTCTTTCTCCGCCCAATAGTCGCGATAGTCGCGTATGTCATATTCCGGACCGGTCCAGACCAAGAGGTTGTAGATATAGCCTTGGTCCACATATCCCGTGCCGGCGGTGTTAGATGCCAACTGCTTCTCAAAGCCCATCGTGGCTTGAATGTCGACCTTCTTGCCGAGCTTCATCTCTCCGCCGATGTTGTATTGGAACACCTTGCCCGTCTCGTTGGGATACTGTCCGCGGTCGTAGATAAACGATGCCGACGCCCTCACGCTGCCGTTCTCGCCCTTTTGGGTTACGCTCACGCTGTTGTTGGAAATCATGCTGAAGCGCAGGAAGTTGCTGAAGTTGTCCTTGCCCTTGGACGTAAGCTCCTGGTCCTCCCATTTCTTCGTGTAGGGATTATATTGCGAGTAGACTCGTCCGATGTCAAGCTTGTCTCCCCACACCTCATCGTCCACATTGTATTTGCCCCCATAGCCCGAGCTGTAAGAGTGTTGCACCTTGGGCAAGGCAAGCGTGCCGCAATTGAACATGTTGCTGCTGTTCACGTCGATGGTGAAGCCTTTCCTGCCGGTCTTCTTCGTGGTAACCATTATCGCGCCACTGCCACCCCGCGAGCCATAAAGCGCCGAGGCTGTGGCACCCTTCAACACGTCGATGCTCTCTATGATGTCCGAATTGATGTCGGCGAGCGTCAGGTTCGTCGGAACGCCGTCGAGAACCAACAGTGGCGTCTCGCCGCGAAGGGTGATCGTGGGAGCCTCCATGAACTCGGTGGAGTTGAATATCGTGAGGCCGGCTATGCGTCCCGACATCGACGTCGCCACGTTGAGACCCTTGACCTTGTCGAATTGGTCGCCCGACACCTTCTGCGTGGCATAGCCGAGGGCCTTCTCCGACCGCTTCATGCCGAGGGCGGTCACCACGAGCTCCGACATGTCCACCACGCTTTCTTTCATCGTGAGGTTGACGACCTGCTTGCCGCCGACCTTCACTTTTTGCGTCTCGCACCCGACATACGACACCACCAACGAGGCGTCGCCGCCTACCTCCAGCGTGTATTTGCCTTCGCTGTCGGTCACGGTGCCTTTCCTTGTTATTGGGTCATACACCGTGGCTCCCACTATGGGCTCTCCCTTGTTGTCCCTTATCGTGCCTGTCACCACTTTGGCTTTCTGCCTTGCCGAGGCGGCGTCCTTTCTCGCGTCTCGCCTTGTCGAGGCTTTGGTGATGGCGATAGTGTTGTCGGAAACTATCTGGAAGGCGAGGCCATGAGACGGCAGCACCTCCGACAAGACAGAGGCGACGCTGGCGCGAGAGCACTTCACGGTGACGTCACGGCGATTGTCCACGTCGTCGCTCTTGTAGGAAAAACGGTAAGTCGTCTGCTGCTCAATGGCATCGAAGAGACCGGCGAGCGTGGCCTTGGTGAGGTTGAGACTCACTGTCTGTGCCGATGTTGGCGACGCGACAGAAGCGACGCACACCAGCAACATTGCCAATAGGAGTTTGGATCTCAGTTGTTGCATAGCTACAATTGTTTAGTAAGTAATAATTCGTGCCTATGTTGACTCGTGCGAGTTTAGGTTTATCGATGATGCGGTTGCGGCGCAAAGGCGTTGCGATTGCGGCGCGGAGGCGGCGCGATTGCGGCGTAAAGCCAACGCGATTGCGGCGCGAAGGCGAACGGCTGGCGAGCGAAGGAATCGTGCACTGCGATTTCCCACCACACGAATCGACATGGAGCCAATGATTCTTCTTGATGTCAAGGCAAGTTCTTGCTGATAAATCTTTATAACAAGGTAAACAAAAGGTTTGTTAAGGTATAACGCGAAACAGTGTTAATTTACATTAACACGCTCCACTTTCATCACTTTTCCCGACACTCGAATCCTTACTTTATAAACAATCTCCAGGGTCTTCACCACTTCCGACAGGCTATTGCTGGGCAGTGTCCCAGTGAACGGCAGGTCGTCGACGTCCTTGCCCAAGTCCAATGCCAGCCCGAAGTTGTCGCACACCGTGGCAAGCACGTCGTATAAAGGCGTGTCGCGGAACGACATCTCATGGCTCGCCCACGACATCCTGATGCCCATTCGGTCTGCCCGTGTCACTCTCAGCCTGCCCGTCTCCGCGTCTATCTGCGCCATTTGCCCCGACCGCAATGTCCGTCGCTCGGCAGTCTTCTCCGACTTCACGTCCACTACGCCTTCGTCGAGCCAAATGGTTGATTGCCTGTCGCCTTGCCTTGTCCTGAGATTGAACTTCGTTCCCCTGACGGTAACGTCGAAGCCTTTACACTCAACCACAAAGGGGTTGTCGGCGTCGTGAGCGACGTTGAAATAAGCCTCGCCGCTCAACGCCACTTTCCTGTTGTTGCTTGAGAATGACAGTGGGTAGGTCAGGCACGAACTGCCGCTTAGCGTTATCCACGTGCCGTCTGGCATCCGTACCGATGTGGTGTCGCCGGCGTTGGTTCGCGTCTCCACCATGCGCGACATTAGCGAGGTGCTGAACGCATGTTGCTTCCAAACCAAAAGAGAGGCAAATATAAACAACGCCAATGCCGCGGTGGAGGCAAGCCACAACGCCAACGCTCGCACGCGGTTGCGCTTTCCCGAGCTGCCTATCTCACGGAGCACTACGCCCTTAGACTTCTCCAACGACTGCCTGCCCACGGCATCAAGCGAGGGCTCGCGCCGCATCTCCTCCTCCCACAGGCATTCCAAGTCGGCCATGAGCTCGCCGTCGCCTTTGGCTTTTTCCTCTTCGCGAATGGCGTCAAGTTCCCCTGGATGTATAAGGTCAAGAAAGTATTTCCTCAGATTTGTCATTGTCGTTGTCATATTACCACAACTCTATAAACAAGATGTAACATGAAAAGCTAACTCGTTTTTCAGATTGTTAACATCGTCAGCAACACGACAGCCAATGCTTCATTGGGCAACGAGCCTTTTAGGGGTTCGCTTGATAATATCCTTCTCACCTGTTTCAGCCCGAGTGAGAGTTGGTTGTGGACGGTCTGCTCCGTGATGCCGAGCCTTTGGCTTACCTCTTTCGTGCGACGGCCTTCCAACTTGATCATCCTTATGACTTCTCGCTGTGTTTCGGGAAGCTGCTCCAGGGCCTTGCCTATAATGGCGAGAAGGTCATTGTAGTCAAGGTTGTCTGACACGGAAGATGTGCCTGCCATATCGCGGCAGACAAGGTAGTCTTTATACTCAGGTGAGTTAAGGCGCGCACGATAGAGGTTTATGAGGAGATGGCGCGTCTTGAGAAACAATATCGCGGACAGCGTATCTTGGCTTGGCAGCGACAAGCGGCTGCGCCAAAGCCAGACAAACGCGTCTTGCACTATCTCCTCGGCGTCTGCCCTCGATTTCGACATGCGAAGGCTGAAAGCATAAAGGCGAGGCGCATAGAAATCATAAAGGTCGGCGAATGCCTTGGCCGACCCTTGAGAACGCAAGAGCTCTATGAGCTTACTTTCCCTCTCCGGTTTCATCCTTGCCAGAATTCTTTTCTCTTAGCGAAAGAGCGATTGCGGAACCTGGCAATCACAGCATGGCAAGGGCGGCATTCTCGTTGGCCTCCATTATCTCGCGCTCTCCTGGCGCCTTGTCGTTGATGCCGCAGAGGTGGAGGATGCCATGGATGATGACGCGGTGGAGCTCGTCTTCGTATACCTTGCCAAACTTCTCGGCATTGGTACGCACCGTGTCGAGCGAGATCACGATGTCGCCGTTGAGCACATCGCCCTCATCGTAGTCGAAGGTGATGACATCGGTATAATAGTCGTGACCGAGATATTGGCGATTGACTTCGAGGATCTTCTCGTCGCTGACGAACATATAGCCAACCTCACCGACCTTGCGGCCATGGGCTGCCGCCACGCGCTTTATCCACGCCGTGGTGTCGCGGTGACGAATCTTCGGCATTTTCACGCCGTCTGCATTGTAAGTAATCATGGTGTATAATGTAAAAAGTTGAATGTCGTTAACGTGAAGTGGGCAGCATCTTCCGCGCTTCCTCTTCCTTATGAAAGTACACGAGAGTGCGGTAAGATGTCGATGAAATGGTGGAAAATTGAGGTTTCGAGTAGAGCAGCACCGTCTCAAGGCCGCCCAGCTTTTCGTTGTATTCCGCAGCCACGCGCTCATACTCGAAGTCTATCGTCGTGCGCACGCCACGCACTTGGAACTTCGCGCCTACCTCCGCGGCGATGTCCACAATCATGCCTCCGTATGCCACCACGCTCACCCGTGGCTCATCCCGATAGAGCTTGCTGATAGCCTCTACGCGCTCCTCGGCAGTGAACATATAGTGCTTCTGTGGATTGCGTGCCACCACTACGACAAGCCTGTCGAAGAGGCTCAACGCGCGCCGCACGATGTCGTCGTGCCCTATTGTGAATGGGTCGAAGCTGCCTGCAAAGACGGCTACACGAGCGTTTGCATCATCATTTATCTTGTTTTCCATCATATATCGTTTACGGATGTGGTCAACCACATTTAATACGAGGACGCCATTGCCATTCGGAATGCGGACGGGCACAAGACCCGCCCCTGCAAAGCATCACACCAATCACCTCTTGAAGCATCTCTCTCCCTCCCCTGAGTGTGGGAGGGATAAGGGAGGGGCGTACATCAGAACAGCTTTGGCTGCATGATATTCCCCTCGTAAGGGTTTCGCCCAAGGTGGTCGTAGGCAAGCTTCGTGGCCATGCGCCCACGTGGCGTGCGCTTGATGAAGCCCTCCATTATGAGGAAAGGCTCGTAGACCTCCTCCACTGTGCCGCTGTCCTCGCCTATCGCCGTGGCAATGGTAGACACTCCGACGGGACCACCGCGAAACTTGTCTATGATGGTCGTCAGTATCCTATTGTCGATTTCATCGAGTCCATAAGAGTCTATGTTGAGTGCTCCAAGCGCCAAGTCGGCTATCTCTTTCGTTATCGTGCCATTGCCTTTCACCTGCGCGAAGTCGCGCACGCGGCGCAACAATCCGTTGGCTATGCGAGGCGTGCCACGCGACCTGCGGCTAATCTCTATGGCGGCATCGTCGTTGATTGGCACCCTCAGCAGAGCGGCAGAACGCTTTATGATGCGCTGCAACGTCTCGGGGTCATAATACTGCAAGTGCATGTTTATGCCGAAACGGGCACGCAGCGGGGCGGTGAGCATGCCCGAGCGCGTGGTTGCGCCAATAAGGGTAAAGGGGTTGAGATCTATCTGAATGGAGCGGGCAGACGGTCCCTTGTCTATCATGATATCGATGCGGAAGTCTTCCATGGCGGAATAAAGGTACTCCTCAACCACTGGTTGCAGACGGTGGATCTCATCGATGAAAAGCACGTCGCGCGGTTCCAACGACGTGAGTATGCCAGCCAAATCGCCAGGCTTGTCGAGCACAGGGCCAGAAGTAATCTTGAACCCCACGCCCAGCTCGTTGGCGATGATGTTGCTCAGCGTCGTCTTTCCCAATCCGGGAGGACCATATAATAATGTGTGGTCGAGGGGTTCACCACGATATTTTGCCGCTTCAACGAAGACGCGCAAGTTGTCCACAACGGCTTGCTGGCCATTGAAGTCGTCGAAGCGGAGAGGGCGGAGGGCATTCTCAAAGTCCCTCTCTTCTTTGCTCACGCGTTCGTCGCGGATATCGAAATCGTCTGCCATGATTTATCAAAACGTCTATTCTTTGCAAAGTTACGGCTTTTTGGAGAGAATATTCCGTTTCGAGGGAAAGATTTTAAAGGAGAGAACTATCCGTTTCGACGAAAGGATTTTAAAATCACCGCGCCAAAGACCGCATTCAGATTTCCCTCACCACTTTGGCGGGATTGCCAACGGCGATGCTGTTCGACGGTATGTCTTTCACCACCACGCTGCCCGCGCCGATGGTCACGTTGTCGCCAATGGTCACGCCTGGCAGTATGGTCACGCCTCCGCCAATCCAGCAACTGTTGCCTATTGTGACGGGCCGTGCCCATTGTTCGTGGGCGTTTCGCTTCGCAGGGATGGTGCTGTGGCATGCCGTATAGATGCCGACATTTGGACCGATGAAGCAATCGTCGCCAATGGTTACTGGTGCTTCATCAAGCACGATAAAGTTGAAATTGGCAAAGAAGCGCTTACCTACTTTTATTTGGGTACCATAGTCACAAAGGAATGGTTGGTTTATGAGCGTGTCTTCATCACACGCGCCTAATATCTCGTGCAACTTCTCGTTACGCTCTTTTACCATCGTGGGGCGTATGTTGTTGTATTCCCAACATAAATCCTTGCACTCGTTTAATCTCTTTAGCACCTGAGGGGCAAAGGCATCGTAGACCTCTCCTTGCAACATCTTGCTATACTCCGTATCCATATCTTTAATGGTTTTCTATTTTATTGTGCGACTTATCCATAGCCCCGCGAACGTGAGCGCGCCGTTGAGCATGAGCAGTTCGTAGCCGAACTGGTAGCCGGTGAGACTGCGCGTCGTGGTCTCGATGGCAAAGCAGAGCAACGGACTGGCTATCGCCACGAATGGCACCCAGCGGTCGTTCACTTGCTTGTGGGTGAACAAGCCGAAGGCGAAGAGTCCCAACAACGGGCCATAGGTATAACCGCAAAGGATGTAGATGGCGTCGATGACGCTCGTGGAGTTGACGGCGCGGAACACGAAGATGAAGACGACGAAAAGGGCGGCTATCACCATGTGCGTCCGCTTGCGTAGCCGCTCGTCGCCGGCACGCTCGAAGAAGTCGACGCACACGCTCGTCGTCAACGCTGTCAACGCGCTGTCGGCACTGGAGAAGCTCGCCGCCACAATGCCAATGGTAAAGAGTATGACCACCGTGGTGCCCAGTTCTCCCGACGCGGCGAACATCGGCAGCAGGTCGTCGCCCATCTGAGGCAACGCCATGCCGCGGGCGGAGGAAAGCCACACGAGCAGGATACCGAGCACCAGGAACAGGAGGTTCACCGGCACGAAGGCGAACCCATAGAGGCACATGTCTTTTTGCGCCTCGCGGAGGGTCCTGCATGTCATGTTCTTCTGCATCATGTCCTGGTCGAGTCCTGTCATCACTATCACGACGAAGATGCCACTGAGAAACTGTTTCCAGAAGTTCTGTCGGCTTGCCCAGTCGTCGAACACGAAGACGCGACTGTGCGGGTCTGCCGCCACCTTGCCAACGAGTTGCTGGAAGTCGAGATTGAGGCTGCCCATTGTCGCCACGATGATAAGCACGAGAGCGCCGAGCATGCAGGCCGTCTGGAACGTGTCAGACCACACGAGGGTCTTCACTCCGGCACGACGCGTGTAGAGCCAGATGAGCGACACCATCACCACAACCGTACACACGAACGGCACATGCCAAGCGTCGAGCACGAAACGCTGAAGAATGAAGCAAACCACGTAGAACCGCACCGCTGCGCCCACAAGCTTGGAGACCAAAAAGAACGCCGCGCCGGTCTTATAGCTGCGCCTGCCGAGACGCTGGCGCAGATAGCCGTAAATGGTAGTGAGGTTCAGCTTGTAATAGATGGGCAGAAGGATGAACGCCACGGCGAAATAGCCAGGGATGAAGCCCAAGCACATCTGCAAGTAGGTCATGTCGCCCTTGAGCACCATGCCCGGCACTGAGACGAAGGTTATGCCGGAAATGGACGCGCCCACCATGCCAAAGGCCACCATGGGCCACGGACTCTTCTTGTTGCCACGGAAGAACGCGTCGTTGCCGGCGTGCCGCGACGTGAGGCGGCTTATGGCAAGAATCACCAGAAAGTAAATTGCAAGCGTAAGGAGCATGGTGGTTATTGGGGGATAACGGGTGACTGTTGGAGCTTTTTCTTCAAGTGTTTATACAACAAGAGGAAGCCGGGCACGAGGAAAATGTCGGCGAAGACCCATGCCATGGGGTCGCCATAGCACACGCCAAGGAAGCCGAAGGCGGGGACGAGCCACAGGCTCACGCCGCTCCTGGCTATCATCTCCATCACTCCGGAGAGCATGGAAAGGTTGCTGTAGCCCAAGCCCTGTATGCTATACCTGAGGATGGAGAGCAAGCCGAGCACGGGATAGAAGAAGCAACTTATGCGCATGAGCATGGCAGCGTTGTCGGCCACCGCCTGACTGCCACCGTCGACAAACAACTCCATCATGTAGCCGGCAAAGGGGAAGATGGCCAACGCCGTGAACACGAAATACACGAGCATGATCTTCACCGCCGCCCACTCGCCTTGGCGCACGCGGTCGAGCCGTCCGGCGCCGATGTTCTGTCCGCAATAGGTTGCCATTGCCACGCCGATGTTGTCGAACACGCAGATAAAGAGGTACTTGATGCGCACGGCGGCGGTGAACGACGCCACGTAGACGGTGCCTAAGGCGTTGTTGGAACTTTGCAGCATTATGATGCCAATGGCGGTGATGGAGACTTGGAGGCCCATGGGTATGCCATTGTTGAGCAATATGGATATGCGCTTGTTGTCGAAAGCACGCTCCTCGCCATGTGGGATGAGAATCTTCATGTGGCGAGCCACATACCACACGCTGAGCACGGAGGCGAACAGCTGCGAGAGCAACGTGGCAAGACCAGCTCCTGCCACGCCCATGCCCATGATGAGGATGAGCAATATGTCGAGGAGGATGTTGACAAACGATGACAAGATGAGGAACAGGAACGGCTGGCGGGAGTTGCCAAGCGCCCTGATATATCCGGCAAAGAGGTTGAAAGTGATGGTAAAGGGAATGGCGAGGAACTGCAAGAGAAGGAACGTGTAGGCATCGTCGAAGATCTCGCGCGGCGTGTTCACCATGCGCAATATCCTGCCGCAGAGCACGCTGGAGAGAAAGGTGGAGACGATGATCAACACCAACGCCACGCGGATGGAGTTGGCCACGTACACGCGCATCTTCTTATAGTCCTTCGCCCCGAAGGCCCTCGATATAGGTATGGCGAAGCCTGCGCAGGCTCCGTTGCAGAAGCCCATGACGAGAAACATCACCGACGCCGATGCTCCCACGGCGGCGAGCGCGTCAACGCCTATCCAACGCCCCACTATGGCGGCGTCCACAATGAGGTACATCTGCTGAAGGATGTAGCCCAATATCAGAGGTACTGCAAACTTTATGATGCCGCGGGCGGGGTCGCCAACGGTCATGTCGTTAGACACGGGTTTATGAGACATAATGATATAAGAACAAACTGCACCTCATGGCCCCTCCCTGTATCCCTCCCCCATCCAGGGGAGGGATACAGGGAGGGGCCAGCACTATTTCATTTATTCCATTTTACTTGTTCAACTTCCAGGTGGCGCCGTCCTTGGTGTCTTGCACTATGAATCCGGCGTCGGTGAGGGCGTCGCGAATCTCATCGCTCACCTCCCAGTTCTTAGCCTCCTTTGCCTTTTGGCGCATCTGCAACACGAGGTCCACAATCTTGCCATAGGCCTTCTCGCGGTCGGGACTTCCCGCGCCACGGTTCGACTTCAGTCCAAGGATGTCGAAGGTGAAGGTGTTCATGGTGTCGGCAAGCTCCTTGAGGTCGTCGGCAGAGATCTTCGTCTTGTGGTCGAGGAGCGTGTTGATGAGGTGGCATGCCTCGAAGAGTGCGCTGATGACGAGCGGAGTCTGCAAGTCGTCGTTCATGGCGTCGTAGCAGCGCTGGCGCAACTCGCTCACGAACTTATGCGTATCGGGTTGCGAGCCCTTCGCCGGTTGCACGCGGTCGATGTTTGAGATGCCATCCATGAGCCTCTCGTATCCTTTCTGGGCTGCCTTGAGCGCGTCGTTGCTGAAGTCGACAGTGCCACGATAGTGGGCGGAGAGGATGAAGAAACGTATGGTCATGGGCGAGTAGGCTTGCTCCAGCGACGGGTGGTCGCCCGTGAAGAACTGCTCCAGGGTGATGAAGTTGCCAAGGCTCTTGCCCATCTTCTGGCCATTGATGGTGATCATGTTGTTGTGCATCCAGTAGTGCACCATCTGGTCGCCTTGCGATGCCACTGCCTGTGCAATCTCACACTCGTGGTGTGGGAAGATGAGGTCCATGCCGCCACCGTGGATGTCGAAATGGTTACCAAGGTACTTCCTGCCCATAGCCGTGCACTCGCAGTGCCACCCCGGGAAGCCATCGCCCCACGGGCTGGGCCAGCGCATGATGTGCTCAGGCGTGGCGCGTTTCCACAGCGCGAAGTCGGCCTGGCACTTCTTCTCGTCGGTGCCGGCGAGCTCGCGGCTCTTGTTGATGATGTCGGTGAGGTTGCGGCCCGACAGTATGCCGTATTTGTGGTCCTCGTTGTATTTCTGTATGTCGAAATACACGGAGCCATTGCTCTCGTAGGCGTAGCCGTTCTTGAGAATCTCCTCCACGAGCTTCTCCTGCTCTATGATGTGTCCCGTGGCATGGGGCTCAATCGATGGCGGCAGGGTGTTGAGAAGTTCCATGGCCTTATGATAGCGGTTGGTGTAGTATTGCGCTATCTCCATCGGCTCCAGCTGCTCCAGGCGAGCCTTCTTCTCGATCTTGTCATCGCCCTCGTCGGCATCGTGCTCAAGGTGGCCCACATCGGTGATGTTGCGCACGTAGCGCACCTTGTAGCCTAAATGCTGAAGGTAGCGGAAGAGCAGGTCGAAGGTGATGGCTGGGCGGGCGTGGCCCAAGTGTGGGTCACCGTATACCGTGGGACCACAAACATACATGCCCACGTGTGGGGCGTGAAGGGGCTTGAAAAGTTCCTTCTTGCGCGTTAGCGTATTGTAAACTAAGAGGTTCTGTGTCATGGCTTTCTCTTGTTTTGTTAATCAGAGTGCAAACTTACGCTTTTTTTGCCAAATTAAGGCAGAAAAGAAGAGAGAATGAACGCGAGGGCATTAAAAAAAGCGGCTTTCGCAATAGGGAAAAGCCTACTTGCTTTTAGGCCATTCCCCCACGCGCCTTTCCGTGGCGTTGGCTATCTTTGCAAAAGATAAGCTGCATTCGGCAATTTGAAAGCAAGCTTTCATTGCGCTCGTTTGCAATATCTTTGCAAAAGAAAACAAACATAAAACTCTCATACCATGAAAAAGACCATGCTTTTGCTCCTCGCTCTCGCCGCCACGCTGTCGGCATCCGCACAATATTATCCTGACGGGCGTCCCATCCCCCCACGTCATCGCTACAACAACGATCGCGGCTACCGCGGCTCCGCCTTCGACCATTTCAACGACACATATTTTGGCCTGCGCCTGGGCATGACCGTATCCACGGTCCACTCCGACGCCGCCAACCTCAACGGCAGCGACTCGCGCACGGGCCTCGACGTGGGCGTTG
Source organism: Oscillospiraceae bacterium (assembly GCA_963635115.1). Lineage (GTDB taxonomy): Bacteria > Bacteroidota > Bacteroidia > Bacteroidales > Bacteroidaceae > Prevotella. Next base: position 36,027 of record CAVHEN010000004.1, on the reverse strand, counting down.
TGGCAGGCACGCGCATCACCCACGCCGCGCCGCTCTATTTCGAGTCGGGACTTTCCTACACCGAGAAAGGCGGCAAGGGCAAGTGTGACGGCGACAAGTTCACCTATCGCCTGCAGTATCTTGAGCTGCCGCTCTTGATAAAATACAAGTACCCCGTGGCCCGCGACATCACCATCGAGCCGTATGCCGGCGGCTATCTCGCCCTCGGCGTTGGCGGCAAGGTGAAGGACTATGGCAAGCGTGAGGCTTATTCGAGCTTCAGCGACGAGAAAGGCAGCTTCCGTCGCTTCGACGGCGGCTTGCGCCTCGGTTGCGGCGCGAGTTTCAACAAGCTGTATGTGGGCTTGAGCTACGACGTGGGATTGGCAAACGTGGGCCACTACGACTTCGAGGACACGCGCACCGGCTCACTGAACCTCCACGTAGGCGTGACGTTCTGAAGAAACCATATCACAACAAAGGCGCCATGAAGACGGGCAATAACAATATTTGCCCGTCTTTGTGCAAATCCTTTGTATAAAGCAGATATGCTTGCCCCACCCTATCTGAGTATTTCTTACAAAAGGCGTCTATGGAGACATGGGTCTTATAACCTGACGACTTGACTTCTATCGGACATAGCTTGGCGCCTCGCGACAACAAGAAGTCTATCTCATAGAAGTGATTGTCGTCCTTTGGAAATGTGTAATAGAAAAGCCTGTCGCCAGAAGCCCTCAACATCTGCGCTACCAAGTTCTCATATACATATCCCATGTTTGCCGAAATCTTATCGTTAAGCAACTTTTGGTATATGACGTTCTCGGTGAAATCCTTATCCCAAAACGCTAATGTAACAAACAACCCTGTGTCTCCTACAAAAAGCTTGTATTTGCCAAGGTTTGCCGTCAACGACATCCCCACATTAGGGTCGTCAGCATGGTAAGCCATGTTCACTGTCTTGCTATCTTCCAAGCAAAGCATCAGTTCTTCTATCTTGCTTGCGCCCACCTTACCCACAACTGGAGTATATTGATAACGCAAAACATTACGGCTCAACTGCGACGGAATCGACATGAAGAGCTTGGAAAGCTTGCCTGTGGGGTCTATCTTCCTAAAGTCATCGGCATAGAGCTGTATTATTTGGCGTTTCACCATGTCCACTTGTTGTAGGTTTTTGGAGTCGAGATAAGCATTGATTGCCTGCGGCATGCCACCCACCAACATATACAATCGCAGATCACGCATCTTCTGGCGGTTCAGGTCGTCGCCAAGAGATTTCCTCCTGTCAAGGACCTGACGCAACAGCGGCATCGTCACTTCATCACCCAATGCCCAAAGGAATTCCTCATAATCCATCGGGAACATCTCCACACGATGCTCCTCGCTGGGAATGCTTATATCCTTGGTGTTTTTGCGAATACTGATAAGAGAGCCTGTTTCGATGTAATCGTAACGACCGTCTTTCACCAGATATTTTATGGCTTGGCGCGCCTTGGGGCATTGCTGCACTTCATCGAAGATGATAACAGACTCTCGCTCATAAAGCACTGTCTTGTAAGCATTCTGAAGATACATGAATATATAATCCATATCCATGAGATCATCAAACAAGGCTTTTACGCCATTTGATGCCTCGTTGAAATCTATCAATATATAAGACCGATACTCGTTTCTTGCAAATTGCTCCACGAGAGTTGACTTACCTATACGCCTGGCGCCTTCCAAAAGAAGTGCCGTGTGACCTTTGGAAGCATCTTTCCATGCCTTTAGTTTCTTATATGTTTTACGCCTAAAAACAGTGTCTGCCATAACTGCTTGATTTTGTGGCAAATTTACGATTTTTTCGTCTGACACCAAAATTTTCAAGGGCAAAATACGGTCTGACACCAAAATTTTTAAGGGCAAAAAACGGCCTGACACCAAAATCTTCGGTAGTGAATACACGCTTTGAGACGATTTACCCACGCGCACCGGCTCACTGAACCTCCACGTAGGCGTGACGTTCTGAAGAGGCAAACGACGACATCTATAAACAGAATCGCAAGGCGTTGATAATCCACGGACTATCAACGCCTTATGTTATAAAAAGCGGAAACGATAAGTCTCGCGTCGGCATTACGCCAAAATCGCGATGCGTTTACGCCGAAATCGCGTTGCCCTTACGTTGGAATCGCGACGCGTTTGCGTTGGAATCGCGACGTCCTTACGCTGGAAAGGCGATGCCTTTGCGTTTACGCCGAAATGGCGTTTTTCTGCCTCATTTGCGATTTATCTGCCTCATTTTCGCAACAAATGAGGCAGATAATCATGTCACAGGTACAGCACAGCCTCGTTGCCCTCGTTGAAAAGCAGGTCGAGGATGGAGAGGTTGGGCAGGAAGCCAAACTTCTGTTGGTACACCTGATAATAAGGACGCGGCACAAACGTAGGGTCGGGCAACGGATGCTTGGGACGAATGGCATCGCGGTAATCCACCGTTGCCTCATCGTCAGTTTGCTGTGGTGGCATGTATTCGTCGGTCAACTCGATGTGCGGCTCAATGTCGAGCAACTCGCACATCTTATGGGTGATGGCGAGATTGAAGTCGAAGAGGAACTCCCATCTCTTCTCGAAGAAGGGCTGGATGTCGTCGGCATAATACTCGAAGAACGGGCTCTCGCCATAGGCCGACTGCAACGCCTGCCAGTGAAGGCGACGCCACGCGCCATGGTCGGACACGCGCACGTCTTTCATCTCCGTCTTGTCTACCCTGAGACCTTGCGGGCTCTCCACGGGCACGGTGAGCGCTTGCGTCCCCTGCGTCGTGGCTATGACGCACCGGTTGCGAAACGTTTGCTTGATGAAATGGTCGTGCCGCTCAATGATGGACATGCCGCCATGGGCGAGCTTTTGATACCATTGCACGGGGCCGAAATAAGTGGAAGAGAGGAGGTTGTTCATTTGAAAAGGCGGGCGGCCTTGCCCACTATCTGATGCCTGTGCACGAGCCGCTTGCCGTGTCCGGTCTCCACAAGGCAGAGACGACAGTCGCGGCATGGGCAGCGGTCGCAACACTTGAAGGGAATGACGTAACGCCGACGGGCCACGGTGATGGTGTCGCCAGGGAGGTTGACCACCTCGCCAAGCTCCTGTGGCGGGCCTATGAGCGACACCGCGGGCGCCTCGCCGCTGACGGTGAACACGATGAGCTCCCCTCGCTGGAGGGCACGGCTGCGGGCAAGCTTGTTTACCACCACCCTGTCGCCCGTCCGTAGGCCTTGACCCAAAGGAGCGGGCACGGTGTAGATGGTGATGGCAAACATGCGGACAACCACGACAATCGCCATGGCTATCGCCAGTGCTATGATGAATTTCAGAAGTTGCCGAGCCAAAACGTGCCGTCTAAGAAATATGATGCGTTACTTATTTTATGTTGTCAACAAAGCGGAACAGGCGGCTCCACCTCACGCCAGAGAATCCCTTGCGGTCGGGGTCGGAACTCCACCAGATGAAGATAGGCTTGCCCACGACGTGGTCCTCGGGCACGAAGCCCCAGTAGCGTGAGTCCTCGGAGTTGTGGCGGTTGTCGCCCATCATCCAGTAGTAGTCCATCTTGAAGGTGTAGCTCGTGGCGAGCTTGCCGTTGATGTATATGCGGTTGTTTTCCACCTTCAGGTCGTTGTGCTCATACACGCTTATCGGCCTCTCGTAGAGTGCGATGTTGTTGATGTTGAGCTTCACGGTGGCGCCCTTCTTCGGAATCCATATTGGACCATAGTTGTCTACCGTCCATCCCGTCACCATGTTGTGCGGATAGAGGCTTATCGACGGCGAGGCGTCGGTGTTGAGCTTGATGCTCTTCACGAGGTCCTTGCGCTTTGAGAGGTACTCCACGGCGCGCTTGGTCAGCGGCATGTAACCCATCTGGTTGAGCGTGGTGAGGTCTTCCATGGAGATGCAGAGCTCCTTGAGCACGTCGTCGGGCAGGTGGTTGGTGGCGAGCTTCACGTAGTAGGTGTACTGCACGTTCTCGGGCTCCTTGTTTGGCTTGCCGTCGAGATACACAATGCGGTTCTTGATCTGCAGCGTCTGTCCGGGCAGTCCGACGCAACGCTTCACGTAGTTCTCGCGGCGGTCGGTGGGCCTGTGGTCTATGGACCCGAACTCGTTGGGGTTGTTCACGATGTAGTCGTGGCCGAGCGAGTAGATCATGGAGAAGAAGTCGCGCTGTTGCTGCTTGCCCAGCGTGGCAGGGTCAACGGGGTTGGCGCTGTTCTCCTTGTATATCTGCATGCCAAGCGGATAGACGAGATCGCCGTAGAAGTCGGGGCCTTGATAACGCTCCTCGGTGACGATGGTGTCGCCGCAAGGATAGTTGAACACCACTATGTCGTTGAGCTTCGCCTTGCCGAAGCCTTTCAGCCGGCGATAGTCCCATTGTGGCCACTCCACGTAGCTCTTGGTGTTGATGACCGGCATGGTGTGCTGGGTGAGCGGCATCGTCAGTGGCGTCTGCGGTATGCGCGGGCCGTAGCTCACCTTCGACACGAAGAGGTAGTCGCCCGTGAGAAGGCTCTTCTCCAATGATGATGAGGGGATGACGTAGTTCTGGAAAAGGAAGAGGTTGATGAAATACACCGCGACGAGGGCGAACACGAGGGCGTCGACCCAGCTCATGATGAACTTCACGGGGCCTTCGGCTTCCTTCCACCACTGCCACCGCACCTTCTTCGACACGTAGCAATCGAAGATGAAGAGGGCGCCGAGCAGCGTGAGGATCCATCCCGTCAGCGTACGCGGCGACATCCATATAATAAACAGCACGTAGAAGAAGAAGGCGCAGCCAAACTTCGTCCATTGCTTCTTCATGTTAAGAGAAGCTTTTTCCTTGTCAATCATTATATTGTCTTGTTTGTTTTAATCGTTTATGGTCACGGTGTTCATGCCCCCCACATCACGGTATGACGTGCAGGGGCGGGCCCTGTGCCCGTCCGCCATTGCATGGTATAACCATGTCGCACGCGTTTCGCCATTGCCATGGCATCATCGGATGCGCCCATGCGGTTTCGCCATTCGGGATGCGGACGGCCACAAGGACCGCACCCTGCAATGCATCACCATTTGCATGATACCCGTCCGCGTCAACAATGCGCCACCATCTGCATGATGCCCGTCGGTATGACGTGCAGGGGCGGGTCTTGTGCCCGCCCGCCATTGCAGGACATCTTAAATCGCGCTCATGCGTTTCCACCATTGCCATGGCATTATCGCGGCGTGCCCATGCGGTTTCGCCACCCGTTTGTTGTCTTAGAACTTGAAGAGGTCTGAGGTGGTGAGCAAGCCTGAGTGGTCCTTGGTGTATTCGGCGGCGAGCACGGCTCCAAGCGCGAATCCCTTGCGTGAGTGCGCGCTGTGGGTGATGGTTATCTCGTCGGCCTCGGAGTCGTAGCGAATGCTGTGTATGCCTGGCACCTCGTCGTGGCGCACGCTGTTTACGAGCAGCTCGTCAGCGTTGTGCTCCTCAGAGCCTTCCACGCGTCCGTCGTCCCAAGTGGTGGTACCGAGCTTCCAGGAGCTCTTGCGGTCGAGGCGCTCCACGATGTCCTCGGCAAGGGTGATGGCGGTGCCTGATGGCGCGTCGAGCTTGTGGATATGGTGAGTCTCGGTCTCGCAAACGTCATACTGGGCGAAACCGTTCATTATCTCCGCCAGCTTGTTGTTGACCGCCTGGAAGATAGCCACGCCGACAGAGAAATTACTTGCCCAGAAAAGCGTCTGCTTGCCGTCCTCGCATAGGGCCTCGACCTCAGCCTTGTGGTCTTTCATCCAACCGGTGGAGCCAGAGACGACCTTCACGTTGTGCTCGAACGCCTTGAGGTAGTTGCCATAGGCGGCGGTGGGGTTCGTAAACTCTATCGCCACGTCGGCAGAAGAGAACGCGGGGCTGTCGAAGTCCTCGGCGTTGTCAACGTCAATCTTGCATACTATCTCGTGGCCACGCTCAAGGGCTATCTGCTCTATCATGTGGCCCATCTTGCCATAGCCTATCAATGCTATCTTCATAATCGTGCGGTTGTTATGTGTTTGTATTATTATGCCCACATTATATAATGTGTCGTGCAAAATTAGCTATTTTATGGCGAAAAGGCCTTCGGGTGTTGCATAAATTATTATAAATCTTCACGAAATGCAATAGTTTTGCGCTAATTAACGATTTTTGCTTTCTAAAAAAGTGTTTAATCCGATAAAAAGCCGTAACTTTACACCCAAATTCAGACAGGCGCATCCGCCTGTTACTAAACGGATTCACAATAAGTTAAAAGATTAATCAAGATAACATATTATTATGCACAAGACCCTAAGGACGTGGGGGAGACTCCTGCTATTGTCTGTCGCGATGACAGCTTCGCTCTCCTCATGTATCAAGGAAGAAGCGCTGAACAGCGAAGCCGACATCACTGGAGTGACCGTCGGCGATGAGAGCCTGTTGCTTCGTGACCCTGAGATTACGAACAACGAGGTATTGCTCTACCTCAACACCAACGACAGCATTCTCGCGCCAGAGTTCACTCTCACCGAAGGTGCTACCATTGAGCCGGCAAGCGGCACGAAGCTAAAGTTCTTCACGCGTGTGGCAAACCCGCAAAAGACCGGCGAGGATGACGGGCAACCCGACTTCATCAACCAGCCACTGCCACAAGAATACACCGTGACTTCTCAAGACGGGGCTTGGAAGAAGAAATACACCATAAGGGTTGTGGCAAACAACGCCACGCCGTCTGATTTCCACTTCGACAACGTGCGCTACTACATGGCAGACACCGACGAGGATGGCGTAGGAGAGCCTATGTTCCAAATACTCTACGAGAAGAACGACGGGCAGCAAATGGACTGGGGCACGGGTAACCCTGGCGCCATGATCACGCTCATGTCTTCAAACCCCAAGCCTTCCGACTATCCCACGAGCCAAGCCGACAACGGCAAGGAGGGCAAGTGTGCCAAGCTGACGACGATAAGCACCGGCGCCCTTGGCGCTATGTTTGGCGCGCCAATAGCTGCAGGCAACATCTTCCTTGGCTCTTTCGCCGTGAGCTTCGGCAACATGGCTTCATCTACCCATTTCGGAATACCTTTCTTCAACACCAAGCCCGTCTCCTTGTCCGGATACTACAAGTATAAGGCTGGCGCGACGGTGACCGACGAGAACTCGAAGGTGGTAAGCGGAGCCAAGGACGACTTCGCGCTCTATGCCGTGTTGTTCGAGATAACCAAAGACGTGCCATGGCTCGATGGCACCGACACTAAGCTCAACTCGCTGACGAGCCCCAACATCGTGCTCAAGGCGGAGCTGACCGACCGCAAGGAGACCGACGAGTGGACACAGTTCACCATACCGTTTGAGGCCGTGAACGGCAAGACATTCGACATGGACAAGATGTCTACCGGCAAATATAGCTTCGCCATCGTTGCCTCGTCGAGCACGAACGGCGGCAAGTTCGTCGGCGCGGTGGGCAGCACACTGTATATAGACGAGTTCCACATCAACTACGAAGCAAAATAAAGAAATGAAAAGCAAGATATTATTATTCCTGCTCGTGGCTTTCTCCATCTCAGCCACTGCCCAAGAGAGCATTGGCGAGCGCGACGACAACCTTCAGCAGATGAACAAGAAAGGATGGGAGCTTGAGCTTAGGGCTGGCGTCAACGTTGGTGGCGCAACGCCACTCGGCTTGCCACGAGAGATTCGCCACATCAGCAGTTTCGCCCCAAAGTTCAACGGCACCATAGAGTGCGCGGTGACAAAATGGCTCGGCAGATGGGGCATTGGCTCGGGATTAAGGCTTGAGGCAAAGCGCATGTCAACGGGAGCCATCGTGAAGAACTACCAAACGGAGATCATACAGGACAAAGACCGCGTGAAGGGATTTTTCACGGGCTACAACAAGACCAACTACAGCAGCACCGACCTCACGTTGCCCATCACCGCCAACTTCCGCGTGAACTCGCGTTGGAAGGTGAGAAGTGGCTTGTTCTTCTCTTACTGCCTCTCAAACGAGTTCAACGGCTACGTGAGCGATGGCTACTTGCGCAACGGTACGCCAACTGGCGAGAAGGTGACGTTCGACAACGACAGCGAAGCAGCATACAACTTTGACGATGACCTGCGTCGCTTCAACTGGGGCGTGCAAACTGGCTTCTCGTGGAATGCCTACAAGCACTTCTCGCTATTCTGTGATGTGACTTACTCGTTCAACAACATCTTCAAGTCAGACTTCCACACCGTGGCGTTCAGCATGCACCCCATTTACCTCAACGCCGGCTTCGGCTACAGGTTCTAAGACATCAACAACACACTTCAATAACAGAAAGGAATAATCATGAAGAAACTATTGACGCTTTTTACGCTTGTTCTCGTGGCTGTCAGTTGCTTCGCAACGGACTACACGGATGAGCTGATTATTGACGGAAAGAGTCAAGGACAAAAGACCGTATCCGTAGATAAGCAAGATAATGGCAAATATAAAATCCTCTTGAAGAACTTCTCGTATGAAGGTTTAGTCGTAGGCACTATAACCCTTAAAGACGTAGAAGCGAAAGACGACGGATACGGCAACACTGAGCTGACCACAACGGGACAAAAAGTAACCGTCTTGCTTTTTATTACAGTTCCAGTAGACCTTAAAGGCAAGATAATAGGCGATAAATTCTATGCGGACATTACCATCCACGACATTCCAAAATATGGAGATTGGAATGCGACTTTCACCGGTGGCTTGGCAGCCACAACCTACATCAGCAACCTGCCTGTTGACAACGACAGCGAAAAGGTTGAGCTTTACAACCTCTCTGGCCAACGCATCAGCGAGGCAAAGCCTGGCCAAGTGGTGATTGAGAAGAGAGGCAATAAAGTCGTGAAGGTGGTGAAGTAAGACCACGCCGACACAAAATACTTTGCAGGGCGGGCCTTGTGCCCGTCCGCAACCCGACGGAGGAAACGCATGCAAACGACATGATAATCCCCTGCTGTTGCGGACGGGCACAGGGCCCGCCCTTGCAATGCATATTGCAGTTTTATAATGCATGGCTCAAAGTTTTTGGCAAAACATTTGGTGGTTTAGTGGAAAAAGACGTATTTTTGCAGAAACTATAAAAACACTACATGGCAGAAGTAGCAACATTTAACCAAGCGCAAATGCAGATTCTTGAGATGATGTCTTTTGTAAAAACACCGGAGGCATTGAAGGATTTAAAGCAGGTTATATCCGACTATTTCGCGCAAAAGGCCGATGCCGAAATGAGCAACATAAAATACGCAAACAACATGACATCGTCGCTCTTGATTCATCCTGGCGAAATGATAAAAGAAGAGATTGAGGCTCGTGGCATAACTCAAAAAGAACTCGCAGAGAAAATGGGGGTGTCGTACACTGTTTTCAATGAGATTCTCAATGGCAAGCGGCCTGTAACCACAGAATACGCATTGTTGCTCGAAGCTGTGCTTAGCATCGACGCTGGCATTTGGCTACGCTTGCAAGCTGACTTTAATATGCAAAAAGCAAAAGCCGACAAGTCTTTCATGAACCGATTGGAACACATCCGACGGTATGCCGCCGTGCTTTAACAGGATTTATCATCTAACACCACATGGAACAGCTCTTGCACTATTGCTGGAAACACAGGCTCTTCCCCGTCGTCGGGCTCCGCACGACAGAGGGCGAGGAAGTTGAGGTGATAGACGCTGGCCTGCACAATAGCAACGCCGGACCCGACTTCTTCAACGCCAAGGTGAGGATAAACGGGCAGATGTGGGTCGGCAACGTGGAGATACACGACAAGGCAAGCGACTGGTTCACGCATGGGCACGAGAAAGACGCGCTATATAATAATGTGGTGCTGCACGTGGTGGGCAACGCCGATGCGCAAGCCGTGACGGAAGACGGCATGAAGCCTCCGCAGCTGGAGCTTACGGTGCCAGAATACGTGAGAGAGAACTATGAAGAGCTGCTGAAGACCGACAACTATCCTCCCTGCTACAAGATCATACCTTCGCTTAGCCGCTTGATGAAGCACTCGTGGATGAGCGCATTGGAAACGGAACGGCTGGAGCGGAAGACCGACGACATAAAACGGCGAGCTAAGCTATGTCAAGATTCGTGGGAAGCGGCCTACTTCGTCACCATGGCGCGAAACTACGGATTCGGCATCAATGCCGAGGCTATGGAGCAATGGGCGCTCAGCGTGCCGCTCAACGTCGTGGCGCATCACGGTGACAACATATTCCAGATAGAGGCTGTCTTCATGGGGCAAGCTGGACTGCTCGACCCCATGTCGGTGCCTGAGAGATACCGCGACAACGCCCTCGCCGACGAATACTTGTTCAAGCTCAGCAGGGAATATAAATACTTGGCACACAAATACTCGCTCACGCCCATCGACTTCCACTTGTGGCGATTCCTTCGGCTGCGACCGCAAAACTTCCCACACATAAGGATATCGCAGCTCGCCAACCTCTACTACCACCGCAAGGCGAACCTGTCGTGCATAACAGACTGCAAGGACATTAAGGCGGCAAAAGAGGTGCTCATGACGGAAGTTACGGAGTATTGGCAAACCCACTATGCCTTCGGGCGCGAGAGCAAGGCAAACCGCAAGCACCTCTCGGAAGCGTCGCTCAACCTGTTGCTGATAAACACCGTGGTGCCAATACTCTTCGCCTACGGACGCCACAAGCAAGAAGAGGCCCTCACCGAAAGGGCTTTCGACTTCCTCGAACAACTGAAGGCCGAGGACAACCACATAACCCGCACATGGAAAGACGTTGGGCTGAATGTTGACAACGCGGGCGACAGCCAGGCGTTGATACAACTGAAGAACGAATACTGCGACCGTCGCGACTGCCTCCGCTGCCGATTCGGATATGAATATCTGAAGGGAAAGAGGGAGGCAAACGGCATGGGCGAATAAACCCAAAGAGATGACATCGACCCTGGAGAAAGAAACGCCCAATGTGCTCCGACAAGGCAACGACTGGCGCAAACTGCACTTTTACCACAAGTCGGACACCATATACCAGCTCACGTTTGTGTTCTGCCACCGCTTTCTGCCCATCAGCGGAGACCGCACGGTGGACCAGATGGTGCAAGCCGCACGCTCGGGCAAGCAAAACATCGTGGAAGGATCTGAAGACGGCAAGTCGTCAACGGAAATGGAGCTCAAGCTGGTCAACGTGGCGCGTGGAAGTATCAGGGAGCTACTGGAAGACTACAAGGACTTCCTCCACAATGGGAGATACGCTTTATGGAAAGATGGCGACCCACGCTACAAGGCCCTCTTAGAGTACACACGTTGCCACAACGAGCCGAAGGATTACCTGCCATTTGCCGAGAGATGGTCGGCTGAGGAGTTTGCCAACACTTGCCTCACCCTGTGCTATCAAGTGGACGCAATGATCAGCTCTTATCTAAAGAAGTTGGAGAAAGACTTTGTGACAGAGGGCGGCATCAAGGAGCGTATGTACGCTGCCCGCACTGGCTACAGGAAAGAGCAGGATGCCAAGATGGTGAGCCTGAAGGCTGAAAACGACAGGCTCAAGGCCGAGAATGCCAAGCTGCTTGCAGCAGCCAGCACATGGAAATCACGTTACGAGGACTTGAAGCAGCGCGCCTTGAAAGCTTATTACAGCCAGAAAGAGGAGATAGAAAGACTGAGGGAAATAATAAACGAGAAAGAATAGACGGAGAAAGACGGAGAAAGACTGGATAGACGAGATAGACAGAATAGACGGAGATAGACTGAATAGACCAAGACATCTATAAGGGTCTATAGAGTCTATAAGGGTCTACAAAGTCTATCTTAGTCTATAGAGTCTATAAAAACAACATCAATGAAAAGATACTTATTCACCACACGCATGGAAGTGCGCGACTACGAGTGCGACATCGAGGGCATTGTGAACAACGCGAACTACCTGCACTACACCGAACACACGCGTCATCGCTTCATCAACAGCTTGGGCATAAGCTACGCCAAGCTGCACGAGGAGAAACACGTCGACCCAGTGGTGGCGAGGATGAACCTGAAGTTCAAGGCCCCACTCCACTGCGACGACGTGATGTTGTCGTGCGTCAACGTGCGCAAGGAAGGCATACGCTACATCTTCACCCACGACATCTATCGCGAGGCCGACAACCAACTATGCTTCCACGGCGACGTGGAGCTCGTGATGCTCATCAACGGCAGGCTCGGCAACAGCGAGGACTACGACAACGCCTTCCTGCCCGTAATAGAGAAGTTCAACAAGGAAAATGCAGAATAAGGAAGAGAGGCTCAACACCGCCATACTGACGCGCCTCAGCTACTTCCACCTCAACACCGTGGTGGAACTGTATCGGAGGTTGGGCTCCGCCACCGCCATCATAGAAAGCGGGAAAGAGCTTGCCTCGATGTTCCCAGGCCTGCCGCCACGCATCGTCAGCGACCTCAGCGACACGGCATGCATTCGCGACCGCGCTGAAGAGGAGTTGGCTTGGGCCGACCGCCACGGCGTGACGGCGCTGTGCCTCAACGACGACGAGTATCCCCGCAGGCTGAAGGAAGCTCCCGACGCGCCGCTGATGCTCTTCTACAAAGGCAATGCCGACCTCAACGCGCGACACATAATAAACATCGTGGGCACGCGCCACTGCACCCGTTACGGCGAAGACCTGATAAGGGCTTTCGTCAGAGACTTGCGCGCAATGGTGCCAGACACCATCATTGTAAGCGGCTTGGCTTATGGCGTCGACATCCACGCTCACCGCGAGGCATTGGGCAACGGCATGAAGACCGTGGCAGTGCTTGCCCACGGCCTCGACACGCTCTATCCGCAAACCCACCGCGACGACGCCAACCGCATGGTGAACCAGGGCGGACTCGTGAGCGAATACATGACGCACACCAAGCCCGACAAGCTCAACTTCGTCAGGCGAAACCGCATCACCGCCGGACTATGCGACGCCACCATTCTCGTGGAGAGCGCGCGGAAAGGCGGCGGACTGATAACGACCCGCATAGCCAAGGAATACAACCGCGACGTGTTCGCCTTCCCGGGCCCCGTGGGCTCGCCTTACAGCGAGGGCTGCAACAACCTGATCCGCGGTTGCGGAGCAGGTCTCATCACGTCTGCCGAGGACTTCGTCCAAGACATGGGATGGCAGAACGATGCAACATTGGAGAAGGCGAGGAGCAAAGGAATAGAAAGGCTCTTGTTCCCCGACTTGACCGATGACGAGCAAAAGGTCGTTGGCTTGCTGCAGCGCGCCAACGACCTGCGCCAAGACGTGATATCCATGAAGACGGGCATCAACGCCGGAGCCATCACCGCCCTGCTCTTCCAACTGGAGATGAAAGGCGTGGTAAAGGCATACGCCGGCGGCACCTATCACCTGATGGCGTAAAGGCCACAAGCGCAGGCTTCATGTCGCTTCATGCTGGGGAAAACGTCGTGCCGGTTTCCTCCGTTTGCCTACGCGCTACAATAGCCTTTGCCATCACGCCGCAAACGCGCTGGCGTTGCGCCACAATCGCGTTGCCATCACGCCGCAATCGCAGTGCCCTTACGCCGCCGTCGCGATACGCTGAAATCGACGTCGGCAAACCTTAATCCACGCGAATAAACATTATCCCAACAGAATAACGCATTGAGAATGACCGTAGCATTTCTTGACGACATTCTTAATAAATATTGAAATTACCCTATTTATATTGTAAAGTCACTGAAATTTAGGCTATCCCAACCCAATATTGCACTAATTTTATGTAACTTTGTACTTGTCTCTTATACATTATTATATAGAAGTTATTATACCAGACTATGACAGAAGAAATCAAACGCGAAGGACTTAACAGTGAGCAGGTCATCGCCTCGCGCGCCAAATATGGCGAGAACGTGCTTACACCTCCAAAGAAGACTTCCATTTGGAAACTCTACATCGACAAATATAAAGATCCCATCATCGAGATTCTCCTTGTTGCCGCCGCCGTGTCTCTTGTCTTGGCGTTTGTCAACCACGACTTCATGGAAACCATCGGCATCTTCCTTGCCATCTTCCTCGCCACGACAGTAGGGTTCTACTTCGAGCTCGACGCGGCAAAGAAGTTCAACGTGCTCACCGCCATGAACGACGACCAACCCGTGAAGGTGCGCCGCGAAGGCAAGGTGACCGAGATTCCACGACGCGAAGTAGTGGTTGGCGACATCATAATAATGGAGCCTGGCGACGAGGTGCCGGCAGACGCACGACTCGTGTCAGCCACCAACCTGCAAATAGACGAGTCTACCCTGACAGGCGAGACGCTCACGACGAAAAGCGTCCACAGCGATGGAAACCATACGACAACCTACCCTCCCAACATCATCCTGCGCTCAACGATGGTCATGAATGGCCACGGCGAGGCAGTAGTGGAGAAAGTTGGCCCCATGACGGAGATAGAGAAGGTGGCGCAGAAAGCCACGGAGGCTACCAACACCAAGACTCCGCTCAACATCCAGCTCACCAAGCTTGCCAAGCTGATATCTAAGGTTGGCTCCATTGTCTCAGTGGCTGCCTTCGTCATCTTCCTTGTCCACGACATCCTCACCAACGACCTTTGGCACACCACCAACTATCTTGGCATGGCGCAAACCGTGCTCAACTACTTCATGATGGCGGTGACGCTCATCGTCATGGCGGTGCCCGAAGGCTTGCCGATGGCGGTGAACCTCGCCCTTGCTCTCAACATGCGCCGCATGCTCAAGAGCAACAACCTCGTGCGCAAGTTGCAAGCGTCGGAGACAATGGGTGCCGTGACCATAATATGCACCGATAAGACGGGCACGCTGACGCAAAACAAGATGCGCGTGAACGAGATATTCAAGTCGCCGGCGGCAAGCAGCGATGACGCGGCGGGCCAACTACTCGACACCGCCATGGCCATCAACTCGACGGCTGAGCTCGACGGCGACAAGGTGGTGGGCAATCCCACGGAGGGCGCGCTGCTGCTTTGGCTCAAGGACCAAGGCCGTGATTACAGCGCGTTGCGCTCCACGTGCGCTATTGTCAACCAGATACCTTTCTCCACCGAAAAAAAGTTCATGGCTACGGTGGCTACGGTCAACGGCAAGACCATGACCTTCGTGAAAGGCGCGCCGGAGATTCTGATTGGCATGTGCGCTTGCGACTCTGCTGAGCGCGAGACATACGAGCAGAAACTACTTAGCTATCAGCAGCAGGCAATGCGCACGCTGGCTTTCGCCTATGGCGATGGCGACCTCACAGGCGCGCTTTTGGAGGGCAAAGCCTCGGGCCTGTCGCTGCAAGGCATTTGCGGCATCTGCGACCCCGTGCGCGACGATGTGCCACAGGCTGTGGACGAGTGTCGCACGGCTGGCATCCGCGTGAAGATTGTCACGGGCGACACCACTGCCACGGCCTTGGAGATAGCCAGGCAGATTGGCATCGACGAGGGCGAGGCCATCACGGGACCGGAGTGGGCCGCGCTCTCCGACGAAGAAGCCTATGAGCGTTGCGAAGGCATACGCGTGATGAGCAGGGCGCGCCCCGACGACAAGCAGCGCCTCGTGGAGATGCTGCAGAAGCACGGCGAGGTGGTGGCGGTGACGGGCGACGGAACCAACGACGCTCCGGCACTCAACTACGCTCACGTGGGCCTGTCGCTTGGCTCGGGCACCTCTGTGGCAAAGCAGGCATCCGACATAACGCTCCTCGACGACTCGTTCAGCTCCATCGCCGCCGCGGTGATGTGGGGACGCTCCCTCTACAAGAACATCCAGCGATTTCTCTTCTTCCAGCTCGTTGTCAACGTGTCGGCATTGCTGCTCGTGCTCGGCGGCTCGGTGATAGGCACGGAGATGCCGCTCACGGTGACACAGATCCTATGGGTCAACCTCATCATGGACACCTTCGCCGCACTTGCCCTCGCCTCGCTCCCGCCATCCCACGAGGTGATGCGCGATATGCCACGAAAGGCATCGCAGTTTATCATCACCAAGCCCATGGCAAGAGGCATACTGTCCATTGGCTTCGCCTTCTTCGTCATCATGTTCGTCTTCCTCGTTTGGTGCGAGCGACATGGCGCCGGAAGCATCATCGACGTGCACGAGCTGACGCTGTTCTTCACCACGTTCGTGATGCTGCAGGTTTGGAACCTCCTCAACGCCAAGTGCCTGGGAAGCGTCCACAGCGCCTTCCGCCATTTCTGGCGCGACCGCGGGCTCATCCTCGTGCTCGTGATGACAGTTGTCGGTCAGTGGATTATCGTCACCTTCGGAGGCAGGATGTTCCGCACGCTCCCCTTGAGCCTAACGGAATGGTTGGCAATAACGGTGGTCACCGGCGTGCTGGTGCTCGGAGGCGGAGAACTATACCGTGCCATTAAAAGATGCAGGAGATAATGCAAGGCGACAGTTATTATGCATTGAACGGCGACTTACGGCCGTGCGTTGCCACGATAGGCTTTTTCGATGGCGTGCACCGTGGCCACCAGTTCCTCATTGCCAACGTCATGGAAGAGGCAAGGCGGCGAGGTCTCGCCTCGCTCGTCATCACCTTCGACCGCCATCCGCGGCAGGTGCTCAACCAAGCCTACCAGCCTCAGCTGCTGACCACCCTTGAGCGCAAGTTGCAACTCATCTCGCTCACGGGTGTCGACAACGTGGCGGTGCTGCGCTTCAGCAAGGAGATGGCATCGCTCACGGCAAGGGAATTCATGGGGCAGGTGCTTGCCGAGCGGCTCAACGTCAAGGTGCTTGTCATTGGCTACGACAACAGGTTCGGCCACGACCGCACGGAAGGCTTCGACGACTACGTGGCATACGGCCGCGAGCTCGGCATGCAAGTCGTGCAGGCACAGTCGTACACGCTCGACAACATGAAGGTGAGCTCCTCGCTCGTCCGCTCTTTCCTCGAAGGCGGCGAGGTGGAGATGGCAGCCCATTGCCTCAACCGGCCCTTTGAGTTATGCGGCAAGGTGAAGAAAGGCTTTCAGGAAGGCCGGAAACTTGGCTTCCCCACCGCCAACCTTGACCTTGGCAATGGCGGACAGCTCATTCCCAAGGAAGGCGTGTATGCGGTTTGGGCATCGGTGGATGGCCACTCGCGCCCCTTGCCCGCCATGATGGACATTGGCTCCCGCCCCACTTTCGGAGGGTCGCGGCTCTCCTTGGAGGTCAACATCATCGGGTTTCATGGCAACCTCTACGACAAAAGTGTCAAGGTGCAGTTTGTGAGCCGAGTGAGAGACAACCGCAAGTTTGACAGCGTCGACAGCCTTGCCGAGCAATTGCGAAAAGACCAAGAGCTTGTCATGAAGAAGCTCTATAAGGACAATAAACGAAACTAATATAATCTTATCCATGACTGAAAATAAAAACACCCTGCGTGGCAGTCTCGACATCCTGTGGTATGCCATAGTCTTCTTGCTCATGCAGATTGGCATTGGCATCATATTCCAGTTTACCAAGCTCCCCGTCGTCACCACCTCCATTGCCACAACCGCGCTCAGCAGCGCCGCAACGCTCTTGGTCTTCCTCAAGTGCGAATGGACGCTAATATCAAACACTTGGATGCGGACACGCCCATGGACGGTGATTGTTTGGGCGGCATTCCTTGCCGTCGGCAGCATCATACCCTCTGAGCAACTCATAGAGTGGACCCACTTCGAGATGCCGGAACAGATGGTGAAGCTCATGGAAGGCATCATGAAGAAGCCGCTTGGCTATGTCGCCATCGGCATCCTCGCGCCATTGGCTGAGGAGGTGGTGTTCCGTGGAGCCATACTGCGCAAGCTCCTCCAGATGATGCCAACCGGCAAGCATTGGATTGCCATAGCCATATCAGCGCTTATCTTCGGCATAGTCCACTTCAACTTGGCTCAAGGCACCCACGCCTTCGTAGCGGGCCTGCTGCTCGGTTGGATGTATTACCGCACCCACTCCATCATTCCTGGCATCGTTTTCCATTGGGTCAACAACACCGTTTCTTACCTTCTGGTCAATCTCATGCCACAGTGTGCCGACGGAAACCTTATCGACCTTTTCAATGGCAACGAGCGAATGGTTGCCTTTTCGATAGTTTTCTCCCTGCTCATCTTCGTGCCAAGCGTCTTCCAGCTCAACATGAGAATGAAAAGGGCAAAATGAGGCAATGCTGGCAATTAGCACAGCAAACGACTCCTTTTCGCCATATTTTCCGTGCAAATAGTAACAAATTGCAATTTTAACATAGCAAAAAGACAAAAAACAGTCATAAACACTTTGCCGTAGTTGATATTTTACCTATCTTTGCAATTGACAAGGGATTAAGATCTACGTTTCTTGAAACAATCCAACAGTCACTAACACACTTTAAGTTATGTCATTATGAGTGAAAGCAATTGCAAAAGAACGCTGAATGCGAAGTCATTTCTGGCAGCCACGGCGTTGACCACCATGTTTCTCGGAGGCAATGCTCTTTCCGCTAATGCTACAACGGCACAGGGCGCTACACCGAAACCGCTGGCAGAGCAGCAGAAGAACACCGTTAGAGGAACTGTGACCGATCAGGCTGGAGAGCCTATCATTGGCGCGAGTATCGTAATCAAGGGAACCACGAAAGGTGTCGTGACCGACACCGAAGGCCGTTTTTCCATAGACGTATCCAATGGCGCTACGCTCGAAGTATCGTGCATAGGCTACGAGAAGCGAGTGGTGAAGGTGGGTGCGCAAAGAAACGTCAGCATCACCCTTGCTGAAGACACCAAATCGCTGAGCGACGTGGTGGTGACTGCCATGGGCATCAAGAAGGAGCGCAAGGCATTGGGATATGCCGTCACCGACATGAAGGCCGACGAGCTCATGAAGAACAAGAACACCAATGTCATCAACTCATTGCAAGGTAAGGTTCCTGGATTGAACATCACTCAAAGCAGTGGCGCGGCTGGCGCTGGTGCATCTATCGTGATGCGCGGTGCCAACTCCACCGCCGAGGGACGCAGCAACCAACCGCTCTTTGTGGTCGACGGAATCATCTACGACAACTCCACAAGCGTGATCGGTAACTCCGGCACCGATGGTATGACGCGCAACGCCACCACATTCTCCAACCGCGTGATGGACATCAACCCTGAGGACATCGCTGACATCTCCGTGCTGAAAGGTGCTGCCGCTGCCGCCCTTTACGGCTCGCGCGCTGCCGATGGTGCCATCATCATTACCACTAAGAAAGGTGCCGAAGGATCTGTAAAGGTCGACTACTCGGGCAAGATAAGCGCATCGTCCGCAACAAAGCTGCCCGAGGCGCAAAAGCAGTTCGGACGTGGATACTATGCCGACAACGGCGTGTTCAACGACCAGACTTACAACTCATGGGGAAAAGCATACGACGGCTCTGAGACGCTGTACGACAACATAGGCAACTTCTTCCGCACGGGCACGGTGCTCGACAACAACGTCAGCATCTCCGGCGGCTCAAAGAACCAGAGCTTCTTCCTCTCGCTCTCCAACTACGACCAGCAGGGTATCGTGCGCAAGACTGGTTACAACAAGACCACTGTGCGCTTCAATGGCGAGCAGAAGTTTGGCAAGCTGACCGTCAGCGCCAACATGACCTACTCGCTCTCAAAAACCGACAAGACCCTTACATCTGGCGGATTGTACGGCAGCGGCGGCACGGGCACGATGACGGCGCTCTACAGTTGGCCACTGCAGGAAGACATGTCGCATTATCTCAACGAGGACGGCACAAAGTATCGCCTCTTCGACGGCATTTGGGAGCTGGCAAGCGACAAGGAGAACCCTTACTGGATAATAAACAAAGACAAGATGTATGACAAGACTCACCGCTTCACCGGAGCCTTGTCTGCCAACTTCAAGATAACAAACTGGTGGGACGTTACCGCACGTTTCGGCTACGACAACTATACCACCGATGCCTACACTTATATTGCTCCGGGCTCCGTGGTTAGTGAAATGTACCAGAACGGCCGTCTCTCAAAGAGCGACTACCGCTATGAGTATTGGTCTACCAACGTGATGACAAACTTGCACAAGACCTTCGGCGACTTCGACCTCGGCCTTATGCTTGGCACCACAGCTGAGGGCACCGAGCGTCTCAACCAAACACACTGGGGCTACAACTTCGTTACGCCTGGAACCATCAGCTTTTCCAACATTGCCGAAGGCAACAAGTTCTTCACCGACGCTACAACCAAAAAACGCCTGATTGGTGTCTATGGTGAGGCTCGCGCCTCCTACAAGAGCCTCGCTTACTTGACCTTCACGGGCCGTAACGACTGGTCGTCAACGCTTCCTCTCAACAACCGCTCTTATTTCTATTCATCAGTGAGCGGAGCTTTGGTATTCACCGAGTTGCTTCCAAAGAACGACATCCTCTCATTCGGTAAGGTGCGCGCCAGCTGGGCACAAGTCGGTAAGGACGCTGACCCGTATGCCACGCTTACTTACCTGACATCCCCCATCAACTATGCCGGATTCACTGGCGTGGGCAACGTCTATACCAAGGGTAACTCCATCCTGAAGCCTGAGATTCAGACCGCATGGGAAATCGGCGCCGAGCTGCGTTTCCTGAAGGGACGCTTGGGTGTTGACTGGACCTACTACCACAGTTCTACCAAGAACCAGATTGCCTCGCCCCGTCTCACCAACGCCGGCGGATATATTCTGATGTCCATCAACTCCGGCTCGGTCATCAACAAGGGTATGGAGGTTAGCATCACCGGCAAGCCTTTCGACGGCAAGGACTTCAAGTGGGAGTCTACTCTCAACTTCTCTTACAACAAGGGCCGCCTTGGCGAGTTCCTCGATGGCGTGGGAATGTTCTACCCCACCGACGCGCAATTCGGCACCGTGAAGTCAGCATCCGTGCCTAACGGCGGTAACTTCATGGCTCTCGTTGGTACACGATTTGAGACCCAACACGATGAGGACGGCAACGAGATTGCAGGCGGCAAGTACCTCGTTGACCCAACTACAGGACTCTACAAGGTGCATAGCGGCTCCAACGACGTGGTTGGCAACCGTGAGCCTAAGCTTATCGGTGGATGGAACAACACCTTCACCTACAAGAACGTCTCACTGTCGTTCCTGCTCGACTTCCGCCTTGGCGGCGACGTGTTCAACGGCACTGAGCAGTTCATGGTCAGCAACGGCTTGAGCAAGCTCACGACACAGAACAGTCGTCAAAGCGTCACAGTGGACGGCATAAACGCCACAACAGGCGAGGCTTACACACAGACCTACGAGGCTGGCAAGACATACACCTTCGGCAAGACCACTTATTCGGGCGAGGCAATGATCCAGAAATACTGGAGCAACTACGCCAGCAACTCTTACAACTTCATACAGAGTGTCAACTGGCTGAAGCTGCGCTCAATCTCTCTGAGCTACGACTTCACGAGCCTCCTGCGCAGCCACACCATCATCAAGAGGCTCTCTGCTAACATCACCGGCCAGAACCTGCTCACATGGACCAACTACAAGGGCATGGATCCTGAGGTTTGCACAGCAGGCGGAACAGGCGGTTCAGGCGCTACGGGCATCGACTATTGCAGCGTGCCTTCAGTACGCACCTTTACCTTTGGCGTGAACATCACGTTCTGATGACACCCCGTGTGAATAAGCATTTGTTTAAACATCAAAAACAAGATTATATATGAAGAGTTTAAAATATATGATGGCAGCCGGATGTCTGCTCACGCTTGGACTTACATCATGCAACGACTTCCTTGACGTGAACGTGGACCCCGACAAGCCAAACAACGCCTCCGCCGAGGTTGCCAACCGCGTGCCTTGGATTGAGCGCATGTACATGTACTCGGCTGGTGTCACAAACTACCGCACGTCCATGATTGCAGGCGTGCTCTACTCCACCAACAGCACTCACGGCCCAGCTTCCGTGACATGGAACTTCGCCAACGGAACCACGACAACGTCATACCAGACATGGTTCGTGGAATCGGCATCCAACCTCAACGACCTCTACGACAAGGCTAAGTCGGAGAACGCATACCACTACATGGCCGTGGCCGACATCTACCACGCGCTTGGCTTCATGGAGATGCTCGACCTCTACGGCGAGATTCCTTACACCGAGGCACTCGGCAACTCGCCCGTGCCAGCCTACGACGATGGCAAGACTATCTTCAACGGCTGCATTGCCAAACTCGACGAAGCCATCGAGCTGCTCGGCAAATCACAGCCTTCCACCGCCACCGCACTCTCAAGGGGCGACGTCATGAATGGCGGCGACGCGCAGAAATGGCTCAAGTTGGCTTATGGACTCAAGGCACGCTACTTGCTGAAGCTGTCGAAGAAAGCTGAGTTTGCCCCAGACGAGATTCTCGATTGCCTGTCGAAAGGTCCACAGAGCATAGACGACAACTCCGTGATGCCTTGCTACAACAGCGGACAGGACGTTACCGACTATCTCTTGGGCGACCCAATCATGACAAACGGTAACTGGAACTGCGTGGCTTACGGTACAACGCAACGCATTACCAAGTACTATGCCGACCTTCTCACTAACATGCGCGGCGCAGGTGTTGAGGATCCTCGCTACTCTAAGATCGTGCCAGCCGTGATGACAAACATCAAGTTGGATGAAAACGGAAAGGTGCTGTCGTACGACTGGGCACGCTCCAAGGGCGTTGACTGCCACGGCGACTGCGAGCGTCTGAAGGCCTTAGGATGGAACAGCATCGTTGCCCCAACATGGGCTGCCAAGGACAAACTCATGAACTATATAATCGCAGACCAAACAAAGCGCGAGAATTTCGCCGCCGAGATTGGTAAGGTTCACAAGACCGTCATCAGTAAGGACACTGTCAAGGTGACCTATCAGGCAGGCTCTGTCTACGTCAACAGCACCAACTACGCATACGCCGGCGACACTGCTTACGTCTCACTGCGCAGCAACTCCAAGCTCACGGGCAACCAGACGAAGGATGAGAACGACGTCTATTGGTACTTTAGCACCACAGACGCGCAAAACGCCGGAGCCGTGGGTTCCACCGGCTCGTTCCAGACACGCCCTGTCAGCGACTTCGAGATCATGACCTACCACGAGGCTTGCTTCATCAAGGCTGAGGTGCTCTTCCGCAAGGGCGACAAGGCAGGCGCGCTCGCCGCTTACAAAGCCGGCATCAAGGCGCATCTCGACTACATGCAGAAGAAGCTCACCGCATGGAAGGGACAAGGCTTCAGCAATCCTGACATGCTGCCTATGGACGATGCGCAGATCACGGCTTACCTCGCAAGCGATGCCGTTTGCCAAAACTCTGCCGAGCTGACAATGAGCGACATCATGCTGCAGAAGTATGTCGCCATGGGTTGCAGCTTAGAGAACTGGAACGACATGCGTCGCTTCAACTATAGCGCTGGCAACATCAAGGACTTCGGCGTGGTGTACCCAGGCATGGACCGCTCAGTGCTCTTCACGGGCACCGACAAGCTGAAAGGAACTTCAAAGGATGACCCGAAGTATTGGCCACGCCGTTATCGCTTGCCCGCAACGCTTGAGCTGTCTTACAACGAGGCACAAGCCCTGGCTGCCAACAAGCACGCCGAGGACACCGACATCTGGAGCTACCCCGTGTGGTGGGACTGCGCTACCGACGCCGAGTATGATAGCTACGTCAAATAGCACGAACCTCTATCGCCATACATTATAGTATCATAATTACATCTCTCCATGCGAAGACATTGAATGTTGACGCATGGAGATTTTTTTGTGACCACGTTGATTCGTCTTCGCTAAGGTTTGCAAAAGCAAGTTTCACCGCTTTGCGATTGCGGCGCAAGGACGTTGCGATTGCGGCGCGAAGGCAATGCGATTACGGCGCAAAGCCAACGCGATTGCGGCGCGAAGCCAACGCGATTGCGGCGCGAAGGCGACGTCCGTTTTCACGCACCCTTTTCTTCTCTCCTACATTATTCAACACCGAGCCTGATTTTTTTGTTTTCCGCCTTGGATATAATCGTCAATATTAGTTACCTTTGCAGTAGATCCGTAAAACCAAAGTTTAAAGATATGAAACAACAGTTTGTGATGGCTTTTGCCTTCATGCTAACGGCATTTGCGCCTGCCGCTCAAGCGCAAAAGCAATGCTGTGGCAACAAGGCGGCACTGCCCGTCTACCTCGATGACACCAAGAACATAGAGCAACGTGTGGAGGACGCGCTCTCGCGCATGACGCTCGACGAGAAGATTGGCGTGATTCACGCTCAAAGCAAGTTCTCCTCGCGTGGCGTGCCTCGCCTGGGCTTGCCCGACTTTTGGACCGACGACGGCCCTCACGGCGTGCGTCCCGACGTGCTCTGGGACGAGTGGGAGCAAGCCGGCCAGACCAACGACTCGTGCGTGGCATTCCCTGCGCTCACCTGCCTCGCCGCGACATGGAACCCCGAGATGGCTTGCCTCTACGGCAGAAGCCTTGGCGAGGAAGCCCTCTATCGAGGCAAGCACATGCTGCTCGGCCCGGGCGTCAACATCTACCGCACGCCTCTCAACGGCCGCAACTTCGAGTACATGGGCGAGGACCCATGGCTCACCTCCACTATGGTGGTGCCCTACATCAAGGGATTGCAGAGCAACGGCGTGGCGACATGCGTGAAGCACTTCGCGGTCAACAACGACGAGGAATACCGCTTCCAGGTCAACGTCAATGTCTCCGACCGCGCACTGCACGAGATCTACCTGCCCGCGTTCAAGGCTGCCGTGGAGAAGGGCCACACGTGGGGACTCATGGGTGGATATAACCTCTACAAGGACGAGCACAACTGCCACAACAGCATCTTGCTCAACAAGATATTGAAACACGACTGGAAATTCGACGGCGTGGTAGTGAGCGACTGGGGTGGAACCCACGACACAGACCAAGCCGTGAAGAACGGGCTCGACATGGAGTTCGGCACATGGACCAACGGTCTGACCGCGGGCGTGTCGAACGCCTACGACAACTATTACCTTGCCACAGCATACAAGAAGGGCATTCTCAGCGGCAAATACACAGAGAAGGAGCTCAACGACAAGGTTAGGCGCGTGCTCCGACTCTATTTCCGCACCTCGATGGCGAAGCGCGGCCACGGCTTCCTCTGCTCAGAGTCACACTATGCTGCCGCAAAGGAAATAGCGGAGAACGGTATCGTGCTCTTGCAAAACAAGGGCAACGTGCTTCCGATGCAGTTCGACGGCAACACCAAGAAGACGGTGCTCGTGGTTGGCGAGAACGCCATAAAGATGATGACCGTGGGTGGAGGCAGCTCCTCGCTGAAGGTGCAGCGCGAGATTTCGCCGCTTCAAGGATTGCGCGACAGGTTGAAAGACATTGCCGAAGTGGAATATGAGCGTGGCTACGTGGGCGACACCACTGGCAACTACAACGGCGTGACCACAGGACAAGACCTGAGAGACCACCGCACGGAGCAGCAACTCATAGCCGACGCCGTGGAGAAGGCGAAGGGTGCCGACTATGTAGTGGTGTTTGGCGGACTGAACAAGAGCGACTACCAAGACTGCGAGGGTCACGACCGCAAGCAGTATGGCCTGCCCTATGCGCAAGACGCGCTCTTGAAGGCGCTCGCCAAGGCCAACAAGAACCTCGTTTACGTCAACATCTCTGGCAACGCCGTGGCAATGCCATGGAAAGACGCGGTGCCTGCCATCGTGCAAGGCTGGTTCATCGGCTCTGAGGCTGGCGAGGCTCTCGCCGCCGTGCTTTGCGGCGACGCCAACCCGTCGGGCAAGTTGCCATTCACGTGGCCTGCCTCGCTCAACGACGTGGGCGCGCATGCACTCGGCACGTATCCCGGCACATGGCGCGAGGGACACAAGATCATCGACGAGGATTACAAGGAAGGCATCTACGTGGGCTACCGCTGGGCAGACGCGCATAAGACGCATCCGCTCTTCGCCTTCGGCCATGGCCTGAGCTACACAACGTTCAAGCTCTCCAACCTCCGCCTCTCTTCCGCAGCCATCACCGCCGACGACACCTTGAAGGTGACGGTCAGCGTGACCAATACGGGCAAGCGTGCCGGAGCGGAGGTGGTGCAGCTCTATATCCACGACGACAAGGCAAGCGTAGACCGCCCATACAAGGAGCTGAAGGGCTTCCGCAAGGTGTTCTTGCAGCCTGGCGAGACAAAGGACGTGGAGATGACGATTGCCAAAGACGCCCTCAGCTTCTACGACGAGGCCACGGCAGCATGGAAGGCTGAGCCAGGAACATTTACCGTGCTCGCCGGCAACGCCTCAGACAACTTAACTCTAAAGAAGGGCTTCACGCTCAAATAAGACGATGTCGCAAAACAACAACAAGATAGCCGCGCACAGCGCGTTATTCGTAGCCAACCTCATTTTCGGCCTGGGCGTGCCCATCACCAAGCTCCTGCTCGACAACTGGGTGTCGCCCATGGCTTGGATGGCGTCTCGATGCATTGGCGCGGCGCTGATCTTCTGGGGCATATCTCTCTTCATGCCCAAGGAGAAAGTGGTGGCGAAAGACCTCTTGGTCATAATGATTGGCGGCTTGATAGGCTTCCTCGTGTCGCAGACCTTCACGGCATGGGCCATTGACTACAGCACGCCGACCTACGTGTCGCTCATCTTCACGCTGACGCCGGTCATGACCATGATCTGCGCCACGCTGCTCATAGGCGAGCGGTGCTCATGGAAAGGCTTCGCGGGAATAGTGGTTGGCATCATTGGCGCCATGCTGATGGTGGTGATGAACTGGCAAGGCGGCTCCGGCAAGAACAACGTGCTCGGCATAGGCTTCGCGGTGCTCAGCTTGCTGACGTGGGCCATCTACCTCATCATCACGCGCAAGGTGTCGGCACGCTACTCTGCCGTGACGCAGATGAAGTGGATATTCCTCGTCTCCACCATCGCCATACTGCCCTTCTCGTGGAGCGACCTCACCCACTCCACGCTCTATAGCGGCGCGTGGCAGTGGAGCGGCGTGTTGGAGATGGCATACATCGTGGTGCTCGCCACGGTGGTTGGCTTCTTCGCCATACCGTTCGCCTCGCGATACCTCAAAGCCACCACGGTGAGCGTGTATACCAACCTCCAGCCCATCGTGACCGCCATAGCCGCCATATGCCTTGGGCAAGACCGCCTGACGTGGGACATCCCCGTGGCGCTTGTCCTCGTGCTGCTCAGCGCCTATCTCGCTGGAAAAAAATAACTACGATTATATTAACATTGCAGGGGCGGGCCTTGTGCCCGTCCGCAACCAGAATGGCACGATGCCGTGTTGGCATAGCCATATAACAGTGGTTGCGGACGGGCACAAGGCCCGCCCCTGCTATTTCATTTAAAGGATGTTAGAGCGACGCCTTACCGGCAAAGTGGCGAGTCGGTGGGGATATAGTTGAAGATGGTCTTGCAAGCCTCAGCAGAGAAACGCTGACCAGAGGTGACGCAGTCGTCCCATTGCTGCTCCGATAGCCCCTTCTCAAGGTCGGCGCGCGTGATGTTGTTTTTCAACAATCCATAGATGAAGCCGGCGTTGAAGTTGTCGCCTGCGCCAACGGTGCTCACGGTCTCCATCGGCGCCACTTCGTATGACTTGCGCAAGCCATTGTCGGCATAAAGCCTCACGGGGTTGGCACCGGCGGTATAGATGAACTTCTTGCAATAGAAACTAACCTCGGCTTGATAGACCTTGTCGGGGTTGTCGAGCTTGTAAAGCACCTCAAAGTCCTCGCGAGAGCCGCGCACGATGTCGGCATACTCAAGGTTCTCAAGGAAGTTGGGCGTGATCCGCATCACATCGTCCTTATGCGACATGCGGTAGTTCACGTCATAATAGATTATGGCGCCATGCGAGCGGGCATGGTCGAGCAAGCCCACAATCTGCGACCGCACCACGGGGTTCACGGCGAAGAAAGAGCCCAAGAGCACGATGTCGTCGGGCTGGATGTCGGGATATATGAAGTCGAGCTTGTCGTGAGGATGGTCTTTATAGAAGATGTATTCGGCGTCGTTGTTGTCGTTGAGGAACGCCAACGACACAGGCGACTTTGAGCCTGGGAACATCGCCACGTTTGACGCGTCGACCCCGTTGTCCTTCAGGAACTTGATGACGCTCTGCCCCACGCGGTCGTTGCCAGCCTCGCCTATGAAAGCCGTAGGCACGCCAGCCCTTGCCAACGAGATGATGGCGTTGAACGCCGACCCGCCCGGGTAAGCGCCTATGGGTTGCTCGTTCTTGAAGATGATATCGAGAATGGTCTCGCCAATACCTATTACTTTGCGCATGATAATGTTGCCTTTGATAAATACGTAGGCAAAGATAATGCAAATTTTTAAGTACAACGCAAAACCCATTGTCTTTTTTTGGTGCAATTTTGCGGACGCGAGCGGCATGCGGGGTGCACGGCGAGACATGCGGGGGCGGACGGCGCGTCATGTGTGGTGCACAGCGGGCCATTCGGAACGCGGACGGGCACAGGGCCCGCCCCTGCACGACGGTTTCGCAAATTCAACGTATCGGCAACGTGATTGTGACACAACGGTTTCGAGATTTCAACATATCGGTTTCGCGATTGCGGCGTAACGGCAGTGCGATTGCGGCGTAAAGCCATCGCCCTTGCGGCGCAGACGCGACGCGATTGCGACGTGAAGCCGAAGACCTATTTGGCGTCGCATCCAAAATGTGCGGCAGAGTCTCACATTATCTCAGATTAAATGGCTAACTTTGCCCAACCAGAGCATACAGACAAACATGAGAACAGATAATTGCGCCACTATGGTCTTGCCATGTGGCTTGCGCACCATCCACGTGCCTTCCGATTCGCCAGTGGTCTACCTTGGCTACCAGATAGCGGCAGGCTCACGCGATGAACAAGAAAACGAGCAGGGGCTCGCCCACTTCTGCGAGCACATGACCTTCAAGGGCACTGAGCGCCGAAGCGCGTGGAACATACTCAACTGCCTTGAGGCGGTTGGCGGAAGCCTGAACGCCTACACCACGAAAGAGTGCACGGTGTTCTACGCCGCCGTGCCGGAGCACTACGCGCGACGCGCCGTGGAACTGTTGACAGACATAGTGTTCCACTCTACGTATCCACAGAAGGAGATAACGAAAGAGGTGGAGGTGATTTGCGACGAGATAGAGAGCTACAACGACTCGCCGGCAGACCTTATATACGACGACTTCGAGAACATCGTATTCAAGGGTCATGCCGTGGGCCACAACATCCTCGGCACGACGGAGAGGGTCCGCTCGTTCACCACCGACGACGCCCTCAGGTTCACCAAGCGTCTCTACACGCCAAGCAACGCCATCTTCTTCATGTATGGTGGCAAGAAGATGCCAAGCATACCCATAGACCCCAACCTTCGCGCGGAGCCACAGGTACCAAAAACGCCGATTTCATCGACGTTTACATTCGATGCCCACGGTGAAATGGTTCGCGACAAGGGCACCCACCAAGCCCACGTGATGCTCGGTAGCCCCTCGTTTGGCGCTTCCGACGACCAGCTGCGCGAACGCATGAGCCTCTACCTGCTCAACAATATCATCGGGGGCAGAGGCATGAACTCAAGGCTCAACGTGGTGTTGCGAGAGCATCACGGACTCGTATACACCGTGGAAAGCTCCATGACGACCTATGGCGACACCGGACTGTGGTGCGCCTATCTCGGGTGCGACAAGCACGACATCAAGCGTTGTCTGCGCCTCGTGAGTCGCGAGCTCGACAAGCTAATGGAAAAGCCCCTGTCGCAGACTCGCCTCAACGCCGCGAAGAAACAACTTAGGGGGCAGCTTACGATAGACTGCGACAACCGCGAGAACTTTGCGCTCGACCTCGGCAGCGTGTACCTTTTCCGCAACAAGGCGCGCGACGTGGAGAAGACTTGCAAGGAGATTGACGCCGTGACCGCCGACGACATACAACGCGTGGCGCGCCACATCTTCGACCCAAGCAGAATGACTACCCTCATATACAAATGACCATAAGCAACGATGAGAATCACCGATGAAACCGCCGATTTTGTACGCTCGCACCGTCTCGACGACGTGAGGGCACTCGCCCTGAAAGGCAATGCCAACGGCAAGGTGGACCTCGCCTTCGCCCTGAACCAGATACAAGGTTGGCAGACGGCAAGGCAGAAACTGCCTTCGTGGGCGGCGGCTGACGGCATAGTGTATCCTCCGCACCTAAACATGGAGCAATGCTCAAGCGAGGCAACGGCAAGATATAAGAGCGAATGTCTGGCGTCGCGCCTCGACCTCTCGCAAGCCACGCTCATAGACCTGACGGGCGGTTTCGGCGTAGACTTCTCCATAATGTCACGATCGTTTGCCAAAGCCATATACGTGGAGCGCAACGCAGAGCTCGCGGAGGTGGCACGCCACAACTTCGACGTGCTCAGTCTGAGCAACGTCACCGCCGTATGCGCCGACGCGACGGAGTTTCTCCATTCGCTTCCCCAAAAGACCGGAGAGGAGCCATTGACCGTGGTGTATCTCGATCCCGCACGAAGAGACGGCAACGGCAAGAAAGTGTTTCGCATAGAGGATTGCAGTCCCGACATCATGGGCATGCGCGATGAGCTGCTCAGCCGCGCCGACGTGGTGATGATAAAGTTCTCACCTATGCTCGACTGGCACATGGCGTTGAGCCAGCTCGACCACGACGTGCCGGCATGGCTTGGCGACATCAACCACGAGGTCCACGTCGTCTCAACGAGGAACGAGTGCAAGGAGCTCGTGATGGTGATGAGCCGTGCACGAGGCAAGAAGCTGCCCACAACGATTGTCTGCTCCAACGACGGCCAACGGTTCCTGGCACCCTGCTCACCGTCGAAGCCGACTCTTTGGCAGGGCGACGCGGCAGACATCGAGGGCAAGTGCCTGCTCGTGCCAAACGCCTCGATTATGAAAGCCGGAGTGTTCGGCGAGGTGTCGAGAGAATACGGCATCAGCATGCTCGGCCACGACTCACATCTATATATAAGCGACGACGACCTGCCACAATTCCCCGGCAGGCGATTCAAGATAGAGCGCGTCAGCACGATGAACAAGAAAGACCTGCGGAAGGCGTTGGAGGGCATGAGCCAAGCCAACGTGTCGGCGCGCAACTTCCCTCTCTCCACCGACGCGCTGCGGAAGCGCCTGCGGCTGAAAGACGGCGGCGACACCTATCTTTTTGCCACCACAGTGGGCGCGAAACACCTGGTTTTCGTATGTCGTGCCATGCTGGCACTATGCCACACTGACAAGAATTGACCATCGTCAAGCCAGTTGACGGCAGTCAAGAAAGACGCCCATCGGCCCAAATTTTCCTCGACAAGTTTTGCCACACCCCACAAAGGCATTAACTTTGCAGTGCAATTACAGGATAACAAATAACAAATTAAGGAAAGGATAACAAAATGACAATTAGTACTTTTATCGCTACAACAGCATTGATGTTTGGTCTTATTGCCTTCGTTGGAGTTCACACCGACAATAGCGCAAGAGCCTAAGACCTTGAGATGAAGGAGGAAAAAGATTAGAGAAAGCATAGAAATTAGAATATAAGAAGGCCGCAAGTGGAATTTTCCGCTTGCGGCTTTCT
This sequence comes from Oscillospiraceae bacterium, assembly GCA_963635115.1. Taxonomy (GTDB): domain Bacteria; phylum Bacteroidota; class Bacteroidia; order Bacteroidales; family Bacteroidaceae; genus Prevotella. The sequence continues at coordinate 4,463 of CAVHEN010000004.1, read as the reverse complement.
TGTTGGGCGTTGTCGGTGGCAATGTCGTTTTTTCTTCTTATCTTTGCATAAGATAAGCTGCACTCGGCAAATTGAAAGCAAGCTTTCTTTGCGCTCGTTTGCATTATCTTTGCATAAGATAAAAAGAAGAAGATGACAGATGCCATAACATATTTGGAGAACACACGCAAGCTGCGGCGCAACGTGTTGACAGGCGAGCTGCTCTACGCCGACACCGACGGCTGGCACAAGCTCTCGAAAGAAGGAAGCAATACCATCATACTTAACGCCCAGCGCGACGGCGTGAGCCTGACCGAGGAGACGCTCAACCGCTTTGTGCACTCCACGCTCATCGAGCAGTGGAACCCCGCGAGGCTATGGCTTGACGAGCTGCCCGAATGGGATGGCGAGGATCACGTGCTCGAGCTCTCGCAACGCGTCATAACGTCGAACCCCGATTGGGCAGAGCGCTTCCATAAGTGGATGCTGCAGACCGTGGCGCGATGGATGGACATGGAAGTGCCACACAGGGACGTAATAGTGCCTGTGATTGTTGGGCAATGGGGCTACGGCAAGACGTCGTTCTGCTATCAGCTCCTGCCGCCACCGCTCCGCCTTTATTATACCGACAAGATAAAGCTCAGCAACTCGGCAGAGGTCTACGAGCTCCTGACCACGCACTTGCTGGTCAACATCGACGAGTTCTACCAAGAGAGCACTCTCCAAGAGCCTCTCGTGCGATTCCTCTTCTCACGCTCCACGCCGGTGTTCCGCCGACCTTACGGCACCACGGAGGAGCCGCGCCGCCAATACGCCGGCTTCATAGCCACGACGGGAAACCTCCACCCCATGACCGACGCCGCCGGTGCCGCACACCTCTTTTGCGTGGAGGCGGGACGGAAGATAGACCTCTCGCCCATCGACTACGAACAGCTCTACGCGCAACTCAAGGAAGAACTGGAGAGCGATGTCGACTTCCTGCTGAGCGACGACGAGCGCGAGCGCATGGCTGGACAGAACTCGCCGTTCGAGGAGGCCGACAACCTCGTGAAAATGGTGCGACTGCTATACGCCAACCCTCCAAAGGGACAGAAGGCGAAAGCCGTGTACATAGACACCATAATAGACCGCCTGATGCAGGAATACCCTTATTGGACACCTGGCGAGCACGTGAACCAAGACGTGGGCTTCGCCCTGCAAGACGCAGGATTCACGCGAAGCCGCATCCACGGACGCTCATGCTACCGCATTGTGCCGCGCGACCCGCGCCGACTCGACTTCACCGACGACAACGCGGAAGAGAAGAAGAAAGACGACTTCGCCGACAACCCACTGGCTCAGGCATTGCTCGCCGGACTGGGGAAAAGGTAAGACGCGCACATAACGACCAACAAGAAAGAACAGACAAGAATACAGAATGAACAGTTCAGATAAATCTCTCACCCCGATGATGCGCCAGTTCTTCTCCATGAAGTCAAAGCATCCTGACGCATTGTTGCTTTTCCGCTGTGGCGACTTCTATGAGACCTACTGCGAGGATGCCGTGGAAGCGGCGAGGGTTCTTGGCATTACACTCACCAAACGCAACAACGGCGCGTCGGCAGGCGCCGAGATGGCAGGGTTTCCACACCACGCGCTCGACACTTACCTGCCAAAGCTCATAAGGGCGGGAAAGCGCGTAGCGATATGCGACCAACTGGAGGACCCGAAGAAGAAACGTGCCATGATGAAGGGCAAGAAGGGGCTCTCGGAAATGGACAAGATGGTGAAGCGTGGCATTACGGAACTCGTCACGCCAGGTATCGCCATGGGTGACAACGTGCTAAACTACAAGGAGAACAACTTCCTTGCAGCCGTGCACTTTGGCAAGGCCTCGTGCGGCATTAGCTTCCTCGACATTTCCACCGGAGAGTTTCTCACCGGACAAGGCACTTACGACTACGTGGAGAAGCTCATAGGCAACTTCTCGCCAAAGGAAGTGCTCTACGACAAGACTCGCCGCAAGGACTTCGAGAAGTATTTCGGCAACAAGCTCACCATATTCGAGCTCGACGACTGGGTGTTCACCGAACAGACCGCGCGGCAGAAACTGCTGAAACACTTTGGCACGAAATCGCTGAAAGGCTTCGGCGTGGAGCACCTCAAGGACGGCATTGTCGCATCGGGCGCGATAATGCAATACCTGGAGCTGACGCAGCACACCAACATCAACCACATCACCGCCCTGAAACGCATAGAGGAAGACAAATACGTGCGAATGGACAAGTTCACCATTCGCTCGCTGGAGCTCCTGCAACCAATGCAGGAAGATGGCAAGTCGCTGCTCAACGTCATCGACCGGACCATCACCCCGATGGGCGGAAGAATGCTCCGCAGGTGGGTCGTGTTCCCACTGAAAGACGTTAGGCACATCAACGACCGCCTCAACGTTGTGGAATACTTCTTCAAGGCCCCAAACTTCAGGCAGATAATAGATGAGCAACTGCATAGAGTCGGCGACCTGGAACGCATAATATCCAAAGTGGCCGTCGGTAGGGTGACACCGCGTGAGGTCGTGCAACTGAAGACGGCGTTGCAAGCAATACAACCCATAAAGTCGGCGTGCCTGTATGCCAACAACGACAGCCTGAAACGCCTCGGCGAGCAGATGAACCTCTGCGAAAGCCTGCGTGACAGGATAGAGAAAGAGATACAGCCCGACCCGCCACAGCTCGTGTCGAAAGGCGACGTGATTGCCGAAGGATACAACAATCAACTCGATGAGCTAAGGCACATCTCACGCGGCGGCAAGGATTACCTCTTGGAGATACAGCAACGCGAGGCTGAGACAACCGGCATCTCATCGCTGAAAGTGGGCTACAACAACGTGTTCGGCTATTATCTTGAAGTGCGCAACACGTTTAAAGACCGCGTGCCTGCCGACTGGATAAGGAAACAAACCCTGGCACAAGCAGAGAGATACATCACGCCGGAGCTCAAGCAATACGAGGAGAAAATCCTCGGAGCGGACGAGAAGATACTGGAGCTTGAGTCGCAACTGTTTGCGGAGCTGATTGTGGACATGCAGGAGTTTATCCCGCAAATACAAATCAACGCCAACATCCTCGCCCATATCGACGCGCTTCTCTCGTTCGCGAAAGTGTCGGAAGACAACGCTTACGTGAGGCCCGTGGTTGACGACACCACCGTGCTCGACATCCACCAAGGTCGCCACGCCGTGATTGAGACGCAGATGCCGCTCGGCGAGCGTTACGTGCCCAACGACGTCTACCTTGACACGGAGAAACAGCAAATAATGATGATCACCGGCCCTAACATGGCTGGTAAGTCGGCACTACTACGCCAGACCGCCATCATCGTGCTATTGGCGCAGATAGGCTGCTTCGTGCCTGCAGAGAGCGCGAGGACAGGACTCGTGGACAAGATATTCACGAGGGTCGGCGCGAGCGACAACCTCTCGCTTGGCGAATCAACGTTCATGGTGGAGATGACCGAGGCGGCGGACATACTTAACAACGTTTCGCCACGATCTCTCGTGCTCTTCGACGAGCTCGGCAGAGGCACGTCGACCTACGACGGCATATCCATTGCCTGGGCGATAGTGGAATACCTGCACGAGCATCGCGGCTCACAAGCACGCACGCTCTTCGCGACCCACTATCACGAACTCAACGAGATGGAGAAGCATTTCCATCGTATAAAGAACTATAACGTGGCAGTAAAGGAGATTGACGGCAAGGTGATATTCCTGCGCAAACTCACGCCTGGAGGCTCGGAGCACTCGTTTGGTATTCACGTTGCCGAGATGGCGGGAATGCCGCGCTCTATTGTCAACCGCGCCAACGACGTGCTGAAAGAACTTGAGGCCGACAACGCGGAAGTGGGCAACGCAGGCAAGGCAAAGGTGGAAAACATTGGAAAGGATAGGGATGGCGTGCAGCTCAACATCTTCCAACTCGACGACCCAGTGCTGAAACAAGTGCGCGACGAGATCCTTGAGCTTGACATAAACAACCTCACTCCCGTGGACGCGCTAAACAAGCTCAACGAGATAAAGAAAATCGTTACGGGAAAGTCATGCTGACAATCCATAGGCCACGCAAGCTGAGAAACCCCAAAAACCAACAGGCTTACCAAGCAACACAAGCCGAAGAAGCCTAAACAAGCAAGCTGAGTAGCGCTAAACCATGCAAGCAGAGTAGCGCTAAACCGCCTAATCTGAGGGCGAGCGCGTCTTGCCGCCCCCCATGCGACTAAAGGCAAGTCAAGCCATACGCGGACAGCGTCACGAAAGCCACATCTTGCGTGGACAACGTTGTGATTAGCGTAGACAAACGCAATGATAGGCGTGAACAACGTTATGATTGGTGTAGACAAACGTTATGATAGGCGCATCTTATTTGGACGATGTCATGATAGACGCGCAATGCGTGAACATCGTCATGAAAATGAAAAGTCCCTGTTGCCGCAATGGCAACAGGGAC
>CAVHEN010000003.1:0-128553 GCA_963635115.1 Oscillospiraceae bacterium | reverse complement strand
TCACGGGTTCCTTCAGGAAGAGGAAGGCGAGGCAGATGGTGATTACCACGCTGAGCTTGTCTATCGGAGCCACACGGCTCACGTCGCCCATCTGTATCGCCTTGAAATAGAACAGCCACGAGAGGCCCGTGGCGCAGCCCGAGAGCAGGAGGAAGAGCCACGTGTGGCCGGGGATGGACTTGACCTCTGCCTGATGGCCTCCCACGAGCACTATGCCCCATGTGATGATGAGGATGATGGTAGTGCGGATGGCTGTCGCCAAATCGGAATTAACGTCTTTCACACCCACTTTGGCGAAGATTGCCGTCAGAGCGGCAAAGAATGCTGAGAGTAATGCATAATACTTCCACATGATGTTTCCTTCGTTTGCCATTGCGGCGCAATCGCGTTGCCTTCGCGCCGCGATCGCAATGGCATTACGCCGCGATCGCGATGCCTTTGCGCCGCAACCGCATTACGGTGAAATCAGCTCGTTCTTTCCTTAGTGGTTGCAGATCTTGCTGGTGTCGACCGTGAAATCTTCTTCACCCATTGCCGGCATGAATTTTCCGCGAGCTTCAAGGAAATCCACCAGTTCCGCCGCGGTCATGCCCTCCGCACAGCAAGTATAGAACTGTTCGGTGGCTCCAAAACGCTCGATGATCGCGTCAATGAGCTCTTGTTTTGTCGCATAACTGTTACCCTCCATCATGTGGAGCACTTCATGTCCATGTGTCATAGTTGTGTTGTCTATTATTTTTTGTATTCATTTCTTTGCCGTCGGTTATCCGACAGCCAAGTGCAAATTTACTTAATCTATTCATAAAAGCCTTCCCTCGCTGTCCATTATTTTCGAACTCTATATGATATCGAGTGGGGTTGACGTTGCCGGCAGCTTCTGTCGACAATACCAGCCATTCCTCTCTCTTACGCAGAGACTGATAAGAATAGCTGGAGTCGTTTTTAAAAGTTTTTCACTTAATACCAACATAAAGAACTTGCCGGAATACGAAAATAATAGGATGCTTTTTGCTTTGTTCTAATTCTTTTTATTAATTTTGCAAATACATAATTGCCTACGTGTAGGCGTCAGGAGAACTTGATTTACAATAAAAGACATTCAACTTATTTAAATTACTTATTTACATGAAACAGAGTATCAAATTATTGCTCGTAATGCTGGTATCTTTCATCAGCGTTTCTGTGTACAGTGCGCAAAGCCTGCAAGAGGTCGTTTATCTCAAGGACGGCAGCATCATCAGTGGCGACATCATCGAAATGGTACCCAACACGAGCCTTAAAATCAAGACCGCGGACGGTTCTGTCTTTGCCCACAAGATGGAAGACGTCGTCAAGATAACCAAGGAAGCTCCATACAATGCCGTTTCTTCTACGCAAGAAGAGAGCCCGCGCAGCTATGGCGCAGCCTACGGTTGGGAGAAAGCCCCTCGCTACAGAGGGTTCTTTGGAGAATCTTACATCTTCCACACAGGCGACATTGATGAAGACCGCGATTACATTTGGACTTCACACGGATGTCAAATCAACCCATGGGTCTATGTGGGTGCTGGCGCAGGAGTGAATTATTGGTTCGACAGCGAGTCATGGAGCGTCCCTGTTTTTGCGCATGTGCGTAGCGAAATCCACAAACTTTTCCGTAAGAACGTGTCGCCATACGTAGACGCAAAACTCGGATATAGCTTTGCCGATGTCGAGGGCGTGTATTTCGCCCCACAAGTAGGCTGCCATTTCTATTTTGGTCATAGCAAGACTGGCATAAGTGTCGGCATTGGATATACCTTGCAGAATTACAAAGTTGAAAGCTCCTATTCAGGCCACCACAATAGCCATAATTTAAACGCTGGTGGAGTGGAATTGACCGTAGCGCTTGACATCTAATTATGAAACCATGAAGCGAGTTTGGCTTGTCCACACTCGCTGGCGTGCCCAAGCACGTTTATGATAATATATAAGGGCTGGATTCCTCGCCGGGATTCAGCCCTTTTAGCATAGCTTTGACTAATATAATCAAGCATCCATGAGCAACGCTATGCGTTCTATCGCCCAGCCTATAAATGTATAACTAATGTAAATTCTGCAGATTGTTGGTGGCGACAACATTCATTTTCAAAAGGGGCTTAATCTGCTAAAGATTCTAAATACGGCTTGACATCCTACCGCTATGAGCATCAAAGGAGCATGACAAGTGAATAACTGGAATGTCAAGCCATTGGCAGATTAGAGATTATAAAATAAAAAACAAGTATCGAAAATGAACGCAACAATCAAGACATGGGTCATTGCCGCCCTCTTATTGGCAACGAGCGGTGCGACGTTCGCACAAGACAATTCTCGCCCCGACAGGCAGTCGGGCAACCGCCCCTCACGCGAGGAAATGGTAGAGCGCAGGGGAAACAACATTGCCAAGCAACTGGGCTTGGACGCAAAGGCCAGCAAAAAGTTCCTGTCGGTGTACAAGAAAGAGCAGAGCGACATGATGGAGTTGATGCCAGGAAGACGTGGCGGCATGCCCCCAAGAGGAGAACGCCCACAGGGTGAGCGCCCACAAGGCAACCCTCCCGCACGTCCGCAGGGCGAACGTCCACAGGGCAACCCACCATCAATGAACGGCAATCCTTCTTCTGGCAGACCTCAGATGAGTGAGGAGAACAAGAAGAAGGTGGATTCCATCAAGCAGAAATACAATAAGAAGTACGCCAAATTCCTCAGCCAGGATCAAATCAACAAGATGTACCAGCTTCAGGAACAGGAAAGGCAAAAGGGCCGTCCGGGCGCTGACCGCCAGTCGCAAGACAAGAAGTAGAGAGTCGTGTCGCCGCATCTTGCCATCAGGCACGGTCGGCATTTTTGCCAAAGCCTCCTCGCCGTCATGTAGCATAAGCGGCAAGGAGGCTTTTCTCATGCTCAGCCTGTCACGCGCTTATTAGCATTTTTTGCAATTATTATGGTCGCACGCAACTATTTGCCTCGCAGATGGTGGTTTCTTAGCTTTTCGTGTTATCTTTGTGGCTGAAAAAACATCAAGGGCAGCCATGAACCGACAAAGGCAATGGCAAAACTTGACAATAGAGTCACATAAACATGAGAAAGAAGTCGAGAGAAATGGACGAGCCGTGGGCACTGGAAGTGATGCACCGTGCTCCATATATCACGGTTAGCTTCGTCGACGCCGAGGGCAACGCCTATGGGCTGCCTCTCTCCCTGGCGTCAGCCGACAACCTGCATTGGTATTTCCATTGCGCCTTGGAGGGCAAGAAGCTGGATGCCATCAAGGCGCATCCGCAGGTTTGCCTGTCTGCCGTGACGCGTTGCACACCGACGGTGGGTCCGAAGGACGGCGACTTCACCATTCAATACAAGTCTGCCACGGCTGTCGGGACGGCAGAACTCGTGGAAGACGATGACGAGAAGATCCATGGTCTCCGCCTCATCTGCGAGCGTTTCCTGCCAGACCACATGGACGCCTTCGATGCCAGCGTTTCCCGATCGTTGGGACGGACGGCGGTGGTCAGGGTCACATTGACCGAGCCTGCCGTGGGCAAGCGCAAGCAATACGACAAGAATGGCGAGGAGATGAAGTATGGCAGAATGGAATAAACAGGCGCTAACTTCAACTGGTTTGTAGGCAAACAGTTGGCGCTCGTTGCGAAAGTGTTGAAACAAAGGAAATGAAACAGATCATCAGCATGACAAGAAAGGCCGCCGCCTCGCTTCACCGCAGCTGGCGTCGTTTGCAGGTGTATGTGGAGCGTGGCACGCCCACGTCGCCCGTGACGCCCGAGGAGACCACTTGCAGCCATTGCGGACGCGTGTTCACCGGCAACTATTGCCCGCGCTGCGGACAGAACAGGAACGCTGGGAAGGGCAAGCCGACTTTCTTCAAGACCTTCCGCGAGGCATATCCGCAGCTGTCGAGCAACTTCATCAGGACGATATTCAACCTCGCCGTGCGTCCCGGATACATGATACGCGACTACTTCAGAGGCCACAGGGTGATCTACCAAAATCCGGTGAGCACCTTCCTTATAGCCGTCTCCATCGTGGCGTTGTGCTCCGGCATCTTCAGCCATATAGTCCACAATGGCGAGCGAAAGGAAGATGTCAGTGCCGTTGGCCTGATAAGCCGGATGGTGGCAGAAGAGCTGGCGAAAGAAGCCAAAGGCGACATCAAGATTCGCAAAGCCCAAAACCGCTGGAGCGAGTCGCGTAAACTTGAAGGACACAACCGCATGGCAGCAGCATTGAGCATGGTGAAGGAGAAGCTCACGAGCGACGTGTCGCTCACGCTTTTCGCGATATTCCCCATGCTCGGTTTGATATCTTGGCTCGTGTTCCGCAAGAGGGAATTTTACGGGCGGCGGCTCACCATCATGGAGCACTATGTGATATTCGCTTACCTTTATGCCTTATTCAGTTTCATAGACAAGTTCGAGATAGTCCATTGGTTCTACACCGCCTGGGCATATCGCGGCATCTACCGCCTGTCGTGGATCAAGTCGTTTGGCTACGCCACCTTTGTGCTTGGCGTTACGGTGTTAATACTCATTGCGCTCATTTTCATAGCTATATTGTTGATGGTAGCCCCAGTGATGTATTACTACAACATGTGACCACTCCTGCCTCCCCATCAAGCGCCGCCCTGCGCGCGCTTTCGGTTACTCACCGCAAGGCCGTTGCCTTTGCGGTGGAATGCCGTTGTCGTTGCGGCGCAACGGCAACGCCCTTGCGCCGCAATCGCACTGCCTTCACGCCGCAATCGTAAAGCCTTTTCGGCGCTAAGCCTAAACCGTTGTGGCTTAGCGTTTTAAACTGCACGGTTTAACGCCTTTATATAACCGTCTTTCACCTTGGTTATAATAAGCGCTGACCAAGCGAGAAACCTGCTTATAACCTTAATCTATACGATTGACCCACGACCACATTCTTGTTGACAGTACCTCGTCTGCCAAAAGCGGCATTTGTTGAAAGAATGGGGCGGTTCGTTGAATAAAGTTGCTGGTATCGAGAGAAAGCCTTACTTTCGCAAACGAAAACAATAAGAATGTAAGACTATCGTAAACAGAAAGCTTATGAACTGGTTTTATAAAACAACACGAGTGGTGGGCTTGACAATAATGGTTGTCGCCCTATCCACGATGACAGGATGTTCGTCAGGATCTGATTTTGACGGTTGGGACAATAGGCCCGAAGACGGCAATGGCGGTCCCGGAGGTGGCGACGGGGGCAATGGCGGCGCCGTCACTTATTCCTCGTCCATATCAGACCTCATGTCCTTCGACATTGCCATCGACAAGACTACTCTCGAAGAGACGGAAAACATACCCACTGAGGGCGACGAGGCGGAAGACTATATCGAGAACAATTCGTTTACTAACAACATCGGCATTGTCTTCGACGGAAGCAATGCCACCACCTCGGGCAGCGTGAAGGGCGTTACCGTCACCATCGACGGCGCCGACGTCATCGTCAACTCAACGGTAAAGAACGTCTGCTACACCGTGAGCGGCACCACCACCGACGGTTTCCTCAAGATCTATAGCGACAAGAAGTTTGAGCTGGTGCTCAACGGCGTGAACATCACGAATCCCGACGGCGCGGCAATCAACATCCAAAGCAAGAAGCGCGGCTACATAGTTCTTGCCGATGGAGCCACCAACACCCTGACCGACGGCACGAAGTATAGCGACAAGACCGACGACGAGGACATGAAGGCTTGCTTCTTCAGCGAGGGCAAGATGCTCTTCTCGGGCAAGGGCTCGCTCGACGTCTATGCCAACTGCAAGGCAGGCATACGCAGCGACGACTACGTGATGTTCCGCCCGGGCAACAACGTCTATGTGAAGGCTACGGCAGGCAACGCCATCAAGGCGAACGACGCCATTTACATTAAAGGTGGCGTGATAAACGTGGAGGCTTCAGCCGCGGCGAGCAAGGGCTTGAGCAGCGACGGCGTGGTGCAGATAGACGGCGGTCGGACCACTGCCATCACCACAGGCACCGGTGCGCTCGACGACGACGGTGCCGATGTGAGCGGATGCGCAGGTGTGAAGGCAGACAGCACGTTCGTGATGAACGGCGGTGCGCTCTATTGCAAGAGCACCGGAGCAGGAGGCAAGGGCGTGAGCACCGACCAGACGCTCACCGTCAACGATGGCACAATCAAGATTATAACCACCGGCCAACAATACGTCTACGGCAGTCTCGACACCTCTCCCAAGGGACTGAAGAGCAAGGGTGAGATGAACATCAAGGGCGGATCCATCACGGTGCGCTGCTCGGGCGGCGAAGGATCGGAGGGCATCGAGAGCAAGAGCACGATGAACATCTCCGGCGGCACCATCATGGCATATTGCTACGACGACGCGCTCAACTCATCCAGCGCGATGACCATCAGCGGCGGCACCATTTTCGCCATGGGCACCAACAACGACGGCATCGACTCCAACTCTACCCTGACCATCAGCGGCGGTGTGGTGATAGCTTGCGGCACCACCCAGCCCGAGGATGGATTCGACTGCGACCAGAACACCTTCACCATCACCGGCGGCACCGTGATCGGCATTGGTGGCGGCACGTCAACCCCTACGGCGAGCGCCTGCACGCAACCCGTGGCGATAGTGGGCGGGAGCAGCATCGCGAGCGGACAGTATATCACGGTGGCTGACGCATCGGGCAAGAACATCATTGCCTTCAACGTGCCTCGCAACTACAACCAGCAGGGATACACCTTGCTCGTGTCTTCGCCCGACATGACAAAGGGCAGCTCTTATACCGTCAGCACGGGGGCAAGCGTGAGCGGTGGCACGAGTTTCTGCGGCTACACCACTGACGCCACTGTGAGCGGCGGCACGTCTTTGGCAACCCTGACCCTCTCGTCGATGGTCACCACCTATAATTATAATGGTGGCATGGGCGGAGGTCAGCCGGGGCAAGGCGGCATGGGCGGACAACCTGGTGGTGGCGGTCGACGATAACATCGCTCCAAATAAAAAATATTCATACCTGAACTGTCAACTTGGTGCGAAAAGTTTCCTTCGGGAAATGAGCATCAAGTTGTTTTCATAAAATAAAACCGATCATTTAACGTTATCATTTATATTGAAACTCTTTACTCTCATATCTGAATCGTCGCCCCATGAAGGCAAGACTTCGGGGCTGGCCCAATACGCGCAAGCCATGATAACAGGTCAAAAGAAATCGGAAACCATACTCTATATCGTGCTGTGGGCGCTATTGTTCGCGGCGCCTGCAGTCTCCATGCTCGTTGGCGACTTCTTTGCCGTGCCTTCGGCTGGGCAGACCATGGAGGCGACGAGGAGCTATGATTGGGATGGCGTGCTGAACGCATGGAGCTTGCTGTCCATGTTTTGTGTGGCGTTCTTCCTGCACAATTTCCTGATAGCTCCCTTGCTGGTGTATCGCAACAGCAAGTGGGGATATGGCATCGGGGTCTTCGTCCTGATAGCTTGCTTCGCGTTGTTCCAGCTCTATTGCCGTCCGCACATGCCGCAGCCGATGGACGGGAAGGACAAGCCAAGGATGGAAAAATTGGCTGACAGACCCGAAAGACCAAAGGAAAAGCCGATGGCTGCGCCCGGGAAGGCGCATGAGATGGGAAAGCCAGACGAAATGATCACGCCCCGCGAACCAGTGGAGCCCGACGGGATGGACCGACCCGAGGGAATGGTGAAACCCGAGGGGATGGACATGCCGAAAGAGCCTGGCAAGCCTGATGATGGGCGCGGCCCTAAAGACCCGGGGCATGAGCCGCCGCTCGTGTTTGGCGGGCAAGACTCTGTGGCGATCATCATCATGACCTTGCTCATAGGCTTGAACATCGGCATAAAGTATTTCTTCAAGTCGATAGACGACCGCAAGCGCATGAAGGAGCTGGAGCGGGAGAACCTTACCAACCAGCTGGCTTACCTGAAATACCAGATAAATCCCCACTTCTTCATGAACACGCTCAACAACATTCATGCCCTCGTCGACATCGACCCCGAGCAGGCGAAGCGCACGATAGAGGTGCTCTCGAAGATGATGCGCTACGTGCTCTATGAGGGCAACAAGTCGATGGCTCCACTGAAAAAGGAGCTTGACTTCATCACCAACTACGTTGAGCTGATGCGCATACGCTACACCGACAAGGTGCGCATCTCGGTGTCATTGCCATCGGATACGTCGATTGACAACGCCGTTACCGACAAGGCGGTAGCCACGAACATTGAGGTGCCGTCGATGCTTCTCATCAACTTTGTGGAGAATGCCTTCAAGCATGGCGTGAGCTATCAGAAGGAGTCGTTCATAGAAGTGAGCATGCGCATCGACGAAGAGTCTCGTGAATTGGAGTTCCTCTGCGCCAATAGCCGCAAGCCAGCCTCGGAGGAGAAGCACGGCGGGGTGGGGCTGAACAATGCAGTCAAGCGGCTTCAGCTGATCTATGGGAAGGATGGCTACGACCTGCATGTCTATTCCGACGAAAAGGAATATCGCGTCCTGCTGAGGCTTCCACTAAACCCTTTAAACGCTTAGGAACATGATTAAAGTATTGGCGATAGACGATGAGCCATTGGCTCTCAGGCAGTTGGCGGCTTACTTGGAGAAGGTGCCTTTCTTCGAGCTGGTGGAAAAATGCCAAAGCGCGCTCGACGCGATGAACATATTGAGCGAGAAGGACGTTGATGCCATGTTCGTAGACATCAACATGCCCGACCTCAATGGCATGGACTTCGTGCGGTCCTTGAACCATCCACCCATGGTGGTCTTCACCACCGCCTACCAAGAATATGCCGTGGAGGGCTACAAGGTCAACGCCATCGACTATCTCTTGAAACCCTTTGGCATGGGCGACGTCCTGCGTGCCGCCGACAAGGTGAAGCGGCAATACGACTTGCTGCACACGGCAAGCCTCTCGCCGGTCGACGAGGACGACGCCATGTTCCTGAAGACGGAATACAAGGTGGTGCGCATCTTGGCCCACGACATCCTCTATGTGGAAGGCATGTCGGAGTATCTTCGCATCCATCTCTCCAATGGCGTTCAGACGGCTTCAGGCTGCGCTTCGCCAGCGGCACCGCCCAAGCCCATCGTCGTGCTCTTCAGCATGAAGAAGATGGAGGAGCGGTTGGCAGACAAGGACTTCATGCGCATCCACAAGTCGTTTATCATAAACCTGCATCACATCGTGGAGATACAAAGAAACCGTGTGGTGCTCGACGATGGAAAGGAAGTGCCGATAGGCGATAGCTATCGGGAACGATTGAACGACTATGTGAACCGGAAGTTCTTGGGCAAGTAACGCAGCCGCGGCTTCTATGCGTTTTCCCCTTGCCTGTATGCCTGCGGCGTGCAACCTGTCAACCGCTTGAAATATTTGCAGAAGAAGCTCGGATTGGGGAAGCAGAGCGCCTCTGCGATCTCCGCTATCTGCTTGTTGCCGTGGCGAAGCATGACCTTCGCGTTGTTGATTACGGCCTTGTCTATCCACTCTTTTGCCGTGATGCCGCTGGTCTGCCTAACGACCGTGCCAAGGTATCGCTCCGTGACGCAGATCTTCTCAGCATAGAAGGCGAGCTGGCGTTCTTGCTTTGAATGGGTGTTGACAAGTTGCAGAAAGCGATCGAAGATGTCGTTGGCGGAACGATGTGCGCTCGGCGTCGGTTGCTCTTTCGCGAAAAGAGTATTATAATAATGTGTAATGGTGGACAGCATGTTGTAGAGCACTTGCCTGTCGACCTCCCCGTGCTTGTCGCCTGATTCTTGTGGCGCGGCTGCATTCTCAGTGCCTTTTTCTTGCGTGTTCGCTATCTCCCAAAGCAAGAAAAACATGTGATCAAGCAGCCGCATCTGATGATCGGCAATCCTCTGTATGCCATGCTTGCTTTGCCTGGCGAAAAGGTCGGGCAAGTGGTTGGCGTGCGCAATGTGGAACATGTCTGACGGGATGCCGATGCCCATCAGCAAGAGATCGTCGGTCATATCTATTGGCTCAACGATGCTGCCAGGACATACGAAGACGGTGTCGTTGGGCTCAAACACGCAATCTTGCAGGTTAATGTTGCTGCGCATCCTGCCTCGCTTCACCACCCCCAGGCGGTAATCGTCGAGCAAGAAAGGCCCTTGGCCAGCGGCCATGAAGGGCTTGAACAGGCCGTTGATGTCGATGGCGATGGCAAAGCCCTCCTTGAAGTAGTACTTGTCAGGATACATGTTTTGCTCGACGAGCGTGTCAAACATGTTTTGCAGCGAAAGTTTCGTGGGCTCTTTCATATTTGTTCTATTTCATGTTCCTTTTGTTCGATGTCGTCTGCAAAGGTAGCGATAATCATCGATACCATGCTCCTTTTCGCATGAAATCATACAAAAAGGACATTTCTTACTGACTACGGATAACAACGACTTCGATGTTTACGCTTAACTTTGCGGCAGAAATAACAAAGCATGAAAAAAGCATGAACAGAATCCTATTGTTTATTTTTATGGTGCTGCCCATTGGTGTCTCTGCGCTTTCATTGACTGAATGCCGACAGATGGCGCACGACAACTATCCTGCCATCAAACAGTATCGGTTGATTGACATGAGCCGCGACTTCACCCTCGACAATGCCGCGAAAGGATGGTTGCCACAGGTGAGCGCCTCGGCTGGTGCCTACGCCTTCACCGACATCCTGAAGACAAACGAGCAGATGCAGAGAGTGGGCATCGACATGAAGAACTGGATGGCGAACGCGTCGGTATCCATAAGGCAGAACGTGTACGACGGCGGGCAGATTGCTGCTCAGAAGAATGTGGTTTCGGCGCAAGCAGAAGTGCAGAAACGACAAAACGACGTGACGATGTATGCCGTCAACGATCGCGTCGACCAACTGTACTTTGGCATCCTCCTCTTGGACGAGCAACTCTCGCAAAACGAGTTGCTTCAGAATGATTTATCGACGAGCGAGCAGACCGTCAGGAGCATGATGAAAGGCGGCATCGCCAACCAAAGCGACCTCGATGCCATCCTCGTGGAGAAACTCAAGGCGAGCCAACAGAGGGAGTCGCTGACGGCATCCCGCAAGGCTTATATCCGAATGCTCGGCGTGTTCGTAGGGAAAGACTTGTCGGAGACCGAGCAAATGGAGAAGCCTTGCTTATCGACCAACTCAGATGAGCCTGACGGCAAGTTACCTTCATGCCCTGCTTCCGAGCCATCTCTGGCAATGGCAACCAATGGCAAATGGAACGTTAACCGCCCCGAACTTTCATATTACGCCTCCCAAAGCAAGCTCCTTGACGCCCAGCGCAAGCAGCTTGACGCCCGACTTCGCCCTACGGTAAGCCTCTTCGCACTGGGCTTGATGCACACCAAAGTGAGCGACATCGTAAACAATGGCTTGCTGGCTGGTGGCGTGTCGCTGTCGTGGAACATTGGCGCTCTCTACACTCGCAAGAACGACATCAAGAAGTTGGACGTGCAGCAGGCGATGATAGACAGTCAGCGAGACGCCTTCCTCTTCAACAATCGCCTACAGAATGAGGAGGCTGATGGCAACATCATCGCCATTCGCAACCAAATCGCACAAGACGATGAAATCGTCCGCCTGCGTGAGAGCATACGCAGCAAGGCCGACAAGAAGGTGAAGCTTGGCACGGAGAGCGTCAACGAACTGGTGAGAGACATCAACGCCGTGAGCCAGGCGAAGGCGCTGAGGGCGCAGCACGAAATCATGTTGTTAAAAGAAATATACAAGCAGAGGAACTTGAACAACCTTTAAAGGATAAAAGAGCAAAAAGGCAAAAAAGAAGAAAGGTAAACGCAATGAACAAGAATAAGATTTTAGCATTGGGCATGATGCTTGCGGCTTTGAGCCTTGCATCGTGCGGCGATAAGCAAAAAGAGTATGACGCCACAGGAACCTTCGAGGCTACGGAGGTGACTGTCGCGGCTGAACAGAACGGCAAGCTCTTGCAGCTCGATGTGAACGAGGGCGACAAGATAGAGTGTGGCAAGCAGGTTGGCTTGATAGACACCGTGCAACTCTATCTGAAGGCCCGACAGATAGGGGCGACCAAACTGGTGTATGCGTCGCAACGTCCCGACATGGCAAAACAGGTGGCCGCAACCCGGCAACAACTTGCCAAGGCCCGTGAGGAGTACGATCGCTTTGCGTTGCTGGTGAAGGATGGTGCCGCCAACCGCAAGTGCCTCGACGACGCGCGAAGCCAGGTCCTGGTGCTGGAACGGCAGTTGGAAGCGCAACTCTCTTCCCTCAACACTTCTACCAATAGCCTTAACGCCCAGATGGGTACCACCGACCTGCAGAAGCTCCAAGTGGCAGACCAACTGATGAAATGCCACATCGCCGCCCCTATCAGTGGCACAGTGCTCGAAAAGTATGCCGAGCGGGGCGAGTTTGCCACAGTGGGCAAGCCGCTCTTCAAGATGGCGGACATCGACAACATGTATCTCCGTGCCTACGTCACTTCCGCCCAACTCAAGAACGTGAAGATAGGGCAGACGGTAAAGGTCTTCGCCGACTATGGCAATGGCGAGAAGAAGGAGTACCAGGGCAAGGTGACTTGGATTTCAGCGAAGTCGGAGTTCACCCCGAAGACAATCCTCACAGATGATGAGCGTGCCGACCTTGTGTATGCGGTCAAGATAGCCGTGAAGAACGACGGCTACGTCAAGATAGGCATGTACGGGGAAGTGAAGTTTTTAAAGTGAAGAACGAAGAGTGATGAGTGATGAACGAAGAGTGAAGAGTGATGAACGAAGAACGAAGCGTGAAGAATTGAAGTGTGAAGAAACCAAAAGGCTATGAACGACAAGATGAATGACCGCAAGGTGATTGACGTAAGAGGCATCAGCAAGCGATACGGCAAGGTGCGGGCTCTGACCGATGTGAGCTTCTCTGTGGACAAGGGCGAGATATTCGGGCTCATTGGTCCCGATGGCTCAGGCAAGACTTCTCTCTTCCGCATCCTTGCCACACTGATACTCGCCGACGAGGGCACCGCCATGGTCGAAGGGTATGACGTGGTGAAGGGCATGCGCGACATCCGCAAGCTCACGGGCTATGTGCCAGGCAAGTTCTCCCTATATCAAGACCTCTCCGTGGAGGAGAACTTAGAGTTCTTCGCCACGCTCTTTGGCACGACCGTTGAGGCGGAGTACGACAACGTGAAGGCAATCTACTCGCAGATTGAGCCTTTCAAGAAGCGTAAGGCTGGGGCACTGTCGGGTGGCATGAAGCAGAAGCTCGCGCTTTCTTGCGCCTTGATCCACAGGCCAAGCATCCTCTTGCTCGACGAGCCCACCACCGGCGTTGATCCCGTGAGTCGCAAGGAGTTTTGGGACATGCTCGCCACGCTTCGCGAAAGAGGCATCACCATCGTCGTCGCCACCCCTTATCTCGACGAGGTGCGCCGTTGCGACCGTGTCGCCTACCTGCAAGAAGGGACGGTAAAGGGCATCGACGTGCCCGAGGTCATCTTGGAACGGTACATGGAAGAGGGAGAGAAAGTGAAGAGTGAAGAACGAAGAGTGAAGAGTGAAGAGCGTTCTTCACTCTCCATCGAGGTTTCCCATCTCGTGAAAGCCTTTGGCTCGTTCCGTGCTGTAGACGACATTTCTTTCTCCGTGAGGCAAGGCGAAATATTCGGGTTCCTCGGTGCCAACGGGGCAGGCAAGACCACGGCGATGCACATCCTCACGGGGTTGAACAAACCGACGAGCGGGGAGGGGAGAGTGGCAGGCTGCGACATCAACACCGAGTTTGAGCAAATAAAGAAGCACATCGGCTACATGAGCCAGAAGTTCGCGCTCTACGAGGACTTGACGGTGAGGGAGAACATCCGCCTCTTCGCTGGTATCTATGGCATGGACGACAAGACCATCAGGCGCAAGACCGACGAGTTGCTGGCGAAGTTGGACTTCACCGCGCATGGCGATGACATCGTGTCGAGCATTCCGCTCGGCTGGAAACAGAAGCTCGCCTTCTCTGTGAGCATCTTCCATGAGCCGGAAATAGTCTTCCTCGACGAGCCTACCGGAGGCGTCGACCCTGCCACGCGCCGCCAGTTTTGGCAACTCATCTACGAGGCTGCCGACCGTGGCATCACCGTCTTCGTGACCACTCACTACATGGACGAGGCTGAATATTGCGACCGCATCTCCATAATGGTGGACGGCAAGATAAAGGCTCTCGGCACGCCCGATGAACTGAAACGCAACCTCAACCAACCCGACATGGACGGTGTCTTCACCTATCTCGCCCGACAATCCACGAGGAAGTGAAGAGTGAAGAACGAAGAATGAAGAACGATGAGTGAAGAGTGGAGAATCCTATACTCTTATGGCGTATGCCTAATTCAACACATAACATTTAACATTCAGCATTATAAATTATAGTCGTGAAACAGTTTATAGCTTTTGTCATCAAGGAGACGCGCCACATCCTGCGAGACAAGCGGACGATGCTTGTGCTCTTCGGCATGCCCGTGGTGATGATGTTGCTCTTCGGTTTCGCCATTTCCACCGACGTGAAGAATGTGCGAACCATCATTGTGACCTCCGCCGTCGACCATCAGACACAGCAATGCGTGGAGGCGCTTGGTGCCAACGAATACTTCGACATCTTATATAAGGTGAACACGCCTGCCGAGGCTGAACGGCTCATCCGCGACCAGAAGGCCGACATGGCCGTGGTGTTTCTGAGTGGAGAGCGACGGGTGAAGAATGAAGGATCTAATAGCATCATCCAGGTGATAGTGGATGGAGCCGACCCGAACATGGCACAAATGTATGCCAACTACGCCTCTCAGATATTAGGAGTGAAGGGTGAAGAGGGGAGAGTGAAGAGTGAAGAGGGGAGAGTGAAGAGTGAAGAACGAAGAGTGAAGAATCATAATGCCTTGCTTCCAGTCTCTTCTTCAGAAACTCAAGCCGCAGAGCAAGAGAATTCTTCACTCTTCACTCTACGTTCTTCACTTAAATCTTCGCTCAAAACTTCGCTCCTCTTCAACCCACAGATGCGTAGCTGCTACAACTTCGTGCCGGGCATCATGGGCATGCTCCTCATGCTGATCTGCGCCATGATGACGAGCATCAGCATCGTGAGGGAGAAGGAGAGGGGAACAATGGAAGTGCTCTTGGTGAGTCCCGTCAGCCCCTTGATGACCATCGTTGCCAAGGTGGTGCCTTATCTAGCCCTTGCCTTCGCCATCCTGACGAGCATCCTCTTGATCTCACGTTACGTGCTCGACGTGCCCGTGGCTGGGAGCCTGTTCTGGATATTCGTGGTATCGGGCATCTACATCCTCGTGGCGTTGTCGCTCGGCTTGCTCATCAGCACCGTGGCAAAGACTCAGCTTGTGGCGTTGCTCGCCTCGGCGATGATGCTCATGTTGCCCAGCATCTTGCTCAGCGGCATGATGTTTCCCGTGGAGAGCATGCCCACCGTGTTGCAGTATATTTCGGCAGTGATCCCGCCACGATACTACATCTCGGCGATGCGCAAATTGCTGATAATGGGCGTGGACATAGACAAGGTGGCACAGGAGGTTGCAGTCTTGCTCATCATGCTCGTCGTCTTACTGACAGCGGCATTGCTCAACTTCAAGAAGAGATTGGAATAAGGCAGGCGCAGCGCTGGGCGCCGCGCGATAATCGTAGCGCGAAATCAGCCTTTCGCCTTCGCGCCGTAATGGCGTTGCCTTCGCGCCGCAATGGCGATGGCTTTGTGCCGCAATCGCAGTGCCTCCACGCCGCGACCGCGAAAGCTAAACGGCGAAAACTTAACACTCATAAAAAGATGACCATTAAATATTTGATTCATAAGGAGTTTCTGCAGATACGCAGAAACGCGTTCATACCTCGTCTCATCTTCGTGTTCCCCATCATGATCATGTGCGTCATGCCGTGGGTGATGAACATGGAGGTGAAAAACATCATGGTGGACGTGGTAGACAACGACCATTCCACCATGTCCGCGCAGCTGGTGCGTCGCATCCAGGCAAGCAACTATTTCCTCTTCCATGGACAGAAGGGAACTTATGCCGAGGCGATGGAAGACGTGGAGAACTCACAGGCGGATGCCATAGTGGAGATTCCGCCTCACTTCGAGCGCGACATGAGGCTGGGCAGGAATCCACAGCTCTTGGTGGCGACCAATGCCGTGAACGGCACTAAGGGCAACATGGGCAACGCCTATCTTTCGAGCATCATCTCGCAGCACATCATGGAGGCAGGCAAAGGCGTGGTAGCCTCAGGTTCCGCTTCTGCAAGTCTCAGCCAGAAGGCACGTGAGACCGTTGCCGTGCTCTACCTCTACAACAAGAACCTCAACTACAAGCTCTTCATGATACCCTCGCTGCTGGCAATCCTCGTGATGCTGATGTGTGGCTTCCTGCCCGCCCTCAACATCGTGGGCGAGAAGGAGAGCGGCACCATCGAGGCCATCAACGTGACGCCAGTGGGCAAGACCGATTTTATCCTCGCCAAGCTCATTCCTTATTGGCTGATAGCGTTGGTGGTGATGACCATCTGCCTGGTGCTGGCATGGGCGGTTTATGGCATCACGTCGGAGGGCAGCCTGCTATGGGTCTACCTCCTGGCGATGCTCCTGGCGCTAATCTTCAGCGGAATGGGACTGGTCATCTCCAACTACAACGACACGATGCAGCAAGCGGTCTTCGTGATGTGGTTCTTCGTGGTGTGCCTCTTGCTCCTGAGTGGCCTGTTCACGCCTGTGCGCTCCATGCCGCATTGGGCTTACCTCACCACCTACGTCAACCCTATGCACTACTTCATCGATGCCATCCGCACGGTGTTCGTGCGCGGCGGCGGTTTCGGCAGCATTGCCCACCAAGTGCTGGCTCTCGCCGTGATAGCAGCCATCATGAACGTTTGGGCGGTGATTAGCTACCGCAAGCATTCGTGACAATTTGCCCTCCGCCAGGAAGAATTCTCATAATGAAATATACGTGTAATGGCTATGTTTTTGATAAATTAATCGTACCTTTGCAGAAAATTAGCTAATTAACAATATGTTTGAGAATTTAACCGATCGCCTTGAACGCTCGTTCAAGATACTGAAGGGTGAGGGAAAGATAACCGAGCTCAATGTCGCTGCCACGCTGAAAGACGTGCGCCGCGCGCTACTCGATGCCGACGTCAACTATAAGGTCGCAAAGGAGTTTACCGATACCGTAAAGGACAAAGCGCTTGGCATGAATGTGCTTACCGCCATCAAGCCAGGACAGCTCATGGTGAAAATCGTCCACGACGAGCTCGCCAAGCTCATGGGTGGCGAGGCAGCGGAGCTTCACCTCTCGGGCAAGCCAGCCATAGTGCTCATGTCGGGTCTTCAGGGCTCTGGTAAGACCACATTCAGTGGCAAGCTCGCCAACATGCTCAAGAACAAGCAACACAAGAACCCGCTGCTCGTGGCTTGCGACGTCTACCGTCCTGCCGCCATCGACCAGTTGAAGGTTGTGGGCGAGGGCGTTGGCGTGCCAGTGTATAGCGAGCCCGACAACAAGAAGGTGAACGAGATAGCCGATCACGCCATCCAAGAGGCAAAGGCCAAGGGCCATGATGTGGTGATCATAGACACCGCCGGTCGTCTGGCAGTGGACGAGCAGATGATGAACGAGATCTCTTCGCTCAAAGAGCACGTCAATCCCGATGAGACCCTCTTCGTGGTCGACTCGATGACGGGTCAGGACGCCGTCAACACGGCAAAGGAGTTTAACGACCGTCTCGACTTCGATGGCGTCGTGCTCACCAAGCTCGACGGCGACACTCGTGGTGGTGCCGCACTGTCTATCAGGACCGTGGTCACCAAGCCGATCAAGTTCATTGGTACGGGTGAGAAGATGGAAGCTATCGACGTGTTCCACCCAGAGCGTATGGCAGACCGCATCCTCGGCATGGGCGACGTGGTATCCCTTGTGGAGCGTGCCCAGGAGCAGTTTGACGAGGAGGAGGCAAAACGTCTGCAGAAGAAGATCCAGAAAAACAAGTTCGACTTCAACGACTTCCTCAAGCAAATAGAGCAGATCAAGAAGATGGGCAACATCAAGGACTTGGCTTCCATGATCCCTGGTGTTGGCAAGGCGATAAAGGACATAGACATCGACAACAATGCCTTCAACGGCATCGAGGCTATAATCCGCTCCATGACGCCAAAGGAGCGCACCAATCCCGAGATACTCAACCAAAGCCGCAAGTTGCGCATAGCAAAGGGCTCGGGCACAAGTATCCAGGAGGTCAACCGCCTCGTGAAGCAGTTTGACCAGACCCGCAAGATGATGAAGATGGTCACGGGAAGCGGAATGAAACAGATGATGCGCAATATGCCGAAAATGAAATGAGCTACCAGTTGATAGACGGTAAGGCTACCGCCGCTGCCATAAAGGAGCAAATAGCCCAGGAAGTGAAAAACATCATGGACGAGGGAGGCAAGCAGCCTCACCTCGTGGCTGTGCTCGTGGGTCACGACGGAGGCTCTGAGACCTACGTGAAAAACAAGGTCATTGCTTGCGAGCAATGCGGCTTCAAGTCTACGCTCATAAGGTATGAGGATGACGTCACGGAGGAAGAACTCCTGGCTTGCGTCGATCGCCTCAACAACGACGCGAGCGTAGACGGCTTCATCGTGCAGTTGCCTTTGCCAAAGCACATCGACGAGCAGAGGGTGATAATGGCTATCGACTATAAGAAAGATGTGGACGGCTTTCACCCCATCAACGTGGGCAGGATGGCAATAGGCTTGCCATGCTTCATCTCTGCCACGCCACTCGGCATCCTCACCCTGCTGAGACATTATAATATAGAGACGTCGGGAAAGAAGTGCGTCATACTCGGCAGAAGCAACATCGTTGGCAAGCCAATGGCGCAACTGATGATGCAGAAGCAATATGGCGACTCCACGGTCACGGTGTGCCATTCACACTCCAAGACATTGAAGCAAGAGTGCCGTGAGGCTGACATCATCATCGCCGCGATTGGCCGCCCAGACTTCGTAACGGCAGACATGGTCAAAGAAGGCGCGGTAATCGTCGACGTGGGCACGACGCGCGTTGAGGATGCCACTCGCAAGCGTGGATGGCGACTCAATGGCGACGTTAAATTCGACGAGGTAGCGCCTAAGTGCTCATTCATCACTCCCGTGCCAGGAGGAGTTGGCCCCATGACCATTTGCTCGCTGATGAAGAACACACTCTCAGCCGCAAGGCACGAGTTCTATAAGTAAACGCGCGACAAATCCGAGAAACTATAACATCACGCCACCAATCTGTTTATAGATTGGTGGTTTTTTGTAGGTTCTGCTTATAAATCCGACAGATTTGTAAATAGTTTACTTATGATTGTTGCAAATGACAATAAAAGTCAGTAACTTTGCAAAAATAAAACAATAAAATAGAAAACACACAAGATGAAGCATCAATTGAGAAGCGCGGTATGCACAGAAGGTCGTAGGATGGCAGGAGCCAGGGCCCTTTGGGTGGCAGCCGGAATGAAGCACG
Source organism: Oscillospiraceae bacterium (assembly GCA_963635115.1). Classification (GTDB taxonomy): domain Bacteria; phylum Bacteroidota; class Bacteroidia; order Bacteroidales; family Bacteroidaceae; genus Prevotella. The sequence continues at coordinate 109,038 of CAVHEN010000003.1, read as the reverse complement.
AGCAGTTTGGAAAGCCTATTATCGCAATAGTTAACAGTTTCACGCAGTTTGTACCAGGTCATACTCACCTCCACGAGATAGGGCAGATTGTCAAGAAAGAGATTGAGGCAATGGGCTGCTTTGCGGCTGAGTTTAACACCATCGCCGTGGACGACGGCATCGCCATGGGTCACGACGGAATGCTTTACTCGCTTCCCTCACGCGACATCATAGCCGACTCTGTGGAGTATATGGTCAACGCCCACAAGGCGGACGCCATGATTTGCATCTCCAACTGCGACAAGGTCACTCCAGGTATGCTCATGGCATCCATGCGCCTGAACATTCCTACCGTATTCTGTTCTGGCGGCCCAATGGAGGCCGGCCGATGGAAGGGTGAGAACGCCGACCTGATAACAGCCATGGTCAAGGGTGCCGACACAAGCGTCTCCGACGAGGAGATGAAGCAGATTGAGCAGTGCGCTTGCCCTGGTTGCGGCAGTTGCTCAGGAATGTTCACAGCCAACTCCATGAACTCGCTCACCGAGGCCATCGGCATGAGCCTGCCTGGCAACGGCACCATTCTCGCAACCCATAAGAACCGCATCCAGCTCTTCAAGGATGCAGCCCGTCTTGTCGTGAAGAACGCCTTTGCCTATTATGAGGATGGCGACGAGAGCGTGCTGCCACGCAGCATTGCTACACGCGACGCGTTCCTCAACGCCATGACTCTCGACATTGCCATGGGCGGCAGCACGAACACCGTGCTCCACTTGCTCGCCGTGGCGCAAGAGGGTGGGGTAGACTTCAAGATGGAAGACATCGACCAGCTCAGCCGCAAGGTGCCTTGCCTCTGCAAGCTATCTCCTAACACGCAGAAGTATAGCGTGCAGGAATGCAACCGCGCTGGCGGTATACTCGGAATCTTGAACGAGTTGAACAAGGGTGGCTTGATCAATGGCGCGGTCAAGCGCGTCGATGGCAAGACTCTCGATGAGCAGATGAAGAAATACGACATCACCGGCACAAGCCTTGACCCAGAGGCAGACCGCATATACCATAGCGCCCCAGGCATGAAGTTCTCTACCCAGATGGGCAGTCAGGACGCTCAGTGGGAAAGTCTCGATACCGACCGCGAGAACGGTTGCATCCGCTCGCTGGAGCATGCCTACACCAAGGACGGTGGTTTGGCAGTACTCTTCGGAAACATCGCGCAGAACGGTTGCGTGGTGAAGACAGCCGGTGTGGACCAGGAACTTTGGCACTTCGAGGGCCCAGCCGTGTGCTTCGACTCGCAAGAGGATGCTTGCGATGGCATTCTCGGTGGCAAGGTGAATGCGGGCGACTGCGTTGTCATCACCCACGAAGGTCCTAAGGGAGGCCCAGGAATGCAAGAGATGCTTTATCCTACATCTTATATAAAGAGCCGCCACCTTGGCAAGGAGTGCGCTCTCATCACCGACGGACGCTTCTCTGGCGGTACGTCCGGCTTGAGCATTGGCCACATCAGCCCTGAGGCTGCATCAGGCGGCAACATTGGCAAGATCAAGGATGGCGACATAATCGTGATAGACATACCAAGCCGCAGCATCAACGTGAAGTTGAGCGACGAAGAGCTCAACGCCCGTCCACAACAACCGCTGAAGCGCAACCGCGTGGTAAGCAAGGCACTTCGTGCATATGCGCAGAGCGTGAGCTCGGCTGACAAGGGTGGCGTGAGAATCATCGACTAAGAATCCACGCATCACAAGAATGCTTCGGATATAAGTATTTTATGCAAAAACAAGATATGAAAGAACCCATAGCACCCTGGGCGGGGGTGAAGATAGGCGAGGAAGTAAGCGGCGCAGAGATACTGATGCGCGCCTTGTATCAAGAAGACGTGAAGACCATCTTTGGTTATCCCGGTGGTGCCATCATGCCCGTTTACGATGCTCTTTATACATATACACACAAGAAAGACCCATGGTTCAAGCACGTGCTCGTGAGACACGAGCAAGCTGCAGCTCATGCCGCTGAGGGCTTTGCCCGTGTCAGCGGCAACGTGGGCGTGGCAATTGTGACCTCAGGCCCCGGAGCCACCAACACGCTGACCGGTGTTGCCGATGCCATGATGGACTCTATTCCCCTTGTCGTGATAGCAGGCCAGGTGGGCGTGAAGGCATTGGGAACAGACGCTTTCCAAGAGGTTGACCTCGTGGACATGGCGCAACCCATCACCAAGTGGAGCTACCAGATTCGTCGTCCCGAAGATGTGGCATGGGCGGTAAACCGCGCGTTCTACATTGCAAGGAGCGGCCGTCCTGGCCCTGTGGTACTCGACTTCCCACGCAACGCTCAGGTGGGCAAGGCGAAATGGATGCCAGGCAAGACCGACACCGTGCGTTCATACAACCCTTATCCTAAGATCAGCGAGGAAGCCGTGGAAGCCGCGGCTGAGCTTATCAACAATGCCAAGAAGCCTTTCGCCCTTGTGGGTCACGGCGTGGAGATAGGCAATGCGCAGAATGAATTGCGCGAGTTCCTTGAGAAGGCAGACATACCGGCGGCACGCACGCTTTTGGGTCTGTCGGCATTGCCCACAGACCATCCCTTGGACATGGGCATGCTCGGAATGCACGGCAACTATGCGCCAAACATAAAACAACAAGAGTGTGACGTGCTTATCGCAATAGGCATGCGCTTCTCTGACCGTGTCACAGGCAGGCTCGACACATATGCCAAGCAAGCAAAGATAATACATCTTGACATAGACCCCGCGGAGATCGACAAGAACGTCAAGACCGACGTGGCAGTGATTGGAGACTGTAAGGAGAGCCTGGCTCGTATCACGCAATTGGTCAACAAGAACGAACACAAGAAATGGATTGAGTCGTTCACTCCGCTATATGAGGAGGAGAAGCGTGAGGTAATCGATCCGTCAGTGCGCCCCAAAGATGGCGAGTTGCTGATGGGTGAGGTCATAAACGCCGTGGCAGAGGCAACCAATGGCGAGGCGGTAATGTGCAACGACGTTGGTCTGCACCAAATGTTCTCATGCCGTTATTTCAAGTTTAAGAAAGAGCGCAGCGTTGTCAGCAGTGGCGGCTTCGGCACCATGGGCTTCGGTCTTCCAGCGTCAATTGGCGCAACATTCGGCGCACCCGACAGGCAAGTAGTCTTGTTTACTGGCGACGGAAGTTTCCAGATGTGCATAGAAGAGCTTGGCACCATCATGGAGCAGCAAGCTCCAGTCAAGATAATACTTCTCAACAACCATTATCTCGGCAACGTGCGCCAATGGCAAGACTTGATGTTCAACCATCGCCGCTCGTTCACCTATATGCTTAATCCACACTACCAAATGATAGCGCAAGGATATGGCATCAACTACGACGTGGTGACCAATCGTGACGAGCTAAAGGCAAAGGTGGAGAAGATGGTGACCACAGACGGTCCCTATATCCTTGAATGCGCAGTCAAGGAAGATGAGAACGTGACGCCAATGGTAACGCCAGGCAGTTCTGTAGATGAAATGCAACTGCATCTTGACATTTAACCATTAGGTTTAACAATCGCTGATATAAGCTTGGAATTCAATGGAAAACAAATTCTATACACTATTGGTATACAGTGAGAACGTGGCTGGTGTCCTCAACGAGATAACCGGCGTTTTCACTCGACGCCAAATAAACATCGAGAGCATAAACGTGTCGGCCTCAAGCATTGATGGCATTCATAAATACACCATCACCTGCTGGTGCGATGCCGACCAGATTTCTAAAATAAAGAAGCAAATAGAGAAGAAGATAAGCGTGATAAAGGCCGACTTCTATACGGATGACCAGTTGTTCATCCATGAGGTCGCACTTTACAAGATTTCGACGCCAATTCTTCTTGACAATCCGGAGATCTCACGTGCAATCCGACAACACAATGCCCGTATGATGGAAGTTAACCCCACATATGCCACAGTGTTGTTTACGGGGTTAACAGAAGACATCACCGACCTTTACTCAAGGCTCAACAGCTTCGACTGTCTGCTTCAATACACTCGTTCCGGCCGCATAGCCGTGACGCGAAGCTTTGAGGAGCCTGTCACCAAATATCTTCAAGAACATGGAGAATAAGGAGCTTTTGCCCAAGGTAGGCGCATACAAGTTCCAAATCGAACCATTCCATTGCGATTTCAGTAACCGCCTTTTTCCTGGTCATTTGGGCAATGGAATGCTGAATGCCTCCGACTACCATAGCAGCGATCGCGGCTATGGTGTGGCGGAGCTGAATCAAAAACGCAAGACATGGGTCCTGTCTCGTTTTGCCTTCGAGATTGTGGAAATGCCAAAGGCATACGACAAGGTAGAGGTGCAGACTTGGGTAGACTCCGTCAAGAAGTTTTTCACTAGCCGCAACTATGCCGTCGTAAGCCAAGATGGCAGAAAGCCTTACGCATACGGACGAAGCATTTGGGCGATGATAGACATCGATACCCGTCAACCTACCGACATCTATTCAGTCCACGATGGCCTGATAGAGAAATATGTCGAGACAGGCAAGGAGTGCCCAATGGACCCGCCTGCAAGGGTTGTCATTGGTCAAGACCTTGAGCTGGCCAGAGAGATAAACATATATTATAATGATATAGACATCAACGGCCATTTCAATTCCATAAAGTATATTGACCATGTGCTTGACCTCTTTGACATCGATTACTATCGCACTCACAACTTGCGACGCATAGACATCGCATATGTAGCCGAGGCTCATGTGGGTGATGTCGTCCGCATCTACAAGGCGCAGGTGGCAGAAGGCGAATATGTGGTTAAAATGACGAAAAAGGCAGAAAAAGAAGTAGAGATTGTAAGGTGCATGGTTAAATTTGTAAAAGATTGAAAGAAACCTTTGGTCGTTTTGTACAAAACCGTTACCTTTGCACCCAATTAAAGAACCACCCAAAGAATAGAAAAGTAAACAACAAGTTATACTTAAAAGTATTATAATTATGCCAAAAATGAATTTTGGTGGCGTTGAAGAGAACATCGTCACGAGAGAGGAGTTCACATTAGAGAAAGCACGCGAGGTGCTGAAGAATGAGACCATCGCGGTTATTGGTTACGGTATTCAGGGTCCTGGTCAGGCATGCAACCTTCGCGACAACGGTTTCAACGTAATCGTTGGTCAGCGCAAGGGTCGTAGCTACGACAAGGCCGTTGCCGATGGATGGGTTCCTGGCAAGACATTGTTCTCTATCGAGGAGGCAGCTGAGAAAGGCACAATTATCGCCATGTTGCTTTCAGACGCTGGTCAGATCTCACAGTGGCCAAAAATCAAGCCTTTCCTGACAAAGGGTAAGTCACTGTATTACAGCCATGGCTTTGCCATCAACTGGAACGACCGCACAGGCGTGGTTCCTCCAGAGGATGTAGACGTGATCATGGTCGCACCTAAGGGTTCTGGCACATCACTCCGCACTTTGTTCCTTGAGGGTCGCGGCCTCAACTCAAGCTATGCAGTTTATCAGGACGCTTCTGGCAACGCCAAGGATAAGACTTTGGCAATGGGCGTTGGTATCGGCTCAGGCTATCTGTTCGAGACAACATTCCACAAGGAGGCAACTTCTGACCTTACAGGTGAGCGTGGCTCACTGATGGGTGCTATCGAGGGTTTGCTCGAAGCTCAGTATCAAGTGCTGCGTGAGCACGGACACTCACCTTCTGAGGCTTTCAACGAGACCGTTGAGGAGCTCACTCAGAGCCTTGGCCCTCTCTTCGGTGAGAAGGGTATGGACTGGATGTATGCCAACTGCTCTACAACCGCACAGCGCGGTGCACTCGACTGGCGTCCTCGCTTCAAGGCAGCTTGCTTGCCTGTGATGGAGTGGCTCTATGCATCAGTTGAGAGCGGCAACGAGGCTCAGATTTCTATTGACAAGAACTCACAGCTCGACTATCGCGAGAAGCTGAACGAGGAGCTGAAAGAAATGCACGACATGGAAATGTGGCGCGCAGGCGAGACAGTTCGCCAACTTCGCCCTGAGAACAACTAATCTTCTCAAAGGCTAAACTCAACGAATAATCGTCATTCGTAAATATTGTAAGGGTTGAGAATCATCATTGGTTCTCAACCCTTTTTCATTTATATGGAAGTTTTGCTGGGTGTGGCTGCCGTGACCGTCAACAAAACAATATCGTGCGAATATATTAAGTAAAAATGTAGACCGTGCACCTTTTGGGTAGCGGACGGGCACAGGGCCCGCCCCTGCACATGGGCCTTATGAGATAAGAATATAGACTTCAAGCCTGTCCACGTCATTATTCAACGTCCGCAATCAATATAGATTACATTACAAGTCGTTTAGTATCAGCCTTTTCGTAGAGGTCCATGTTATTCATGCAGGTTAACGATTGCAGAAATAAATTTATACATAATGCGAGAGGGGCGTAAAGGCATTGCGATTGTGGCGCGAAGACAACGCGATTACGGCACGATGGCAATGCGATTGCGCCGCGAAGGCAAACGAAGGAAAGAGGCATGAAGATAGTTTTCCTTCATCAAACAATATAGAGCCAACAGCTCACCCTCTCACTCCAAGCCACTGGCTTTTTAGCTCTCAAGCACTCGCTATTTCGCTCGAAGACACTCACTTGCTAGCTCCAAACCACTCGTTTTTTTGCTCAATGTCGCTTCAAACAACAGCATAAAGTGATGGATTTATTTGGGAATTACAATCATTGTTTGTAAATTTGCAGAAAAGACAAGAAAAACCGTTAAACACAAGTTTGATATGGCAATCGATGGTATATTCCGTGACGAAATAGAGCTTAGGCAATTGGATAAGTTCTTTGCCGGAGAGATGGGACGGCAAATCCACCGTTACATCAAGGCACGTGGCTCAATGTCGATGCTGGAGAAAGTTGAACAGCGAATAGCGACACTGTCTATCCCTGAGCGCGAACGCGTGATGGCTAAATATATAGACCTCAACCGGAAAGTCATAGCCGATCTCGATTGGAGAATGCTAATAGCCCGCTCCATGGCAAACTTCTGCGATTCTTACAACTATTTCGTGACAATGGTCGCCGATGAAGAGACCATGGACTTCTACGTGAACCGCATGAGGGAAAAATACGTGAGATTTCACGAGGTGTTTGAGGAGAATGGCAAGTATGGCATCAAGGATGTTGATGGCGCTATTCTTATTCATCCACAGTACGACTTCTTGCGCACTCCGTTTGTCTATGTCGACGACCTGATCTCCATGCCGGTCATAGCCGAGAAAGAAGGCAAGATGGGACTGGTGCTTCCCGACGGTCATGACACCGTGGTGCTTCCGTTCGATTATGACGACATCTCCCTTCGCGACGAGGAACCTTGGTTCGAGCTTACCAAAGACGGGCAAACCATTCTTTGGAGTGGGCTTGACGAGCTGAAAGTATAAGCTTTTGCCTACAATGAGAAAAAAAGTCTTGCTACTGGTGTCCACTTTCTTGATGTGGACACTTTTCTTTGTTTTACAGAAGCCGTTGTTCCTGCTAACCTATGGAGGTCTCGCCAATGTTTTTGACGTGATTTGGCATGGCTTGCCTCTTGACATGTCCATGGCAGGCTATCTCACGGCGATTCCAGCTTTGGTATTGACCGTGAGCGGAATAGCCATAAAGGCGATACATTCGCAGAAAGCCAGCCAGGCAATGATGATGATTGTTGGAGGATGGTCGCTGATAGGAGCCATCGTGGTCTCGCTATCGTTTGTTGCCAACATGGCACTTTACGGCTATTGGGGTTATCCTCTCGACTCGACTCCACTGTTTTTCATCTTCTCTTCGCCCACGTCGGCCATGGCAAGCGTGGTTTGGTGGCAAGCTCTTCTTGGAGTCGTCGCTTTTATCATCTGCGTGTCTGTCATCCTCTTGGCGTTCCATGTGCTTTGGCGCATATGGGGTGGGGACGTGTTCATGCGGAAAGCAAGCCGCTTGCAATGGCTGCCATTGCTTCTTCTCACCGCTTTACTGTTTTTGCCAATCCGTGGAGGGGTAACCGTGGCGACTATGAACTCAGGAAGGGCTTATTTCTCGCAGGTTCAAGAACTAAACCACGCGGCAGTGAACCCTCTTCTGTCATTTATGGAGAGCGTGTCGCACAACGAGAACTTCTCGGCGCAATACCGCTTCATGGACGACGCCACGGCTCATACCATTTACCGCCAATTATACCCTAAGGCATCGCAAGACAGCATCGGACGCTTGCTCCGCCCTGGCGTGAAGAAGCCAGACGTGTACATCATAATAATGGAAAGTTTCTCCGACTCGGTGACGAACGTACACGGTGTCACCCCTTACATTAACAAGTTGAAACGTGAAGGCATTTACTTCAACCGATTCTATGCCAACAGCTTCCGCACTGACCGTGGACTCGTTTCGATATTGCAAGGCTACCCTGCTCCGTCAACCGTGAGCTTGATGAAGTTTCCAAGGAAAACAGCGAACCTGCCTTCCATAGCGTCGCACCTTGACAAAGAAGGCTACGACACATATTATTATTATGGTGGTGATGCCGACTTCACCAACATGCGTTCGTTTCTTGTCAACCAAGGGTTCAAGCACATCACGGAGGATGTAGACTTCCCGATAAACGAGCGACTGAGCAAATGGGGAGTGCCTGACCATCTGCTATTTAAGCGTGTTGAGCATGAGTTGCACGACAATGGCAAACCACGTTTCACTGTCATTCAAACATCGAGCTCGCACGAGCCTTTCGACGTGCCTTACCACCGGTTGAAGAACAAGATCCTCAACGCGTTTTCCTATTCAGACAATAGCATTGGCAGATTCGTGGAACGTCTCAAACGCTACAAGAAGTGGGACAACAGCGTAGTCATACTCGTGCCAGACCATCTTGGAGCATGGCCAGAGCATCTCGACAATTTCAAGCCCTGGCGATACCATGTACCATTGATTTGGACAGGCGGTGCCATTGTGCGGCCAATGACCATAGACACGTATGGCTCACAGCAAGACATAGCCGCCACACTGCTGTCGCAGTTGGGCATCAAGCATGACGACATGCCATTCAGCAAGGACATGATGAACGCAGCCGTCAACCACTTCGCGTTCTTCCTGCCGAACGATGGCATAGGAATGATTTCTGCTGATAACTCTTTGATTTACGACAACATCCAGCAAAAGGTCGTCTACGATGCCGGAGAGAAGAAAGGCATCAACCTTGAAGCCGGGAAGGCTTTGCTGCAGGTGTTGTTTGATGATATAGCTAAAAGGTAATAAAATGATGGTAACAACCTTGCTTCTGTCGTTGCTGGGCACGCTCGTGAAATGGGACACGTCCATCACATTGGCCATTAATGGCTTGCACTGCGACTATCTCGACAACTTCATGATGATGTACTCAGGTCGTTTCATTTGGATACCGCTTTACCTGAGCCTATTCGTTGTCATGGTGCGCAATTTCCCAATTAAGGCCGTCATCTGCAACCTGCTGGTTGCGGCAATCCTCATCACGCTTTGCGATCAAGTTGTCTCTTCCGGCATCCGCCCCTTGGCTTACCGTTTGCGCCCTGCCAACCTTGAGAACCCAATCTCCGCCATGATTCATGTCGTAGATGGTTATCGAGGCGGAAGATATGGCTTCCCGTCGGCTCATGCTGCAAACTGTTGGGGAGCGTTCTTCTTCGTGTCCTATGTCTTCCGGCGGAATGTGTTGTCTTATGTATTGGGCGCATGGGCATTATTGATGTGTTGGTCGCGTGTCTACCTTGGCGTGCATTATTTTGGCGACGTATTTTGTGGCATGCTTGTGGGATTGGTAAACGCGAGCGTCCTTTACTATTTATTCCAGCGCTATCTCCACAAGTATGCCCAACCGTTTAAGCCGAAAGCAAACCCCTGCAAGCTTTACACGCCGGCAGTGGTTTGCGGCATTGAGACGGTTGCCATGCTCATCATCGCATTATTCACCCGTTTCTCTTTCTGACCATGGAGATTAAGCCAGTAGCATTCTTCCGTTCGCCGTTTACATCGAAGTTTGGCATACCAAAGCAGAGTGGGCTTGTTGCGGAAATCGAAGGCACCATCGTCTTTACCGAGGCGTATCGCTCAGACGAGGCATTGCGTGGTTTAGAGGCGTTCGACTACCTTTGGCTCATTTGGGGCTTTAGCGCCAACAAGCACTCCGCCAACAGTCTCACCGTGAGGCCGCCATTGCTTGGAGGCAACACGCGCATGGGGGTCTTTGCCACGCGCTCGCCCTTCAGACCTAACCCATTGGGGTTGTCTTCGGTAAGGCTGAAAGGCGTTGAGTGGAACACAAAGGAAGGATCGGTGCTTCACGTTCTTGGCGCCGACCTTATGGATGGCACTCCCATCTACGACATAAAGCCTTACGTTGCCTACGCCGACAGTCACGAAGGCGTGAGGTCTGGGTTCGTGGATAGCAACCCCATCAAACGACTTCAAGTCGTAATACCCGAGGAAATAGTGCTCCTTTTAGGTGAGAGGCGGGCGGAGATGTTGCGCAAGACCCTTGAGCTTGACCCTCGCCCACATTACCAGCACGACTCATCGCGCGTTTACGGCATGCCTTTTGACGGTCGCGACATTCATTTCAAGGTAGATGGCGCCACCTTAACCGTGATTGATTGCTAAAGAGAAATGATTCTTAAAAGGCCTTGATAGTTAAAGTGCCTTGAACACGAGACATCTCCAGTTGCCCTTGCCTTCTTGCCGCACAAGGCCAAGGCCAAGCGATGCAGCCTTCTCTACAAGCATTGGTATGTCGTCCTCGTAGAAGCCGCTGAGTATTAGTATAGCGTCACCAAGCATCTTACTTCTCATCACCGCCATGTCATTGAGCAAGATGTTGCGATTGATATTGGCAAGCACAATGTCGAATTGGCCGGCAATGGTCTTGACAACAGACGCGTCGCCCAACAAAGCCTCGACGTTGTCAACATTGTTGAGCTTCGCGTTGTGCAAGGTGTTTTTCACGCTCCACTCATCAATATCGTAACCTATCACCTCGCTCGCGCCAAGCATTGAAGCAGCAATGCCAAGAATGCCCGTGCCGCATCCGCAATCTAACACTCGCTTACCCTTTAGTGGCAACATGTTGGAGCCGTCAAGGTCAAGCAGCGTTGAGATTATCATTTGTGTGGTCTCATGCGTGCCTGTGCCAAATGCCAGCTTTGCGTCAATCTTGATTACCATACTCGTCGTGGGCAGAGAAACATCATCACAATGGTTGGCATCCACCACAAGTAGCTTTCCATTGTCAATATCAATTGGGTCGAAACCATTGTCTTCCCATGTCTTGTTCCAGTCTTTGTCCTCTGCCTGCTTAATGACATACGAGACGTTAGTGTCTTGCAAGGGGAACTCGCTCAATTGCGCTTTAAGTTCGTCCTCATCGAAAAGCGCGGTTTGAACGAACCCTCGCATGCCACTGTCAGTATCCTCAAACGACTCAAAGCCAGATGTAGCCGCAGCGTCTGCCAAAAGGTCACGTGCAACCTGCAAAAGACCGTCAGGACACGTAATGGTGAACTCTGCCTCTAAATATTCCATAATAGTTGTGCGATCAAATGAAAATGTAATATAAATATCAGTGCAAAAGTAAAAAAAATAGGGGAAAACCTACCAAGGGTTAGGGTTTTTCCGTAAATTTGCAAGAGATAAGGCATTAAATTTGCACATTAGAAAATAAGAACGCATAAGAACAACTATTTAAAAGGTAAAGATATGAAGAAGTTATTGATGCTATTAGTTCTTGCGGGGGCGATGCCGCTGGCATCGATGGCACAGGACGATGTTTACTTTACTCCGAGTAAGAAAGTTGCTGCTCCGGAAACGGAGAAGCAAACCTATTATTGCGGCAGCAAACGTGAGGTAGACGAATACAACCGCTACGGCAGGCTGAACAGCTATTATCAGAAGATAGGTTCCGACTCGTTGGGCAACGACATTATCACTTTCATGCCTGGCGACGGAGTTTACCGCGACTCATCAATGGCAGACACGGCTTACGTGTATCCTGGCAGCGCCAAGTTCGACAATGGCGATGACTATACTTATACACGTCGTATGTCACGTTGGGATGGGTTCTACGATCCTTGGTTCTACGACAGCTTCTATGGCCCATACGGCTGGTACGGCTCATGGTGTGATCCTTGGTACAGAGGATGGTATGGTGGTTGGTACGGCGGTTGGTATGACCCATGGTATTATGGCTATGCCGGCTGGTACAGTCCATATTATTATGGCTACTACGGCTGGGGCAGACCTTATCACTATGGTTGGCACGGTTGGGACCGTCCTTACTGGGGTGGCGGCGTGATTGTCAACAATGGCGGAATGCACTCTGGTGGCTACACTGGTCAGCGCACATGGACCGCGGGCAGAAGCTACGGCAACGCTCCCACAGGCAACCGCTCGTATGGTGGTTTAACCTCTCGCAGTGCCGGCAACCGCTCGTTCGGCTCTCGTTCACAAGACAACCGAGGCTTCAACAACAATAACGGCACGCGAACATTCAACAACAACTCCTTTGGCACACGCTCTTATGGCGGATTCAGTGGAGGCAACTCTGGCAGCTTCGGTGGAGGCGGCAGCATCGGTGGAGGCGGCGGACGCTCTGGCGGAACCTTCGGCGGTGGAGGCGGATCCTTTGGCGGCGGAGGCGGCCATTTCGGTGGTGGAAGACGCTAAAAGGCTGAGATAAGTTAATATTTAGACAAACCAGATTATTAAACGCAAATATCATGAAATCAAAATATCTTCTTTTGCTCGTCGCTACCGGACTGATTCCCACGTCCGTCTCGGCCCAAGAGACTTATCAAGATACCAAACTGATAGAGAACGAACTGAATGGCACAGCTCGCTATGTAGGCATGGGTGGAGCCATGGAAGCTCTTGGTGCCGACTTGTCTACGATGCAGTCGAATCCTGCCGGCATCGGACTATTTCGCAAGTCACAGTTTGCCGTTTCCGGCGGACTGGTTTCTCAGTCGGGCGAAAACTCCAAGAAAGACAAAGGCTTGAATTTCGATGGCAACGCCACTAACGCCAGCTTCGACCAAGTGGGCTTCGTTTGGGCTTCAAGGACCGGAAGCAATTCTTGGCTAAACCTTGGCTTCAACTACCACAAGAGTCGCAACTTCGACCAGATCCTTTCAACGAGCGGCTCTCTCAACAACGCCTCACTCAACAAGCTCAGTGCCGCAAAATACCATTTAGGCTATGCGCAAAAAGGGAGCATGGCATGGAACGCCGTGGACGATGCTTACGCGCAACTCCTCGTTGACAACAAGGAAGGTAAAATGGACTATTACAACGCCACGTCCTACGGTTTCGGCCAGCATGAATATGGATATATTGGCGAATATGACTTCAACATCAGCGGAAACATCAACGACCGCGTGTTCCTCGGCGTCACGTTTGGTTTGCACGACGTGAACTATCGCGGCAACAAGTACTATGCTGAGAATGACAACACGGGTGCCCTGACTGATAATTATGAGCAGCTGAAGATTGACGGTACGGGATTTGACGTTAAGTTTGGCGCCATATTCCGCCCAGTCTCTGAGTCTCCTTTCCGTATTGGCATGTATGTCAACACTCCAGTGTTCTACGACCTGAAGATGCAGGGAGCTTACGACCTGACGTTATTTACGGACAAAGAAAACTACAAGGTCGGCAATACGGCCGACTACGAGTACAAGGTTTACACCCCGTGGAAGTTTGGCGTGAGCCTCGGAAACACCTTTGGCAATAATGTTGCCGTGGGCGTCACTTATGAGTATCAGAAGTACGGAGCCATCAACAACCGTGTAAATGATGGCACTTCATACTATGACGAATGGACGGGAAGCTATTATTCAAATAGCAGTTCGGACGAGGCCATGAACAAAGACACGAAGCTCAACCTCAAGAGCGTGCACTTGTTGAAGGTTGGCTTGGAGTACAAGCCAATGCCTAAGTTGGCACTTCGCGTGGGTTACAACTATATGTCGCCGCAGTTCAACGACAAGGCATATCGTGACGGCTCACTTCAATCTCCTGGCGTTGGCTATGCCACGTCGGCAGATTACACCAACTGGAAGGCGACCAATCGTTTCACATGTGGCGTTGGCTTTACGCTCGACAAGTTCTATATAGACATGGCATATCAGTTTAGCCATACCGCCGGCGAGTTCTATCCATTCATGAGCTTTTATTCTTCAAGCAAGGACGACGCGAAATACGAGAACATAGTAAGCGAAGGCGCTAAGGTTAACATAAACCGCCACCAGGCCTTGCTTACAATTGGCTATAGATTCTGAAGACGAGATATCACAAAGAACTCGACACAATACTTTTTTTTAACAAACTGAATAAAATAAGGGCATGAACATACTGTTCGTGCCCTTATTTTTTGTAACTTTGTGGTCATTATGAAACGTATCTATATTATAGCAATACTATTATTATCCATAATAGGCACCTACGCGCAAAAGCGGGAGTTTCGCGGCGCGTGGATTCAATGTGTCAACGGGCAGTTTCAAGGCCAGTCAACACAGACCATACAGCTACGCCTGGCAAGGCAACTTGACGTGCTGAAGGCGGATGGCGTGAACGCTATCATCTTCCAGGTGCGCCCGGAGTGCGACGCTCTTTACAAAAGCGATTATGAGCCATGGAGTCGCTACCTCACCGGACAACAAGGCAAGGCGCCTAATCCATATTGGGATCCACTGCAGTGGATGATAGAGCAATGCCACCGTCGCGGAATGGAGCTTCACGCATGGATTAACCCTTACAGGGCAAAGACAAAGGGAACAGCGTTGCTCGCCAACAACCATGTGGCGACACAACATCCCGACTGGACGTTCTCTTATGGCGGGCAACTCATCCTGAACCCCGCGTTCCAAGCAGCCGCCGACTATACGTGCAAGGTCGCTGACGACATCGTGAGCCGTTACGACATCGACGGATTCCATATCGACGACTATTTTTACCCATACCCGGTGGCTGGCGAGAGCATACCCGACGAGGATCTCTTCCGTGCCAACCCACGAGGATTGAAGAACATAGGCGACTGGCGACGCGACAACGTCAACCGTTTCATCAAGCAGCTCGACGAGACCATTCACAAGCGTAAGCCGTGGGTGAAGTTTGGCGTCTCGCCGTTCGGCATCTACCGCAACCAAGGCAGTGACCCAAAGAACGGCTCTGCCACAAACGGCTTGCAGAACTACGATGACCTTTATGCCGACGTTCTTCTCTGGGTCAACAATGGTTGGGTAGACTACTGCGTGCCGCAGCTTTATTGGAACATAGGCAACCGTGCGGCTGACTATAAGACCCTCATAAACTGGTGGGACAAGCACGCTGCAAACCGCCCCTTGTATATTGGCGAGAATGTCATTGGCACGGCAAACTCTACAGACCTCGACAATCCCAAAATCAACCAGATGCCGGCAAAGCACCAACTACACATGTCCTCACCTCACGTCCAAGGCACCGTGCTATGGTACGCCCAAGCGGTTGAGGACAACGTGGGCAACTATGGCTCCGTGTTGCGCACGGCATACTGGAAATACCCAGCCTTGCAACCTTTGATGCCCTTCATCGACAGCAAGCGTCCCGGGAAACCCCGCAAGGTGAAAGCCGTGTGGACGAGTGATGGCTACATTCTCTTTTGGTCTGTGCCACGCGGAAAGCGATGGAACGATGAAGCAAAGCAATACGTGGTATATCGCTTCGCCAAGGGCGAGAAGTTGAACACCGAGGACCCTTCAAAGATCGTCGCCATCACTACAGACACGTTCTATAAACTTCCATACGACAAGGGGCAGAAAAAGTACACGTATGTAGTGACTGCCCTCGACAGGATGTCGAACGAGAGCAAGGCAAAGAAAGTGAAAGTAAACCTTTGACATACCACAAATACCAAGGCATCACCATGACAGTTTTCTCCGTTTGCCTTCGCGCCGCAATCGCATCGCCTCCGCGGCGTAACCGCACTGCCTTTACGCCGCAATCGAACGGCCCTCGCGCCGCAATCGCATAACGGGAAATCCACGTCGACAAACCATAAGCCACGCTAATCAACATAACTCCCAATAATCATTAAAAACCAAACCACATGAGTCCAATAACCGTAACAATAACCATCATTGCCTATTTCATTCTGCTCTTCACCGTGTCATGGCTTGCGGGAAGGAAAACCGACAACCAAGGATTCTTCCTCGGAGGCAGAAAGCAACCTTGGTTTCTCGTGGCAATAGCCACGATGGGCTCGTTCCTGTCGGGCGTTACCTTCGTGTCTGTCCCTGGCATGGTGGCGGACAAGAGTTTCTCTTACCTGCAAATGGTCATGGGATTTGTCGTGGGACAGTTCATCATAGCGTTTGTCTTGGTACCTCTGTTCTATAAAATGAACTTGGTATCTGTCTACCAATATTTGGAAGACAGGTTCGGGGCGCGTTCGCACAAGACCGGAGCGTGGTTCTTCTTCATATCCAAGATGCTTGGCGCATCCGTCAGGTTGTTCCTTGTTTGCCTTACCCTTCAGCTGCTTGTTTTCGAGCCGTTCCATCTCCCGTTCATATTAAACGTGTTTGTCACCGTTTTCCTCGTTTGGGTTTACACTTACCGTGGAGGCGTGAAGTCTGTCATTTGGACCGACGTGCTCAAGTCGCTGTGCCTCATCCTCTCTGTTGTGCTCAGCATCGTCTTCATATCGTCAGAGCTGAACCTCGGCTTTAAGGGAATGTTTCAGTCTATATCCGACAGCTGCATGAGCCAAGTGTTCTTCTTCGACGATGTCAACGACAAGCGCTACTTCTTCAAGCAGTTCATCGCCGGCATATTCACGATGATTGCCACCACTGGCCTTGACCAAGACATGATGCAACGCAACCTCAGTTGCCGCAACTATAAGGACTCACAAAAGAACATGATGGTCAGCATCGTATGCCAGTTCTTCATCAACCTCTTGTTCTTGATGCTCGGAGTGCTGCTTTATCTATTTGCCTCCAAGGTGGGCATTGAGGCCACAGGCGACACTTTGTTCCCAGCCGTGGCAACAAGCCAATATCTCCCCGGCATTGTTGGCGTGCTTTTCGTGGTTGGCCTGTTCGCAGCCGCCTACTCTGCTGCAGGGTCCGCCCTCACCGCCCTTACTACATCGTTCACGCTCGACATCCTCGACGCCGACAAGAAAAAGGATGGCGACAATGTGGCGTCTTTGACCAAGACACGAAAGATGGTCCACATCGTCATGGCGTTGCTGATGGCAGTCGTCATCTATGTATTCGGCCTGCTCAACAACACCAGCGTGATAGACGCCGTTTACGTGCTTGCCAGTTATACCTACGGCCCCATTCTCGGAATGTTCGCCTTTGGCATAATCATCAAGGCAAAGACAAACGACAAATATGTTCCGCTTGTCGCCATCGTGTCGCCGATACTGTGTTTCATCCTCCAGCAGAATTCCGAGGCGTGGTTCAATGGATACAAGTTCAGCTATGAGCTGCTTATCATCAACGCCCTGTTCACCTTCCTCGGGTTGTGCTTGTTGATTCGTCGTAATAATGCCAAGAAATAACAGAGAGAGATTATGAAGAACATTTTATTTATCATTGCGATGATGCTCGGCATCGTCAACGTCAGCGCGCAAGGTCTCAAACATTGCGACCCGTCAGAAGTAGGGTTAGACGCCTCGCGCCTTCTCTATGCCGACAGCGCCATCAACAAGGCTATCGCTGAGGAAGCCACTCCTGGAGCCGTGCTCTGCGTGGTGCGCCACGGTCAGATCGCTTATCTCAAGGCCTATGGCAACAAGAGAGTTTATCCGAAGGCGGAGAAGATGACCACGGAAACGATCTTCGACATGGCATCGTGCAGCAAGTCGATGTCGACGGCCATATCAGCTTGGGTGCTCATCGAGCAAGGCAAGCTGAGGCTCCTCGACCGTGTGGACAAGTACATCCCAGGGTTTGAGAACTGGAAAGACTCCGCTGGCAACGTCACTTCAATACGTGTCGTCGACCTGATGACCCACATCTCCGGATTGCCCCCCTATGCTGATGTCAACAAGGTGAAGGAGAAATACGGCGCGCCTAATCGCGACGGACTGATAGAATATATCTCTCATTGCAAGCGCGATTTTGAGCCAACCACCGACTTCCAGTATAGTTGCATCAATTACATCACGCTGCAACGCATCATCGAGACCATCTCGGGCGAGAGTCTCGATGTGTTCGCGAAGAAGCACATTTTTGACGTCTTGGGAATGACGCATACCGCTTACACGCCGTCGCCCGCGCTCGCCAAGCTCTGCGCCCCAACTGAGAAGATGGACAATGGCAAGTGCCTTCAGGGTGTGGTTCACGACCCATTGGCGCGCATCATCAATGGCGGAATATCGGGCAACGCGGGAGTGTTCTCCACGGCTGAGGACATTGCCGTGCTTTGCGCCGCGCTTCAGAATGGTGGCTCTTGGAACGGGCATCGCCTGTTAAGCCCAGCTGCGGTGAAGGCCATGCGCACGGTGCCAAAGAGGGCGGCTAAGTTTGGTCGCACGCCAGGATGGGACTGCTATTCCGACTACGCATCAAACAATGGCGACATGCTGAGTGCCGAGACCTACGGGCACACCGGGTTCACGGGAACAAGTATAGTGATGGACCCCGTCAACGACATCAGCGTGATTCTCCTTACCAATAGCGTTCACCCCACCGGTAAAGGTGGTGTCGTCGGACTTCGCTCCTACGTTGCCAATGCCGTGGCGTCTTCAATCATAAAATAGACTAATACCAATCTAACGATATGCCAATGAAAACAATCATGTGTCTTGTGGGCATCACCTTAGGCTTGCTGTCACCTTCGACCATGCTTGCCCAAGGCTGCTCCTCGGGTTATTCGTGGGAGGCAGACCTGCACCATCGCCTTCTCGTCGATTTCTGCAAGGATGAGAAGAGCGTGCTCGACTACATTCATCGTTACATTCCAAACGTCACTGAAGAGCAAATCAAGGCGTGGGAGATGACTGGAGCGTTGGAGCTGCGTGTCATTGACGGTGAAAAGAAGTATTTCCAGAACGCCGCGCCCAACCTGTTCCGCATAGACGACGCTTGCCGCGCCATAAAGCTGAAGAAAGACGGCGAGAACTTAGGCGCATCGGAGAAAGCCGACATGGAGAACCTTCCCAAGATAATTGCCAATGCCCCAAACGGCAAGAGCCACTTGACTGAGCCTAAGAAGCTCAAGGTCAGGTACACGCTGACCGTGAAAGCAGATGCGGTGCCAGCTGGCGAGACAATCCGTTGCTGGCTTCCTTTCCCAAGGACCGACGTTGAGCGGCAGAAGAATGTCAAGTTGCTGTCCACGAGCGAGAGCCAGTATCAGCGCTCTCCAGTGGAATGCGCCCACTCGACAGTCTACATGGAAAAGAAGGCGGAGGCAGGCAAGCCCACCGTGTTCTCTGAGGAGTTTGAATACGTGTCGTATGGCAGTTGGTTCAATATCCTTTCCCAAAACGTCAAGCCCTATGACACGACCTCAGCCTTATACAAGAAGTACACCTCCGAACGCGACCGCCACATGGTCTTCACTCCAAGACTGAGACAGCTGGCCGACAGCCTAACGCAGGGCGTTACCAACCCCGTGATCAAGGCGCAACGAATGTTCGAGTGGGTCAACGACAACTTCCCTTGGGCATCGGCACGCGAGTATTCCACGATAGAGAACATACCCGAATACGTGCTTGAGAACCATCATGGCGACTGCGGACAGGTGTCGCTTCTCTTCCTGACGCTCTGTCGCATTTGTGGCATCCCCGCCCACTTCCAGAGTGGCTTCATGATGCATCCCGATGCGGAGGGCCTTCACGATTGGGGCGAGATCTATTTCGAGGGCATCGGGTGGGTCCCCGTGGACATGTCGTTCGGCATCCCGACTTATGCGAGAAACGCGAACGAGAAGTGGTTCTTCCTCGGAGGCATAGACTCTTGGCGCATGATCGTCAACTCCGATTTCGGCGAAAGTCTCTACCCCGTGAAGACATACCCACGCAGCGAAACCGTTGACTTCCAGCGTGGTGAGGTGGAATGGAAAGGCGGCAACCTCTATTTCGACAAGTGGAGATGGAACTTAGAGGTCATCGACTGATTAGTCGCGCCTCAGGCTGACCGCATACATTCAAAGCCGCATAAACATCATGTCCGCAATGCCTATGAACAGACATTGCGGACATTTCTTTATGTGGTGAAAGTAAGATGGAAAAACCTTATTGTTCCACAGTTACGTTGTAGGCTTGTTTGAGAACGCTACTCCTTTGGCTTAGATAGATTAGACTCCACAACGGAGGAGAGGGAAAAGCCATCAGTCTCCACCTCCGCAGCAACATATACGGGGCGGTTTTTCGACTCGTTGAAGATTCGTCCCAAGTATTCTCCGATAATGCCAAGCGATAGCAATTGAACACCTCCCATGAACAATATCACGGTCATCATGGTGGGGTAACCTTGCACAGGGTCACCTAAGACCATGGTCTTCAGCAAGGTGTAGCACATGAAAATGAATGCTACAAAAGAGACGATGATGCCCAAATACGCCGACCATCTCAATGGAGCCACTGTGAAAGATGTGATTCCATCTATCGCCAAATGCAAAAGAGTGTGCATATTCATGTGGGACTCTCCCCCCACGCGGTCTTGTGTCTCGAAATCAACTCCACACTTCTTGAAGCCAATCCAAGCATACATTCCCTTCGTGTATCGCTCGCTCTCTCTCAACTGTTTGAGTACATTAACGCAAGCCCTGTCCAATAGGCGGAAGTCTCCCACATTGGGCAGGATGTCATATCTTGCCGTCTTTTGCAAAAGGCGATAAAACAGGAGAGAGGCTTTCTTTCTGAGCCAACTTTCCTTGCCTCTTGACAAACGGTTGCCGTAGACGTCTTGGAATCCCGCCTCCCACTTCTCCAGCATTTGGGGAATAACATGTGGCGGATGCTGAAGATCCGCGTCCATAATGACAACGCAATCGCCCGAAGCGTGGTCGAAGCCTGCCAACATCGCGCTTTCCTTGCCAAAATTACGAGACAGGCTGATGTAGCCGAAACGAGAATCCTTATCTCGTAGCTGCTTGATAATCGGCAAGGTGTTATCCGCACTTCCGTCGTTTATCAGCAACACCTCCCAGTCGTATTTCTTATTGTTACCCATCAAATCTTCGAGAGCCTCAAAGAGGTTCATCAAAGTTTCCTGTTCATTATAACAGGGAATCAGGATAGTAACTTTCTTCTTATTCATATCATTCTCTTTTTCTGAAGGCAAAGAAGCGTTGTCCTAAGTAATTGATTACCACAAACAAACCGCTGCCAATCAACATGGATATATTCTCCAACAGGCTTACTTCCATTTCCCATCCGATGTGTGAAAGGCAGAACCTTACCATCGGGCGAGCCAAGCTGAACGCAATGAAATAGCAAACCGCAATGTTCAAGACGAACCTCGCAAGCGACCACCAGCCCTTCTCATGATAACCGAAGGTGAAGTGCTTGTTCAGAAAATAGCTCACAATACTTGCCAAAACATAGTCTGTTGCCGATGAAAGCCAATAACCAAGGTGCAAAATATTGTAGCATGAGAACATTACCGTTAACCCGACTATGGTATTGACAATGCCTACCAAGACGAAACGCACAAAAGACTTGTCATAAAAAAGCTTACGTAAAACACCTATCAGCATTTCGACAACTCTTTAATTTTCTGTTGTGCAAAAACAGTGTATGTCACGAAATCTCCACCTGTGGCTTTAAGCATCTTAATGACACCGTCCAGTCTTCTCAACAACTCTTCGCCACAATTCATCTTGATAATGGCTTGAGCCTTCCATTCTGGATGGTCTTTGAGGTTGCAAAATTCCCATGGATGCATGTAAGTGGTGAAGTATCCATCATGCCTCAATGTACGCCTAATCATCCAATGATACAGTCTGATGGGCAATACATGATTAGCCAACCAAAACAAGGGGAAGCGAATAATAGGGGTAACGGAAGCCGGAATCTGCAACACTCCGTCCTGCATAAAGCATGTCCGAGGCATGTCCAAGTGCATGTATCGGCCAGGGATAAACGCCGGATTGAGCGAGGAATTATATATGTAACCCTCAGCCTTTATTTGCTGATTGGACACAGGAAACATGCGAGGTTGACGATAACCATTGACGTGGACGCCGTACAAACCTTCGATAACCTTCTTTGATTGTTCCACATCCGTAGGCTTTGGCGTGAAATGGTCTACGCCGTGGCAAGCCACCTCGTGCCCTTCGCTGATGATGCGCCTCATCACGTCGGGGGCATTCTTTGCGAAGTTGGCAGTGCAGAAGAAGGTGGCTTTCACCTGGTTCTGCTTCAGGCAGTCGAGTATGCGGTTGGTTCCGTGAACCGATACTTTCATGCCTTCCTCAAGTGAGAACTCGACACCATGCTCACGGGGCAGGTCGAACTCCTCTGTGTCGAAACTCAATAATATCTTTGGTTTGTCCATTGCTTAACAATTATAGTTGGCAAAGATATACAAAAAATAACGAGTTTGCAAAACAATTGGCCATTTATTAGCTAAGTTTTAGTTTCATGGCTTTGCCATTGCGGCGTAAGGGCGATGGCGTTGCGCCGTAATCGCGTTGCCTTTGCGGTGCAATGGCAACGGCTTTGCGGCGCAACGGCGATGACCTTGCGATGGAGAGGTGGCGACGCTCCGTAAAGCCAGCCGCGCGCATCAAGAAAGGGCGCATTGCGGACCAAACAGATGAGGCACGACGAGGAATCGGCAAAGGGCATCCCCAATGTTTAGTATTTTTCGCGTCAGCAGGCTAATATTCGTAGAATAATGAATACCTTTGCAGCGTATTGAGGCATAAAGCACTGGATATATATTATGGAGAAATATAAAATTATTTATCCCGAAAGCAGAGGCTTGTTTCAGGATCAATTGTCTGAAATGGGCACGACGCTGAAAGAATATCTTTCTAACGAGTCTTCCGAAGGAAGGCAAATAGCTTATTCCAAGGTGTTTTTGAGCGACATCCAAAATCAATACACCGCCCTGAAAACATCCAGAACCTTTCGCGACATGTTGTCTGAAGCCCCATGCAGCATCATAGGGCAGGCGCCACTACGTGGTTGCAAGGTGGCGGCGCTCGTGAAGACGACCGACCTCTCGGAAAGCCTTGTGTTCCACAGCATGCGCCTCAGCGACGACGAGGCGATAGGCGAAAGCTCGTATCTGCAAACGCTCGCGATATTCAAAAAATACGTCGACTATCTCGCCGAGCAAGGGCTCGACATGAAGACGCACCTCGTGCGCACGTGGATATACATAAGCGACATCGACGTCAACTATAGTGGGGTAGTGAGGGCTCGCAACGACATATTCGCCCGCTACGGACTGACTGCCGACACCCACTTCATAGCCTCAACCGGCATAGGCGGCGACAGCCAAACGCGTCACGCGTGTGTGGCAATCGACTTCCTCACGTATCCGCATATCGACGAGCCGCAAAAGAAGTACCTGAAAGCCCTTGACCACCTCAACCCGACCCATGAGTATGGAGTGGCTTTCGAGCGCGCCACGCGTCTCGACACAGGCAGCACCATGCACTATTACGTGTCGGGCACGGCAAGCATCGACCGCCACGGCAACGTGTTGCACGTCGGCGACGTGAGCCGTCAGGCGGAGAGGCTCATCGAGAACATCAGGGCTCTGCTTGCCGATGGCGACGCCACGCTGGGCGACATTCGCTATCTCATTGTGTATCTGCGCGACATAAGCGACTATCAAACCGTCGACTCCATTTTCTCAAACCATTTCCCCGACATGCCCTACATCATAGTGCACGCAAAGGTTTGCCGCCCCGAATGGCTTATCGAGGCGGAGTGCATAGCCGAAAAGGAGAGCTAATTCTCGATAGCCTTTTGCAGCTCCTTTTGATTCACCACGGGCGAGGTTATCAGCTCGGGCAGGTTATACGTCTTCATGAAAGTGTCGTAGAACGTCGGCGACTTCTGCGGCAGCACGAATGGCTTGGTGAAGCGCCCCGTGCGCTTGTCGAAGTGGGCGAAATAGGGACGTGCCCAACCGCCGTCCATGCGCTTGCTGCTGAACACCATCCAGCGACCAGTCGACGACCACGTGTGGAAGCTGTCCACGTTGCGACTGTTTATCTCGTCGAGACGGCGCACGCCGCCTGTCTTCAAGTCGAGCATCACGAGGTCTGCCTCCTTGTGCCAGATGGAGAAGTTGCCATAGTTGGATTCCACGAACACGAGATACCGTCCGTCGGGCGACACACGCGGGAAGCTGACGGAGTGGCGCGTGGCACTGGCGTTGTACACGCACTTGGGCGTGCCAAACTGCCGCGTCTTGGCGTCGAAGGAGACCGACCAAAGGTCATAGCGAATGCTGTCGAGCGGCGTATTCTTGGTGTAGGCGTTGCCACGGCAGAAGAACAGTGTCTTGCCGTCTGTGCTCCACTCTGGGAAGGTCTCCATGGCGTTGTCGCCACTCAGTTCGGGCGATGTGATGATCACGTCGTGCTGAATGTCGTAGACGCCGAGGTCGGCGGCGAGGTCGCTCACCTCCACGGGTTTCTGCCCGCTCGAATGGAAGAACTGTTGTATCTCGTTCATCGAGAAGGCTATGAACTGCCCGCTTGGGTGCCATCGGGCATAGGTGGCTCCGTTCTTCACGGTGGGACAACGTGGCGAGACCCTTTTCACGGAGCCGTTTTGGCTGATGAGCGTGCCGCCGTTCTTGCCGCGCACGTGAATCATGAAGTCGCGCGTGGAGTTTTGGCGAAACGTATGGCAGTTTAAGCACCGCTTGGTAGACGAGTGGTTGTCGAGTATCGTGGTCTCGTCGAAGTTTGTCAGGTTGCGTTGGTATATGCCCATCTCGTTCCACAACTCGTAGCCAGGGTAAATCAAGCGGTAGGCAAGGTATGAGTCGATGGTGTCGCCACTGATGAAGTTTGTTATCGGACTATACTCCGTCCATTTGCCGTCGCGCTTCACGCCTACGCTGACTGTCATCTTTCCGCCCTTGTTGGCGCCGAGCATGTCGCGCCACGTGTCCTCAGGAATCTCAACGTCGGCATCGGTCGACACCGCGCGGAAGTATTCTTTTCCTCCGGCTGCTATCACCACTTGATAGGCGTCGCCAGTCTGCGCTATGCGGAAGTTTGTAGGCGCGATGTTGCAGGGTAGCGTCACTCCGGCATAGTCGGGGCTTATGTGTGGCTGCTGCTTGGCATAGGCGTCAGGCTTTTTGTATCCATTGTCGCAAGCCGCGAGCAAAGCCACGGTGACCACGGAGAGTAATATATGCTTGGTATTCATTGTTTCGCTATTTATTTTATTTCTTCAACTTGTTGCCGTAGGGACTCACATAGTTGAGGTAGAACCAGTAGGTGTTGCCGAACTCGGCGCGCAGCACCGGCATGTTGCCCGTTTGGGCAAGTTGCGCATATTGTTGGAAGCGGCCGCGCGTCTCGTTCGATGGCTGCATGCCGAGGGTGTCGTTGCCTCCAAGTTGGTAAACGAGCAACGCCTCGTCGAAGATGCGTGGCATGCCTTCGGGATGGAACCGCTTGCATAGTCGGAGGTTGTCGACGAAGCGTGGCAGGTTGTTTGACAAGAGCAGGTCGCACATCAGATAGTCGTATGCCATCTTGTTTTGTGGGTCGTGCTCAAGCACGTATTGCAGGTTTGGTCCTATGTTCTCAACGTTTATGAAGTTGGCTTTCTGCGGTTCGCTCGTGCTGAAAGCATGCAGGCCAGGCACCTTGCCGCTTTCCACGCACGCCTCAAGGCGGTCTGCCTCGCCACGATAGAACAGGCTTTGGCGCAACCTTGCTATGTATTTGCGGGCTATGGCCTTGCGGCCGTTGACGATGTTGTAGCGAGCGAGGTTCAGGAGTCGTGGAGCCGTCTCGCCCCATGCCACCATGGCCTCAAACTCCCAGTGTTGCGCATCGTTGACGCATCCGAGCTGTTCGAGCAGGTAGTGGCCGAACTCCGTCTCGCGCGTGCGACTCTGCCAGGGGAAATAGAGGGCGTTGACGCCAACGACAGGCTGAACGTCGAACAAGTGGTCGAGAAGTTGACCTTTATTATATAGTGCGATGTTGTGGAAATAGAAAATCAGCGGGTTGGCTTGCTGGCTGTTGGCAAGGTATCGTTCCGTGTGGTGCAATGCCGCGTCCCAGTCGTGGTGGTCTATGGCTTGCTGCGCCTTGAGCATACGAAACTCGCTCATCGAGAATGTGCGCATGAAGCTATAGCCCGAAACAATTGTGATGACTGCGACAGAGGCAATGTTTACAACGGCAAACTTCCACCCGTTAAGCGATGAACGCTTAACCCTTTTGCCCTTAGCCCAAAAACATGCCGCCAATGTCAGGACGACGAAAGCTATGAAAACCCAGATAACGACCGACAAGGAGTGGGACACGCTTGCCGTCCACACCCAAAGCGCGCTTGCCGGCACGAGCGACAGGCGCAACACGTCCTCGCGAAGCGTCAGGGCGGTGAGCATGCGCCATGCCATAAGGTAAACGCCCGTGATCAACACGCTCATTATGGCTGCGCCTAACGTGGGATAGTAGAAAAACTGCACGACGAAAGCCGTGAGCCACTCGGTGAGCGTGTGGCTACTGAAGTAGTCGGCGGTGAAGAGAAACAGTTGGTGTTGCTCGTTGTAGTAAATCACGTGCGACAGCAAATCGCCATACGACACGAAAACGACAACAAACAGCACAATGGCCAACAAATAGTGTAAACGAGCTCTCATTGCTTGCGTTTTTGAAAAAGATAAAAAAGAAATGTACCGAGATGGGATTGCATGTACAATCCCATAAACAGTACACTTCTTTTTATTGCGTATTATTCAGAATGTCTTATTCAGCTCCATAGCCAGTGTTCTGCTTGAGCTTGGAGTTGAGGTCCATCTCGGTCTGCGGAATCGGGTAGACATAGTTGTTGTCGCTATACTTGCTGCCAACCAGTTCCACATGCTCTGTGCCCACATATGGAGTGAAGTTCTCGCCATTGAGTGTCCATACCATGCTGTGATACTTGCGGTTGAGCACTGCCTTGGCATCGCCCCAGCGGCGCAGGTTCCACTTTCGGATCGGGCCTTCGAGTGCAAACTCCACACGCCACTCGTTCTTGATGCGCTTCAGGAGCTCTGCCTGCGTGCCACAATAGGTTGGCAATTTTGAGTCGGTGTTCTGCAGCTTAGGCATGCCGACACGTGCGCGAACCTGGTTCACTGCATCGAAAGCCTCTTCGCAAAGTGGCTTGAGGTTGTTCATTGCCTCAGCGTAGGTCAGAAGCACCTCGGCATAACGTATAATGACATAGTCCTTACCCATGTCCCAACCCGTTGATGATGGGTCGATTGATGGGTCGAGCCACTTCTGCTGGTAGTAGCCAGTCTCGGTGGCGTCGCCGTGGCGACCAATACCGGTATTGCCGCTGCTCTGCAAAGGAGCCACGTGAATGGTCACGCCATACATTGTCTCGCCATCGTGCAGGACGCAAGCCTCAAGGCGTGGGTCACGGTTCTTGAACGGGTCGGCAACGTTGAATATCTTCGAGATCTGCGGGCTCTTAGCCGTGGGATTGCCGTTTTCGTCGCGATCAACAACTCCTGCGTCGTTGGTCTGATAGATTGGGCTACCGTCGGTATCCTCAAACGCGTCGACGAGGTCCTGTGTTGGATCCATGCCACCCCAGCCGAGCGTTGGGAAGCACTCCCAACCGATGAGATAGTTGGTGTTGTCTGGCGCGTTGTACTGAATCACAAGGATATTCTCCGCGCAGCCGTCGGCCTCTTCCCAGAACAGGTTGGCATACTTGCCGGTGTTGTTCTTGTCCCAAAGCTCGTATTTGCCCGACTGCATGATGGCCTTAGCCTCGTTTGCGGCTGTCTGGTTGTCGCCATAGTACATGGCTGCGCGCATCTTGACGGCACGTGCAGCGCCCTTGGTGATACGACCGTAGTTGGTAGCGTCCCACTCCTCGGGAAGGTATTCGATGGCTTTGTCGAGGTCGGCAATGGCCTTTGCGTAAACCTCCTCGCGCGACGACTGCTCGATGTTGTTGAGGTCGGTAAGCGTCAGAGGCTTGTCGACATATGGCACGGAGCCGAAGTTCTGGATGAGGTTCCAGTAGATGTAGCCACGGAAGAAGTAAGCTTGTCCTTCGAGCTTCTTGCGTGTAGCGTCGTCCATCTCAACTGTAGGAATCTTCTCCAGAGCAAGGTTTGCCTCACGGATATAAGTGTAGTCGCTGCTCCATCCGTAGTCGGAAGGGTCATACACACCCTTGGCCTCGTTGCCAGCGGCCCATTTTATGCCCATCGTGGCATCATCAGTGTTGATGGCCTCATCGGCAGACCAACCGAGATAGTTGTACATGTCGCTGACATACATCTCGGCATCGGTGCTGCTTTTCCAGAAACTCGCATCAGAGAGTTCCTCCTTTGGTGCCTTGTCAAGAAAATCGCTGCACGATGAGAGGGCAGCCATTCCGGCAAAAGCCAATGCTATATTCAATATGTTATGTTTCATATTCTTTCTGTGTTTTAGAATGTGAGTTTGAGGCCGAGTGAGATCTTTTTCACGTTGCTGTAAGACCAGCCGCGGCTATTGCCTGCCTCTGGGTCAAGACCTTTGTCAAGTCCTGTGAAGGTTAAGAGATTCTCGCCAGTCACGTAAACCTGGGCATACGACAAGCCAATGTATCTGATAACGTCTTTCGGCAGTGTGTAAGAAAGCATGATGTTCTTCAGGCGAACGTAAGAAGCGTCCTGCAACCAGAATGTGGACATCTGGTAGTTTGTCTGTGAAGAAAGCGACAGGCGTGGGAAAGTGCCGTTCTGGTTCTCTGTGCTCCAGCGGTTCCAGTGCTTGTTCAAGCATGATGCGCTGTTGAAGAAGGCGTATGAAGACTCACCGTTGTAGTAGCGCTTGCAGTCGAACGCTCCTTGAAGAAGTCCGCTCAGCTCAATGCCCTTATAGCTCACGCTGAAGTTGAAGCCGCCGGTCCAGTTGGGGAATTGGTTGCCAATGATCTGGCGGTCGCCAGCTGCAGTGATCTTGCCGTCACCGTCAAGGTCCTTGTAGCGAATATCGCCAAGCTTCTCGCTGCCAGTGCGCTTCGGGCCCTTGTCGAGTTCCTCCTGTGTGCGGAACAAGCCGTCAGCCACGTAGCCATAGTAAGAGTTGATGGCATAGCCCTCAAGGTTCCAAATGTTGGAATCGCTTGTAGGTCCTTCTGTGCCCGACATGTCAAGGATCTTGTTCTTGTTGTAAGCCATGTTGAGCGACACATTGTATTTCCAGTCCTTGCCGATGCGGTTGTTGTGACCAAGCGTAAGCTCGAAACCGGTGTTCTGGACGCTACCAACGTTCTGTGCTGGTGCCGACAGGCCAATCACGCCCTGAAGAGGCAAGTAGAGAAGCATGTCGTTGGTCTTCTTCTTGTAGACGGAAAGCTCCATGGTAATCTTGTTGTCAAGGACACCTGCGTCGAGACCGAGCTCGTAGTTGGTAACGGTTGCCCACTTCAGCTTATCGTTCACGAGACGGCTCTCGTAAGCTGTGGAATAGAGAGAGTTGCCGAACATTGTTGAGCCATAGGCGTATGTAGCCACTGCTGGATAAAGGTCGCTCGAATTCAACTCCTCGTTACCGGTCTTACCCCAGCCGAGACGCAGCTTGAGGTTGCTCAGCCACTCGGCGTTCTTCATGAACTTCTCCTCAGAGATGCGCCAACCAGCCGAGAATGCGGGGAAAGTACCCCAACGCGTTGCCTTCGGGAAGCGAGAGGAAGCGTCGCGGCGGATGTTTGCCTCAAACAGGTACCTGCCTGCGAAGTTGTATTGCAGACGGCCGAAGTATGACAGACGTGTCATCTCGGTTCCACCGTTTGTGTTCTTCTGCGATGAGGCGTCGAGCGTGTTGAGCGACTCGTCGAGGTTGTTGTTGCCACCGCCCTTACGTGAAGCTGTGACGTAGCGCGACTTCACGTCGTACGACTCCATACCAGCGAGCACGGCGAGGTTGTGGTCGCCGAACGACTTGTTGTAGTTGACAAGTATCTGGCCAGTGAGATAGTCGTAGTTGTAATTGCGCACGTAGCCCTCGCGCAAGCCAGAGTTGTAAGTGCCATAACCCCAATTCTTCTTGAATCCGAGCTGGTCGTCTGTCCAGTTGCGCCAAGAGTAGACGCCCTTGATGCTGAGGTCCTTGATAGGCTTAATCTCGGCCGTTCCAATGAGGAACACCTCCTGGTTGATGTCTTTTGTCCAACCGGTCTTGTCGCGGCCTTGCACGGCAACAGGGTTGTCGACACCAACGTACTTGAAGTTGCCGTCCTCGTCATACACCGGATCGGTAGGATGCGAGCGTGAAATACCCTGGATAACCTGCGTGTATCCGCTCCATGCGTCGCGCTTTGTGCCACGATAGCCCGAAGCGTTGAGGCCGAGGGTTATGTACTTGTTGATTTGCGACGTGATGTTCATGCGGGCATTGATACGCTTGTAGTCAATGTCCTTTGTGACACCGTCTTGCCCCAAATAGCCAAGATAAAGGTTGTATGTTGTCTTTTCGTTGCCACCGCTCAGCGACAGGTTGTGCTGGTGCTCGAAACCGCTTCCGGTCAGGGCTTCCTTGTACCAGTCAGTACTTGCCAATTGACCCGTGCGGTATTTCTCGACGGTTTCGTCAGAGAATGGCTTTGTTGCGCCTGGGTGATCGTTAAGGTAAGCCTCGTTGTAAAGGTAAGCGTAGCCATAAGCATCCACAAGGTCGAGCTTAGACAGAAGCGAAGACCAAGAGAACGTGGCGTTGTAAGAGACCGTTGTCTTGCCAGTCTTACCCTTCTTGGTTGTGATGAGGATGACGCCGTTGGCTGCCTGCACACCATAGATGGCAGCTGAGGCAGCGTCTTTCAACACCGTCACCGACTCAATTTCAGAGGGGTTTATGACATTCATTGAGCCTGGCACACCGTCAACGATAACAAGCGGTGAGGCTGAGTTGATGGAGTTTTTACCGCGCACGGTGATGGTAGCGTTCTGGCTGCCAGGAGCACCAGTGGTCTGTACGGCGGTGACGCCGGGCATCTCACCTGCCAGCGCAGACGAAATGCTTGATACGGGACGAGCGGCGAGTTGCTCAGCGTTTACAGAAGAGACGGCACCAGTAAGGTTCTCCTTCTTCTGAACACCGTAACCCACAACGACGAGCTCGTCGAGTGTTTGCGAATCATCCTTCAATGTGACGGCGAGGTTGCTCTTGGCCTTAACAAACTGTTTGAGGTAGCCGATTGAGCTGATTTCTAATTCAGCACCATTCGGGGCATCGAGCGTGAAGTTACCGTCGACATCGGTGACCGTGCCGCCAGTAGAGCCTTTCACTTTAATGGTAGCACCGATGACCGGATCACCATTGGCGTCTTTCACAGATCCCTTGATGGTCTGTTTCTGCTGATTAATAGATTGAAGCTCGGTCGACTTGCTTGTGCTTGCACCGGACGAGGCGAATGTTGGCATTAGCCCTCCCGAAAGCAATGCTGACAGCATAAGTAGCCTTGCGTTAAAATAGGATTTTTGCATATGCATGCTTATTGTTTTGGCCGCTAACTATTATTTTTCGCGATGCGGACATAACGGCCATTGCCCGCAACCGTTTGTTTTTGCTGGTTAGTTACCTGAAAACTTTATCAAAAGATGTTATTTTTGCCTGCAAAAGTAAACATTTATTTGAAAACAATGCAAGGCATTGCACAAAAAATGTAGCACAAGCGACAAAAAAGTTTATTTTACATTGCAATTCTCTAATAGTTCTTGCAACGCAAACAGATTGTCCACATATTATATAAGCACAGCAAAGCCAATAGGTTCAGGCTGTTTGGCCTATTGCAAATTTCTCCTAATCAAGTCTATTTATACTGCTTTGGCGAAGTCCCAAACTCCTTAATAAAACTCTTAGTGAAGTATGAGGCACTGCTGAAACCTACCATATACATAACCTCTGAAACGGTAAACCTGTCTTGTTTCAGAAGCATGGCAGCGCGCTGCAACCTCTGTTTGCGAATGAAGCAAACAGGAGTCTCGCCGCTAAGCAACTTCAGCTTTCTATAGAGCTGCTTTTGGTCCATGCCAAGCAGGTCGCAAAGTTTGGTGACATTGAAGTCCTCCGACTGCATGTTAGAGTTTATCAGGCTGACGACCCGCTCCATAAACTGCTCGTCGCTCGTCAGGGACGGTGCCTCTTCGCCTACTGACGTGATGCCCTCTATACGCACATTCTGCTCAATCGCCTTGCGCCTGTTCAGCAACTGAACAATGTGCAACTGTAGTTTCCTAAGGTCAAAAGGCTTGGGCATGAATATATCCGCGCCACTGCGAATGCTCTTCAGCTCTGTCGTGGTATCATCTTTTGCCGTAAGCATGATAATGGGAACGAGAGATGTAGAGTGATTGCAGCGAATGCGATGACACAGTTCCGTGCCATCAATGCCAGGCATCATTTGATCCGTGATCACGATGTCAGGAACCATAGTCTCCAGCGATTTCAACGCCTCTTCACCACTTTGCGCGGTTACGCATTGATACGAGGACTCCAAGGCCGTTGTCAGGAAATCAAGCATTTCACGGTTGTCATCAACTATCAAGACCGTCTGTTTGCCTGATGCGATTGCATTGCCTTCGTTTTCCGAAACAGGCGCACTGCTGAGAGGGAGCGTTATGGTGACCTTTAGCCCCTCCTTGTTTTCCGCCTTCACCTCACCTCCGTGCATCTCCACGTACTTCTTGACAACAGACAATCCTATGCCTGATCCCTCACGCGAATTCTGTCCTTTGTAGTAGCGGTTGAAGATCTTTTGAAGATCACCATTTGGCACACCTGGTCCATTGTCGCTGATAATGACAACGGCTTTAGACGGTTGTTCCTCAATATGGACAACAATTCTTCCCTTATCGTCTTCAACATATTTCAATGCATTCGACAGGATGTTGCGGACTACCATCTGAATCTTGACCACGTCAACATCCATAAGCAAAGAGGCTTTTGGCATTTCCGCGATTATGCTAATGTTCCTTTCGCTTGCCAATGTCGCAAACTCCTCAATGCAGCCAGAGACGACCCTGCACAGGTCAACGCGAGAGGGGAGAATCTGGTCTTCTCCGTCGGCCTCCAACCGTTTGAAGTCAAGAATACGGTGTATAAGTTCGTTCAATCTGAGGGCGTTGCCATGAATATGCTTGAGGCTTTCCCTCAGTTTCGCATTCGAGGTCTCTGACAAGAGTTTCTCCAAGGGAGCAATAATCAGGCTCAGTGGAGTCTTTAACTCATGCGACATATCGACAAAGAAGTCCATCTTCTGTTGAGTAAGAGACATCACCCGCTCACGCTCCCGTTGCTCGAAGAGAACCCGCTCGTGTCGTTTGTAGCGGTTCTGCATCAGCCAGACAATCAAGACAATGGCAAACATATATGCCAGGCACGCCCACCACCTGAAGTACCATGGGTATGGGATAGAGACGACATATTCCGTCACCGACGCTTCGTTATGGTCGGCGTCGGTCGTCAGATAGAGCCTATAGTCGCCGCCGGAAAGGTGCGACAGCATAATCCGGTTCGACCCGTTTGGCAACGAATGCCATTCCCCATCCTTGCCAATCTTGTACCAAAACACCTCCGCGTTTCTCCTGTTATATGCAAAAGTAGCCAAACTAAGGGTGATATCCTCACAGTCGTCCAGTTCTATGACGTTCTTAAACCTTGGCACAAGGTTGGCGACCTCAGTGCCACCAACCATCACTGACGAGATGAACACCCTTGAATGTGCCATTGTCGTGGGCTGCATATGCAGATTCTGTCGGCATATAATGTCTTCTCCGCCCCACAATATCGATTCATCGCCAGGCACATACACACCTGCCGTGAAACCATTGCCGGCATTGTTGAAGGCATGTATTGAGCCATCTGTCGTGTTAACATAAAACAATCCGTCGGAAGTTGACATCCACAAGCGATTGTTTTCATGCACAAAAGACTGTATCATCCCGTCCTTGACATAAAAGCCCGTCTCTTCTTTCGTGTTCTTCTCCGTGTCGTACCTGTAAAGGCGTCCTTGAATATCAAGCCACAAAGTGCCATCTACGAGTATCATGTTATCAAGGAAAAGCTTCTGCCGAAGCGTATATCTCATGGTATTGGTGTTTATGGACACCAAGCCCTTGCTGGAACAAGCCCACAGAATGCCCTTGTCGTCAGGGAGGAATCGGTAAATGGTGCTTATGATGTCGTCATGATTCCCAAACGGGTTGTCCCTCATCGTGAAGTTGCCGTCGGAAGCCAGCAACAACTTCTTGTCGACTACATACAGTCCTCCCATATAAGTTGCCACCCAAAGCCTTCCCGCCACATCCTCATAGATGTCGTATGCCCAGTTTGAGTTCCTGCCTTTAAGGTCGGTCAACACGTAGTATTTGAACGCATTGCGCTTGGCGTCATATCTTGCGATGCTTGCGTCTGTAGCAATCCATATGTCCTTGTCCCTGTCTTCATAGACGCACCTTATCATGCTCTTCTTCAAGCCACTGCCCACCTTGAACCACGTGGTCTTGTCGTGCGTGATATGCAGCAGACCGTTGTCGCCACCCAACCATTTTCCGCCATGTGAGTCGACAAGAATCCTGCTGAAGACATTACCATCGCTCGAATGGGTCAACGAAGGAAGGGGTATGGTCTGAAAGGTATTCCCTGACTGGGTGAGGGCAATTCCCCTGTCGGTGGCTATCCAAATGATGTCACCGTCGCACAGAATCTGATGGATGGTGTTGCTTGGAAGTCCATACTGAGGCGAGGAGGCATCATGCCCTATCGTCTGTATGTCGCCAGTTTGAGGGTTGAGAATCTTCAGGCCAAACTCAGAAGCCAAAAGCAGATCGCCTGATGGGGAGGGTACAATCTGGTTGAAAGTGCAGCCCGAGCTGATGGTTTTCACCTCTCCGTTCTTCCTGTCCTGACAAAGCAGATGATGCTCCGTTCCAATCCAAAGGCTCTCTCGGAGCTTGTCGTACAACACGGCATATACATTGTCGCGGATGCCAGCGTCGTGTATCTTGCCGCGAGAGTCAAGCCATGCCAGTCCATCATAATGGGCAATATACATGCACCCACCCACGGGCTCAAAGGAAAAGATGATGTTGTTCTTGCCACCGGGCATGTCATAATGCCGCCACGAATGCTTTTTCATGTCCAGGCAGAACAACCCACGCGACTTTGTGCCGACATACATCGTCCCATTATGGCAGACCAGCGAGCGGACCTCGCCCGTGGTTGGCGTATTATGGAATGGCGTGACCAAGCGCTCCGTCATCAGGCTTAGCCATTTCAGGCCATCGTCACCTCCTATGCAAAGGGTCTCGTTGTCGGTGGCGACAATGGCATGGTAGGTGCCTTCGAAGATTCGCCGAATGTTGTATCCGTCATATGCAAACAAGCCACGCTTTGTCGCAAACCACATCATTCCTTGCGCGTCCTTGTAGACGTGCTCCACGACGTTGGCCTCGTAAGGAAGGTTGATCTTGTCAAACTGCATTGGTTTGGCGTCGAATGCATATGAGGCTACTGGCAGCAAAATGGATATTGCTGCCAGTAATATTCTGCAAAGTCTATGTCGAAAGGCAATCATGCTGCAAAATTAGGAAAAATCAGAACAACCAAGCGTCTTGCCAGACAATTTTTGGAGTCTCGCGCTCAAAACGCAATGGCAACCACAAATAGCGCGAATCGGGCAAGTCTGTCTTCTTCCAACGGTCGAACATCGCAACGTAGAGGTTTGGCTGTCCGATAACGGGTTGCACGTAGGTGCTCTGCCCATAGAAGGTCTTGTCCGCGTCCTTGCCGACGCATGGGTTACCCAACGGCTGCCATTCACCAAGCATGGAGTCTGCCACTGCCACCTCTGCCACATTGGGGTCCCAGCCTGAGCAGCCGGACGTGAGGAGGTAATACTTCCCCTGATGCTTCAACACCGCGGGAGCCTCACGGAACTTCTTCTCAAAGTTTCGGGTGAATGTCTTGGTGGGCTTCAGGTAGTCGTCTGTCAGCAGATGGACATACAAGGTCTCATTATTCTCCGCGGAACAGATCTGGTAAGCCCGTCCGTCGTCGTCGACAAACAAGGTCTGGTCGCGGCTCATCTCCCCATTCGGCCTGAAACTGCCCAGATAAGTAAACGGGCCAACAGGCGAGTCGGATACCGCCACGCCCGCACTTGCCTTAGAGTAATCAGCGCTGTCGATGTGCATCCACATTACGAACTTTCGCGTCTTGGCGTTGTAGACGACCTTCGGGCGCTCCACGACTTTAGAGAAATGCAGGTCGTGCAACGAGTCCGTCTTTTCAGCGCTCAGCGCGAGTCCCTCAAAGTGCCAGTTCAGAAGGTCTTTGGAGGAATAGCAACTTACGCCCGTCACGTCAGTGCGATAGCACTCCCACGTTGCCCATTTAGGCAAGACGGTTTCTCCCTGCTTGTACTCACCATACCAATAGTACGTCCCATCGTGGTAGAGCAGCCCTCCGCCATGCGCGTTGATGGCGTTGTTTTCATCGTCAAGCCAGACCTCTCCAGGATGAAACTTATCGTTGCCATGCGCCTTGCCGACCAAGGAAAGCAATGTCAGCAAGCTTAATAAAAGTATTCTCATTTTCATAAAAACTTATAGCCTTAAAATAGGGGAGGCACGACCTCCCCACCAAGAGCCTTGTTCGTTCGTGTGGGTCAGGGTTGCCGAGGGCGGATTTCATCGTGTCGCGTTTGCGGCGCGAAGGCATCGCGATTGCGGCGTAAGGGCAATGCGATTACGCCGCGAAGGCAACGCGATTGCGGCGTGAAGGCAAACGAAGGATTCTCGCACCGACGACCTTCCCCCTCACGAACCTACATGGAGCCTTTATTTAGCAAACGCATCCAGGGCAACCGTGGGCGAACCGTTAGCAAAGCATCCCTTCTTATAACCGTCGTTATAACCTGCGGGCGCTTGAGGCTCCCAATAGAAGATACCCTCCAGATGTCCTGTGGCCTGACCTTTAGCCATGAGCGAGGCAATGCAGTCGCGACATTCCTCCGGTTGATCGTAGTCCATGCCAAACTCGCAGAGCATCACGGGCTTTCCGTATTTGTTGAAGAGTGTCGTTATGTTGCTGATGCAGTTGGCGACGTATTGTGCCGACTTTCCAGTCTCAGGGTACAGCGACATGCCAATGACGTCGTATTTGCCCCCATTGTTCTTCATGTAGTCGAAGACGTTGGTGTAGAGCCCAAGGTTATCGCCACTGTCTATGTGCACAATGACCTTTGCGTCGGGGAAGACCGCCTTCACCGCGTCATATCCTGCATTGGTCAGCTCCGCATAGTTGCTGCCGTTTTTTATGCTCCCCAAGGGCCATAGCATTCCCGTGCGAGTCTCGTTGCCCACCTGTACCCACTCGGGAGCAACGTTATACGCCTTGAGCTTGTTGAGCACGGTGCTGACGTGCTCCGCCACGGCGCTCTTCATCTGTGCCAAGTCATAGTCGGCCCATGCGGCTGGGGTCTGCTGGTGACCAGGATCAGCCCATGTGTCGCTGAAATGGAAGTCGATCATCAACCGCAGTCCCAGCGCTGTCGCCCTGCGAGCTTTTACCAGCACGTCATCCGCGTTGTTCCATCCCTCGGCAGGGTTAACCCAGACACGGAGACGGATGGCGTCTACATTGCAATCCTCTTTCAGCAACTTCATGCAATCGGTCGTCACGCCAGCCTTGTTGGTGAACGTCAGGCCACCACTCTCCATCTGCGTAAGCCAACTGACGTCGGCTCCCCTTGCGAAGGTGCCTGCCTCCGCAGGCGTCACCTCTTGCTGACGCGGCTCGGTGACAGGACTCTCTTGCGAGCATGACGTCAGCGCGGAAGAGGCAAACAAAAATGATGCTATAACACCCAAAAGATGACGGGCGCTGACCATCTTATTCTTAATCATATCTATATCGTTTTTATTCTGTTAATGTATATGTGCACTTGCACAGGTCAACGGTGAACGTGTAGGTCTTGCCTACTTCCCATCCCTTAGGATTGCCGTCTTCCTTCTTTGACCAGCGCAGCGAGCCGTCTTTGTAGGTGCCGAACATATAGTCCCAAGATCCGTTCATTAAGACTTGGACGCCCCATGGTGTGTCGGCTGTGGCTTTAACGCGTGCCGTGTATACACCCACTTGGTTTGGATCGGGAGTCATCTCTATCAGGTCCCAATTGTCATTGAATCCGGTGCAAGAGACTGAGGTGATAGGATCGCTCATGCCATACCAATACGACTTCCATCCAAGAGAGGCTATGGTGACATAGAGTCCCTTGCCCGGAGCCTGGATGTTGGTGTCGTCGGTGCCGTCGAATGTCAGTTTCCACTCTGTGGTATTTGGGTCTTGGTTGATGTGATCCCATCCTTGATACTCCTTCGAGAAGTAGTAACCCCAAGAGCAGTTGAAGTTGACGGCAGCTGCATAGCAGAGGTTGTCCTCGTCGTAGAGCGTCAGATACTGGTCATATTTCCATGTGTCGTCGTTTCCAAGCACGTAGAGCTTCTGCTGCACTTCGACGGGCGTCTCGCTGCCTTCCGTCACTTCGCACTTCCATTCCTTTGGATTATTCAGGTCGAGCACCAGCGACACCTCGCCGGTCGTAGGCACATTGACGGAGATGTTGGTTGCCGTCTGGCCGAAGGTCAGTTTGCCGCCTTCCATTCCGAAAGCCACAGGCGTGCTGACGGCCGCGGCGTCGTCCGTGCCCGTTTGAGAGTCGTATTGGCTGCCGGTTCCGCTGATCTGGATGTTTGCCGTACCGGTCTTCGTTGCGGTATATGAAAGCGTCCACTTGTTGGTCTTGCGGTCATAGGTCATCTCGCCGCTGATGTCACCACTGACCGTCAGCGATGGAATGTAGAGAGCAGACCACTCTGAGCGCACGGTATTCACCACGGTGTAGTAGCATCCGGCTTGACCTGGATACCAGAAGTTCCAGTGCAGGTCGTTGCTGCTGATAACGAATGGCTTGCCGTTGCCATCGTCGCCGATGTTGCCCCACTTCACGCCGTTGCCCTCTTGCAGCCACCAGTTGTACCAGCCGCTGGCGCCGAGGAATCCGGTGTAGATGCCATCAGAGTTGGGAGAGGCAAGCGTGTTGCCCGTGTCGTTACCGTTTGCGTCGAGCACAAAGCCAAGGGTCATGTCGATGCTGTATGGCGTCACTTGAATCTTGTAGACATTGCTGTATTGAGGCTCCACGTTGTTGGCAAGGACAGAACGCATGCGTATATATAATGTGGAAGCGACATCGCTCTGCAGTCCTGCTCGCCCCACGAGCGAGTTGAGGCTCTCTGCCGTGATCTGCAGGGAAGTGGTGCCGGTCTCTGTCAGTATCTCGATAGGAGACTCAAAGCCTTCCGTGCCTGAGAATTGAAGGGTGTTAGCTATCGTGCCGATGGGCGTCTGCACCCTTTCGTCATTTGTTGTCAGGCGACTGTTGTCGGTCCAGTTGAGCGTCAGCGCCAAACCGCTTGCGTACTCTTTATCGATGACTACGTCGCCAGAGCCGCTAAGCTCCACAGCCTGCGCCCCTTTCGTTGTGATCATGTCACCGTCTCTATCGCAGGCCGTCAGCGATATGGCAGCCAGAAGCGATGCAAAGATATATTTAATTGTTTTCATTGCTATCAATAGTTTTCGTTCTTCAGATTCGGATTTGCGGAGAGTTCAGCCGTCGGGATAGGGTAGACGTTGTACTTGCTTGCCGTGGCACGTCCGTCCACGACACCGCCTTTCCACTGCCACTTATAACTTCCGCCGGTGAATTGACCATAGCGGATCAGGTCTGTTCGGCGGCTGCATTCCCAGTAAAGCTCACGGGCGCGCTCGTCGAGGATGAACTGCAGCGTGAGTTGAGCCTCGTTGATGTTGCCGTCAGTGTTGCCGTAGGCACGCTGCCGTATCTTGTTCACGCATTCCAAGGCCTCAGCGCGGGTTGCGCCTGTTCCACCGCGGAGAACGCTCTCTGCCAGCATGAGATAGATGTCAGACAGGCGGAAGACCGGATAGTCGATGTCGGCACCCACGGCTCCCGTGTTCGATGCCGCCTCGCCCGCGTCTGTCAGGTTCGAGTATTTCTCGCCGAAGAAACCCTGGCTCTGGTCGTCGATGGCTTTTGTCAGCCATTGCTCTTGCCCGTCGGTATAGAACATATAGCGGCTGTCGGCTGTCTCCTTGCCAGCAAACATAGCAGGCAATTCTCCACGGACACGAAACATGCCCCAGCCGCTTGTAAGACCATACTTGGCAGGATCTTGTGAGCTGGAATTGCCACACTCGCCACAGACAATGTATGTAGTCGCACCCCATGAGACCGTGTTCACGGCGTCTACGACAAACGGGAAGATAATCTCGTTGGTGCGCTTGTCGTTGTCGGCATTGAACAATTTGCCATAGTCTTTCTCAAGTGAATAGCCTGCGTTCATCACCTTCTTGCAATAGGTTATGCAGTCGGTGTAGTGATTGCCCGCTCCATAAACCTCAGCGTTCAGGTAAAGCTTGGCAAGCAATGCCCACGCTGCACTCTTAGAGGCTCTGCCATACTCGGCAGAAGATGAGTCGAGAAGCCCGTCGGTGCTTATATCTTTCAGTTCTGACTCAATGAAGCTGAATAGCTGACTGTTGCTGTATCGCTCGGGAATATACGAGCCTACGCCCATTGTCTCGTCAACGAACGGGCCCTGGCCGAAGAGGTCGAGAACGTAATAGTAAGCCAATGCGCGGAGGAAACGTGCCTCCGCACGGTAAGCCAGGAGGTTGGCGTTGCCTGCAACTGCCGACTCCGTGGCATGGCTGAGGAACTCATTGCAGAGCGCGATGGTATAATATGCACGATAGTAGGTGTCAGCCACCCAAGGGTCGTTGGCATCCCATGTCATGTATGTGAGATCCTCAATCTTGTCGCCAGAGAGCCATGTTCCGGCAAGCTCATCTGTTGGACATTCCTGAAGATTGAAGTAGCCACGCAAGAAGTCGTAGCCGTTGTTGCTGGAAATATCCGCATTGCCTCCGCCTTGCTCCTGACCGACAATGACGAAAGACGCATAGAGCTTCGCCAATGCCATCTTGTAGCCTTGCTCTGAGCCATAAACGACATCCACGGTGGTCTGGCTGTCTGTATGAGGCTTTTGATCCAGGTCGCCGGTGCAGCTCGTCAAGGCGCACGCTGCTAATAAGGTTAAATATATCTTTTTCATATTGCTCTTTTGTTTAGAAATCAAGTCCGACAGTAAGTGAGTAGATTCTTGGACGAGGATATACGCTCATGTCGATACCGCCCTGATTCTCTGGGTCCACGCCGGTGTACTTAGTGATTGTAAACACGTTCTGTATCATCAGCGACGCGTTCAGGGAGAACCATTTGCTGATCTTTCCGAAGTTATACGACAGCTGAATGTTATCTATCTTCAGGAACGAGGCGTTCTCCACATAGTGATCGCTCTCATACTGACGCTTTTGGAAGCGGGTCTTTAGATAGCTACTGTTCAATCGGTTCAACTGGTAATCGTTGTACGACATGGTTTCCCACGCACCAGTATTCATCGCCATGCCATTATAAAGGTAATTGCCTATGTTGGCGCGGAGCGAAGTGCTGAGCGTCAACTTCTTCCATCGTATAGATGTGGAGAAGCCAAGAATCCAGTCGGGAGCGGGTGAATGATAGTGATAAAGGTCGTTTGAATCAACGACTCCGTCACCATTCAAGTCTGCATAGAGCCCCTCTATTGGCATGCCATTCTCGTCATAGATTTGCTTGTACACATAGTAGCTATACGGCTCATAGCCCTCGGAGAGCACCTGCACATAGTGTGACTCAATGGCTCCAGTAGGCGTGTTGGGCGATTCAGCACGGTCATTCAGTCGAAGGTTCGTGATTTTGTTGCTTTGGTAAGTGGCATTGGCGCTGAAGTCCCATTGCCAGTTGTCCGTCATAATCGGGGTGGCATTGATTGAAATCTCGTAACCTTCGCTCTTGATGTTGCCCACATTGCTCAGCATCTGCTTGTTGAAGTTTGTACCGGCAGCGACGGGAACCGTGGCCAAGAGGTCTTCAGTCTTGCGATTGTAATAGTCGAAAGATCCTGTCAGCCTGTCGCCAATGATACCAAAGTCAAAGCCGAAATTCCATGCCTTTGTGGTCTCCCAAGTAAGGTTGCTGTTGTACGCTGACGGACGATATGTATGGATTGCCTGTCCGCCGAACATGTAATAAGCACCACTTTGGCTCTCGGTGTAAAGAGGCAGATAGCTGTAATTCGCGATA
Source organism: Oscillospiraceae bacterium (assembly GCA_963635115.1). Lineage (GTDB taxonomy): Bacteria > Bacteroidota > Bacteroidia > Bacteroidales > Bacteroidaceae > Prevotella. The sequence goes on along the minus strand of CAVHEN010000003.1, from coordinate 66,612 downwards.
CCATCCTGTTGACCTGTCACGCCGTAGCTGGCCCTGAGTTTTAAGGTACTGAACGTGGGCTTCAAGGCGTTGAAGAACTTCTCCTCTGAAACGCGCCAGCCAAGAGCCACAGACGGGAACGAGCCCCAACGGTTATTCTTGCTGAAACGAGAAGAAGCGTCGCGGCGAACGCTGGCAGACAAGAGATACTTGCCGTCATAACTATAGTTGACACGACCATAGTAGGAAAGAAGAACGTGTCGCTGGTCATCTGCCGCAGAAGCAGCTTGTTGTTGCGCCGGCGTCATGTCGTTCAACTCCAGGTAGGCTGCATTTGTGTACTTCCAGAACTGATAGTCGTAGCCTGCGGTTACATCGATATTGCTCTTTATACTCTCAATATACTTGCTATAGTTCAGGTAGAACGTCAGCAGGCGGTTGTTGTTTTTCTGTGGGCCATAGCCGTAATTACGTCCACCAGTGTTGTAATATTGATACGCTTCCTTAGGGACATAAATCTTTCCTTGGCCTTTTGACCAGTCATAACCCAATGTCAGATGTACGTGGAGATCGGGCAGAAAGTGCATGCTATAGTCTGCGTCAAAGCTTCCAACCACGCGATAGACATCAGATGTTGAACTGTAATTGTTCAGCAGTCCGACAGGGTTGCCAGTTGCTCCCGTGATTGGGACGCCGTTAGCGTCAGCAGCCTCGTAATACCCCAAGAAAGCGTCAGTGCCGGAATAGACAGGTGTGCAAGGGTTGTGCGTGGCACCTCCCCAAATGGCATTGGTGTTCGCGAAGCGTGTATCGCTATAGGTTCCCTTTAGATTGACATTCAACTTTAAATGGTTATCAAGCAGAGTCGGCGTCAACGACAGGCTACCAGTGTAGCGTGTCATATTATCAGTCTTTAGAATACCATCCTGATTACTGTAGCCTAAAGACAGGCGATAAGGAAGATTCCACAGCTTGCCAGAGATGCCGAGATTGTTGTCCGTACCAAACGCCGTCTTGAAGATCTCGTTGTTCCAGTCCGTATTTACATTGTCGTTGAGCAATGACTTCTGACGGTCTGTACCATAAGTATTAACGAGGTTGTACATGTCGTCACGGCTGATCATGTCGGCAGTCTTGGTGCGTTTCTGCAATGAATTGGTTGTAGAGAAACTGATCTTTGGTCTCTTTGAATCCGTGCCTTTCTTCGTTGTGATAATAATAACTCCATTTGATGCACGCGAGCCATAGATGGCAGTTGAAGACGCATCCTTCAGGATGGTCATGCTCTCAATGTCGTTCGGGTTAATAAGGCTCAGGAAATTACCACTGCCACTCACACTGCCACCAACTTCCATTGGAACGCCATCGAGCACAATCAGCGGGTCGTTAGACGCATTAAGCGAAGCGCCTCCACGAATACGGATGGTGCTTCCCGCTGATGGCGAGCCGCCTCCGTTGACAATTTGCACACCGCTCACCTTACCGTTAATCAACTGTTCCGGTGAATTGATAACACCTTGATTGAAGTCTTTACTACTCACGTTCGAGACGGAACCCGTCAGGTCGCTCTTGCGCTGCACACCGTAACCTATGACCACAGTCTCCTGAAGCACGTTCTGATCCGCTTCCATCACGATGTTAAGATGGCCCGAGACTGGAATCTGAAGAACCTTCGTCTTGTAACCCACATACGAGACTTGAATGGTCTTCGCGCTGCTGCTCAATGCGAGCGAGAAATTACCGTCGAAGTCTGTCACCGTACCCTTGGAGGAACCCACCTCTACGACCGTCGCGCCGATAAGTCCTTCACCGGTTTCATCCTGCACTGTTCCTGTCAATGTTTTGCCATTTTGTGCCAACGACATCAACGGAAATAGTATCCATAAGAACAAGATACTATGATAGTGCTTCTTTGTTAAAATTGAAGTATACCACATATTATAATATTATGTTTTGAATTTATTGTCATTTAATATTTGTGGATAAACCCAAGTGGTATTTACAGTCACTGGCAAAGGATCAGCACTAAGAGTGGTGACAATGCAATTGTTAGCTTACTGTTTTCATTCATTACTTTTTAGGTTTTAAATAATTTCGGTGCAAAATTATGTAGATTTTGATATATCCTAAACTATAAATCAGACAAAACGTTGTTCATTTTAGACAAGTCGCAAGTAAACGTTTGCATTAGCGTCACAATTGGGAGAAAACACCGCTACGGACCGTCGTGGCTTTCCTATCTTTCATACGTGATGAACCCCGAGAATCAAAACAAGTGACTCTCGGGGTTTATATAATCTTATTGAGGGCCTTGACACGCCCTCTCATTTTTTTAGATTCTTACAACGCCAATGCCGGGACGGTCTGGCAAAGTTATCTTACCTTTAACAACCTCCATGCCCTTGAACCTGTCGTTTGAGATAAGAAGGTTTCCGTCGAGGTCGGCGAAATCGACGGCTGGAGCCAACTGGGCAGCAGCGCTGACCGCACACGATGTTTCGGTCATGCAACCCACCATCACCTTCATGCCAATGGCACGAGCATAGTTGAGCATCTTCCAAGCCTCGTGCATGCCGGTGCATTTCATCAGCTTGATGTTGATTCCCGAATAAACTCCTGCCACGTCTTTGATGTCTTTCAATCGTTGTATGGCCTCATCGGCAAAGATTGGCAATGGGCTTTTCTCGGTAATCCAAGCGATGTCGTCTCTCATCTCCTTTGGCATCGGTTGCTCAATCATCACGATGCCATGCTCTTTCAGCCAGTAGATCTCATCGATGGCTTTCTGCTTGTCTTTCCATCCCTGGTTGATGTCAACGGCAATGGGCAGGTCGGTGACGCTACGTATGGTCTCTATCATCTCCTTGTCGTTTTCGCGGCCAAGCTTCACCTTTAAGATGTTGAACTGGTCAGCGCACTCCCTTGTCTTTTGCTTCACCACCTCTGCCGTGTCTATGCCGATGGTGAACGTGGTGGAAGGTGCCTTATCCTTGTTCAGTCCCCAAATCTTATACCATGGAGCGCCAAGGAGCTTGCCCACGAGATCGTGGAGGGCAATGTCAACAGCGGCCTTAGCTGCCGTGTCGCCAGGCGAAAGGCTGTCAACGTAAGCCAAGATGTCCTCCAACTGGAAAGGATCGCTGAACTGGCTGAGGTCCACCTTTTGCAAGAATGATGTGACACTCTGAACTGTTTGACCAAGATACTGTGGCATGGAAGCCTCGCCATATCCTGTCACGCCATCGTATGTAATCTCAACTTGGACGTCGGGAGTCGTCGTGCGCGAATATGTGGCAACGGTAAAGACATGACGCAGCTTGAGCTCGTAGGGAAAGAATTTCATCTCCAACTTCTTGGACGTTCCTTTCCTGTTTATGTTCACGTTCTTGGTTTTCGAACCGATGATGTTGAGCGCGTCGATGTTTGACAAAGCCAAGGCCGAGCCTACCGTTGTCAGGGTGGCCTTCTTGATAAAGTCTCTTCTTGTTGTCATATCGTTGATATTATACAGTTTTATGATGTCAATGGTTAATAAAGAATTATTTATAGAACTCGTTTTTGTCTGTTGTCGTCAAGCCTTCCTCTTTGTTTATATAAGGCAAGACCCTTTGCGCCCACAACAACCTGTTAAGGTCGTATTCGTCATATTCGGGGTCTGCAGGATTGAAGCTGCTCACATGAACCCAGCCAAGGGAATGAATGAACTTCTTGTTGCCGATATACATGCCGACATGAGAGACGTGGGCAGGCTTGTCGTCGGTGGCTTTCCTGCCAAAGAACACGAGGTCGCCTGGGATCAGGTTGCTGAAGTCGGGGGCAATTTCCAAATGTTCGCCTTTCTTCGCTTGTTGAGAGGCATTGCGTGGAATGACGATGTCGTGCATATATAATATTGTGCGGATAAAGCCGCTGCAATCCACGCCCTTGGTGCTCATTCCGCCCCACATATAAGGCACGCCATTGAGCTTCAAGCCGGTTGCAATGATACTGTTGGCATCTTGCTTGATGCCTTTCCTCCAATCGGTTACCTTCTGCGCGTCTTTTACGGAGATGTAGCCTTGCCTGCCGTCGGGATACTCCACCTTGTAGAATGCGCCCGTCTTTCCCAGCAGCTTTAAGCGGTTGCTTGCCACGACGTCGCTGACATGTTGCGAACTCGTGCTTGGCTTTTCGTAAACGAAGCCATAGATTGACGTTACGATGACTTGTGGCGCTTGGTTCCACGCTTCCATTTGAGCCTTGTTGACCAACACGAGCGATGACTTCAGCACCCAAGCCGGATATTCGTCGGGCGTCTCAATCTTAACCCAACTTCCGCCCTCGATTACTTTGGCGGGCATGCCGAGCAACGCCTGCGACTCCATGCCAGCGTCGTAGTCGCCCGCGGTGCGGAGGTTGCAGCAAGACACGTTGATGATTGCCCATTTGGCAGTGTCGCCCTCTGCCAATGAGCGTGCCACGGCCGTGCCAAAAGCCAAGACAAGCGCTAACATTAATAATACTCTCTTTTTCATATCACACTATATTTTATCATTATCATCTACAAAGTTACTGTCTTCATCCGGCTTCATTCCCTGTAAAGGTAACCAAGCAAGTCGTTTGCCCACGGTATGTTGATGCGAAACCACCGGTATTTCCCGACAGGCTTGCCGCCGAACGACAGTATGAATTCCCTGAACGGGTTCTTGTGGAACGGCAGTCCCACGTCAAGGAAATTGATGTGAGCGTAGTTGTGTTTCCATGACCACGATATGGCTTCCCATACAGTCATGAGGTTGGGGTGGAGTAGGGCATAGCGCTTGCGCTTGGAGGCGAGATACCAAAGATAGGAGTTGCCGTCGCTGAAAACGCAAACGCAACCACCAATGACCTTGCCCTTGAACAGGGTTATGAATATCCTGCCGTTGTCGCTATCGTATAGTTGCCGGATGTGGCTCTCGTCAGGGATTATCCTGCGGAGCTTCAGGCGATAGAAGCCGTGCATGAGCTTATAGAAACTGTGCACCTCCTCGTCGGTCTTCGCCTCGCGAGTCTCTACGCCTGCGTTGTAGCACTTCCTTATTCGCTCTTTCATCTTTTCCGATAGCCGCTCGACGGGAGGCATGGAGTGGAGCGAATTGTACACTTCCTGCCAATTCACGGGAAAGTATTTCTCCTTGCGGAAATACTTGTAGCCAAACATCTTGATGGGGAGGTCGCTGAACTCTATATACAGGCAAAGCTTACGGCGGAGCTTGAGGGTGATCTCGTGAAGCATCAAGCCGAACAACAACTCTCGGTCTGCCTCATACTTATATTCTCCCTCCCCGTATATTCTGCCTTGCGAATAGATGAAGGGCGGCAACCACGTCTTGCGATGACGTATATAGGCGAGCATATGAGCCACAACCTCACCACTCTCGTTGAAGGCAACTGCCATGTAAGGTCGCTGCCCCTGAGAATTCTCCACGATATGAAACAACTCCGTGGAGTGGAAGAAGTTGTCGCACTGCATCGGTGGCAACTTGTTTCCCTTGGTGAATATTTGTATCTTATACTCGCTCATGCTTGCATTCTCACTCCTTATACAAGAGGTATTTGCGTCGTTGCTTCTTGAACTTTTCCACGTCGCCTTGCCACGTCTGGCTAATCTCCGCCGCGCTCTTCCCTTGCTCTATCATCGTGCGCACGTAGTCTACGCCAATGAGTTTCTCGAAGAACGAGGTGAAGAACTTGTCGCCAATGTTCACGGCGTTGTATGCCTCAATGAGATAGCTAAGGTCGATCTTCCGAGCCCATATGTCGGAATCTGCCAGTTGGCTGAGGTCCTTTCCGTAGCAGGTTTGGTCTTTCTGTGGCGGATTCTTCGCCCCAGGCCGGCTTTCGGGCGTAAAGCTGAAACTGTAGCCTTTCATCGCTGGATGTCCGAATAGCTGGAATGGCTTGTCGGTGCCACGGCCTAAGCTCACGGGCGTTGCCTCGAAATAACAGAGCGACGGGTAAAGATACACCGACTTCATGTTGGGCAGGTTTGGCGACGGGGCGACGGGCAGGTCATATTTTGTTTGGTGCGTGTAGTTCTTGCAAGGAATGATTGTCAGCTTGCAGGTTTTCCCCGACTTGAGCCAGCGTTCGCCATTGATCATCCTTGCCAATTCGCCGAGCGTCATGCCGTGGACGACGGGAATGGGAAGCCCGCCAACGCCCGATGCGTGCTTCATGTCCAACAGCGGACCGTCCACATAAAAGCCGTTTGGGTTAGGGCGATCGAGGATAATCATGCGCTTGCCGTATTCGGCACAACGATCCATCAGCCGCATCATCGTGATGTAATAGGTGTAGAATCTCAGGCCAACGTCTTGGATGTCGGTGACGAGAATGTCGAACTTTGCCATCTCGTCCTTGTCGGGTGCGTCTTTTGGCGCGCCATACAATGAGAAGACGTGAACGCCCGTCTTGCTGTCAACCGAGGAGCTGACCTTCTCGCCCGCGTCTGCCTTGCCACGGAATCCGTGTTCGGGAGAGAAGATTTCCACCACGTTGACTTGGTGTTCCAGCAGGACGTCCAAGGTCAACTTGTCGCCTACGACCCCCGACTGGTTGGAGAAAAGAGCCACGCGCTTACCCTTGAGCAGCTTGAGGTAAGCGTTGGTTTGTTCCGCACCAGTAACAACCGCCGAGCGCGCGCTACTAATGAAAAAAGGAAATATAAGGGTAAAGACTGTTAGAATCAGTGTATATTTCTTGTTTTTCATTTCATTCCTTTTTACCGTTTGTAAGTTAAACAGTTGCAAATATAAGCATATTTAACTACAAATCATCGAAGGATAACTATAAAAAGTATTAAATCGCAATGGCATGAGCCGATTACTTGTTCACGGCCTTTGGTGTCCAGCTATTCAGGAAACGCAATACCTTATCCTTGTTGTAGCCTTGCCCTTCCTCAAGGAAACTTGAGTCTTGGATATGCTGCACCTTCCCGTCTCCGTCGAGCACTACAAACACGGGGAAACCGAACCGAGCTGGGTTGCCCAGGCGTTTCATCAAAGCCTCGGCAGCGGCGTTGTTGCCCTTGCGTGGATTATAGTTGACGTGAAGGTAAATAAAATTGTCGTTCACCACTTTCATGATATCGGAGTCCTTGCTGATGAAGTCGGCAAAGCGAAGGCACCAAGGGCACCAGTTGCCACCAACTTGGCAGATAACGAACTTCTGCGCCGACTGTGACTTTGCTGTGGCGAGAGCCTTGTCGATTTGTTCCATGGGGTCGATGGTCTCGTCGTAGACCTTCTTCAGCTGCGTCTGGGCGCTCACCATCAATGTGATGACGGCAAATACTAAGGTTAATGTAAATCTCTTCATATCGCTATGTTTTAAGTATTCTGATTTGTCAGGTTGAGTATTATTTTAGACTCGATGCCGGTTACAGTCGTGGCTAAATCATCGTGCCGGAATTCTTCGTCTGCCTTTGCGCCGCAATCGCATTGGGTTTACGGCGCAATCGCGTTGCCGTTGCGCCGCAACCGCGGTGGCTCTGCGCCGCAATCGCAATGCTGTGAAATTCACGTCGGCAAGACTTAACCCACTAAGAGCAACATGGGCGCGTGCTTAAACAGAAGTCAGCTGACCGTATATCCTCTCGAATGTCTGCCTAAGCATGGTCTTGTTGGCAATGATCTCACGCACTTGCTTCAGCCGTGCCTCGTTGGGAGAACCGTTGATCCACAGGTGGATATAACCGTTTGAGCTGTATTTCTCCTCCATGTGCTCGCAGAATCTCCGCCACTGCTGTTCCTTGTTAAGGTCTGGCTCATGTTCCAACCCAAACTCAACGGCACGCTTAAATATAACCTCAGGTTCAAGATCCCTGTCGGCCTCAGCCACGATCTTACCGTAGATGGAGCGTGGCGCGTGCGAGGAAGAGGCGCGGTGATCCTCTACGGCCTCCTTCATTATCTTTATTTGCTCTGGCGAGAACCATTTGCGGAGGCGCGCGTCAGCCGCCAATATCTTGCCGCCCTTGATGTGATGGATGGCGCGTGGCCCTTCCATGCCAAGGTCATGATAGGCGGCAATGACGTAAGCCATGTCAACATCGGCACCAAGCATGTTGGCAAGCTCAAGTGAGTTTTTTATCACCCTCTGCGCATGAACGATGCCATGCGAAGGTCCAAAGGCATTATAACGTGGCAAAATCTGTTGCTCCACGAAACTCATTATATCGAGACTGACAGTTATAGGCATAGTCATAATTATAAAATGGTGTCGTTATAAAGAAGAAAGAAACAGGGCGACAACGGTCATCACACCGTAGACGAACATGTCGCGTGCCGTCATGCCGAGCACTTTGTTCAGCTCGCGGCCACTCCATATCTCGCGCAACTTCGCGTTGCTTTGCGAATGCTTGTAGGCATAGACAAGGAACGGGAACACGCACACTGCCGCCAACTGGGTGTGGCGAGCTTGAAACATTATCACAATCATGGTGAGAGCTGCCCCCAATGAGCCCACCGCATTGTAAAGCATTGCCCCTCGCTTGTCTCCCAACCTCACGATGAGGGTTAGCTTTCCGTCTTTCCTGTCGTTTTCGCGGTCGCGGAAGTTGTTGACGCACAACAAGGTGTCGATGACCAAACCGCAGCCAACGGAAATGGTGACCACTTGCCACGTCACGACACGCAACGCGTCGGGGATAATGACATAATATGTGAAGCAGACGGGTATGATGCCAAAGAAAACCAGCACGAGGACGTCGCCGAGGCCCTTATAAGAGAAGAAGGTGGTATAGAGAAAGGCGAAAAGCACACACGCCACGCCAACAATTATCATCTGCCAACCGCCATACCATATCAGGGGTAACCCTGCGGCACAAGCCAAGACAGAAACGATGGCAATGCCGGCAAGCATGGCACGTGGCGTTATCCAGCCCTCTGAACAAGCGCGTTTAGGCCCGAGGCGAGTGGCTGGATCATCGTTACCGTGGCGGAAATCGAAGTAGTCGTTGATGAGATTCGAGTCGATCTGCATGAGGAAAGCGAACAGGAAGCACAATACCGCAGGCACTATGCGAAAATGTTGCAAGCCAGTGGCTCTCAAGGCGAGCGCCACGCCAATCATCACTGGCACGGCGGCTCCCGAAAGCGTCTTCGGGCGTGTGGCAAGCATCCATGCCCTTAACGAATTGGTCTTTATCTGCTTGTTTTCTGTCATTGTCTATATAGCAAGGTCAATCGGCGAAGTTCCAGCTGATGCCGAACCTCAACACACGTCCGTTAAGCGGGTAGTTTGGCGTGAAGAAATACTCCTTGTTGCCTGAACCACAGTTGACGTGGCTCATCATCACGAAGAAGCGCGCCTTGCTCAGTTTGAAGTTGAGGTAAGCGTTTATCACGGGGTAGCCGCCAATCTTCTGCTTCGTATCGTTGGCTTGCACCGTGTATTGCCCGAGAGACGGGAAATAGTCGGGAGCCGCGTATTTCGTGAAATACCTGGCGTCAGCGCCGAAGTCACAATTCAGCACGCGGGCGATCTTGAAGCGCAGATACAGGTTGGTATATGCGTTGATGGTTGGCAAGGGCAGCACGTCTTGGTTTGTGGACTTCTGCCATGTCACCGTTGTCTCCCAATGGAGCGGGCCGAAAGCCAAGTCTTGCGCTATCTCAGCCGTAAGCACCGTTATCGGGCTGCTCGCCTGGCGCGAGTATGCCATGTTGTAGAGACGGCCATCGTTTGTCGACGTGTAAGTGCTGGCGAAGTAGGCGTAGTTGTTTATTTCGTCGAACGCGAAGCGGAAACGCGTGCGTGTCTTGGCATAGTTCAATATGCCTTGCGCGCGAAAATGGTCTATCATGGACAAGTCGTCGGAATTCCACCAAAGATGGCGCGACTGGTAATGTCGGTAATAGAACGATGGCTTCACGTGGTGATAGAATCCTGATGCGGCAAGGGTCATGGTGTCGCCAAGCAGACGGAAGTTGAGGTCAATGCCGCCATCAATCTTTATCTCACCGACATTGTATCCAAGTACCGCCACATCGCCGGTGACATTGAAGTGTAGGCTCTTGCCCTGTGTCTTGCTGAGCTGCGCGCCCACGGTGACACTGTTTTCGTTCCACGACGTAGTGCCCACGGAGTCAGGCAGCACATAGTGGCTGAGCGTGTGTGTGGCAAATATCTTCGCGCCTGCCTTTATCCATTTGTTGAAGCCCTCAAGCATTGCTATGGCAAAGGTGTTGCGCAAGTTCCAGTTGCTTGTCTTGTCGTAGATAGAGTCGCCTTCGAGCCGCTCTTTCACGTTGTAGGTGTCGAGATAATAGTTTTTGGTCGTGGCGTAAGCCTGATAGATGCGCCGATAAGTGGTAAAGTCGGCAGTATGGATGAAGCTCGTCACTGGCACATACTCGTCTTTCAGCCACGACGTGTCCTCCTTTGCCTTGGCTGCAGCCGCCAACAGGCTGTCGGCCATAGCCTTGCCATCGACTTTCACTCTGCCCGTTTGGATGCCAGTTGAGTCTGCCGCAGCCGCCTTGACAGCGACCTTTGCGTTGTCCGGGCGACCTGAATATGTCTTGGGCAACTTCACGTTATTCTTGTCGAATTCCAGTCCGGCGTCCTTTGCGTCTTTCTCTGCCTTTTCCCTTGCCTTTTTCTCATCTTGCTCTTTTTGCGACTCTAAGGCAAACTTCCTTGCCTTGATTTCCTCAGGCGTCATTGGCACCTTTCGGTTGAAGCCAAGGCTGTAGCGCTGCGTGAAAAATACGTGCTGGTTGTCGTTTCTGTTCCAGTTCTGCTCAAACATCGTAGGTATCTCCGATGTCGCGAAGTTCTCGTTGAACGACTCTGGGTGCGTGATGTAGAGCTCGCTCTGTATGCCGCCGTTTTCCGCGACCTTCTCATGGAGGGTGTTGAAAAGCAGGTGAGCCTGATAGCGATCACCCATGTAGCTGCCATAAAGCCCTGCCTTGAAGTGTGATGCCGACTGGGAATTGTAGTATCCGCGGCCATAGATATAGTCGATGAGGAACCCCACGCCTATACGCTTGCCGGCATTTACTGAAAACTTTGTCTTGAAATGGTCTTCGCCGTTTGTGCGGTTGCCGCACGTGTTGTAAGCGATGCTCGTGAGTGGCGACAGGGTATTGGTGAACTGAAACTTCTCCACGGGCGTCACCATATAATCGTAAGGATTGACGAATATGAAGTTGTTGTTCTCCACCCTGTCAATGAAGAGCCTCGCCTGTCGAGGCGCGCCAAGGTTGCCGGTGCTGTTATATTCCGAACGCTTGCCGGTGGTGAAAATGGAGTTCATGAACATGTGCGAGATCGTGTCAGGCTTTGCCTCTACACGATCTCCGAAACGAGGATCGACAGTCCAAACGTGTATGCCTTCAGGAATTTCCTTGTCGGTTCCGAGCGAGTCGGGCTTTCCTGAACGGTTACGCTGGTTGCTCATAGTGCCGTCAAAACCCATGCTATTGCTGGCAGTTTGCAATTGTGCCCACATGGGGGTTGACGACAGGATCAAAAAGAGGATGAAGGAAAGGAGTTTCTTCATTTAATAAAGCGTAAAGCGCATTCAATGATTTTGAAGACCATGGAAGCGAGAACTATTATTATTCCCAAGGTCTGTGGAGTGTGGAACAAGTATGTCAGGACACCGACAATGGCGCCCAACATGAAGATGATGTTCAACCATTGGCGGACGTTGCGGAATTGGTCTTGCTTTGGCAGCTGCGGCTTGTCCCTTAACGAGCTTTTTGTTAACATTATATTGGTGTATTTCGCTTTGGCAATTTGCCTTAGTATTCAATGTTCAGGGCCTGGCAGGTGCGCTGGAAGATGTTGTCCTTACGGTCAATGGTCTTGCGCCTGAACTTTCCGCTGATGGGCGAGAGCTTGGTTTTCTTCTTGTTGAGAGCGTATTTGTCCGTAATCCAGTTCTCCGCCTTCTCCTTCATGCCAGAAGCATCCTTGCGGTTCATCTCGTAAGCATAACTTATGCGCTCCATCCTCAAGTTGATATGACCGTCGGAAGCTGTCGCAATGAGCGTGTAGTTGAACTCGGTCCTGTCGAGCGAGATGAAGTTTGAGGAGAACACAAGCCACTCCTTAATACGTGCGGCGATGGTGTGCCCGGCCTTGTTGACGGCGGCGATGCGTGCCTCTGGCTGCAGGCCGGAGCTCTTGCCTTCTTCCACTACTTCGGAAATGACTGCGTAAACCTTGTCGTAGATGTTGTCGGCCGACATGCCTGGCACGTCCTTGTCGAGGGTGAAGACCACCGCGCCGTCTACTTCAGGCACACCGCCCTCAAGGTATTTCGGGTCGACCTTCGACACGACTTTCTTTTTCTCGACCTTGACTTGCTGCTTTGGTTGATCAGGTATTTCCCAAGCATTATTTTGCGCCATGCCCAACATCGGGACAAGAGCGAGGATAGAGGCTATCAGTTTCTTCATAGTCTTAGTGTTTAAATATTCTTGTTAAGTTGCCGTTTTATGAAAAGCAAAATTACAAATTAACATCGTTAATCTATAGACATCCTCGTGATTTAACTTTTTTTGAGTTCAAGCATCTTCTGCAACCTAAGCATTTCATCACGATATTGAGCGGCCTGAATGAAGTCGAGCCTCTTCGCCGCTTCCTCCATGAGACGCTTGGTGTTGTCTATGCTTCGTTCGAGTTCTGGGCGCGTCATCTCCTTTATTATCGGATCAGCGGCAAATGCGGCCTTGTCGGGCTCGACGTAGGTATATGCCACTCCCGCCTTAGTCTTTTGCTTCTGCGAGCCGTCTGATTCGGGCAACGAGCCTTTAATGTCCTTGACTATTTGCCTTGGCGTGATGTGATGCTCTTCGTTGTATTTCATCTGTATCATCCGTCGCCTTGTGGTCTCATCAATCGTCTTCTGCATGCTTTCCGTTATAGTGTCGGCATACATTATTACCTTTCCATTGACGTTTCGCGCCGCGCGGCCCGCGGTCTGCGTCAGACTTCGGTGGCTGCGAAGGAAGCCTTCCTTATCGGCATCGAGGATGGCGACGAGCGATACTTCCGGCAAGTCGAGACCCTCACGAAGAAGGTTTACGCCCACCAAGACGTCGTAGACTCCCGCCCTGAGGTCGTTCATTATCTTCACCCGGTCGAGCGTTGCCACGTCGCTGTGTATGTAGTTTGCCCTTACGTTATGATTCAGCAGATATTCGGTCAGCTCTTCTGCCATGCGCTTAGTGAGCGTGGTCACCAAGACACGCTCTTGCTTATGGCTTCGCGTGAGAATCTCGTCAAGTAAATCATCTATTTGGTTCTCCGATGGCCTGACCTCAATCTCCGGATCAAGCAGGCCCGTGGGACGGATAAGCTGCTCAACGACAACACCTTCTGACTCTTGAAGCTCGTAGCTGGCAGGGGTTGCCGAGACGTAGATGGTTTGATGGAGCATGTCGTGAAACTCATCGAAGCGCAACGGACGGTTGTCGAAAGCTGCGGGCAGGCGGAAACCATATTCCACAAGGTTACGCTTTCGGGCACGGTCGCCACCATACATGGCGTTGATTTGTGGCACAGTGACGTGGCTTTCGTCAATGACCATCAAGAAATCTTTCGGGAAGAAGTCGAGTAGACAATACGGTTTCTCGCCAGGCTGCCTGCCATCGAAATAGCGCGAATAGTTCTCTATGCCTGAGCAATGCCCCAGCTCTTTTATCATCTCCATGTCGTATTCCACGCGCTCCTTGATTCTCTGCGCCTTGATGTCGTCGCCAATCTCGTGGAAGTAAGCCTCTTGCTTCACGAGATCGTCCTGTATCATGCGTATGGCGCCATCGGTTTGCTCCTTGGACGTGACGAAAAGGTTGGCAGGGTAGAGGTCGTATTCGGCGAAGCGTTGTATGGTGCGCATGGTGTCGGCGTCCACCTCATCTATACTGTCGATCTCGTCGTCCCACCATGTCACCCTGAGCAGGGAGTCGGAGTAGGCCATGGCTATTGTAACCGTTTCGCCTTTCACGGAAAAGCAACCGCGCTGCAAGTCGACATCATTTCTTACGTAAAGCGAGCTGACGAGCTTGCGCAAGAACTCATTGCGATCCAGCCTCTGGCCTTGCTTTACCTTTATGATATTCTCTTGCATCGCCACAGGCGCGCCCATACCGTAGATACACGATACAGAAGACACTATGACCACATCGCTCCTGCCTGAAAGCAAGTCGCTAACTGCCGCAAGGCGCAACTTGTCTATCTCGTCGTTTATGGCGAGGTCCTTTTCGATGTAAGTGTCAGTGGACGGAAGGTATGCTTCGGGTTGGTAATAGTCGTAATAGCTTACGTAGTAGTCAACCGCGTTGTTTGGAAAGAATCCTTTCATCTCCTCGTACAACTGTGCCGCCAATGTCTTGTTGTGGCTCAACACGAGCGTAGGCTTATTGGCATTGGCTATGACATTGGCTACGGTAAACGTCTTTCCCGACCCCGTCACACCCAATAACACTTGCGCTGCATCGCCCCTCTTCACGCCTTCCGTAAGCTGCGCGATGGCTTGAGGCTGGTCGCCCGTGGGTTTATACTTGGATGATATTTGAAACTTCATGTTTGACAAAGTTAGTTATTTTATGTCAGTTATACATATATAATCACGAAATTTTGCTAAAAAAATCACAACATGTTTGGTTTACCAGATAAATGTGCGTAAATTTGCAAGTCGTATTTAAAGGCTCATTTAAAAAGAGAGTATGACAAAACAAGCATTTGTTGCGCTTATACCATTGATGCTCCTCAGCGGTTGCGCCAAGGAGTTTAACAACGTGTACAAGTCGAACGACACAAAATACAAGTACGAGTATGCCAAAGAGTGCTATGCAATGGGCAAACACCAACGTGCGACAACTCTACTTCAAGACTTGATAGTACCCCAAAAGGGCAGTCAGGATGCCCAGGAATGTTTGTATATGCTTGGCATGGCCGAGTATAAGAACATGGATTACGAGACGGCGGCAGAGACTTTCAAGAAGTATGTAAAGTCTTATCCACGCGGTAATTATTCCGAAATAGCTAAATACAATGTTGGGCAAAGCCTCTTTATGAGCACTCCAGAGCCACGCCTTGACCAAACGGAGACTATTGCGGCAATCAACGCATTCCAGGAATATATGGACTTGTATCCTGACTCCAAGCATAAGGAAGACGCACAGAACAAGCTTTTTGAATTGCAAGACAAGCTTGTGCAAAAGGAACTGTACTCAGCGGAACTTTATTACAACCTTGGCACATATTTCGGCAACAACAGTGGGGGAGACGATGGTGGCAACAATTACCAGGCATGCATCGTGACCGCACAAAACGCGCTCAAGGATTATCCTTACACCAAAAAGCGTGAGGAATTTGCCACTCTCATCATGAAAAGCAAGTTCCACCTGGCTCAGCAAAGTGTTGAGGAAAAGAAGCTTGAACGATTCCAAGACGCTGAGGACGAGTGTTATGGCTTCTTGAATGAGTTCCCCGACTCAAAGGAAAAGAAAACGGCTGAGCACTTCATCGAAAAGTGCAAGGAAGTGACAGCAAACGCTAAAGATTAACAATAATATATTACTATAATATACTGTATTAAGATGGATTACAGAAAATCAAAGGCTCCAGTAAACACCGTAACGCGTAATATCATTGACCTGTGCAACGAGACAGGCAACATCTACGAGAGCGTGGTTATTATTGGCAAACGCGCTAACCAAATCGCTGTGGAAATCAAGTCAGACTTGAGCAAGAAACTCCAGGAGTTCGCATCCTACAACGATTCGCTTGAGGAAGTGTTTGAGAACCGCGAGCAGATAGAAATCAGCCGCTACTACGAGAAGCTCCCTAAGCCAACTCTTCTTGCTACACAAGAGTTCATCGAGGGCAACGTATACTGGAGAGACCCGACAAAGACAACCGACGAGATCGCCGACATGGATTTGTAAGCTTATGATACAGCGCAAACAAACCATCTTTTTGCTCCTCGCGTTGGCAGCGCTTATCGTGTGCCTTTGCCTCCCAATAGGTAAACTGACAAACAGTGCGACGTTAGGAGCCGAGGTGGCAGTATATAATATTGGACTATACACAAGCACGGGTATCAGCGCCCATCCAATCTTGTTTGTCGACATTGTAGTGGTGGCGACTCTTACCTTTATTGATGTTTTTCTCTACAAAAAGCGTAAGTTGCAGATGAAAATCTGCGTGGTGAACATCATCCTTTGCCTTGTTTGGTACGCATATTATGCGTTCATGGCTCTTTCCATGTTTAAAGGCATAGGCACGTTCTCCATGAGTTTCGCGATTTGTCTGCCACTTGTGGCAATAATCCTGCTGGCTCTTGCACGTTCAGGAATCAAGGCTGACGAGGAACTAATAAAGTCGATGTCAAGAATCAGATAATCAGCAAGTTCGCAAACTTACATTCATAAACAATGGCAATCTTTGAACAACGATTCAAAGGTTGCCATTGTCTTTTTATCACGTTCCATTTATTCCTCTTCGGCTTTCCACCGCAAAGGCGACGGCGTTGCGCTGGAAAGGCAGTGGCGTTACGGCGCAAAGGCAACGCCTTTCCAACGCAGACGCAAAAGCATGTTTACGATAAGACAATGCCATTACGCCGCAATTGCGCATTAGCACGCTTATGATAAATAGATGCTGTATAGCACAAGACGATAATTACTTGCTCATTCAGGCGTCTAAAATCTCGTTTAATGGATTCATCACGAAGTCACGCTCGTGCATTAAAGGATGCGGAATCTTTAGGTCGGGGTCGTCAATATGTAGGTCGTCGTAAAGAAGAATGTCGATATCGATAACCCTATCGCTATATTTGCCATCAACACTTTTGCCTGTCCTGCCGATGGTCTTTTCAATGTTTTGGGTTATCATGAGCACGCCTCTTGGAGATAAACTCGTCTCACAACAAACGCAAGCATTGATGAACTTGTTTGGCGAATAGAATCCCCAAGGCTCGGTCTCATAAAGGCTTGATTGCTTAACGACATGACCGACCTTACGGTCGATCATGTCTATAGCGGTTTTAATCAGTCGTTTCCTATTGCCTATATTTGATCCAAGGCTTAGATAAACGGTATGCATTCGAACATGGTTTAATCAACAATCAGAAGGCTGTCTCCAAAACATCCGAACTTGTAGCCGTGCTCAACTGCGAGCTTGTAGCACTCCATCACTTGGTCGTAACCGCCAAAAGCAGCCGTCGACATGACAAGTGTAGACTCAGGATGATAGAAGTTGGCTATCATTGAGTCGGCAAGTTGGTAGTCGTAAGGCGGGAAGATGAACTTAGATGTCCAACCGTCATATTCTTTCAAGTAGCCATCAGTTCCTGTTGCAGTCTCGGTAGCTTTTGCCACACTGCATCCCACAGCGCAGATATGGTGCCCAGCGCTCTTTGTCTTGTTGACAATCTCGCAACATTCCTTGCTTACGACCATTGCCTCGGAGTCCATCTTATGCTTTGACAAGTCCTCTACCTCGATTTGTGAGAAATTGCTCAAACTGCAATGCAAAGTGAGGAACGCCGTGTTGATGCCCTTGATCTCCATACGTTTCAAGAGCTCACGACTGAAGTGGAGACCTGTGGCAGGAGCCGTTACGGCGCCAATGTTCTTAGCGTATATTGTCTGGAAATTCTCCATGTCCTCCTTTGTGGCATGAGAACGGACGTGCATGTTCTCCATGCCAGGCTCGGCAGGACGATTGTTCAAGACGTAGGTCGGCAATGGACATTCGCCAAGAGAATAAAGGTCGTGAACGAACTGGTCGTGAGGGCAATCGTACAAGAAACGTAATGAGCGACCGCGGCTCGTTGTGTTGTCGTAAACCTCGGCAACCATGACGCCAGCATCATCGAAGAAAAGCTTGTTGCCGATCCTTATCTTACGGGCAGGCTCTACGAGAACATCCCAAAGATGGGTCTCTTCGTTAAGCTCACGCAACACGAAAACCTCGATTTTTGCGTCTGTCTTCTCCTTTGTGCCATATAAGCGAGCTGGGAACACCTTCGTGTCGTTTAAAACAAACGTATCACCCTCGTCAAAGTAGTCGAGAACATTGCGGAAATCAAGATACTGCCCTTCTATTGGTTGTCCGTCGCTATCTCTCTTGAAGAGTTCTATCTCTCCGCTTTTACGATGGAGCACCATCAAGCGAGACTCATCACGACGATAGACACGGAAAGACTCCTTCTCTCCTTTATCGTTGACAAACTCGCGTTCTATGCTATGAGGATACAAAGCCACAAGTTCTTGTGGCAAGTTGAAATTAAATTGAGATAACTTCATAGTTTATCAGTTAACCACTCGTTGAAGTGTTCGAAATTTATACAATCGTTTACAGTAATGTCCCCTACCCTTGTTCGCCTGAGGGCAGTGAGATACGCGCCGCTGTTTAGCGCCCTGCCGATGTCGCGGGCAAGAGCGCGTATGTAAGTGCCTTTTCCGCAGACAACCCTGATTGACATGCGGGCGTTGTCTTGGTCGTAGTCGGTGAGCTCTATTTCGTCTATACGGACGCGCTTGGGTTTGAGCTTAACTTCCTCGCCTTGGCGTCGGAGCTTATAAGACCGTGCGCCATCGACCTTTACGGCACTGTAGGTTGGCGGCACCTGTTCTATGTCGCCGACAAAACCCTTCAGAGTTTCCAACACTAAGTCCTTGGTAATATGCTCATGGGGGTAAGTGTTGTTCACTTCGTGCTCCATGTCGTAGCTGGCGGTAGTTGCCCCAAGCTGCAAGGTAGCTGTATACTCTTTAGTATGGCTTTGCAACTCCTCTATCTGCTTGGTGCATTTGCCCGTGCAAAGAATGAGCACGCCCGTTGCCAATGGGTCAAGGGTTCCTGCATGACCGACTTTGACCTTTTGCCCCACTGCCTGAGACAATAAATATCTGCAGTGTGCCAACGCGCCAAAGCTACTCATGCGGTACGGCTTGTCGATAGCAATTATTTCTCCCTTAATAAAGTCCATCGAGGAAGTGTTACTCAAACATTACCATGCTATGACCTGTGAGCATCCATATCAGGATGAACGCGCCAACGACTATGCGATACCAGCCGAAGAACTTGAAGCCATACTTGGAAAGGAAGTCGACGAACCATTTCATGGCGAGCAATGCCACGATGAAAGCAACTACACATCCTATAAGCAGCATGACGAGATTTTCGGATGTCGCCCAGCCTGTGCCCACGGCATCTCCGCCAACGAAAAGCTCAAGGACGTCGAGTCCGGTGGCAGCTGCCATTGTTGGAACGGCAAGGAAGAAAGAGAACTCAGCAGCACGACGACGTGTGAGTTTCTGGCTCATGCCACCTACGATTGTCGCCATGGAACGGCTTGTGCCAGGAATCATGGAAAAGCATTGAATGAGGCCTATCCAAAAAGCCCTTTTCTCAGTAACCTTGTCTTGCTCTGTACCCTTATTGAAAATGTTGTCGCAGAACAACATGAACACACCGCCAATAACAAGCATTATCGGCACAATCCATATTGCGTTTGCAGGCGTAAGCATGAAATCTATCATGCCTGACTTTTTCACAACCAAACCGACAACGCCAGTTGGGATAAACGCCACGAGCAAAAGCCAGTAGAAGTGCCACTTGTGGATGAACTTCTGCCAGCCATTACTGCCCTCAGGTGCTGGCGAATGATCGAGACGGAAAAATTTGTTCCAATAGAGGACGACTACCGAAAGAATTGCACCAAACTGGATGATGATGGTGAATGCCCTTACGAAGTCGGAGTTCTCAACACCCAACAAGTTCTCCGCAATAAGCATGTGCCCAGTAGAAGATACGGGCAAGAACTCGGTGAGGCCTTCGATAATTGATATGATGATGGTCTGTAAGAGGGTCATTAGTGCTTTGGCTTACGGATGATGGCATATATCAAGGATATAAAGCCAATGAAACAAACAACAGGAGCCACCTTTACGCGACGCACGCTAAAGATGTCGGGATTGTAGACTTGTTCGCTTGAGCCCGGACCGCTCATAAGGATAAAGCCAATAATTACGATAGCGAAGCCAATTGCCATAAGCAGGAAATTGGTACGGTCGAAGGCGTAGTTGCGCCCCCCACCCTCGTGTTCATTTGATGAAACAGACATTTGCTTAGAATTATTATTGTCTGACATACGACAAATTGAATAAAGTTATTTTAAATCTTATATAAGTCTCCGGCTTTCATGCGCAGGAATCTATTCACTGATATGTTCGCGCAAATCATGGTTATTATAATACCACATAGCAATACCACCGTGCCCGTGATAGCCATCTCGCGCCATGTGACGATATTCAGGATTTCGGGCTCGTAGCAATACAACGCATACATGCCTAACCCCAGGACAACACACGCAAGCACCGCCGCCACGATTCCTATCATGACAACATTCAAGACGAAAGGCCTCCGTATGAAGCCCCATGACGCTCCGACAAGCTTCATGGTATGGATGGAGAAACGTCTGGCATAGATGTCAAGGCGCACCGTGTTGTTGATAAGGGAGAACGACACAAAAGTAAGCAGAAGGGCAAGGACCATCATGGCCATGCCAATCTTTGCCAAGTTGCGATTCACCGCATCCACCAAGTCCTTTTGATAGGTTATATCAGAGACCTTGGGGTATTTCTTCAACTCCTTGGAAATCCAGGTCAAGGAGTCGTTGTTGGCATAATCGCTTTTAAGCGTCAATTCTATGGATGATGAGAAAGGGTTCACACCGTCGGTAAAGGTGGAAGGGTCGGTGCCCATCTGTTTAGCCGCGTCGCGAAGAGCGGTCTTTTTGCTGATGAAATGAATGGTCTTGATATATGGCCTTGTAGTAAGACTGCGGGTAATGGTCTGCGCCTCGTTATCCGCCATGTCTTGCTCAAGCATCATGGTCACCGTAAGGTTTTCCTTAACATAAGACGAGAGATTACGCCCTGTCAGCGTGGAGAAGACCACCAATCCCAAAAGGATAAGCACCATTGCCGTACTAATGCAAAGTGTCACCGTTTGTAGACGCCCTGATCGCCCAGTGCTCTTTATATGTTTTTTCTTCATTATAGAATTACCGCTATCTATGCAAAGTGATTGCAAAGTTACTAAATGAAAAACCAATACACGAACGTTTAACTGGTATTAACATGGTCAGCAAAAAGTTATGCGTCATTTGCCATTGACATCCCTCTCGCTAATGAATCCGTGCCGGTAAGCGTAGAGCAACTCCTGAAGGTCTTCTATTTGCGAGTTTAGTTCCTTTCCCTTGTCGGTGTCTGCCACGAGCATACGGCGCGAGGACATTTCCACGATTTGTGTCGTAGATTTAATGTCAGTGCCTCTAAGTATGGCATCCTCCGTGCGCGTAAATGGCTCGTGCTGGACGAGTTGGAATCCTCTGCTGTGGTACACGAGCGTATATCCGGCAATGCCCGTCTCATGATGGTAAGCCTGCGAGAAGCCACCATCAATGACCATAAGCTTGCCATTGGCCTTTATCGGGCTTTCGCCCTTGACGGCCTTTACTGGAACATGGCCATTGATTATATGGCGGTTGGGGTCGGTCACGCCGAAAGCCTTGAGGATGTTGTCGCAAACGTCCTCATCGTTGCGCAAGATGAAATAGTAACCTTTCTTCTCCTCGTGAGTCTCCTTTTCCTTGATGAAATAGCGCTCGAAGGTTGCCATCTTCGACTTGTCGAACAGAGGGCTATGCGGACCGCACCATAGGTACATGAAGTAGTCAATGGCATAATCTATCATCTCTTGGGTTGTGTCGTTCTGGAACGCGCACCTTATGAGCATGCCAACATCAGTCATGAGTTGTTGACCACTAACGATGTGTCCAGGATAAATCTCAACGGCTTTCATTGAGCCATCCTCTTTAAGTGGGATGGACGCATGGAAGAGGAGGTTGTTGTTCCAAATGGCGTACATGCATCCATGCGACAGCATCAACTTGATGTGCTTATGAAGCTTTTCGCTGACCTCGAAACTGTGGTGCAGCTTTTCCACGAGGTTTGCCTCTTCCTTGGTGAGCTCGTTTGGGTTTTTCGGGTCCACCGTCGGGAAGTTGCAACTACTCAACTTGTACTCTTTTCCGTCGATATTGATAGTGCCCTTTTCGTAGTTGATGCGGTCGAGCATGGCGCGGTCTTGCATCTTCCATTCCGGATGCCTCTTATAGAGTTGCCCTTCGAGCTTGAATTGTAAAATGGCTATCGCCTTATGCTCTTTGGCGATTAGCTGTCGCGTCTTTTCGTCGATAGCTCCAGTGCCAGCGTCGGTTTTTGGCAAGAACTCCGTGCAAGGATCATCCTCGTAGGCTTCCATCGCGAACGTAGCCAAAGGCACGAGGTTGATGCCGTAACCATCCTCAAGGGTCGCAAGGTTGGCATAGCGTAAGGACAGGCGAATGACCGAGCACATGCATGCATCGTTGCCAGCCGTTGCGCCCATCCATATTATGTCGTGGTTTCCCCAGGTGATATCCCATGAGTGGTAAGTCTCAAGCAGGTCCATGATGCGGTGCGCACCAGGACCACGGTCGTAAACATCACCAAGTATATGCAATTGGTCGATGGCAAGGCGTTGGATGACGTTGGAGATTGCCACTATGAAGTCATCGGCACGACCGGTCGAAATAATGGTATCCACGATTACATTGACATAATCGGCCTTGTTCTTGTCTTCAGGGCGCTCGTGAAGCAATTCCTGGATGATGTAAGAGAAGTCCTTTGGCAAAGACTTGCGCACTTTGGAGCGCGTGTATTTGCTTGACACGTCCCTGCACACGGCGACAAGATGATGAAGTGTTATGTGATACCAGTCGTTGATGTCTGGCTCTGAGGCTTTTACCAATTCCAGCTTCTGCTCGGGATAATAGATCAACGTGCAGAGCTCTCGCTTCTCGACCTCACGCAGAGTGTTGCCAAACAAGTCGTTTACCTTACGCTTGATGTTTCCGGAGGCATTCTTCAGAATATGCTGGAAAGCCTCATATTCACCATGTATGTCGGCAACGAAATGTTCAGTAGCCTTTGGCAGGTTGAGAATGGCCTGAAGATTGATAATCTCTGTACTTGCGGCTGCTATTGTCGGGAATGTGTTGGAAAGCAACCGGATATATCTCATGTCATTTATTATGTCGTAATTGTTCTTGCTCATAGTTATCAGTGGTTAATAATATCTTCTCTTGTCATTATTTAATAGTTGTATAGGCCGAACTTGGTCATCTCCTTGATTATTCTTTTTGTCTTCGTGTCTTTCTTCGGCTTGAAAATCCAAAAACCATCTGGCAGTCCAAGAAAAGTTGACATTGCTGATGTCAAACATGCCGCAAAGTCATCAATGTTGAGCCTTGAAGCCATGTCCCTGACCAAGTCCTCGTCAACATCGCTGAATCTTGTCAAATAATAGAAATCCACAAAATGCGACAGTGGCATTGAGTGGTGGTTCAATTCGTATTGCAGGTTGAGCATTGCAGAGCACAACCGGCACTCTGCCTTGCCGTTATTCTCGAACACCTCCTTGACCTTGTTCCTTAAGAGGATGTTCTTAGACAGCAAGGTCTCCGTTGCGAGTTTACCATCCAGGTATTTAGACTTGGGCTCGAAGCGGTTTATCTGCGACATGTCTAATCTGGGGTAGCTGATCTCCAGGACGTCAAAAGCCTGCAACACATTGCCCGTGACGTGTTCCTGATCAGAATATATAAGCAGACGCCTCCAATCTTCGGATGAGAGTTGCGTGAACTTGTTTTTGAACTCTTCTATTGAACCCTCTTGAAAAGCAGGGTTGAGAATTGTGGCATGCGCATCCGTGCCTATTTGCAGCAAGGCTCCAATGATATTTTGCAGCTCAGGCTTCAGGCAAAGTTGGCAATTTGAATCAATTACCTTTCGGTATAGACTCGCAATTTGACTTGCGGCCTCATCAAATGAAATCTGACTTGTGAGGACAGGATTCTTAACCGTGGCTATGCGTTTGTTCCATCCTAAACTTACAAAATTGTCTTGCTCAAGCTTTCCGCAAACGTGAACTGCGGCAGCATGCTCAACTAAATGGCATTGTCTTCTTAATAATAATGTATGCTTGCGTTTTGCGGTCTCCCAAGGTTGTAAGCCTCCAAGTGGAGTGACAACATAGGGCACTCCATGCGAATACGCCTTTGAAGCCAGAACGCAAGCAGTATGACTCCAACATCCAAAGAAATGGATGAGATCAAAACCTTCAAGTTGCAATGTCTGATGATGCTCTCCACTTACAAACGATTGCACGTCGATACCCTCAGGAAAGCTCGTGGCTAACCCGCTGACAAGGTCATGATTTATGGCAACCGCATCAATATGGCGAGGCACAAAAAGAAGAACCTTTAACATGGCAACTTATTGTATGACAACCTTATTGTTTATGGGTGGTGAAGTCGAGTTTATTTGAGAATCTGTGACGAAGCAAGTTTATGAGGTTTTTCCAAATTATCGAAAGCTGAAATGGATATAGCAAAAGAAGTGGCACATGTTCATCGAAAGCAGACATCGCCATTCTAGCAAACATCGTGCGTAGAACATATCCGACAATAAAAGCAAAGGCAGATGCAGCAAGCAATATAACGTTAGATGTAAGTCCGCCCCACACCATGCCAGCAATAGTCATAAGAAACGGTATGTGCAATGCGAATTGGTCGAGGTTGAACCAGAAACGGTGGCCCAGGCTACGAGCAAGCCATTTGCGTGTCTCCGCGTAGATAATACGCTTGGCCTTCCATGTTTGTGGAGAAGGAGCATCCTCAATGGTCCATGCCTCATCCCTCGTTTCCAACGCCACGCTTCCTTCTGCGGAGTATTTGTTTACGAGGAAATCGTATTCCCCATGAATGAGGTTGAGGTTGCCACGGAAGCCATCCTGCTCCATGAACTCTGACTTGCGAATCATTATGTTGGGGGCAATAGCCGCATAAGCGTTGCCGTTGGCAGCTTCTCGCATAAGATAGTACGACGAATTGAGCCGCTCGAAACGTTTAGACGCAGACAACTCTTCATCAAAAGCGCCATAGCCTACAACAAGGCTGTTTCCCTCTGTACAGTTCTCCGCCATGGTCTGAAGCCATGTATCGCTGGCAGGCTTTACCGTTGGCTCGGTCAGCAATAGCCACTCGGTCTTCGCGGCCTTGACACCCAACGTCATGGCGAGTTTCTTACGGCTAACGTAGCGAGAGGACCGTGGGATATAGGTAACATAAATACTACAGTTGGATGATGTTTCATCCAGTGAGTGCTGGAATCGCTTTAGCACCTCTTCCGTCTCACTCTCACCTTCCTCAACAATGACGATAATCTGAAAACCAGGATCGTATTTTTGCGCTATCAAACTTGGCAAGTTCCTTTCCAACGCCTCCGGCTGGTCGTGGGGCGTAAGTATAACAGAAAGTGGAGGGAGAGAGTCGTTACTCTCTTTCCCTTGCCTTTCCCATTTTCCCTTCCTGAACCTTATATATGGACAGATGAAAGAGGAGACAATTGCCACCAATAGCAAGATAGCACCGCTGATGATGGTGAAGTTATCTATGTTTGTTGTCAATATCATTTCTTTTGAAAGCGCTATTAAAAGCTTCTCCCCTACTTGAAGTCTTCGCTTACATACCCTACAGGCAGTTGGCGACAGTTGTAACGGCTCGCCATAATCTCGCCATAGGCACCGGCTGAGCGCATGGCAATGAGGTCGCCACGTTGGCATTCGCCCACTTGTATGCCTTTGGCAAAGACATCACTCGACTCGCAAATGGGGCCTACGACATCATAAGTCTCTGGCGCCTTGCCACTTGTGATGTTCTCTGTCTTATGTGACGCATCATAAAGGGCGGGGCGTATCAAGTCCGTCATTCCTGCATCAACGATACAGAAAAGCTTGTTGACGCCTTTCTTTACGTATAACACCTTTGTTATCAAGCTGCCCATCTGCGCAACGAGGGAGCGTCCGAGCTCAAAGTGGACCTTTTGTCCGGGCTCCAAGCGAAGACCATTTGCAAAGGTCTTGAAATATGACTTGAAGTCGGGTATGGGGTCTTTGTCAGGATCGTCGTAGTTAATGCCGAGTCCGCCACCCACGTTTATGTTCTCCACCTTGATGCCTTTCGACTTTAAGACTTCTTGAAGCTCATTTATGCGTGTACACAACTGCTCAAAGTCGGTCATGTCGAGAATCTGGCTCCCGATATGAAAATGCAAGCCTATGAACTTAATGTTTTCAAGGCTCATCGCCCTCTCTATTACAGGCACCATATCGCTCATGGCAATACCAAACTTGTTCTCAGCAAGTCCGGTAGTGATGTTGGCATGGGTGTGCGCTCCAACTTCTGGATTGATCCTGAAGCACACGTTGGCAGTCTTTCCCTTGGCCTTCGCAAGTTCGTTTATCACCTCAAGTTCAGGCACACTCTCCACATTGAAGCAGAAAATGTTGGCGTCAAGGGCAATGTTTATCTCCCAATCAGCCTTTCCAACTCCAGCGAAAACAATGCCATCACAGGGGAAACCAGCCTGCATTGCAGCCTCTATCTCTCCGCCACTCACGCAGTCTACACCAAGACCGCCTTCGGATATTATCTTTAGAATCTTTGGATTGGCATTGGCTTTAACGGCATAATGCACAAAGAAGTTGTCATACTTTGCCGATTCGTTTTTCACTTCCCGAATTGTATTCCGGAGAAGGTTCGTGTCGTAATAGTAGAAAGGGGTTCGCGTTGCGCGAAACTTTTCAACGGGGAAGAGTGTCTCCATAAATTAGATTGGCTTTAAGCCGTTGTTCTTGTTATTATTTAAATAATGTGTCGCTAAGGTTCTTTAACGCTTGCTTCTTGTCCGATTCCTTGATAAGGAACGAGATGTTGTAGTTGGAGCCGCCATAGCTCACCATTCTCACAGGAATGTTCTTCATGGCATCGGTGGCTATCGTTTCAAATCCCACGTTATTCCAATCGAGGTCGCCAACGACACAAATGATGCACATGTCGGGGTCAACTGTTACCGAGCCGTACTTCCTCAACTCGTCTACGATTTCATCAAGATGCGTGTCATTGTCGATACTCATCGACACTCCAACCTCTGACGTGGCAATCATGTCAATCGGAGTCTGGTAACTCTCGAAGATCTCAAACACCTTGCGAAGGAAGCCTGTAGCAAGCAACATGCGCGACGATTTAATCTTTATGGCCGTGATATTGTCTTTTGCCGCGACAGCCTTAATGGTGCCTTTCCCCAGTTCATTGTTGATGATTGTTCCTTCAGCGTCTGGCTCCATCGTGTTTTTCAGCCTCACTGGTATTCCGGCGAACTTGGCTGGTTGCACGCATGTCGGATGCAAGATCTTCGCGCCAAAGTAGGCAAGCTCGGCTGCCTCCTCGAAGTTGAGTTGCCTCACCGCCTTGGTATTGTCAACAAAACGTGGATCATTGTTGTGCATGCCGTCGATATCTGTCCAAATTTGAATCTCATCAGCAGGCAAGGCGGCACCAATCAACGACGCCGTATAGTCAGAGCCACCGCGAAGGAGGTTGTCTACCTCACCATAGGCATTGCGGCAAATGAAGCCTTGCGTGATGTAGATCTGCTTGCCAGAATTCTTTTGCATCACGTCGGCAAAATGCTCTTTGATATATGGCAGGTCAGGCTCAGAGTTCTTGTTCGTCCTCATGAAGCTTAGAGCGTCGATCAGCACGCTCTCGATGCCATTCTCCAGAAGGAGGTTGTTCATCATGTTGGTAGACATTATCTCACCTTGCGACACGATAATCTTCTCTTCAAAGCTCGTGAAAAGGCCTTTGGTGAACGAGCGCATGTAGTTGAACCTGTCGTGCAGGAACTCGCGGGTCTTGGTCCTGAAGGCAGCGTCCGAATACAGGTTCTCAACATGACCCATGTATTTTGTTTCGAGCTTGTTGATTTCCTCGTTTGCCCCTTCAGGATTCTTTTTGTAAAGATAGTTGCTTATTTCCACAAGACTATTTGTCGTACCACTCATAGCCGACAGCACCACACACGTTGGCTCGCCCGACCTTGTTATGAGTTGGGCCACACTCTTCATGCGTTCAGGACTTCCGACGGAAGTGCCTCCAAATTTCATTACGTTCATAAGACGGTATTTCTTTTTATTTTAGTCTTTGTTTCTAATCTCTACCACTTTGCCATCCTCACATTTATATATAATGCCAGGATAACGGTCAATCATGGATATATTATGTGTCGACATCAGCACTGCCGTTCCTTGTCTCGTGATGCCTTGAAGCAGCCTCACGATATTATCGGCGGTCTCAGGGTCAAGGTTGCCGGTAGGCTCATCCGCGATAATGACCTTAGGATTGTTGAGCAGCGCCCTCGCGATGGAGATTCGTTGCTGTTCACCACCCGACAGTTCATGTGGCATGGAATGAATCTTCCCTTCCATCTCCACTGACGCAAGCACCTCATGGATGCGCTCTTCTATCTTCTTGCTGTCTTTCCACCCAGTAGCACGCAAGACGAAACGCAGGTTGTTCCAGATGTCGCGGTCACGAAGGAGCTGGAAATCCTGAAAGATGATTCCCATCTCACGCCTCAATGCCGGAATGTCACGGCGTTTCAGCGTCAGGAGGTCCCTGCCAAGCACTTCAGCTTTCTCCGATTCCTCGGGATAGAGGTCCAATTCGCAATATAGGGTCTTGAGTAGACTGCTCTTTCCCGACCCCACCTTTCCTATCAAATAGATAAACTCTCCCTCGTTGGCGTGCAGACACACGTCGTCGAGAATGAGTTTGTCTTGTTGATAAACCTTTACCTTATTATAATCTATAAGCATAACCTGAAATAATATGTCTGGATATTCCGATTATTCTTTACTCTTCTTAATTCTCCGTGCCTTGTCCCAATCGGGGTCATGCCGCTTTGCTAGTTCCTGTGCCACGTCTTCGATGCGCAAGCCTTTCGACGTCAGCAGCACAACGAGATGATACAACAGGTCTGAAGCCTCGTAGACAAGCTTGTCGTCGGTGCCATTTGTTGCCTCGATTATGGTTTCCACCGCTTCCTCTCCTACCTTCTGCGCCATTTTGTTCACGCCTTTTCTGAAGAGGCTCGTCGTGTAGCTGCCTTCGGGCATTTCCTCATGGCGTTTTTCGATGAAGTCTTGCAGCTCCGTGAGGAATGTTATCGGGTTCAGGTCATTGGTCTCGCCCCAACACGTGTCCGTGCCAAGATGGCAGACAGGACCGTCGGGATGCACCTCAATGAGAAGGCTGTCGTGATCACAGTCTTCTTTCACGCTGACAAGATGCAAAAGGTTACCGGAAGTCTCGCCTTTTGTCCAAAGGCACTTCCTTGACCTACTCCAAAAAGTAACGAGTCCTGTCGCGACCGTCTTCTCGTAGGCTTCCTTGTTCATGAAGCCCAACATCAGCACCTTGGACGTTACGGCATCTTGAATTATCGCAGGTACAAGCCCACCCATCTTCTCGAAATCTATATTCATAATCTTACGTTTATACCTTTGTTTTTAAGATAGAGCTTGAGCTCCGGAATCTCTATCTCGCCAAAATGGAACACGCTTGCCGCCAATGCCGCGTCAGCCTTTCCCAACGTGAACGCGTCGTAAAAGTCTTCCATCTTGCCAGCTCCGCCACTCGCTATTACGGGTATGGGCACCAAGTCTGCCATTTCTGCAAGTGCCTCGTAGGCAAAGCCATGCTTCACGCCATCATGATCCATGCTCGTGAAGAGGATCTCGCCAGCGCCACGATCGGCAACCTCGCGTGCCCAATCCATCAAGCGGCGCTCTGTGCGTTCCCTGCCGCCTTTCACGTAGCAATGCCAACCATCGGCATCTTTACGCGCGTCAATGGCAACAACGCAAACCTGTGAGCCATATTTCGACGATATCTCATCTATAAGCTCCGGATGCCTTATGGCTGCCGAATTGACGCTTATCTTGTCCGCCCCAGCACCGAGCAATCGGTCCACGTCCTCAATGGCATTGACACCTCCACCCACGGTGAACGGGATGTTGATATTCTGTGCCACCCTGCTTACCATGTCAGCAAACGTCTTGCGCCCGTCCACGGTCGCCGTGATGTCAAGGAAGACAAGCTCGTCGGCTCCAGCGTCGCTATAAGCTTTGCCAAGCTCTACTGGGTCGCCAGCCTGCCTTAGGTTGACGAAATGGGTACCTTTTACGGTCTGCCCATCCTTTACGTCAAGACAGGGGACTATGCGTTTTGCCAATCCGTTGTATTTCATGCCATTAGCTTCTTTATATTAATCTTGCCCTCATACCACGCCTTGCCAAAGACAACGGCCGGAATGCAGGCTTGGTCGAGCTCGATGATGTCATCATCGCCCCCTACTCCACCGCTTGCTATGAGATGAATGTCAGGGAAAGCCTCCATGACCTTGCGATACAATTCCGTGGATGGCCCCGACAGGGTGCCGTCTCTTGATATCTCCGTGCACAACACGTTTTTCACGCCTGCCTCAACATATCTTGAAAGGAAAGGCAACAACTCTTCCTTTGAGTCTTCTTTCCATCCGTTTATGCTGACAAGGCCGTTTCTCACGTCAGCGCCCAATATTATCTTGTCGGCTCCATATTGGTCAAGCCATTTCAAGAAAGTGTCGGGCTGGCTCACGGCTATGCTTCCTATCGTGACCAACGACGCGCCAGCGGCAAAGGCCTCCTCAATGTCAGCGTCGCTTTTTATGCCTCCGCCAAAGTCCACCTTCAGGTTAGTGGCGCTTGTTATGGCCTTTAGCACGTCGACATTGACTATGTGTTTCGCTTTCGCGCCGTCAAGGTCAACGACGTGAAGGCGCTTCATCCCAAGCTCCTCAAACTCTCGCGCTTGAGCCACAGGGTCATCGTTATACACCTTCTTCTGGCCATAGTCGCCCTTGGTGAGCCTCACGCACTTGCCGCCTATTATATCTATAGCGGGTATAAGTTCTATCTTCATTCTTTCTTATCTTCTTTAGCTGAGTCTATCTCAAGGAAATTCCTGAGGATTCGTTCGCCCACCGTTCCGCTCTTCTCCGGATGGAACTGCACCGTCCAGAAGTTGTCGCGATGCAAAGCCGCGGAATATGGCACTGAATAATCGGCCGTGGCTATCGTAAACTCACATTGGGGGACATAGAAGCTATGCACAAAATAAACATAGTCGCCTTCCTCTACGCCTTTGAATAGAGGCGAGGAGATGCCACGCAGCCTGTTCCACCCCATCTCAGGCACCTTCAGCTCATGGTCAACAGGGTTGAACTTCTTGACGCTTTCCGGGAATATGCCTATGCAATCCACGTCGCCTTCCTCGGAGTGGGCGCAAAGAAGCTGCTGACCCACGCAGATGCCAAGCACCGGTTGGCGCAGCGACCTTATCACGTCGTCGAGGCCATGGGAACGCAAGTATTCCATGGTGGTTTGGGCACTGCCTTGCCCTGGGAATATGACATGGCTCGCCTTTGCCAACTCCTCGGGAGAGTCGGTGATGACCGGCTCCACGCCAAGGCGCCTTAGAGCGTTGACAACCGAGTAAATGTTGCCGGCGTTATATTTTATGATAGCTACATTCATATCTGCGACATGCGTTATTTATCATGCAAATTTAGTAAAAAAATAACGGTATGCTGCAAAAGTGTGTTTTTTTTTGAAACTATGACGTTAAAAATAAACATTTCACTCGAAAAGCGGTATTTATTTTATAATTTTGTACCGTAATTCGTCAAAAAGTCAATTAACATTACCATGAGGAAATATATCCTATCCTTTGTTATGGCGTTTGCCTGTCTGTGTCTTTGGGGAGCCAATCACCCGGCAAAGGCTTATCTTTTCGGCTTCGCATCGTCTTTCAACGACTCCACAGTGTATTTCACGGAGATACAAGAACTCGACTCTGTTTACATCGAGTCTAAGACTAAATTCTTGTACAGTCGCGACAACTATTCCAACCAGCTCAGGGAGCATCTCCAGATGGAAGGCGTCAAGACTCCCACTTGCATCACTTGTTTCGCATTAAAGAAGAAAGATATAGACAAGAAATACGCGCGCTTGCGAAAGAAATACGCCACAAATGGCAAGTTCATTGTCAAAGAGGTCAAGCAACCCGGATTTCGCTACGAGGCCATCAGACCTGACGAATAATGATGCCACAGGCAAGGAGCAGGAACTCACTATGCAATGCTGAGGCGACGCGCTTTTTTCAAGTCGCCGACCTCCTTTTTGCGATAACCTTTGTTGGCTACGACGATGGTTTTCGCTTGTTGCCTTCCTTTCATCCTTTTGAGAGGAAGGGCGTGTATGACTGTTCGCCCTTATTCACATTGACGGTAGACGACAACGTCCAGCCCGTGCCCAAAGCGCAACGTGAACGGATAAGGGAGTTCGACACTGGCAATGGCACGACTGTCGTGGACCGCCTCATGGATGGTGGCTACCAGTTTATTATTAAGGATGTCAACAAGGCGGAAAGCGCCTTGCTCATCACCGACAAGGGCTTCGCCCATTGCAGGTGCGCGCTAAAGGGCAACACCGTCATGCGCTCGTATGGGCTGAACAACGTCATGATGCTCGTCTTCGCGTTTGCCGGTGCCAATAAGGACACGGTGCTCATGCACGCCTCCGTGGTAAGGCATGGCGGCTATGGCTATGCCTTCATTGCCAAGAGCGGCACGGGCAAGTCGACGCAGGTGAGCAATTGGTTGAAATACATTCCCGGATGCGACATGATGAACGACGACAACCCCGTGGTGAGAGTCGCGGGCAATGAGTGCTTCATCTATGGCAGTCCGTGGAGTGGCAAGACTCCATGCTACCGCGACGTCAAGGCGCCTATGGGTGCCGTGACACGAATAGACAGGAGCTCATCCAACTCCGTAGCACGTGTCAGTCCGGTTGAGGCTTTCGTGTCGTTGCTGCCTTCCGTGTCGTCAATGAAATGGGACGTTGAACTATACGAGAAGATATGCGACACGGTAACGAGAATCGTGGAGCGCATACCAGTGTATGTCCTTCATTGCCTGCCCGACAGGAACTCAGCCGAAGTTTGCCACGAGGGCATCGCGAGGGGTAAAGAACGTGTAGAGCCAACTACTATATGAAACAAACCATTTCGTTCAAGAACGCCGACTTCTTGCCAGAAGTGTTGAAACTCATCAACGAAGGCCATACCGTGACATTGCCGTTGGGAGGCGTCTCCATGCGTCCTTTCCTTGAAGACGGTCGCGACAAGGCATTGCTGACCAAAGCCACGACGCCCCATGTGGGCGATCCTGTGCTTGCCATGATAGACCAGCGATACTACGTGCTTCACCGCGTAGTCAAAATCGAAGGCGACAAGGTGACGCTGCTCGGCGACGGCAACCTCACGCCAGAGCATTGCACGGTGGACGACATCGTGGCGTCTGTCGTAGGGTTCTACAGAAAGGGACAAAGCAAGCTCGACCCTGTGAATGGCAGAAAGTGGAAGGCTTACTCGTGGATTTGGATGAGGCTCCTGCCCGTCAGACGATGGCTGTTGGCGTTTTATCGCCGCGTGTGGATTCCATTGTTCAACAAACAAGTAATGAGAAATAGTCGATAAAGATATGTATATGAGAACAAAGAAAGGTTTCAGAGTTAACGATATTTGCGGGTCTCACGTCATAGTGGCAGAAGGCAAGGAGAACATTGACTTCAGCGACGTCATCAGACTGAACGACAGTGCCCTATTGCTTTGGAACAGCGTCGAAGGCAAGGACTTCACCATTGACGACCTTGCCGACATTCTCGTGAGCAACTACGAGATCGACGACAACGTCCCCCTGCCGCGTGGCATAGCCTTGGAAGACGCGCGTGAGCTTGTGGGCAAATGGTTGAAAGCCGGCATCATAACCGATTAGGAACGGCTTCTTCCTTTCTCTATACCCATTTGATGTTGCTAATGCTTGTTGTCTTGTGCAAACAAAATAGCTTTTGTACAAGACAGCAAGCATTAGCTTTTTTGTTTCTGCTCCAAGTTAACCGGACACAAAAAACGCAGGAGCAATGCCCCTGCGCTTTATCCTATCGTCCTTACGCGGACTTCATCCAGTTAGAACGAGGTTCAGATGCTGTCGTCCCACACT
Source organism: Oscillospiraceae bacterium (assembly GCA_963635115.1). GTDB lineage: Bacteria > Bacteroidota > Bacteroidia > Bacteroidales > Bacteroidaceae > Prevotella. The sequence goes on along the minus strand of CAVHEN010000003.1, from coordinate 32,524 downwards.
CCGGTATCGACCCACTGTGTGTTAGGTTTGCTGAGCGATTCCTCACCCTTTATCTCTTCGCTGCCGTCTTTGTCGTATGAGTTTATAGAGCCGACCATGAGCTCGCTCGTTGCGACTCCCAGCCTTGTCATCCGGGGAGCGACATATTTCTTTTTCTGCTTTACTATTGTTGTCATATCCTGTTGCTGTCTTGTTTGCAAACTGCTGCAATCTTTATAGCAGACTGTTATAGTCTCGTTGTTATTTCACTAACACTTTTCTCACACTTCCATCCGACATCTTCACCAGGTTGATGCCACGCCTCATGTTGGCGCGCTGCTCACCATTGATGCCAAACACGGCTTTCACCGATGCCGCCGAAGAGTTGCTGATGGCGTCGATTGCCGTCTCAATTTCGAAGTCTAGCCCTGCATATTGCTTGCCTTCGCCACTGATGTTCTTGTCGCGCAAGATGTAGGCGCGGAAGGCAGGGATGTAGGAGTCGGATGCCAAACGATAGAAGCCCAAGCCTTGGCTCTTGTTGCCGAGCAACATGTAGTTGTTGTTGGTGAAGTCGAGATGGTCGTTGGTTATCGTCTTGTAAGTACCACTGAGAATGTTGCCTGCAGGCGTCTCGGCAGCACTGTTGCTGCGCTTGAAGGTGTAAGTGCCGGCGTTGTCGGAGTAGAGCACGAAGCCTACGCCCTTTGGCAGAACGGTGGCGTCATACTTTTCGAGGTGCACGGTGCTCGCGCCAGTAGCGTTCTCGTTGTATTTTGTAGCGATATACACGGTGACGCCATCGGGCACTTCGCCATTCCACGGCAGACAAGTGGTGGCATACTTCACGGAAGTGATCTTCACGTCGAGTGTCTGATACTTGGCGATGATCGTCTCTAACTGCTCATTGTCGCTTGCCACGGTGTTGTAGTTCGACTCCTTTGTGGCTTCGAGCACGCTGACAAGCTCGTCGTTAAGGTCGTCGCGCTCGTCAAGCAGACTGTTAGCCTCGTTGTAGAGCGACACATATTTAAGATAAGCCTGCTTCTGTTCCTCAGAGATGAGGAGCCACTCGTTGTATATGTCCTTGGTCTCTGCAGCGGTGTAAAGATACTTGCCATCTTCGTAGGTGACACCAAAGAAACGGGTGCGATTTCGTAAATTAGTCCAAATCTTCTTTTTCCCGAATCGGTAACTGCCCTCTGTCTCGCCACTCTCACATGTAGTGAAGGTCGATGCGCCTGAACCTGCCACAACACCTTGGTCATCCTTGTTGGTCGACTCCATACGCACGCGATAGCCGTCATTGCTGATGGTATACGAAGTGGAACTGCCGTAAATGCCCCAAATGGGAGCTTGCGTGATGTTTGTCACGGTAGGTGCAAAATCGTTGGAGATGAAGTAATGGTATCCCACGTTGTAGAGATACACCTGCTGGCCGTTGCCCGTCCACTGTTCTCCGCGCCAGAAATCGGTTGAGGCGGCAGGAGCATAGGTGGTGCCTTCTGCCTTGAACTCCACGACCACGGGCACATGGTCGCCGAGCAGCGTGCCGTCGTCTTTCAGATAGTTGTCGGCATCGAAGGTGATGGAGCTTGGCGTGAGCTGCATGCCGCCGTGGGTTGGGTTGAGGTAGAGCACCTTGTCCACGATCTCGTTATCCACATATGCGCTCGACTTGGTCTTGTCAGCGTCTGGCACGACAAGCGCGTCGGCGCCGAGCGTGGGATAGGTGCCGTTCTTGCACTTCTCCACCCACACGTCGCTGACGGTATAGTTGCCGTCGGCTATTATAGGATTGGTGAAGAGCGTGAGAATGTCGTCACGGGTATAGCGACTGTTGGTGTCGCCCATCACTATTTTGGGCAGACCGCTATTGTTGGCAAGGATGGCATCGCGGAGCTGCTCCCACTGCGAGGCGCGAGCGGCGTTGTCCTCTTCGCCGGTCTCGGCATCCATGTGCATGATGTAGAACTCCACCACAATGCCTTGTCCGAGGTTCACCTTGTAGTATCTGTATCCCTTGGTCACGAGCTCGTCGGCACCATCGGTAAACTTGCCGTGGTTCTGTGTCCAGGCTGTCCAACTCTCGTCAGCGAAAGTGCTGCCGGTCTTCACGAGAAACTGAAGGCCGTCGGTGGGGAAACGCAGGTTACTAAGATCGAGATTGCCTGTGCTGGAAAGGGAGATGCTTCCGCGCCATGTTCCCGCTTGGTATTGGTTGCCAGCGCCTTCGAGCAGACTGCCATTGTAGTTGAAGTCTTCGCTCAGGCCGACCACGTCGATGCCGCTCTTGGCGATGTACTGTCCGATTTTCTTCGTACCGTCTGAGCCTGGGCCGTCGGAATTGAGGCTGTAGCCGGCTACAGTCTGCGGCAGTCCGTCAACATTGAGGGCACACACTTTGAAGGTGGTCTGCACGGTGGTTTGCGCTTCCACTGCCGGCACGCTGCCGACACCTAACACGAAAAGAGCCGCAAGGGCAGTGCGCTTGACGACCGTGAAAACCTTTTCAAAACACTTTTTCATTTTCGTTTAATCGTTGCTAAATATATAAGACTATAGTCTTGTTATCCAATAAAACTTTACAAAGTTACTAATTATTAGGCAAATGCGCCGCACGCAATGTACAAAAGGATGTTAAACACTCAAGACAGGCACACGCCAGGCAATGATCTACCGGCTATTCAACAATACATTTCTTGTACTGCTCCGTGTGAATTTAGAAAACTCCTTTTACTATCCATTTGCCGCTTCTTGTTGAACCTTCACGATGCAAAGCCCCTATCTTTTGCAAGGCGGAAAGTTCTCTTTCTATCGTGCGTAGCGTCATGTCCTGCATTGCCGCCACTTGCTTGGCGGTGATGGCAGGGTCTTTTGCTATGCAAGAAAGGATAATTCGCTGACGTTCGGTTAGTTCTATTACCGCCACATTACCGCCAACATTACCGTCATTTGTTTCCGACACGTTTCCTGCATTACCGCCATTCATTGCGGTTTTGCGGTAGATGGTAATCAGCGTGCCGCTGGCATTATTCTCAATCTTAGGCTCGGGAAGCCCTGCGTTCTTCAGCCCTTGGCGAATCTTGTTGATGCCACGTCCCCATGTCTCGATGAAGCCAGCCTTGTAGAATGCATTGGCAATATTACGGTTGCGTGGTTGCGAAGCATGTTCTGCAAAGAGCTTTTCTTGGTCGATGCCCTCGGGCAACTTACCGTCGTTCCAAAGCATGATGCAATCATCGTACACCTTCATCTGCGTATGTACGCCCATATAGTCGCGGTGCACGACCGAATTACAGATAGCTTCGCGCAGCACGTCCTCGGGTATCTCCAACTGTTCGATGCGTGTCAGCCCTTCGTAGTGAATTGGCGATAGGAGATACTTGGAACGCAACAACTCTATGATGCGGTTCACCATCTGCAGGATATTGCCTTCCACGACATCCTGAGTTATCAGGTCGCTTTCGTCATTACGAAAACGTCCAATGCGGAAGTCGCATGACACGAAGTAACGCTTTGGATTCTTACTGAAGAGCAACAGGGCGGCTTGCTTGAGTTGTCCGTCCTCTGTTATCAAGTTCAAGCTCCGCAGCACGGCTTCTGTAGATGAAGTGTATGCGTCGCCAGATATTCGTCCCACCTCGATGCCCTTGCGCAGAAAGTAGTCGATGGCTTCACGGTCGATGTCGTTAATTGTGGCACCAGCAACAGGCATGTCGTCCCACGACCAGCCCATCTTCTTTAAGATGAAGTTCTGCAACGCCAATCCCTTCAACTCTTGCTTGGTGGAGCCGCTACGATAGTGGTAAACGCCACGGTAAGCCACAGGCATGCTGCTTGGCGAGACCACAATCTCGATATATTCCTTGTCGTCTTCCGTGAGCAAGTTCACATCCTCCACTACACCGAGATAGTTGACTATCTTATTGGGAATGTCCTCCATCAGCCTTTTGGCTTCGGGGACACCTTTCACTTGCTTCTTGTCGTTCACACCGATGTAGATGCGACCGCCCTGAGCATTGGCAAAACCGCATATCCATTTCAGATATTCATCACGCCACGACTCCTTGTATTCTATGTTCTGACTTTCGCTAAGCATACCGTCTTCCTGTTAAAGCGTAAAACCCACCTCGGCGAGATAACCGTTCACCTGACCCTCATACACGCTCACCTAATTAGCCTGGTCTGGCAGAGTGTGCTAGTTTCACTCCACAAGCGAAAAAACTTCCGTGCCAATGCGGTGCGTCACAGCATAGTGTGACTTGGTACATTTCCACGGAAGTTTTAACCAGTGCCAATATTCTCGTTTATGGTCTTGCGTTTTCTTACTTCAAGTGCTCCTCAAACCACTGGGTGATCTGCCTAAGCAGGTGGTTGCGGGTGTTGCCGCCATAGATGCTGTGGTTGCGGTTGGTATAGATATTCTCCTTGAAATCCTTGTCGGCCTGCACCAGCGCCTCGGTGTATTCGAACGTGTTTTGCGGATGCACGTTGTCGTCGGCGGAACCGTGGCAGAGCAGCAACGCTCCGTTGAGCTTCGAGGCGCGGCTTATCGGGCAATCGTCATAGCCCGTGGGGTTCTCTTGTGGCGTGCGCATGTAGCGCTCGGTGTAGACCGTGTCGTAGTAGCGGAAGCTTGTCGGCGGAGCCACTGCCACACCAGCCTTGAACACTGGGCGGCCTTCGCTCATGCTCATCAGCGTGCAGAAGCCTCCGTAGCTCCAGCCCCAAATGCCGATGTTCGCCTTGTCGACATAAGGCAGCGTGCCAAGGTAGAGGGCTGCCTCAACTTGGTCTTTCGACTCAAGGTCGCCCAGTTTCTGATACGTGCACTTCTCAAACTCAGCCCCACGGCCACCGGTGCCGCGACCGTCGACGCAGACAACGATGAAGCCTTGCTGGGCGAGGTACATGTCGTAAGCTCCGCCCTGCCCCATCGAGCCAGCGCTCCACGAGTTGACGACCTGCTGGTTGCCTGGGCCGCTGTATTGGAACATGATGACGGGGTACTTGCGTGAGGCGTCAAAGTTGGCAGGCTTCACCATCCATCCGTCGAGCTTCACGCCCTCTGACGTGGTGAACGAGAACGATTCCTTCTTCACCCAACCATACTTCTCTATCTTCTCCTTCAGCGCCTTGTTGTCCACGTTGGTGGCAATCACTGCGCCCTTGTTGTTGCGAGTGGTGTAAACAGAGGGCGTGTTGTAGTCGCTCCACGAGTTGAGGAAATACTTGAAGTCGCCTGAGAACACGGCGCTGTTCCAGCCTTCCTGGTTGGTGAGTCGCTCGGTCTTGCCGTTCTTATGCGCCACGTATACCTGCCTGTCGTGCGGGTTGAGGGCAGCCGCCTGATAATAGATGTCGCCCGTAGCCTCATCCATGCCGTAGACATCGGTGATGTCGTAGTTGCCTGGTGCGACCTTGCGGAGCAGCTGGCCATTGTGGTTGTACACGTATATGTGGTTGTAGCCGTCGCGGTCGGAAGGCACCAATATATAGTTGTCGCCAATCGTAGTGTTCACCAAGGTCTCCTCCTTCACGTACTTAGCCACGCTCTCTTTCAGCAGCAGATTGGCAACAGTGCTGCGAGGGTTCACGGCGTAGAGGTTGAGCACGTCTTGATGCCTTGTCATGGTGTAGACCAGCACCTTGTCGGCATTTGGTGTCGGCTTGATGCGAGGCATGTAGCCATCGGCATCGAGAGGCACTTGCAGCTGTTGCGTGCGGTGGCTCTTGATGTCGTAGCTCCATGCAGACATCTTCGAGTTGTCTTGCCCAGCCTTGGGGTATTTGTAGCTATACTCGCCAGGGTAAAGGGCATACTCCTTATATTCCGGATTGGTGCCCTTGTACATCTGGAGGGAATATTGCCCAACCTTGGTCTCGTCGTATTTCAGCCAGCAGAGCATGGTGCCGTCGGCATTGAACGTCAACGCCGTGTTGAACTCAAACTCCTCTTCGTTGACCCAGTCGGGTATGCCGTTGATTATCTCGTTGAACTTTCCGTCCTTTGTCACTTGGCTCTCGGCGTTGTCGTAGAGCAACTTCACGAGGAAGATGTTGTTGTCTCTCACGAATGCCACTTGCAAGCCGTCGGGCGACCAAACAGGACATTGCTGCGGACCGCCGTCTGACAGCTTCTCCAGCTTGCGGCTCTTGATGGTGTAGATGTAGAACACCGCCTTGTAGGAGCGGCGATACACCTTCTCGCGCTTTGTGGAGATGAGCATTCGCGTGCCGTCGGGCGACATGACGTAGCCATCGAAGCCTGTTATCTTCTCGCCTTGAGTGTTATCCACGTCGAAGAGCACCGACGTCAGCTTGCCGGTCTTGAAAGAATACTGCTCAACGCGCTTTCCGTCGGTGGAGATGCGCGCATACTGGTCGGTGCCTTTCAGCGGATTGATGCCATAGACGCCCTCGGCGGAAAACTCGCCAGAGGTGACTTGCTTGAGAGTGATAGGCTCAGACGCTAAAGAAACACTTGTCGACATAAGCAGTGACAAACAAAAAAGAATGAGTTTATTCATATGTTATATAGCTTTCCTCTTGTGTTCTGCAAAGTTAATACAACTTCTTCAAACGACCAAGTATTTTCCGAACGCGGCTGAATAATATTTCGCGCGGCAGTCGCCAATCGGCGTTGCGGCGCAGACGCGTCGGCTTTGCGCCGCAAGGGCAACGCGATTGCGCCGCTAACGCGTCGCGATTTCAGCGCAACGCCAACACGGTCAAAATAGCTTAATAGTCCGGCACAGATGTTTGGTACATAAAAAATATTTATTACCTTTGCGCCAACTTAATCTTAAAGTCATGCACAAGTCATTTCTCGTAAATATCATATTGTTGTTGTTTGTGGCTTTGCCCTCCCATGCCGTGCTCAAGGAGCGCAGCATCGGTGGCTCGCTGGCAATGCTCCGCATTGAGCTGACCAACTATCACAACAAGCTCGAAAAGCAGTCGAGCGAGCAAAAGGATCAGCAAGAGCAGGTGATGAACCAGCTGCTCTTGACGATGAACCGCAGCCAGCAAAACGCCATAATGCTCTATTCACAGAAGAGCGGCAACGTGTTCAACCTGACTTACGCCTGCCACGAGGCAACAGAGCAATACAAGAGCTTCAAGGAGACCGTGGGGCCCTTCAGGGAGTATGTGGACGAGGCGAACACGGAGATAGCGAGATACGACAGCCTGATTGCCGGACTCAGCTCGATGTACACCACTTCCCTGTCGGAGAGGGAGAAGATAGACCGCAACGTGTGCCTCACGCTCGCGGTGAACATACGGCGCACGCTCAACCAGAAAAAGCAGCAAAGTCAGCAATATATAGACATATATAATAAGACAGAGGCTCGGCTGAAGGGCCTCAACGACTACGCCAACAAGAGATACACCGAGATACAGACAAGCATCTTCTCGAACAATGGCGACGACGTGTTGTCGCTGCTGCGCAACCTGAAGAGCGAAGTAAAGGCAACAAGCCAGACCATGGCGGAGAAATACCAGCCCACAAACAAGTTCCGCTCCGACTGGGATAGCCGCATCATTATCTTCTTGCTCGCGTTGATAGTCTTCTATGCGTTGATAGCCGCCGGAGTGGCTTACCTCGTCATAGGGTTTGTCGTCACAAGGCTCGTGAGAAAGAACAAGGCCACATTCCTGCTGCATTGGCTCTCAGGCTCAGACAGTGGCGAGAAGGCTAAGGAGAACTTCCGCGCCAAGCGCATGTGCCTCATCCTTGCCGCTACCGTCATCACGTTCGCGGCAGTGTTGGGCATGGTGAAGGCAACCATCAACCAGAACTTCCTCTCCATGGCGTCTGGCTTGCTCGTGGAGTACGCGTGGCTGATGGCGGTGATATTGCTGTCGCTGCTCATAAGGCTCGACGGCAAGCAGATTCTCCACGGATTGAGAATCTACACGCCAATCATGGCCATGTGCTTCATCGTCATCTTCTTCCGCATAGTCCTCATACCCAATATATTGTCGAACCTCGTGATGCCCTTGCTCCTGCTGGTCTTCACCGTGTGGCAATGGTTCGCGATCAGGAAGAACTTCCGGCACCTGCCAACCACCGACACCTTCTACGCTTGGGTGTCGCTCGCCGTCTTCCTCGTGAGCGACGTGGCATCGATGGTGGGCTACTCGCTCTTGTCGGTGGAGATTCTCATTTGGTGGACCATGCAGCTCACCTGCATTCTCACCATCACGTGCGCCTCTGACCTGCTGAAGCAATACGGCAACAACCCGAAGCGAAAGTATTTCGACGACGACACGCCAGTGAGCCGCACATGGTTCTTCCGCCTCATCTACACGGCGGCGATGCCTATCCTCGGCACGCTTTCTATCCTGATAAGCATCTATTGGGCAGCCGACGTGTTCAACCTAAGCGACACCACGCTCTCGCTCTTCAACCGCTCGCTGGTGAATACCGACAAGTTCACGTTCAGCATTATCCGCGCCGTGCAAGCGTCGGTGTTCTTCTTCATGGCAAAATACATCAACCACGTCTCACTGCACACCCTGCACTATCAACTGACCCTGCGCGAGCAACGCAAGGCGAAGGAGGAGAAACGCAAGCCGAGCATGCAGAGCGTGATGAGCCACATCACCATGTGGCGCAACCTCATACAGGTGGTCATCTGGGGAACTTGGTTGCTCCTGACACTCACAATCTTCCACATCGACAACTCGTGGATCGTGGCAATCTCAGCCGGTCTCTCCACAGGTATCGGTTTCGCAATGAAGGATATCCTTGAGAACCTCTACTATGGCATCTCCCTCATGGCTGGACGAATAAAGGTGGGCGACTACATATCCATCGACGGTACAAAAGGCACGGTGAGGAACATCAGTTACACCTCAACGACGGTGGAAGCGCTCGACGGCTCCGTGATAGCCTACCAAAACTCGCAACTGTTCTCCAAGAACTACAAGAACCTCACGCGCAACCACGGCAATGTGCTCTCTATCATTCCCGTAGGCGTGGCTTACGGCTCAAAGGTGCCAGAGGTGAAAGGCACCATCGACGCCGCCGTGACGAAGCTCAACAAGCCCAACTATATAAAGTATCTGAAGACCGTGTTCGCCGGATTCGGCGACAACTCCATCGACTTCAAGATCCTTGCCTGGGTCGACTCAAGGAAGCAGACCTACGCCGAGGGCGACATCATGGAAGCCGTGTACAACGCGCTGAACGACAAGAGCATTGAGATTCCATATCCGCAACGCGACATACACATCGTGTCGGACACGGCACATGTGGTGCCTCCTGCGCCGTCGAAGATACAACATGCCGACTCGGAGGAAGAGGCGGACAACATCATCATCTCGAAAAAATAGGACATAATGGAGACTGACAAGCAGCAACATAGCAACGCGCAAGACAAGCGCGTGGCAAAGAACGACAAAGTGAGACTGATAGCCGGACCTTGCGTCATCGAGTCTGCCGAGCTTCTCGACACCGTGGCGCAAACGCTGGTCGACATCAACCGCCGACTCGGCACCGACATCATATTCAAGGCAAGTTTCGACAAGGCAAACCGCACGAGCCTGCGCTCTTTCCGCGGACCAGGCATTGAGAAAGGACTTCAGATGCTTGCCGACGTGAAAGCCAAGTACGGCTTGAAGTTGACCACCGACATTCATGAGTCGTGGCAGGCTGAGCCCGCGGGCGAGGTGGTTGACATCTTGCAGATACCAGCCTTCCTCTGCCGCCAAACCGACCTGCTTGTGGCTGCTGCGAAAACAGGAAAGGTGGTAAACATAAAGAAGGCACAGTTCCTGTCGGGAAAAGACATGCGCTATCCTTACGAGAAAGCCTTGGAAAGCGGCGCCAAGGAAGTGTGGCTCACGGAGCGTGGCAACAGCTTCGGCTACAACAACCTTGTGGTCGACTTCCGCAACATTCCCGACATGAAGGAGATTGCCTCCACTGTCGTCATGGACTGCACACACAGCGTGCAGCGTCCTTCAGCCGGCGACGGCAAGACCGTGGGCGACCGCCGTTTCGTGCCGTCGATGGCTCTCGCGGCGAAAGCCTTTGGCGCGACGGGATTCTTCTTTGAGGTGCATCCCGACCCCGACAAGGGCCTATCTGATGCAGCCAACATGCTGGAGCTGAGCAAGCTCGAAGCTTTGATTAAACAACTGATTGACGACTAATTAGACGAAAGGCCATGACAACTAACGCACAAGAGGATAGATTGATAAACTCGAAGGCTTACGGCGAACAATGCTTACGCGATGAGGCGCAGGCGATACTCAACCTGATACCCCAACTCGACGAGAACTTTGAGAGGGCGGTGGAGCTCATGTATCACTGCCACGGCAAGGTGATCGTGACCGGCGTGGGCAAGAGCGGCAACATCGGGGCAAAGATCGCGGCAACGCTTGCCTCAACGGGCACTCCCGCCTTTTTCATCAATCCTCTCGACGCTTATCATGGCGACCTTGGCGCGATGACATCGGAAGACGTGGTGCTCGCCTTGAGCAACTCGGGGCAGACCGACGAGCTTCTGAGATTCATCCCCATCCTGCTCCACATGCATGTGCCCATCATCGGCATGAGCAGGAATCCGGAGTCGCTGCTTGCGAAATACTCAACCGTTCACGTCAAAGTATATGTAGAGCATGAGGCTTGCCCGCTAAATCTCGCCCCCACGAGTTCTACGACGGCGGCTCTCGCCATGGGCGACGCCTTGGCTGTGGCGCTGATGAGGGTGAGAGACTTCAAGCCACGCGACTTCGCTCAGTTCCATCCTGGCGGCGAATTAGGCAAACGCCTCTTGACGACCGCGGAAGACGTGATGCGCACCGACGACCTGCCAATCATTCCGCAAGACATGCACCTTGGCGAAGCCATAATAGAGGTGTCGAGAGGCAAACTCGGACTTGGCGTGGCGCTCAACGACGACAAGACGCTTGCCGGAATAATCACCGATGGCGACATAAGGCGCGCCATGCAAAAATGGCAAGCCGAATTTTTCGACCACACCGTTGCCGACATCATGACACGCGAGCCGAAGACCGTGCTGCCGAAAGCTAAAGTGTCTGAGATACAACGCATCATGCACAAGTATAAGATTCATTCAGTGCTGGTCTGTGATAAAGATAAGCACCTATTTGGTATAGTTGACAGCTACGCGTCATCTATGCTTTAAAACGTATATCCCCAAACAATGAAGTTTTCTTACAGGGTACAAGTAGTTCTTTTATTCTTATTATTGCCATGCCTCGCAATCGCGCAAGGCAGTGACTCTCTCATAGTACGCCACCTTGAGAAAAGTGGCATCACGTTCTCACACGACAACAGCGTGACGCTGCTGATGAACGGGCAAGAGAAGTTCGACGACATGTTTAAGGCCATAAGCGAGGCAAGGTCGTCGATTCACATGGAGTATTTCAATTTCAGGAACGACTCCATAAACCAGGAGCTTGTCTCTCGTCTCGCGAGAAAGGCAAAGGAAGGCGTTGAAGTGCGCTTGTTGTTCGATGGCTTCGGCAACATGTCAAACAACAAGCCGATGCGTGAGATTGACATCCAGAACATCAGGAAGCAGGGCATCGAGATCTACGAGTTCAACCCCGTGAAGTTTCCGTGGCTTGATGACATCTGGAGCCGTGACCATCGGAAGATAGTAGTCATAGACGGGCAAGTGGCATACACTGGTGGCATGAACGTTGCCGACTATTATATTAAAGGAACAGAGCAGGTGGGCTCATGGCACGACATGCACTGCCGAATACAAGGCTCAGAGGTTAACACCTTGCAAAAGATCTTCCTGAAAATGTGGAAGAAGGTGACAAAGCAAGACATTAAAGGTGAAAAGTATTTCCGCGCTTCGGGCACGGACAGCTATTTCACCGGACTAAAGCCTGATACGTGTTGCACTGCCGGCAACAAAATGGTCGGGATAATAAACCGCGAGCCACGCACTTCAAACAAGATCATAAGGGATTTCTATACTAATGCCATTCGCTTCGCCCAAGACAGCATCAAGATAATCAATCCATACTTCACCCTGAACCATAAGCTCAAGAAGGCGTTAAAAGATGCCGTAAAACGCGGCGTCAAGGTAGAGATAATGCTTTCCGTGAAGTGTGACATTCCCTTGACTCCCGATTGTGGCTTCTACAATGCCCACAAGTTGATGAAGAAAGGTTGCACCATTTGGTTGTACGAGCCAGGCTTCCATCACACTAAGATAATAATGGTGGACGGGAAGTTCTGCACTGTAGGCTCGGCAAATCTCAACGCCCGCAGTCTTTCGTGGGACTATGAGGAAAATGCCGTCATCATTGACCCATGCACGACCGACGAGCTTGTCCAGTTGTTTGACGCTGAAAAGAAAGATTCTTTCAAGCTCACTCCCGAGAAATGGAAACAATGGAGAACTCCATGGCAAAGGTTTCGTGGTTGGTTCGCCCACCTTCTCTCACCATTCCTCTAAGGCGCTTTTGATATTTCTTTAAGGCCTCTTCACTCTACTTTAAGGCTGATTTCATCATTCCTTTAAGGTCTCTTCGCTCTACTTTATGGCTGATTTCATCATTCCTTTAAAGCACGTTTTGTCATTCCTTATAATGTATAAACGTGGCTTGGATTATTTCGAATAATCGATAGCTAAAGCTAAGACAGCACCTTTGCCAGCAAATACTGGTGAAGGTGCCGTCGTCATCGTGTGTGCCTTAAAAGGGCATATGTTTAGAACCTTGAAAGGGCGTCGTATGTTTAGAGTTTCACACTACTTATGTCAACGAGGTTGTTTACAATGGCATAAATGGTGAGACCAGCCGGCGAGTGGATTTGCAACTTCTTGGCTATGTTGCGGCGATGGGTAATGACAGTATTGGTAGAGATAAACAAGTGCTCAGCTATCTCCTTGTTTGTCATGCCCTGAACGAGCGCAATGATAACCTCTCTCTCTCGGTCGCTGAGAGCTTCATCGGAAGCTTTCGCCTTGCCTATGATGTTTTGTATTTTCATGCTCACATCGCTCTGTCGGGACTTCTGCTCCAACAAGCGAACGGCAGGAATGAAGATGTGCTCTTCCACCGCGGCGTGTTGTTTAAGCCATTCCTCACAATTGTATATGTCGTAGAGAGTCGCCGTGAGTTGATGATTGTGCAAGCCATCAGAGGGCAAGTACTTTATGATAATGTTCTTGAGCTCATTGAGCTTGCGGTCGGTGGCGGAATGATGCTTTGAGTAGGTTTGCACATCATAACCCGAGGGTTGCTCATGTCGTTCAAGGGCCTCCACGTAGGGGAAAACGGTCTTTTCCTCATACTGCATATGATTCCTCGTGGTATGCTCATATTCAGCGTAGATCTTAAGTATCAACTTTGCCAAGTTGTTTTCTTGGTCAAGCGCCTCCTCAAGTTTCTTTCTGATGGTGGGCAATTGGTAACCAAGAAAATAGTCGTGACTCGCTTTAAGATAATGAATAAGAGTGGGCACGGAGATATTCGCCGCATCATCAAAGATCTTGTACCCATTCACTGTGAAGTTGACTATGGCAAGAAAAGTGAAAGTGTCCACCTTCTCGTCATCGCATACTTCTTCCACTGTCTTGTCGCCAAAGCCAAGGTTTATACCGAAAGCACCCAGACTTTGTAATACCGAGTAGTTATCACTAATGACATTAATGAGCTTGTCGGTCGGCTCATATACTTTCTGGTTCTTCATATCATAATGGGTTTGCTATTGCAAAAGTATTAAATTATACAATATTTTGAACCATCTTGTGCGCTTTTATTTCCAGACGCGTCAAAATACCTAAAAATGGGGATACCAATAGGCTTTACAAGTGCCACCGGTAGCCACGTTTTGCCCTTTGGGGAGAGGTGACAAACCCGCCGATGCTTCCACCGCCAGCAGCTCCACGGTATTGTGCCCAACGGTCACGAATACGACTTACATAGTCTACGGTCTCCGTGCCGCGCATATATCCATATCTCACGACAGGGTCGTTGTAATATCGTGGTTGAGAAAGCTTTAACACGTATTCCGAGACATCGGCCCAGCGATGATGGTCACGCCCGTTTTTCCTCGCCAAAGCCATGGCGTCGCGCACGTGTTTGGCTCCGCCATTGTAGCTCGCAAGTTGGAACCATACACGTTCTGCTGCCGGCACGTCAGCAAAATGACTGCCCAACTCAAGCATGTATTTGGCAGCCGCGGCAATGTTCTCCTCTGGATTATACAACGACGACCGTGGCATTCCCAAATGATCAGCAGTGCTTGGCATAATCTGCATCAAGCCACAAGCTCCTGCCCACGAATGCGCGTTAGGATCAAAGGTTGACTCTTGGTAACACTGCGCCGCCATAAGTCGCCAATCTAGACGGGCAAGAGGCGCGTAAGTCATGAAATATTTATCGTATTGCGAGATTATGCCTTTGGAGCGGTTGAGCATGGGAGAGAACACGCGTCGGCGAACACTGGCCGTTGACAGCCAAAAAGACTCCTCTCGACGAGTCTTGGCCACCATGTCCTTCTTAAACCAAGCATCGATGCTCTTGGCAAGTTCCATGTTGTCAGAATTTACAGCCCAACCGTGCTTCAACGAATCTACTTTCACGTTGGTATAGTCTACGCCATTCACGGAGTCGGGCAATTGCATAGCCACGATGTCCACATCGCCGTTCTTGATCTTACGTACCACTTCGGCGGTATCTTTGCAAACATCCACACGAAGCGACACGCCCAACTTATCGGCAAATTTCTGACAGAGAAGATACTGCAATCCCATGCCATGACCATGGTAGTCGTAATAAGTCTCCGGTCCTGACAATGTGGCGACAATCATCTCGCCATTGCTCACAATATCATTAAGGCCAAACTTCCCCCCTTGCGGAATAGAATCGCCCTGAAGCGGCGTTCCCCAAGGAGTCATCTCTACTTGTTTCTTTTCTTGACAAGAAAGCAAGAAAAACAAACAGAAAAGGAAAATTATGTAATTAATATGAAACCTCATAGACTTATTCTGTACAAAATTACGAACTTTATTGGAGATATAAGAAAATTGAGCTACTTTTGCAATGAATATTGTCAAATTGAGAGATTAAAGACACTAAAACATAAAGATATGTTAAGAATTGCCATTCAGTCAAAAGGCCGCCTTTACGAGGACTGCATGAGTCTCCTTGCGGAAGCGGACATCAAAGTAAGTCCAAGCAAACGTACCTTACTCGTTCAGAGCACCAACTTTCCATTGGAGGTGCTTTTCCTTCGTGATGACGACATTCCACAAAGTGTAGCCAGCGGTGTTGCCGACATTGGTATCGTAGGCGAGAATGAATACGAGGAGCGACAAGAGAAGGCTCAGATCATCGACCGCCTTGGTTTCTCCAAGTGCCGTTTGTCATTGGCAATTCCAAAGAATGCCAATTATGAGGGACTGGAATGGTTCAACGGAAAGAAGATCGCCACAAGCTATCCTGGCATTCTGAAGCGTTTCCTCAACAAGAACAACATTCACGCAGACATCCACGTCATAACGGGATCGGTGGAGATAAGCCCTGGCATCGGCTTGGCTGACGCCATCTTCGACATCGTAAGCAGCGGCTCAACGCTGGTTCACAACAATCTCAAAGAGGTGGAAGTCGTCATTAGGAGCGAGGCGTTGCTCATTGGCAACCTTAATATGGACGAGGAGAAACACGACATTCTCAATGAGATGCTCTTCCGCTTCAAGGCCGTGAGATCAGCGCAAGACAAGAAATATGTAATGATGAACGCGCCAAAGGACAAGATTGCCGAGATTGCCGCGGTCTTGCCTGGAATAAAGAGCCCCACCATAATACCGCTCTCCGACCCCAACTGGTGTGCCATACACACCGTGCTCGACGAGAAGCGCTTTTGGGAGATTATAAACAAACTGAAGGAACTGGGCGCACAGGGCATACTGGTGAGCCCGATAGAAAAAATGATTCTTTAAGAATGAACATCATAAGATATCCCGCGAAGTCGGACTGGAACTCAATAGTAGAGCGTCCTCACATGGACTTGTCTAAGCTCAACGCTACAGTGTCAAGCGTGCTTGAAGACATCAAGGAGAATGGCGACGAGGCAATAAAGAAATATGAGGAGCAGTTCGACCACGTGAAGCTCTCTTCATTAAAAGTTACCGAAGAAGAGATTGAAGAGGCTTTCGAGTCAATATCCAGCGACTTGAAGAGCTCACTTGAACAGGCACACCACAACATCGCTGTCTTTCATGAGGCACAGAAGTTTGAGGAGGGCCAACACATCGAGACGTGCAAGGGCGTCACATGTTGGCAGAAAAGCATAGCCATCCAAAAGGTGGGCTTGTACATACCAGGTGGCACGGCGCCACTCTTCTCAACTGTTCTCATGCTCGCCACGCCAGCGAAGATCGCAGGATGCAAGGAAATCGTGCTTTGCACGCCTCCAAACAAGGAAGGCAAAGTGAACCCTGCCATACTTGCGGCGGCAAAAATAGCTGGTGTCAACAAAATCTACAAGGCAGGCGGTGTACAGGCCATTGGCGCAATGGCTTATGGCACTGAGAGTGTGCCAAAAGTCTACAAGATCTTTGGTCCAGGCAACCAGTTTGTAATGGCAGCCAAGCAACAGGTGAGCCTTCACGACGTGGCCATTGACATGCCGGCAGGACCGAGCGAAGTGTGCGTTTACGCGGACGAGACAAGCAATCCGGTGTATGTCGCTGCAGACCTTCTCTCACAGGCTGAGCATGGAATCGACTCACAAGTCATCTTGATAACGACATCCGAGAAGCTTCTCGATGACGTGAAATGCGAGATTGGCAAGCAGCTTCAGCCACTCCCACGCCGTGAGCTTGCGGCAAAGACATTGGAAAACTCCAAGCTAGTCCTTGTTAAGGACAGTGAGGAGGCTATGGCCCTTTGCAACCTTTACGCACCAGAGCACCTCATCATCGCGACGACTCAATATGAGCAACTTGCCGACAAGGTGATTAATGCTGGCAGCGTGTTCCTCGGTCAGTGGGCATGCGAGAGCGCGGGCGACTATGCCAGCGGCACAAACCACACGCTTCCAACCCATCAGTACGCACTTGCCTACAACGGAGTGAACCTTGACAGTTACAACCGCAAAGTGACTTTCCAATACCTCAACGAGGACGGCATCCGCAGCATTGGAAAGACCGTTGTCTGCATGGCGGAGAATGAGCAACTGGAGGCACACGCCAACGCAATGAGGCTCCGTATGGAAAGTCTCAAAACGAAAAACAATTAGACATGAAACAGCTTCACGACTTGGTAAGGCCAAACATTTGGAAACTTGCCCCATACAGTTCAGCACGTAATGAATACAGTGGGCATGAGGCGCACGTGTTTCTCGATGCCAATGAGAATCCCTACAACGCCCCACTCAACCGTTACCCCGACCCCTTACAGACGGAAGTCAAGGAAAAGCTCTCTAAGTATAAGCAAGTCAACCCCGAGTGCATCTTCCTTGGCAACGGTTCCGACGAGGCCATCGACTTGGTTTACAGAGTCTTTTGCCGACCGCAAGTCGACAACGTTGTCGCCATTGAGCCAACATACGGCATGTATAAGGTGTGTGCCGACATCAACGACGTCACCTATAAGCCCGTGCTTCTCGATGAAGGCTATCAGCTGAATGCCGACAAGCTTTTGGCTGCTTGCGACAAGCATACCAAGGTCGTGTGGCTGTGCTCTCCCAACAATCCCACGGGAAACAATCTTGAAGTTGGCGAGATCGAGAAAGTACTGACTCGCTTTCAGGGCATTGTTGTCGTGGATGAGGCTTACGGCGATTTCTCCACCGTGGCACCCTTCCGGAAACGCCTTGCCGAGTTCCCGAACATCATTGTCCTCAACACCATGAGCAAGGCATGGGGCTGCGCGGCAATTCGTTTGGGCATGGCGTTCGCGAGCAAAGAGATTATAGACCTCTTCAACAAGGTGAAGTATCCATACAACGTCAACTTGCTCACACAGAAGCAAGCCCTTGAGGAGCTCGACAATGTGGAGATGGTTGAGAAATGGGTCAACATCATCCTCTTGGAACGAAAGCACATGGTGCAAGCCTTCAAGGAGCTTCCAGAGTGCCTTGAGGTCTTCCCGACAGACGCAAACTTCTTTCTCGCGCGCATGACCGACGCCCAAGCCATTTACGACTATCTCGTTGAGAGGGGCATCATTGTCAGGAACCGCACGCGAGTAAGGTTGTGTAAAGACTGCCTTCGCGTCACCATAGGTTCACCCATAGAAAACTCCGAACTTCTCAGTGCGCTGAGAAACAGGGGGTAAACCTTTGGTGACGGAATTCACGTCTTTTGATCTCCATATCCGTAAGACCCTTTGAGGTCTTACGGTTTTACCAATGTTCCAATCTCCTCACCCTCAATCACTTTCTTGAGGTTGCCGACAACGTCCATATTAAATACGTATATGGGCAAGTGGTTGTCTTGGCACATGCAGATGGCGGTGAGGTCCATCACTTTCAATCCGCGCTCGAGCACCTCATGGTATGAAATCTCTTGGAATTTCGTTGCCGTTGGGTCTTTCTCCGGATCTGCCGTGTAAACGCCATCCACGCGCGTGCCTTTCAGCATCACGTCAGCCTCAATCTCTATGCCGCGAAGCGATGAGCCGGTGTCGGTGGTGAAATAAGGACTGCCCGTACCTGCCGAGAATATGCAGATGTATCCAGCCTCAAGTGCCTCGATGGCCTTCCACTTGCTGTAGAACTCACCTATGGGCTCCATCCTGATTGCGGTCATCACCTTGTTCTTCACCCCTATGGCTCCCAAGGCTGAGCTAAGCGCCAAAGAGTTAATGACCGTGGCGCACATTCCCATTTGGTCTCCTTTCACACGGTCGAAACCCTTTTGCGAGCCACTGAGTCCACGGAAGATATTGCCACCGCCAATCACGATGCCAATCTCTACCCCCATCTCGTGTATTTCCTTTATTTGGGCAGCATAGTCAGCAAGGCGCTGAGGGTCAATGCCAAATCCTTGCTTGCCCATCAAGCTCTCGCCTGAGAGCTTGAGCAGAATTCTCTTAAAACGTGCCATTTCTTTTTATATTTTTGGTTATCTGTTTACCTATAATGTTAATCTACAGTTTACCTTCAAGTGGGTCAATGCCGATTCGTGTGGGTTTGACGCTTGCCTACCGCCTCGGGCGATTACATCGCAAGGTCGTCGCGATTACGCCGTAAAGCCCGTGCGATTGCGGCGTAAAGGCAACGCGATTGCGGCGTAATGCCAGTGCCATTACGGCGCAAAGCCGAAGCGAGTATTTCGCGCGACCATTCTCCCGCATGAATAACCCCGATGTCCTTTCAATGTCAAACCACGAACTCCACTTCCTTGAAGGCATAGCTTCTTACTTTGCCCTCCTTGTCTCGCAAGACCAAGTGCCCGTCGTCTTCTACCTCAACCAATGCCGCCTCAAACTCACCGTCGGTGTCACGATACTTGAAAAAGCCGTGGCCACGGTAAAGATACGACATGTACAGGCTCACTATCCTGTCATAGTTTCCATTGCGCAAGTCGTTAAGATAGACGGAAAAGGCATCCACAACCTCTTTTAGCAGCTTGTCCTTGTCAACCTCCTTACCCAAGATTTGGGCAAGCGACACTGGATTTGGAGCGTCACTGTGAAACTCTGTTTGGTTCACATTTATTCCCGTGCCAATAACGCAGTCTCGAATGTGGCATTGCGACAGGTTGTTCTCGATGATTGTTCCGCTTATCTTATTGTCCCTCCAATAAATGTCATTCGGCCATTTTATCATGATGTCGCCGGTATAATTGGAAAGGACATCGCGCAAGGCTAACGCAATGGCCTCGGATATAAGGAATTGGGAGCGCAACGGCACCCAGACAGGATGACAGAGGATGGAGAAAAGCAAGTTCTTGTCACGCTCGCTCTCCCATTGGTTTGTGCCCTGCCCCCGTCCTGAGGTTTGGAACGCGGTGGAGACAACAGACAGTTCCGTGCCTTCACCTTCAACCTCTGCAAGATGGTTTCTCAGATAAGTGCTTGTGGAATCGGTCTCCTCCAGTTTTATATAGTTGACCTTGGGTTGATTCTTCTTTTTCCTGTTAAATAAGGAGAGGATTGAACGCATCTTCAATATGGTTTACTATTACTTGTTTGCTGTTTCTCTTCCCCGTGATTGCCACAATGTCAAAGCGAAGTTCCTCACTTATGTCGTGAGACTTTACATACTCGTCGGCAGCAACCATCAGGTGTCGCATCTTCCTCACGTCAACGGCGTCCTCGGGGCTTGTCACATCGGCACTGCCACGAGACTTCACTTCCACAAACACCACTGTCGTCAGGTCGGAAGTCTTGCAGATGATGTCTATGTCGCGTTTGCTCCTGCCAAAGGTCCAATCACGCTCCAAGATTATGTAGCCTTTACCTTTAAGATACTCAGCCGCATAGTCCTCGCCCCATTTGCCGAAGTCGTTATGTTCTGCCATTACACGCGATATTATTTTGCAAAAATAGCTTTTTTCTTTTATAATTCAAAGAGAAAGGCTAACTTTGTGGAAACAAAAACAAATTATGCAAGAAGAGCAAACCAATCGCGACGAACATTTCATGCGCCTTGCTCTCGCCGAGGCCAAGGCTGCTTACGAGGAAGGAGAAATTCCGGTAGGGGCTGTCATCGTGGCAAATGGCAGGGTCATCGCACGCGCTCACAACCAGACAGAAACGCTGCACGACGTGACAGCCCACGCGGAGATGCTCGCCATCACTTCCGCCGCAAGCCTCCTCGGTGGCAAATACCTATCGGGTTGCACATTGTATGTCACCGTTGAGCCTTGCGTGATGTGTGCCGGAGCATTGGGGTGGTCGCAGATGAGCCGCATTGTCTATGGCGCCTCCGACGTGAAGCGAGGCTACTCCCTCTTCGCGCCTCGGGCGTTGCATCCCAAGGCTAAAGCCATAGGCGGACTGCTCGAAGAGGAGTGCAAGGCCTTGATGCAATCGTTTTTCGCGTCAAGGCGATGATGGCAACCTACTTCACCAACGCCACGAGATATTTGCTCGTACTCCAGAAAAGTTGCGGATTGGTGATCACCAATATGTACATCTTATTATTGTCACGGGTAAGCTCGTAACTTCCCATGGGATGGGAAGTCAACAATCGTGCCGACTTAGAGTAAAGCTTTATCTCCTTGGTCACGCGGATGTCTATCTTCGTGAAATAGTTCTTGTTGAAGTTCTGCTGCAACACCTTGTCGCCCGTGAGAATGCGCTGGTCTTTCAGCTCCGACCTCGTGCCGAAGACATACCATGCGGTATTCAATTGGGTTTCCTGGCTATTGATTATCTGTGACTTCTCATCACTCTCAGTCTCCAGTTCCGTCACGTTGTCGTTCAGGTTGCTTATGGTCTGGTCAAGTTCGGCTATGTGTATGTTCTTGGCGTCAAGCTCGGCCCTTAGTTGCTGCAACTGTTGGTCCTTCTCGTCCAGCTGACGCAACATGTTTGCAATCACTTTCTTTAGTTCCTGACTCTTGAAATCGCTGTCGCGCAACTGTCCCTGGAGCTTTTTAATGAGCTCCCTGTTCTGCTGCATCCGGTCGGCAATGAACTTTATGTCTTCTTTTATCTCGCTGGCTTTATCTGCCCGTTCGTCTGCCTGTATCAGGTTCACGCGGTTCTCTGCCTCGCTAATCTCGTTGAAGCCCTCTTGTATCTCGTTCATCGTGGCCATCATGTTGTTGATCTGTGTGTCACGTTGCGAGATTATCTGCTGCAATGAGTCGTCCTTCGTCACGCTGGGCTTATTCACCACAGGCGCCTTGTTTTCTTTGCAACCACAAAGAAGCAATGCAAGGATAACAAACAAATATGATATGTATTTTCTCATGGCATATCCTCCATCTCATTTCGTTTGTTTTTCTTCTCTGGCTTGACCTTCTCTTTTCCAGCCAGCACTATGACGATCTCGCCTTTCGGCTCAACCTCCTCGAAATGCGCGATGACCTCATCAAGCGTGCCTCTGACGTGCTCCTCGTGAATCTTGCTTATCTCGCGTGCCACGCTTACCTGGCGGTCACCGCCAAACACCTCGCCAAACTGCTTCAGCGTTTTCAATGTTCGATAAGGCGACTCATAAAACACCATGGTGCGCGTCTCGTCCTTCAGGCTCTCCAAATGGGTCTGGCGTCCTTTCTTCTGTGGCAGGAAGCCTTCAAAGCAAAAGCGATCGCACGGAAGACCGGAAGACACAATGGCAGGTATGCAAGCGGTGGCCCCTGGCAGCGTAATCACCTCTATGCCTTCTCGTGCCGCCTCACGCGCAAGGAAAAAACCAGGGTCGCTGATGCCTGGCGTTCCGGCGTCGCTGATTTGGGCTACTGTCATCCCAGCCTTCAATTTTTCGATGATGCCCGCCGTGGTGCCATGCTCGTTGAACTTATGATGAGCCATGAGGTGGTTCTTTATGTCATAATGCTTCAACAAGATACCCGAAGTGCGAGTATCCTCAGCAAGCACGAGGTCTGCCTCCTTGAGAATGCGAAGGGCGCGGAGCGTAATGTCCTCCATATTGCCCACTGGTGTCGGAACGATGTATAATGTACCCATAATCGGAACAAATATAGGTAATATTTTTTAATATGACAAGGTTTCAACGAAATCTTTGCAATTTTTAAGAGGCGGCTTCAAGTCAAGATATGTTAAGTTCTTGTGGCTCATCACTGCCTTAACGCGAAACGTCCCTATTGCTGGACGCTCATTCCTCCTTCGCCATCGCCTGCCTCTACCCTCTTACGCCTTACGATCTTATAGTTTAAGGCTGCCATGATAACGCTTGCCAACGGCGAGAGAAGGTTGAAGAAACAGTAGGGCAAATAGGTGAAAGTTGCCACGCCGAGCACGGTGCTCTGGGTCATGCCGCACGTGTTCCACGGCACGAGCACAGACGTCACGGTGACGGCGTCCTCCGTAGTGCGACTGAGCAAGCGCCGCTCAAATCCCTCGTTGTCGTAAATGTCGCGAAACATGTTGCCCGTGAGCAATATGCAAAGATACTGGTCGGCTATTGCCACATTGAGCATGATGCCTGTGGTTGCCGTTGCCGCCACGAGCGAGGTACGCCCTTTGACGAGGTGGATGAACAGGCGGGTGATGCCGCCCACCATGCCTGCCGCCGACATGGTGCCACCAAAACACATGGCGCAGATGATGAGCCAGATGGTGTCCATCATGCCTGCCATGCCGCGCGTTGCCACAAGCGAGGTCAGCATCTCGCTATTGGTGGGTAGCGAGGTGCTGGAGCAAAGACACTGCATTATGGCGCGGAAGGGAGAGGCGTCAATCTCAGCCAATGCCCCACCCTGCCATATCAGGGCTGCCACGGCTGCCATGAACGTAGAGAGAAAAAGGGTGATGATAGGTGCCACACGACGCGCGATGAGTACGCCCGTGAGCGCAGGCACTATGAGTAGCCACGGGGTGACGTTGAATCGCTGGCGTATGGCGTCAGCAAAGGCGGCGATGTCGTTGGCGTCGCTGGTTGGGGTGAGCAGACCCGCCACGGCGAAGATGATGAGCGTCACGGTCAGCGTGGGCACCGTCGTGAGGAGCATATAGCGTATGTGGTCGAAGAGCGGCACGCCGAGACTGCCCGATGCCAGTGTGGTGGTGTCGGATAGCGGCGACACCTTGTCGCCGAAGTAGGCTCCGCTGATAATGGCTCCCGCCACCCAACCTTCGTTGAATCCTTGCGCGCGCCCGATGCCCATGAGGGCGACACCAATCGTGGCGATGGTGGTCCACGAAGAGCCGGTCATCACGCCGACAAGGGCGCAGATGGCGCAAGTGGAAGCCAAGAACACGTCGGGATGTATGACTTGCACGCCGTAATAGATGAGGGCGGGCACCACACCGCTCACCATCCACATGCCGCCAAGGGCACCTATGAGCAGCAAAATGATGAGGGCGCTCGACACGCTCGACACGTTTTTCGTGATAGCCTTCTCAAAACTCTGCCATGGCACATTGAGGTAGCCCATGCCAACGAGCACACACAGGGCGGCGATAGTGAGCAACGTGATCTGCGACGGCCCACCGAGGGCATCGCTTCCAAACGCGCGGATGGTGGCGGTGAGCATTGCCACAAGAGCGACCACGGGAAGGAGCGAGAGCAAAGCCGAAGGTCGTTTCTTCAGCAGTTCGCCTTTCTTGTTTCGGGTTTTAAACATGTTCAAATGCTATGTGTTCTGCAGGGGCGTTGTCGTTTTATCGTGCAAAACTACTAAAAAGCACTTAACAAATATTTAAAATCAGCTTTGCCACTCTCCGAATTAACTATCATTAAAACATTTCCCTATAAAAATGCAAGTTCGATACGGTGCGCAAGGGCAACGGCATCACGACACGCGATTCCACTCATGCAAGCCACGACGCTAACAACTTAAAGATGTAACCGTTATTACTTATTCTCCCTCTCGCTTCCTGGGCTCACCCCAAACTCATCCTTGTAGCACTTGTTGAAGTAAGACGGTGCGGTGAAACCCACCTCGTATGCAATCTCGGAAATAGACAGGTTGGTCTTCTCTATCATGAGGCGTGCCTTCTCAAGGCGTGCCTTTCTCAGTATCTCGACGGGAGTCTGCCCCGTCAGAGCCTTCACCTTTCGGTATAGCTGCACACGCGAGAGCCCAATCTCAGCGCCGAGTCGCTCCACGGAGAAGTCGGAGTCGCCCATGTTGCGCTGTATGATGTCGCGCAGGCGGCCGACAAACGATTGGTCTTGCGTCCCAAGACTCTGCTTCTCTTCTTCCTCCTTCTGGCTGTCGCCCGAGAAGATGGATCGCAGCATGACACGCGAGCGCAACAGGTTGTCGATGCGCGCGAGCAGCATGGAGCCCGAGAACGGCTTGGTTATGTAAGAGTCGGCGCCGCAATCGTAGCCCTCAGTGCGTTGTTCCGTGAGCGAGCGCGCCGTGAGCAGAATCACGGGAATATGGCTCGTGGCAGTGTCCTGCTTCAGGCGTCGGGTGAACTCCAGTCCGTCCATGACGGGCATCATCACGTCGCACACCACGATCTTTGGCACCTCGCGGCGCGCGCGCTCCAGCCCTTGCTGTCCGTTGGCAGCCTCCGACACGTTGTACTTGTCTTTCAATATCGAGCGCAGATAGGCGCGCATGCCGTTGTTGTCGTCTATTATGAGCACGAGCGGGCGCTCTGCGTCGAAGTCCTCGGCATTGGTGACGCGCTCTGCCGACTCCTCCGCCTTGATGTCGGTGGGCGTATATGAGTCGTCTACGAGTCCCAGCTCTGCCTTCGGCGACGGGTCGGCGTCTTTCGACGGGTCGTAGCCAGGTTGAGTGTCGGGCAAGGAGACTATCACCGAAGTGCCTTTGCCCTGCTCACTCTCAGCGTGCACCTCGCCATGGTGCAGGTCAACATACGCCTTTACGAGCGACAAGCCAATGCCCGTGCCGCCGATGGAGCCTTGCGCCTGGTAGAAACGCTCGAAGAGGCGAGGCAGTTCCGCAGGCGCGATGCCCTTGCCCGTGTCGCTCACGCTGATGGTAAACCTCTGGCGGTCATAGCTCAAGGTGGTAGTGATGCGGCCTCCTTCGGGCGTATACTTCAGCGCGTTGGACATGAGGTTGAAGTAGATGTGCTCCAACTTATCGCGGTCGGCAATGATCAGCGCGTCCTTGTCAACGCCTGTGGTGTCTACATTTATCGTGATTTTGCGGCGCGCTGCCACGGCACGGAAGTCCTCAGCCCATGAGGCAATCTCCGTTTGCAGCGCGAAGCGGTTGAGGTGAAGTTCGGCACGGTCGTTCTGCACCTTTCTGAAGTCGAGGATCTCGCCCACGAGCTGTATCAAGATGCGCGTGTTGCGTTGTATCATCTGCACCATGGTGCGGTGGTTGCCACGCACGGTGGGGTCTTCGAGCAGCTGCTCGGCAGGTCCGGCTATGAGCGTTAGCGGCGTGCGCAACTCATGGCTGACGTTGGTGAAAAAGCGCAGTTGCGTCTGCGTCATGCGCTCCATCTCCTCGGTCATGGCCTGCTGTTGGCGCACTGATTCCTTGAGCTGCCGGTTGATTCGTGCCTTGGTGACGTAGGCACGCACGGCATAGGCACACGCCACGATCAGGAGCACGACAAAGACGAGGAGCACAAGCAGATACTCGCGCTGAGTGTTGAAGTCGGCCGACGCCTTGTCCACGCGCGAGCGCAAGGTCGAGAGGTGATCCTGCTGGCGCACAGTCTCATCGTTCTGCATGAGCAGCACGCGGGCGTTGTCCTTGGTGACGAGAGCCGACGATAGGCGGTTCTCGCGGTTGAACTTCTTGCCCGTGAGGATGTTCATGGCAAGGCGCATCACCTCGTCGCCACGTGTGGGATAGATATACGAGGCGAAGAGTGTGCCATCAGCCACGAGCTGCATGCCTCCGCCGTTTTGCGGCATGGCGTCGATGCCGCAAAACTTTATGCGCTTGACGTCGAGCCCATGCTTGGCTGCGGCCCGTCGCGCGCCCATCGCCATGCGGTCGTTGTGGGCAAAGAGGCAGTCGAAGGCGGGGTGTGGTCTCGACAATAGGGAGTCCATGGTGCGGTAGGCACCCTGCTCGGTCCAGTCGGCATGTGTTTGGCTGATGATGCTTATCTCAGGGCGGCGCGCCACGATGCTGTCGAACCCTTGGCGGCGCTCTATGGCAGGCGACGACGTAGAGAGACCACACATCTCCATGATGCGGCTGCCGTTTGGCAACACGCTCGCAAGATACTCGCCCATAGACTGTCCAACCTCCAGGTTGTCGGCACCAATGTAGGCGGTGTACTTGTCGGAGCGGGTGCGGCGGTCGAATATTATCACGGGTATGCCTTTCTCATAGGCTCGGTCTATGGCTGGCGATATCGTCACCTGCCCAGGGGCTACGATTAGCAGGTCAACGCCCTCGTCTACAAAGCCGTCGATCTGCTCGGTTTGCAGCCGCACGTCGTCGTATGCCGACTTTATGCGCAAGTCCACATTATCATAATACAATGCCGCGATGCGCAGTTCCTCGTTGAGCTTCTCGCGCCACGTGTCCTCCGAACATTGCGACACGGCAATGACATAGCGCTTCTTCTCGCCGCTTCCGCACGCCACAAACATGGCGGAGAGCAACAAGAGTGCCGTCTTGAATAAGATATGGAGAAACCTGTTCATTGGCTCGCTTAACGTTCTGAGGTGTTTAGTTTAATTGCAAAGTTACACATAAATTCAAATAAGCGTGAGCAAACGGGCTAATATTTTTAGGGGAATAAGCGATTATCTGCACGTTAACGCCAACAATTACGCATAGGCTCCATGTGGCTTGATGTGGGAGGGAATCATCGTGCCCGATTTCCTTGGTTCGCCTTCGCGCCACAATCGCGTTGCCCTCGCGGCGTAATCGCACTGCCTTTGCGCCGCAATCGCGATGCCTTCACGCCGCGAACGCATTGCGCTGAAATCAGCCTCAACAAGCCTTGACTCACACGAGGCAACATGAACGCACAAAAAGGGCTGCCCGTGAATCACTTCAGAGACAGCCCGACAAGAGATGATTACAATAAAATAGGTATGAAAAGTTGTGTAACCACTAATAAAATCTATTTCTCTTGCCCTCCACCAAGGGCTTGATATAGATTGATTATGTTTTGAGCTTTTGCTAATTGATTAGCCGTTTGAGATAGCCGGGCAGAGAGCAATGTCTGCCGTGCCGTGAGCACCTCCAGATAGGTGTTGGTGCCGTGATCCATGAGGAGCGTGGTGCTCTTCAGGGCCTTTTCCAGCGACTTGACCTGCGAGTCGAGAGTCTCCTCCTTCTTCACAGAGGTCTGGTAGGCGGTGAGCGCGTCGTTCACCTCCTTGCCTGCGTTGAGCAGGGTTTGGGTGAAGGCGAGCTTCGCCTCTTCCTGTTGCGCCTTGGCTATCTTGAGCTGCGCCTCGTTCTGTCCGCGGGTGAACACGGGAGCCACGAGCGAAGCCAATGCCGAGGCAAGAAGACGTCCTGGGTTGACGAGGGCGATGCCCGATGAGTTGGTCCAGCCAACGCTTCCGCTCAAGGTGAGCGATGGATAGAATGCCGAGCGGGCTTGGTTCACGCCATAGAACGCCGCCTCGATGGTGCGCTCTGCCTGACGGACGTCGGGACGCGCGGAGAGCATCTGCAATGGCACTCCCACTGAGAACTTGTCGCCCAAGAGGTTGAGATCCTTGCTGCGCTCGTAGTGGCGGGGTGTCTCGCCAAGGATCACCGCCATGCTGTTCTCCGTCTGCGAGATTTGGCTCTGCAGGTCGAGCACACCCGTGTGCACGCTCTGCAACGTAGCCTCCATCTGCGACACGGCTGCCTCGTTGTACCTGCCTGCCTTCATCAGGGCACGTGCCGTGACGAGGGTCTCACGCCAGG
This sequence comes from Oscillospiraceae bacterium, assembly GCA_963635115.1. GTDB lineage: Bacteria > Bacteroidota > Bacteroidia > Bacteroidales > Bacteroidaceae > Prevotella. The sequence continues at coordinate 4,124 of CAVHEN010000003.1, read as the reverse complement.
CTTCCTCGGTCTTCACAGATAGAGAAAGCTGCTGGTCGAGAGAGATCAGTGTGTAATAAATATTTGAAACGTTAGCAATTAGTTGTGTACGAACAGCCTGCCTGTAGTCTTTGCTCTTGGCGTAGAGTGCCTTTGCCTGCTCCTTGGCATTGCGCATCCTGCCAAAGATATCAATCTCCCAACTCATGTTGAGAGGGATGGAATAGGTCTGCGCTGCCTGCTGGTTGTTGAAGCTGCTCACTGCCGCTTGTGGCGAGATGGCGAAGCTGGGCAGGAAGGCGAGCTTGGCGGCCTTGAGCGTAGCCGCAGCCTCCTCCACTCGCTGAGCAGCCACCTGCAAGTCGGTGTTCTGGCTCAGTCCACGCTCGATGTATTGCTGGAGCAGTGGATCGCGGAAGAGATCGTGCCAGTCGATGAAGCCCAGCGAGGTGGAGTCGCCAGCCTCTTGGTACTCCGTGATCGATTTGTCAAGCACGGAGTCGCCGTAGAGCTTGTCGGGGACTTTCGTCTCCGGCTGATATTTGGTATATAAGCCGCAACTGCTCAACGAAGCAAGGAGCACGGCTGAAAACATTATTTTCTTCATTCTTATTGTCTTTATGATTCCTATCGAGCAAAGCATTTCAATTCTTCACTCTTCGTTCTTCGTTCTTCATTCACTTCAGTTTTTCCCAGCCTTGCTCTTTTCCTCGACGTTCCTGATGAGCTCTTGCTGCAACTGGAGGTCTGCCTCTTCGTCGTAAGGCTTTCTCACCTTCTCCTGCAACCATTCGAAGACTATGTAGAACACTGGCACCACGAATATGAGGGCGAGTGAGCCGACAAGCAGTCCGCCGACAACGCCTGTGCCGAGTGATGAGTTGCCGTTGGCACCGGCACCGGTTGAGAACATCAGAGGCAACATGCCGAAGACCATGCAGAGCACTGTCATCAAGATAGGACGCAAGCGGTCTTGTGCGGCTGAGAATGCCGACGATACGATGCCCATGCCGGCGCGGCGACGTTCCACTGCATACTCCGTAATCAGGATGGCGGTCTTGGCGAGCAAGCCGATGAGCATGATGATACCAGTCTGCAGGTAGATGTTGTTCTCCAGTCCGAAGAGCTTGGCGAAGAGGAAGCTGCCCATCAGTCCGAACGGTACGGAGAGGATGACGGCGAACGGGATGAGGAAGCTCTCGTAGAGGCAGGCCATGATGATGTAGATGAGGATCACGCAGATGCCGTAGATGAAGAGCGTCTTGCCGCCGCTGCTGCTGCCCTCCTCACGGGCCATACCACCAAACTCGTAGCCGTAGCCCGAAGGCAGGGTTTGTTCTTTCACTTCGGCGATGGCCTTCTGAGCCTCACCCGTGGAGTAGCCGTCTGCCACGTTCACGTTCACCGTGATGGAACTGTAGAGGTTGAAGCGGTTGGAAACCTGTGCGCCCACGCCGTCCTTCAGGGTGACGAACTCGCTGAGCGGAGCCATCTCCGAACCGTTGCGAACGAACATATTGTCGAGTGAGTGCTTGTCGAGACGATACTGTGGCGACGACTCGATCATCACACGATACACCTTACCAAACTCGTTGTAGTTGCTCACGTAGGAACCACCGCAGTAGCTGCCCAGAGCGTCGAGGATGGTGTTAGGTGAGATGCCTGCGCGCTTACACTTGGCAGCATCCACATCCACTGAGATCTGTGGGAAGTTCATACCGTAAGAGGTATAGGCCACGGCAATCTCGGGTCGCTTGTTCAGCTCGCCCAGGAACTTCATCACGTGGTTGTAGAATACCTTCTTGTCGCCGCCCGTCTTGTCCTGCATGTTCATCTCGATGGAGTTACCCATACCGTAACCAGGAATCATGGCGGGCTGGAATACGAACACCTGTGCCTCCTTCAGTTTGGCGAACTCGCCGTTGAGTCGAGCCATCACATTGTCGATGGAGTGCTCCTTGCCCTTGCGTTCCTCCCAACTCTTGAGTCGAACCACGATGGTACCGTAGGAAGTTCCCTGTCCGGAGAGCATACCGTAACCGGCAACCGTACTGAAGTGCTGCACCTCCTCTTGCTTGGCGAGGATGTCGCCGATCTTGTCTATCGTCTTGTTGGTCTCGGTCAAGGTGTTACCGGGAGATGTACTTACGTTGATCATCATCACACCCTGGTCTTCCTGAGGCACGAAACCCGTCTTGGTGGTGGTCATGAGGAACACGAGCAGTGCCACGGAAACAGCCAGTCCAGCCCAAGCCAACCAGCGATGGTGGAAGAAGAACATCACGCCTCGCTTGTACTTGCCCATCAAGGCACCGAAGGCGGTGTTGTAAGCGGCACGGATTCTTCCGCTGAAGCCCTTCTTATGTCCGTCCAACGGATTGCCATTGGTGTCGAGCAAGAGATTTCCGTGGGCATCGGTAGCGCCCTCGGTAGGCCTCATCATCATGGCGCAGAGCGCAGGACAAAGGGTCAAGGCGGAGATCATGGACAAACCAACGGAGGTTGCCATGGTGATACCAAACTGGGTGTAGAAGATACCCGATGTTCCGCCCATGAACGACACTGGGATAAACACGGCCATGAAGACCAACGTACAGGAAACCACGGCCATACTCACGTCGTGTAGGGCGTCGCGGGTGGCGAGGTAAGGCGACTTATAGCCAGAGTCGAACTTCGCTTGCACGGCCTCCACCACCACGATGGCATCGTCCACCACCGTTCCGATGGCAAGCACGAGGGCGAAGAGCGTCAGGATGTTGATACTGAATCCTGCTATGGAGAGGCAGGCGAACGTTCCGATGAGGGAAACGATGATTGAGATAGAGGGGATGAGCGTACTCTTGAAGTCTTGCAGGAAGAAGTACACCACCAAGATTACGAGGAGGATGGCGATGATCAATGTCTCCACCACCTCGTGGATGGAGGCGAAGAGGAAGTTGTTGGAACTGTGCATCTCCACAAACCCACAACCCTTGGGCAGCACCTTCGACATCTCTTCGAGCTTTGCCGAGATGTTCTGGTTCACCTCCGTAGCGTTGGCACCAGCCACCTGGAAGGTCATGAAGGTAACACCAGGCTTCTTGTCCACCTCGCCATGGAAACTATAGGAGAGTCGGCCAAGTTCCACCTCTGCCACATCCTTCAGTCGCAGCACGGTTCCGTCGTCATTGCTTCGGATGGCCATGTTCTTGAACTCCTCCACGCTCTTCAGTCGACCGTGGTATTTCAAGGTGTATTGGAACGTGTTGGGCGAAGCCTCGCCGAGGGCACCCGTAGGAGCCTCGATGTTCTGCTCGCCGAGCACCTGGGTCACGTCGGAGGGTTGCAGGTGATACTGCGCCATGAGGTCGGGCTTGAGCCAGATACGCATACTGTAGGTATCGCCAAGCTCCAGCACCTCGCCCACACCGTTGATACGCTTGATCTCAGGCACCACGTTGATGTCGAGGTAGTTGGCGAGGAAGGTCTCGTCATACTTTCCGTCGTTGCTCACGAGGGCACCAATCTGCAAGAAGCTGTTCTGCTGCTTCTGCGTGGTGACACCAATCTTCGTTACCTCCGACGGCAAGAGTCCTTGCGCCTTCGACACACGGTTTTGCACGTTCACGGTAGCCATGTCAGGGTCGGTTCCCTGCTTGAAATAAACGTTGATTTGCGCCGTACCCGAGTTGGTGGCGGTAGAGGTGATGTAGAGCATGTTCTCCACACCGTTGATACTCTCCTCCAGCGGCATGATGACGGATTTCATCACGGCGTCGGCATCGGCACCCGTATAGGTCGCCTCCACACGAACGGTAGGCGGCGCGATGTCGGGGTATTGCTCCACAGGCAGGTTGAACAGCGAGATCAAGCCCACCATCACGATCAGCACAGCGACGCATATAGCCATCACTGGGCGTTTGATAAATATATTGCCTTTCATCTATTTTTAATGTTTAATGTGTAGTGTTTAGTGTTTAATTGGCTTGCGCCCGAAAAACTATTGAATTCTTCACTCTTCGTTCTTCACTCTTCACTTACAAGAGGATTCTTCACTCTTCGTTCTTCACTCTTCACTTAACACTCTCTCCTTCTTTCACCATTCCGGCTCCCTCGCTCACGATCACGTCGCCGGGCTTCAAGCCGTCGGTCACGATGAAGTTACG
>CAVHEN010000002.1:0-140201 GCA_963635115.1 Oscillospiraceae bacterium | reverse complement strand
CCTCCGGTGTCCCCAGTGGGGCAACTAAAAACGTTAAACTACAGTGCCAGGAAAGTTTAAAATTGGTACTGGTACGCCATTTCGCCCCGTTTTCGGGCAATCCCCATCTCTTTGGCAAGCAGTCGGCGTTTCAGCGTAACGCCGTTGCCTTTGTGCCGTAACGCCGTCACCTTTGCGCCGTAATGCCATTGCCTTTGCACCGTAACGCCGAATGGCACGAAACGGAAGCAGTGCAGTGGGCGGGTCTTGTGCCCGCTCGCGACCAATGTGAAAATCTCTGACTATACGCTTGTTTCAGGGTTTTCAGTATAGGCTTTTCCGCTTCTCGCCTTTGATATAGCCCACTATGCCGAGAAGAATGGCGATGACGGGCAAGAGGTTGAGGATGTTGTAGTTGGTGAGCCCTGTCGCGTAGAACAAGGCGAGGCAGATGACTCCGCCGTAGACGAATGGCAACCCGACGTGGCGCATTGCCGCGGCGTATAGCCTTGCCGCGGCAGCCCACGACTTCCTTGTTATGGTGAATATCTTTGGCATGGTGATGCTTGTCATATTAAATATGTGGGTGCAAAAGTACAAATAAAAACGTGTCCTTGATAGCGGGGAATGTTAAAATGAATGTTAAAAGATAGATAAAAGGATAGTTAGCTCATTGATATTCAGATAAAAAAGCGTACCTTTGCACCGCATTTTTGCAAAACAACAAATTATTCATTTCAAAGTAGTATGAATCAATACGAGACCGTTTTCATTTTGACTCCCGTTTTGTCTGATGAACAGATGAAGGAAACGGCCGCTAAGTTCAAGAAGCTGCTCACCGACAATGGTGCTGAGATTCTTAACGAAGAGGCTTGGGGATTGAAGAAAATGGCTTATGCCATTGAGAAAAAGTCAACAGGCTTCTATTGTCTGGTTGAGTTCAAGGCAGAGCCTACAGTAATTGACACCCTTGAGACCGGCTTCCGCCGCGACGAGAAGGTGATTCGTTTCATGACAGTGAAGCTCGACAAGTATGCTGTCGCTTATGCGGAGAAGCGTCGTGCTAAGCTGGGTAAAAAGTTGGAGGCATAATCATGGCAGAGCAGAACAACACACGCGCTAACAACAGTGAGATTCGCTATCTCACCGCTCCTTCCATCGACACAAGGAAGAAGAAGTATTGCCGTTTCAAGAAGAGCGGCATCAAGTATATCGACTACAAGGATCCTGAGTTCCTCAAGAAGTTCCTCAACGAGCAGGGCAAGATTCTTCCCCGCCGTATCACTGGCACTTCGCTGAAGTATCAGCGCCGCGTGGCACAGGCCGTGAAGCGTGCTCGCCAGATTGCGTTGCTTCCATTCGTAACCGATCTGTTGAAATAATAAGAAGGAGGCTAAGACATGGAAATCATACTGAAAGAAGATATCATCGGTCTCGGATATAAGAACGAGATTGTGAACGTGAAGAGCGGTTATGGCCGCAACTATCTCATCCCTACAGGCAAAGGCGTTATCGCTTCTGAGAGCGCTAAGAAGGTGCTCGCCGAGAACTTGAGGCAGCAGGCTGCCAAGCTCGCCGCCAAGAAGGCAGAGGCTGAGAAGCGCGCTGAGGCTCTCAAGGACGTAACAGTTACAGTGGTTGCCAAGGTGGCAGTTACAGGTCATCTCTATGGCTCTGTAGGTCCCGCTAAGGTCGCTGAGGAGCTCGCTAAGCTCGGCATCGAGATCGATCGCAAGATCGTCACAATGCGCGAGGCACGCAAGGTGGGTGAGTTCGAGGCTACTGTGCATTTCCACAAGGACGTGGAGGTGAAGGTTCCTGTTGTCGTGGTAGCAGAGAACCAAGAGGCTAAGGCAGCTGAGGCTCCTAAGGCAGAAGAGGCTCCTAAGGCCGAGGAAGCTCCCAAGGCAGAAGAGGCTCCTGCAGCTGAGTAATAGCTTTAAGTACGCACTGTAAAGCAAACTAACATAATGATCCCATTCGCTCTTGTAGTGAATGGGATTTTTATTAAGACAATCACACTAATTAACATATTATATCAGAATACTGAAATGAAAGCATTCGTTTTTCCAGGACAAGGCTCACAGTTTGTGGGTATGGGCAAGGATTTGTATGAGAACAACGCTTTGGCAAAGGAGCTCTTTGACAAGGCCGACGAGATACTTGGCTTCAAGATTACCGACATCATGTTTGCTGGCACCGACGAGCAGCTCAAGGAGACAAAGGTGACCCAACCCGCCGTCTTCCTTCACAGCGTTATCTCTGCCCTTTGCCTGGGCGAAGACTTCCAGCCTGCCATGGTAGCTGGCCATTCACTCGGAGAGTTCTCTGCCCTCGTGGCAAGTGGCGCTCTCGACTTTGAGGATGGTTTGAAGCTCGTTGCCGCCCGTGCCAACGCCATGCAGAAAGCCTGCGAGAAGAACCCTGGCACTATGGCTGCCATCATCGGCTTGCCCGATGAGACAGTGGAGCAGGAGTGCGCTGAGGTGAGCAAGGGTGGCAAGGTCGTGGTTGCAGCCAACTACAACTGCCCTGGCCAGCTCGTCATCTCTGGCGACAAGGAGGCTATTGCCGAGGCTTGCGAGAAGCTGAAGGCCGCCGGCGCAAAGCGCGCGTTGCCTTTGGCAGTGGGTGGCGGTTTCCACTCACCTCTCATGCAGCCCGCCAAGGAAGAGCTGCAGGCTGCTATCGAGAAGACGCAGTTCGCCGCTCCTAAGTGTCCTGTTTACCAGAATGTTGACGCTAAGCCTCATACCGATCCAGAGGAGATCAAGGCAAATCTCATAGCTCAGCTCACCAGCCCAGTGCGCTGGACAAAGAGTGTGCAGAACATGATTGCCGATGGTGCCGACGACTTCACGGAGTGTGGCCCAGGCAAGGCTCTGCAAGGCATGATACATCGCATCGACAAGGCAGTCGCCGCTCACGGAATTGCCTGATTGATCGATGAATAAAAAGGTTATCATATACCAAATCTTCACACGCCTTTTCGGCAATCGCAACACTTCGCGCAAGAAGGACGGTACGCTTGCCGAGAATGGGGTGGGGAAGATGAACGACCTCGATGTCGTCAGGCTCAGGAAGATACACGACATGGGCTTCACGCACGTGTGGTACACGGGCATCATTCGTCATGCCACGACGACAGACTACTCGCAATACGGCATCCCGCGCCAACACCCTTGCGTGATAAAGGGCAAGGCTGGTTCACCCTATGCTATTGCCGACTATTACGATGTGGACCCGGACATTGCCGTGAACGTGCCTGAGCGCATGGCTGAGTTTGAGGCTCTTGTGCAACGCACCCACAAGGCTGGCATGAAGGTGATAATCGACTTCGTGCCCAACCACGTGGCGCGTGAGTATCATAGCGTGAACCTTCCGGAAGGTGTCAGCGACTTGGGTGCAAACGATGACAAGACAAAGCATTTTGACCCGCACAACAACTTCTATTATTGTCCGGGACATGCATTCGTGAGCCCTGTTGAGCCTGCCGATGGCGAGGAGCCTTATGTGGAAACGCCAGCTAAGTGCACCGGCAACGACAAGTTTAACGCAGAGCCTGGCATATACGACTGGTATGAGACCGTCAAGCTCAACTTTGGCGTAGACTATTGCGATGCTGGTGGTCGTAGCTACCACTACAATCCAGTGCCCGACACGTGGATGAAGATGACCGACATCTTGCTCTTTTGGGCTGGAAAAGGCATAGACGGCTTCCGCTGCGACATGGTGGAGATGACCCCGGCAGACTTTTGGGCTTATGCCACCGGCATAGTGAAGGAGCGCTATCCTCAGCTTGTCTTCATCGGAGAGGTTTACGACACGAACCAATACCGCAGATATGTGGCTTCGGGCTTCGACTACCTTTACGACAAGGTGGGAATGTACGATTGCCTTCGTGACGTGGTATGTGAGCGTCGCCCTGCCAACAGCATCACCTGGTGTTGGCAAGATACCGACGACATAAAGGAACACATGCTCTACTTCCTTGAGAACCACGATGAGCAGCGCATTGGCAGCGACTTCTATTGTGGCGATGGCGCCAAGGCTGTGCCCGCCCTTGTGGTTGCCGCCCTCTTGCAGAAGAACCCTTTCATGGTTTATTTCGGTCAGGAGCTTGGCGAGCGTGGCATGGACGAGGAAGGCTACTCGGGCAAGGACGGACGTACGACAATATTCGACTATTGGAGCGTGGATTCCGTCAGGCGAGAGTTCTTCACTTCCGACGGGCTCACGGAGAGGGAGAAGAAACTGCAAAAGACCTATCGTGAGGTATTGCGCATAGCCAACAAGGAAAAGGCGGTTAGGGAAGGTGAGTGCTTCGACCTGATGTATGCCAACAATCAGACGTGGCAATTCAACCCCAGGGAGCAGTTCGCTTTCATGAGAAAGAAAGACGATGACGTGTTGCTCATCGTGGTGAATTTCTCACGTCCCGATGTGCGCGTCTCTGTGGTCATACCCAAACATGCCTTCGACTTCCTTGGCTTGCCAGAACGCGAGGTGGTGGCTTCCGACCTATTGAGTGGGGAGAAACTGACGTTGGATCTGAAAAAAGATGGAGCCGTGACCATGGAGTTGCCTCCTTATGGCGCAAAGATTCTTAAATTCAATACCAAGATGAGAACAGACTCATTAGCCTTTAACGAGCACGCCAAGGACGAGTTCCCGCCTGCCCATACCGCTGAGCATTTGCTCAACCAGTTGATGATAAGGATGTTCGGTTGCGAGCGGTCGGATAATGCCCACATCGAGCGCAAGAAGAGCAAGATAAGCTATGTTCTTGACCATAAGCCGTCGCGTCAGGAAGAGAAGGCCATTGAGGTAGAGATGAATCGCCTGATAGAGGAAGACATGCCGGTGACCTACGAAAACGCAGACCGCGACCACTTGCCTGATGGCATGTCGCTTGACCGCCTGCCCAAGGACGCGTCTGAGTCGATACGCATAGTGCGTATTGGCGATTATGACGCTTGCCCATGCATTGGCAAGCATGTGAGGTCGACGTCGCAGATAGGCAAGTTCGTCTTGCTCGGTACAAACTGGGACGAGATGAGCCACACGTTCCGAATCAGGTTCAAGGTTGTGCCAAACGCATAATTCGGGTTGGCATTAATCCAATGGATAAAACATAAAACCGCCGCGCTTCTGTTTAAGCGCGGCGGTTTTATGTTGGTTACTTTGTTTCGATTTCTTCTTTCATGTCTATGAATTCTCCATTGGGATCATAGAATTCATATTGCAGGAAAGCGAGTTTCTGTGAGGAGTAGACGTGTACTCCAAAGCCATACTTCATCTGCCACTTGCGTTTAAGGCTAACGATGCCTTGATTGATAAAGGCCGCAACGTATGGATGAACGTAAAGATAGAACTTCTTGATGCCTATCTTGTTGACGAGTTGGTCAATCTTTCTCTCAAGCTGATCCGTGAATAAGTAACTTGCGCGTATCTTTCCTGTTCCTCCGCAGGATGGACAATCTTCTTCAACGTTGACATCCATGGCGGGACGCACGCGCTGGCGCGTTATTTGCATCAGTCCGAACTTGCTCAGCGGAAGAATGTTGTGGCGTGCACGATCGTTCTGCATGTTCTTGCACATCCGCTCGTAGAGCATTTGCCTGTCTTCGGCAAGGTTCATGTCGATAAAGTCGACCACGATGATTCCTCCCATATCTCGCAGTCTCAATTGTCGGGCGAGCTCGTCGGCTGCTCCAAGGTTGGTGTCGAGCGCCGTAGCTTCCTGCCCATTTTGGTTTTTCGACCTGTTGCCGCTGTTCACGTCCACCACGTGCATGGCCTCGGTGTGCTCAATGATGAGATAGGCTCCGTGTGCGTAGTTGACGGTCTTGCCAAAGCTGGCCTTTATTTGCTTTGTGACATTGAAATTGTCAAAGATGGGCACTTTCCCGGTGTACGTCTTTACGATTCCTGCCTTTTCAGGGGCAATCATTGACACATAGTCTTTTACTTCCTTACAAATCTCCTCATCGTTGACATAGATGTTTTCGTAAGTGGGGTTGAAGAGGTCTCGCAGCATGGCAACGGCCCTGCCAGTCTCTTCATAGATGAGTTGTGGACGACGTTGTGTCTTCTGTGCCTTGTCAATGGCACTCTGCCATCTGCTTGTCAGCACCTTCATCTCGGCATCGAGTTCTGCCACTCTCTTGCCTTCAGCTACAGTGCGCACGATGACACCACAATTTTTTGGCTTGATGCTCTGGATGAGTTGTTTCAGTCTTGATTTCTCCTCGCCGCTCTTTATCTTCGATGAAACCGACACCTTTTCCCCAAAGGGGATAAGCACGAGAAAACGTCCGGCGAAACTAAGCTCGGCTGTCATGCGAGGTCCCTTGGTTGATATGGGTTCCTTCACGATTTGCACCAATACTTCTTGTCCCACCTTCAGCGTTTGCTGCACGCTTCCGTCCTTTTGCAATTCTGGTTGGCGTGACGCTTTTGCGAAAGGCATGGGATGCTTTCTGTCGCTTTCAATCTGCTTGAGATACTTAGCGTAGGAGTTGAATTGACTACCCAAATCAAGATAATGCAAGAAAGCATCGCGTTCATAACCTACATCCACAAAGCATGCGTTGAGACCCGGCATGAGTTTCTTAACTTTTGCGACGTAGATGTTGCCTACTGAGTAGTTTACCGAGCGTGACTCGTTCTGGTATTCAACCAGCCTCTTGTCTTCCAACAGGGCAATGGAAATCTCCTTAGGCTTGACATCGATAATTACTTCACTTGTCATTTCTGATGGTGTTTTTCTCTAAGTTGTCTCTCCGACAACTTGTTCAACAAATAAAAAAGGGGCAAGCCCTTAGGGCAAGCCCCTTTTGGAACAGTCTCTCGGGCTTACTTGCTCTTATGACGGTTCTTGCGCAGTCTCTTCTTGCGCTTATGAGTAGCCATCTTGTGACCCTTTTTCTTCTTACCGTTTGGCATAATTGTAGAATTAAAATGTTGTGATATGAAAAGTATTCTTGTTGTTTACTCGCCTTTCATCTCGTCCACAAAGACTTTTGCGGGCTTGAATGCCGGAATGTCGTGAGCCGCGATAGTGATGGTCATGTCCTTGCCAATGTCGCGAGCTGTCTTTGAGGCGCGATGCTTTATAATGAAACTGCCGAATCCGCGGAGGTAGACATTCTCCTTCTTCTGGAGCATGGTGCTTTTTACAGTCTCCATGAAGGCTTCCACCACTACGGAAACCTCTTTCCTCTGCAATCCTGTTTGTTCAGCAATCTCGTTGATGATATCTGCTTTTGTCATCTTATTAATTATCTGATTATATCTTGTTAATTTTCAAACTACTATACTGTTCGTCTTTCGAGTTTGCAAAATTACTAATTATCTTGGTTAAAACGAAATCTTACGCTGTGTTTTTTCTTTTTTTATATATTTGGTAGGTTCTCGCCTATCTTTCTGTGTAGCATTTTAGCCATTTTGATGCCACGTTGTGTCTGCTTGGCGAGGTCGTCTTGTATGGTGTTGAGGTCGTTGAACATTTCGCAAGCTGCTTTCTGGAAAGTGTTAGGCTTGCGTTTGCTCTTGTCGGCGTCGGCGTTCACCATCACCTTGATGCCCTTTGGCACAATGCTGATGTCAACGTCGGCTCCTGCCATTACTGGCTCGCCATCGTAGTGGATAGGGCCTTCAGACGAACGGTGTATATGAAGGTGCCTTGTGCGGAATGTCTTGATGCGCGAACTGTTGTTCAAGGTCTTGCTGAACATGTCTATCACAATCTGTGGTATTTCCATTATGTTGAAAGGCTCTATGATGACTACGTCCAGTAGTCCGTCTCTCATGCTGGCCTGTGGCGCGATATAGGCATTATTGCCATATTGTGAGGCGTTGGCACACGTCACGAGCATGGCTTTGTATTCTTGAGCGTCTTCCTCGGTTGTTAACTCGTATGTCTGTGGCTTGTACTTTAGGCCAGTCTCAAGCACTTGCTGTACATAGGAGATTAAGCCGCGCTTTCCTGACTCGGCAAATTTGAAGCTTATGAAAGCGTCGAAGCCTAATCCGCAAGTGCAGAAGAACTTGTGGCCATCTATGAGGCAATAGTCAAGGTCGTGTATGACACATTGGTTGATAATCTCGATGCTTTTCTTTATATTAAGAGGAATAAAGAGGTGGCGTGCTAGGCCGTTTCCGGATCCACACGGGATTATGGCCAAGGCGGAGTCGGTGCCGGTAAGACTTTGGGCTATCTCGTTCACGGTTCCGTCACCTCCCACAGCCACGACAATGTTGATGCCTTCTTCGGCGGCTTGGCGAGAGAGTTCGGTGGCGTGTCCGGCGTATTGGGTTTCCACAATGTCATAGCTGAACTTAGACTTGTCTAAATACTTGTCTATAGCCTCAGGAATCTTAGACTTGCCAGCCGTTCCCGAAATGGGATTTATGATAAATCTAATCGTTGTCATTGGAAATTCATTTTAAAGACAAAAATAACTCTTTTCTTTCATTAATTAGCCCGTGTATTTCAGTTTTTTTGTTAAAAAGTGGTTTTATTGTCAATTCTTTATTGTTTATAAGGAGTTTTTTGTAACTTTGCAAACTGTTCATTATAAAGAAATTTCTTCACCTATTTTAAAATGGGACAGCTAACAGAAAGATACAAAAATTATCGTGTACCGCAAGAGTACATGGACCAAGGTGTATACCCTTATTTCAGAGAGATAACGAGTAAGCAAGGGCCTGAGGTCATCATGGATGGGCGTAAGATGCTTATGTTTGGCAGTAACGCCTACACAGGTCTCACAGGAGACCAAAGGGTCATCGACGCAGGCAAGGCCGCCCTTGACAAGTATGGCTCAGGATGTGCCGGAAGTCGTTTCCTTAATGGCACGCTTGACATTCATGTCCAGCTTGAGAAAGAATTGGCAGAGTTTGAGCACAAGGATGCCGCTCTCTGTTTCTCAACAGGCTTTACGGTAAACTCTGGCGTGATACCAACAATCGTTGGCAGGGGCGATTACCTCATTTGTGATGATCGTGACCATGCGTCTATCGTTGACGGACGTCGTCTTAGTTTCGCCACTCAGCTCCATTACAAGCACAACGACATGGCAGACTTGGAGCGCATTCTTGAGAAGCTTCCTCACGATGCCATCAAGTTGATAGTCGTAGACGGTGTGTTCTCAATGGAAGGCGATCTCGCCAAGCTTCCTGAGATCGTGGAGCTTAAGCACAAGTACAATTGCTCCATCATGGTTGACGAGGCTCATGGCCTTGGCGTTTTTGGTGAAGGCGGTCGTGGCGTTTGCCATCACTTTGGCTTGCAGGATGACATTGACCTCATTATGGGTACGTTCTCGAAGAGCCTCGCCTCAATAGGCGGCTTCATTGCTTCCGATTGGGACACCATTAACTATCTCCGTCACACATCTCGTACTTACATCTTCTCCGCAAGCGACACGCCTTCGGCCACTGCATGTGCGTTGGAAGCTCTCCACATCATTGAGAATGAGCCGGAGCGCCGTCAGCACCTGTGGGATGTCACCAATTATGCCTTGAAGCGTTTCCGTGAGGAAGGCTTTGAGATTGGCGATACAGAGAGTCCTATCATTCCGCTTTATGTGCGTGACAACACCAAGACGTTCCTGGTGACGAAGCTTGCTTTCGACGCAGGCGTGTTCATCAATCCCGTGGTGCCTCCAGCATGCGCTCCTCAAGACACGCTCGTGCGTTTTGCCCTTATGGCAACTCACACCAAGGAGCATGTTGATCGCGGTGTTGAGGTCTTGAAAAAGATTTTTGTAGAACAAGGAATCATAAAGTAAGATAATGATGTGTGGTCTCTTGTGAGAAAGTGACCATATTGTTAAGACATTATATATAAAAAAGGCTTTGTCGGACACTTCCGGCAAAGCCTTTTTCAATTTCGTTGCTTGCTATTCAGTTACACTTGCCATTTAGTTATAGCCGCTATTTAGTTATAGCCATTGTTCTGCCACGAAGACACTTTGTAAGGTTGGGTACAAGGTAGGGGTGGAATACCAACAATGTAAGGTTGGATTATTTCAAACCGAACAATGCTTTAAGTCCTAAATCCACACCGCTGAATCCCATGAAAGCCAAAGACAACAATCCTGCAGTGACGAGCACTATTGGCATGCCTCTCATGCCCTTGGGAATGTTGATGTAAGCCAATTGCTCGCGTATTCCTGCGAAGAGGACAAGAGCCAACGCGAAGCCCATTGCCGTGGAGAAGGCGTAGACGATGCTCTCAATGAGCGAGAAATCCTTTTGTATCACGAGTATGGCCACGCCAAGCACGGCACAGTTGGTGGTGATGAGCGGCAGGAATATTCCGAGCGACTGGTAGAGGGCAGGGGAGACCTTTTTAAGGATGATCTCAACCATCTGCACAAGAGCTGCGATTACCAAGATGAAGGCGATGGTTTGGAGGTATTGCAAGCCGAGCGGGTCGAGCACGCATTTCTGTAATATGAAGGTCACTACGGTAGACACGGTCAGCACGAATGCCACGGCCATGCCCATGCCAAGAGATGTCTGTATCTTCTTCGACACGCCGAGAAAGGGGCAGATGCCAAGGAATTGTGACAACACTATGTTGTTGACGAATATCGCGGAGATGAAAATCAGAAAGTATTCCATTGATATGATGCTATTATGTCGTTATGCGATGATTATTGCTTGGCCCTGAGCCTGTTGACCACGGCTATAAGGTAGCCCAAGGTTATAAAAGCTCCAGGGGGAAGGATGAACAACAGCATGCCAGCGGTTTCAGGCACGAGTCGGAAGCCCATCACGCAACCAGTGCCGAGAAGCTCCCTGAAGAAGCCGAGCAGCGACAGGCCAAGCGTGAAGCCCAGTCCGACGCCAATGCCGTCGAACATGCTGTCTAACGCGCCATGCTTGCAGGCAAACGCCTCAGCGCGTCCGAGGATGATGCAGTTGACCACGATAAGCGGTATGTATAGTCCGAGAGAGGAGTTTATAGACGGGAAGAAGGCCGCAAGGCACATCTGTAGCACCGTGACGAAAGACGCTATCACCACCACGAACACGGGAATCCTCACTGCGTCGGGGGTAAGGTTCTTTATAAGCGATATGGCGATGTTTGAGCATATCAATACGAACGCCGTCGACAGTCCCATCGAGATGCCGTTGATGAGCGATGTGGTTGTGGCGAGGGTAGGGCACATGCCCAGGAGAAGCACGAATGTTGGGTTCTCCTTAATCAGCCCGTTGACAATGATTTTCAAACTGTTCATTTATTGTATGTTTTTCCGACGCTGGGCTTTTCCTGAGCCATGTGCGTCGTATGGTTTATGGTATGTTTATGAGCCAAGTGATGACTTGTAAGCCTTATAAGCTTGATTGACAGCTTTCAGGAAAGCCCTCGACGTGATGGTGGAAGACGTGATGCCATCTACGTCGCCACCGTCCTTGCTCACGCTTAGAGGCTTGTCGTCGGACAGTTGACGGCCAATGACGTTGCCTTTGCCGTCTTTCTGGAACCACTTGCCTGCTTTCTCTCCCAGTCCAGGAGTCTCGCTCGACTGTAATATCTTGTAGCCTAATATCTTGTAGTCGGTTGACAGTCCCACCAAGACTTTCAGGTCGCCGCCGAATCCCATTACAGAGCTTTCTATGGCAGCTCCAAGCGGTTTGCCGTTTGCGGTCTCGGTGTTGTGTATCACATACAGGTTCTCTGTACCATCGTTGTTTACGGCTATGGTGTCTGTTTTAGTCACCTTGAGGCTCGACGTGCCCATCACGTCTTTTATGCCATTGTTTATCTCGTTGATGGCTTGCTGCTTTATAGGTTCCGTAGTCACCTCGTTGACCAATGCGAGCACGAGGGCGGCTATGAGCGACACTACCGTCAGCACAATTACCATATTCTGAATAGAAGACTTTAGCTTTTCCATTTCATGTCTGTTGTATGATTACCATTAGAGTCGTGCCATCCACGGCATCATTTGTCGCTGTATCTGCGAGGCTTGACGTATGTGTTTATCAGTGGTGTGAAGGCGTTCATGATGAGTATGGCGAACGACATGCCCTCGGGATAAGCGCCCCAGTTGCGAATCACCACTGTTATGGCGCCAATGGCTACGCCGTAGATCAATTGCCCGCGGTGGGTCATTGGCGACGTCACGTAGTCGGTTGCCATGAACACGGCTCCCAGCATCACGCCACCGCTCAACACCGATGCCACGGGGTTGACGTAGGATGGGTTGGCGAGGTGAAGCAGCGCGGACAACACGAACACCGTGGCGATGATGCTCACGGGTATGTGCCATGTTATGACACGACGCCAGAGCAGGTAGACAAGTCCGAGGATGATGGCAATGCCACACACTTCGCCAAGTGAGCCTGCGCCCATGGCATAAGTGTCGTTGCCGAGCAGCAGGTTCAGCGAGTCGGGCAGGCGGTCGAGCAGCGAACTGTCGCCCTTCTTCGCTGCCCACTTTATGATGCTCAGTGGCGTGGCGCCAGTCTCTGCGTCGGTGTATTTCAACAGTTGTCCCGCCAATGGCCACGACGTCATCTGCGAGGGGAACGACACGAGCAGGAAGCAACGGCCCACCAACGCGGGGTTGAAGATGTTGCATCCCAATCCGCCGAAGGTCATCTTGCCTACGCCGATTGCCACTATCGCGCCCAGCACCACGATCCACGCGGGGATGTTGGACGGCAGGTTGAAGCCTAAGAGCAAGCCCGTTATCACCGCCGACCAGTCGGTGATGGTGGTGCGTTGCGTGTGCATCACGTACTTGCCAATGATCCATTCTGTTAATACGCAAGCGAGCACGCTCGTGGCGCACACTATCAGCGAGCCTATGCCGAAGAATAGCAGCGAGGCCGCGAATGTCGGGATAAGGGCTATTACCACGTCGCGCATGTCATGCTCCATTGTCCGTGGAGTGTGGACGTGTGGCGATTGCGATATGATTAGATTCGACATGTTTATTTGTTCTTTCAGTTATGTTTCTTTGTCGTTATTGTCTCTATGGCTTGGGTTGTTGTTTCCTCGCCTTTATTATGCCCATTACGGTGGCCTTTCCTTTCCTTATGTTGTCGAGCATGGGCCGTGCCGACGGGCAAGTGTATTGGCAAGAGCCGCACTCTATGCAAGAGGTTATGTATTCTTGCTCCGCGCGTTCCCAGTCGCCCATGGCCGAAGCCGTGGCAAGGAGGTAAGGCTCAAGTCCCATTGGGCACACGCCCACGCATTTGGCGCAGCGCACGCATGGCCTTGGCTGCCTGCGCAGCGTGTCGTCGCCCGTCAGCACGGTGATGGCGTTTGAGCCTTTCACTATTGGAGCCTCAAGGCTTGTCAGCGCCTTACCCATCATGGGGCCGCCACTGAGCACCTTGTTGCGTCCTTCCGGCAGTCCGCCGCACAGCTCTATGAGGCTTGCCGCGCTTGTGCCCATCCTCACGAGGAAGTTGCCCGATTGCGTCATCTCCACGCCCGACACCGTCACCACGCGCTCGAAGAGTGGCTTGCGCTTCATCACGGCTTGGTAGACGGCGAATGCCGTGGCCACGTTGTCTACCACCGCTCCCACGTTGGCTGGAATAGCTGGTGGCATTGGCACACGGCGGTTGATCACGGCGTCGATAAGTTGCTTCTCGCCACCTTGAGGGTAGGCTTGCTTGAGCGGCACCACCTCTATGGTGTCATCGCTGGCTGTGGTCTTCTCCATCAGCTCGATGGCATCGGGCTTGTTCACCTCAATGCCGATGTATCCGCGTTTCACGCCCACGGCACGCATGATGATGCGCAGTCCTTCCACGATCTCTGCCGCGTGCTCCAGCATGAGCCTGTGGTCGGAGGTGATGTAAGGCTCACACTCCACGCCATTTAGGATGACGCACTCCACGCTGCCCTCTGGAGGCATGAGCTTCACGTAGGTGGGGAATCCGGCTCCGCCCATTCCCGTCACGCCGGCAGCCTTCACGCGTTCCACGATCTCCTTGGCGTCAAGCTCGGGATGGGCGTCGAGGGTCTCCAGCTTCTCGCTCCTGTCGATGGAAGGCTCCCAATCGTCGCCCTCCACATTTACGATGACGACGGGTTTCTGGTAGCCCGACGCGTCTACAGCCTGGTCAATCTTGAACACTGTCCCCGATACGGAAGAGTGTACCGGCGCGGAGATGAATCCTCCGGCCTCAGCCAGCAGTGTGCCAACCTTCACCTTGTCGCCTTTCTTCACTACGGGCTTGGCTGGCGCGCCAATGTGCTGGGAGAGAGGGAAGACGGCTCTCTGTGGCAGCGGCGCTGGTTCTATGGCCTTGCCTGCCGCTATCTTGTGGTCGTCCATGTGGATGCCACCTATCTTGAATGTCCTTATTTTCATGGTGTTTAGTGTCATTAGTCTTGGACGGTCTTGTCTGCTGTAGTGGTCTTTTCGGTTGTCGTGGCCTTGGGCTGGGCGGCAGGCTTGGCTGGCGGGAATCCGCTTGCCACTATTGCCTTGCGTGGGCACACTGCCACGCATTTGCGGCACATGCGGCATTTCTCCGCATCGATTGTCGCCACGTTGCCGTTGATGGTTATTGCCTCGAATGGGCACTCCTTGGCGCACTTGCCGCACCCGATGCAAGAGTGGCCACACACCTTCATGGCAATGGGGCCGCGGTCGTGGTTGCTGCACGCCACGATGACCATCCTGTTTTTCACGCCCACTGGGCGTATCTCCAACAAGTGGCGCGGACAAGCCTTCACGCACGATCCGCATGCCACGCACACGTCGGGGTCAATCTCCGGAATGTGCTTCTCAGGGTTGATGGTGATGCCGCCAAAGTCGCACGCATTGGCGCAGTCGCCGCATCCGAGGCAGCCATAGCCGCACGCCGACTCGCCCGAGCCGCAACGGTTCATGGCGTCGCAGGTGCGCAGGCCGTCGTAGGTGGCTATTGGCGCGAGGTCGCAACCGGCGCATCTCAGCGCCGCAATGCGTTTCTTGCCCGCCCCGCCCTTGTTCTCAACGCCGAGCAGCGCATAGATTTTTGACATGGCGTCGTTGCCTCCTACGGGGCACGTGGGGATGTCGCCACCCTCGTCGACAGCCTTTACGATGGCTTCGGCGAGCGATTGGCATCCGGCGAATCCGCATCCGCCACAGTTGGCCTTTGGCAGGCACTCTTGGACGTCGTTGATGCGCGAATCGGTTTCCACTGCGAACTTCTTGCTGCAAATGTAGAGCAGCAAGGACGCGACAAGCGCGATGGCGCAAAGCACGATTACTGAAGTAAGAATTATCATAATGTTATGGTGTATGCGTATTATTAAGAATGTGGACAGTGGTCATTGGGTTGTGGGTGTGGGTCGGCGCAAGGGACAGCCACGCAGCCAAACGCGCGGTCGATTCGGGGCTTGAATGCCCACAACAAGAGAAAGTAGGCGGCCATGGCGCATAGTCCGCCGACCGCGGCGATGATGTCCGACCCGCTTATTGCCCTTGCCGCCACGCATCCCGCGATGAGCGTCGCCATGGGCAGGCCATAGCCAAGCATCATGGATGCCATGGGGCCCTTGCCGCCGGAACTTACGTATACCGTGTCGCCAACGGCAACGTGGCAGTCGTTTGATATGCGTGCTTCCACCGCCATCGGCTTGCGTTCCGACGTGGAGCAAGTTGCCGCGGCATGGCACGAGGCGCATGCCGAGTATCTGTCTATGACGACGGTGAGGCGTGAGCCGTTTACCGCTTTCACTGTGCCTCGCTTGTAAATGTTCTGATTCATCTATGTGAACCCCTCGAAATGTGCCAGTCGGGTTGGAATGGCGTTGACATAATTATATTGCAAAAGTAATATTTATATTTCACAATCGCAAGCAAAATGTGCGTTTTTTGTCCTCGTTTTCTTGCACTTTATGGCAGTTTGCGCCTTGAAAAAGCAACGACGTGAAAATTTATTGTCTTTTTTATCATTTTGTAATAGTCGTGTCATGAAAAATTACTAACTTAGCTAGCGAAACATCCAGCTGCTTAAACGCTTGCGAAAACACAGACAAAAGATATGAACAAGATCACAAGAAACATCCTGCTCGCCATTGCCGCCATTGTTCCGGCTGGCAATGCGCTTGCGCAAATTCCCGACGGCTACTACGACGCGTTGAAAGGCAAGAAGGGCGCCGAACTGAAAACGGCAGTGCACAACATCATCAAGGACGCTACTGTGCTCAGCTATGGCTCGGGGTCAGGCTCCACATGGTGGGGCTTCTACCAGACCGACAACGACAATGGCTATGTGATAGACCGATACAGCGACAACCGCGCGAAGTTTGGCTCGCAAGGCTCGGCTGTCTCGGGCATGAACATAGAGCACTCGTTCCCCAAGAGCTGGTGGGGCGGCACGAAGAACCAAGCCTACCAAGACCTGTACAACTTGATGCCGAGCGAGAGCAAGGCGAACTCGTCGAAGAGCAACTATGGCATGGGCGTCGTCACGACCTCTACCTACGACAATGGTTGCATAAAGGTGGGCAAGGGCGACCAAGGCTTCATGGTCTGGCAGCCGAGCACCGAGTGGCAGGGCGACTTCTCGCGCAGCTACATGTACATGGCTACGGCATATCAGAACTTCACGTGGACGAGCGAGGGCCTCAACTCGCTTGAGCAGGGCGATTACCCAACGCTGAAGCAGTGGGCATACGAGCTATATATAAAATGGTGTAAGGAAGACCCCGTCAGCCAGACCGAGATTGCCCGCAACGAAGCCGTGTACAAGATCCAGGGCAACCGCAACCCGTTTATCGACTTCCCCAACCTCATGGAATACATCTGGGGCGACAGCATCGACTACGCGTTCGACCCTGCCAAGACCGTGAAGGCGACAGAATATAGTGGTGGCAGCGGCAGCGGTGACGGCTCCGGCACGGGCGATACGGAGGCGGTCATCTACACTGCCAACTACAAATCGGCCGACGGCAATTGCGTGGCAACCGACATCACGCAGCCGCAAACTGGCATCGAAGTGTGGCAACGCACAAGCAGCTATGGCTGGAAGGCCACAAGCTCGCTGAAGAACAGCAGCGGCAAATACGTGAAATACGATGCTGAGGGCACTCTCGCCTTACCGGAGATAGACCTTGCCGGATACTCCACGGCATCGCTCTCGTTCACCCACATGCTGAACTACTGCACGTCGCCAGAGGACTATCTGAGCGTGGAGGTGGAGTGTGAGGGCAACGTCACCAAGCTATCCGGATTCACATGGCCCGCGGGAACCAAATTCGAGTCGGTGGAATCGGGCAGCATCAGTCTGGACCAATTCGCAGGCAAGAAGATACAAATATTGTTCCGCTACACTGGAACGACTTCAGTCTCAGCCACTTGGGAGATAGTGAAGGCGACAGTCAGCGGCAAGAAAAACACCACTGGCATTGATGCCGTCAGCTCCACAAGCCAGTTCGACTCCACCAAGCCATACGAGGTTTACGACGTGGCGGGCCATCGCCTGTCAGGAGAGGGCGCAAGGCATGGCGTGGTCATCGTCAAGCAGGGAGGCAAGACCTTCAAGACGGTCAAGAAATAAGGGCATCGGCTTTACGCTGGAATCGCGGTGCGATTCCAGCGTAAAGCCGATGCCTTTCCAACGTAAAGCCGACGCGATTGCGGCGTAAGGCCGTCAGCCTTGTTTCCCCAAGAATTCCTCAGCCCTCTGCAAGTCGTCGGGCGTGTCGATGCCAACGGTTTCCACGTCGGTGACACCCACGCGAATGCGATAGCCGTTTTGCAGCCAGCGCAGCTGCTCAAGGCTCTCTGCCTTCTCAAGCGAAGACATGGGCAGGCCCGTCACCTCGCGCAGCACCTCGCGACGATAAGCGTAGATGCCCAAATGCTTGAGGTAAGGGTAGGAGTCGAGCCACGCCGCTTCCTCCTTGCCACGCACGAAGGGAATGACGGAGCGCGAGAAGTAGAGTGCGAAGCCATTGTTGTCGGTCACAATCTTTGGGGAGTTGGGGTTCCTTGCCGCATCCATCGACGTGAACGGCTTTCCCAGCGTGGCTATCTGGGTGGTCGGGTTGTCGAAGAGCCCGCAAAGCGTCTCTATCTGAGATGGCTGGATGAAAGGCTCGTCGCCCTGGACGTTGACAATGACATCGGCATCGGTCCCGATTTTCTCGGCGGCCTCTTCTATCCTGTCGGTGCCGCTCTTGTGGTCGGCCCTTGTCATGACCGCCTTTCCGCCAAAGCGTTCCACGGCGTCGAAGATGCGGCTGTCGTCGGTTGCCACCCATGCCTCGGGCAGAACCTTGGTCACTTGCTCATACACGTGCTCGATGACGGGCTTGCCGGCAAGCAGGGCAAGCGGCTTGCCAGGAAAGCGAGTCGAGGCATAGCGAGCGGGGATAATGGCTATAAAATGCATGATCTGTTGATTAATTACGATGCAAAATTACAAAAAACAAATGCTCAAAAATGATTAATATTGTTAAATCTTTGCTTCGTTGTCATAATTAAGAATGCAGGATTTGTCTTTTCTCGTTTTTTATGCTTATCTTTGAACCAACATTGTTATAAAGACAGTAATCGTGAGACATTATATATTTTTACTATACTTCTTGGCACTGCCTTTGTGCGTCTCTGCCCAGAAAATATCCATTGGCTCCTGCACGATAGAGGAGATGGGGGTTAAGGGAACCTACAAGGGCGAGATGTCCTCGGGCAAGCCCAACGGCAAAGGCAGCGAGGTGTTTGAGAATGGCAATACCTATGACGGTGAGTTCGTGAAAGGAAAACGGCAAGGGCGTGGTGTCTACACCTTTGCCGATGGCGAGAAGTATGACGGCCAATGGGTATTGAACCAGCAACACGGAAGGGGCACTTACTATTTCAGCAACAACAACAAGTACGTAGGCCTGTGGTTTCGCGACTATCAGCAGGGCCACGGCGTGATGTACTACTTCAATGGCGACGTGTATGACGGCGACTGGTTTCACGACATGAGACAGGGCCACGGCAAGTACACGTTCTCCACTGGCGCCTACTATGATGGCCAGTGGAAGAACGACAAGAAGGAGGGTAAAGGCTTCTTCGACTGGGGCGACGGCAACACGTATCGCGGTAATTGGCTCGACAACCAGCGCTCTGGCTATGGCGTGAACAAGTATGCCGACGGCGACGTCTACAAGGGCATGTGGAAAGACGACATCCAGCAAGGCCGCGGCATATACCTCTTCCAAAACGGTGACCAGTATGAGGGCGACTACGACCAGGGCGAGCGCACCGGTGAGGGCATTTTCAAATATGCCAATGGCGACCGATACACGGGCCATTTCAACCAAGGCGAGCGCGACGGGCAAGGCACGTTTGTTTGGGCAAACGGTGACCAGTATGATGGGCATTGGAAAAACGACCAGATAAACGGCTACGGAAAACTGGCAAAGAAGGATGGCGACATCTATGAAGGCAACTTCCGCAACGGCAAGATAGATGGCGACGTGGTGATCCACTATGCCGACGGCTCCCGCTTCAAGGGCGTGTACAAGAACGGCAAGCGAAACGGCAAGTGCATAGAGGAGGCGAAGGACGGCAAGCGCTTCGAGGGCACCTATCTCAACGACATTCGCGACGGACGTTTCGTGGAGAAAGACGGCAACGGGCAAGTGACCTGCACGGGCCATTACGAGAACGGCAAACGGTTCAACGACCAATAGGTCTTGTCACGGCTTAATCATATAACAACAAGCAACTATCAATTCAACTCAATACAATGGTAAAAGTAAAACATATCGGTATTGTGGCTCACGACCAGTATCTTGAGCCTTATGAGGATGCCATAAAAGGGCGTCATAATCATGCTGAATGGAAAATCGATCAACTCACACAACATGGCAAGCAGACGCTGTCCGACTTTGCCAATGGCTACGAATACTTTGGCCTTCATAAGGTTCGCGGAGGTTGGGTCTTCAGAGAGTGGGCTCCCAATGCCACCGACATTTACCTCGTGGGCGACTTCAACGATTGGAAGGAAAGCGAGGATTACCGTTGTAAGAAGGTTGAGGGAACGGGCAACTGGGAGCTGAAGATTCCCACGAAAGCCATGCACCACGGCGACTTGTTCAAGATGCACGTGAAGTGGAACGGCGGCGAGGGCGAGCGCATACCGGCGTGGGCCACTCGTGTGGTGCAAGACGAGCAGACAAAGATATTCTCGGCTCAGGTATGGGCCCCAAAGAAATACCACTGGAAGAAGGAGAAGTTCACCCCATCGCGTGACCCATTGCTCATCTACGAGTGCCACGTGGGCATGGCACAAGACGCTGAGAAGGTGGGCTCGTATACCGAGTTCAAGGACAACGTGCTGCCGCGAATCGTGGCGGACGGCTACAACGCCATGCAGGTGATGGCCATACAGGAGCATCCTTACTATGGCAGCTTTGGCTATCATGTGAGCTCTTTCTTCGCCCCGTCGAGCCGCTTCGGCACTCCCGAAGAGCTGAAGGCACTTATTGATGCCGCACACCAAAAGGGCATCGCGGTGATCATGGACATCGTGCATTCGCATGCCGTGAAGAACGAGGTCGAGGGATTGGGAAACCTCGCCGGCGACCCTAACCAATTTTTCTATCCAGGCGAGAGGCATGAGCATCCCGCCTGGGACAGCTTGTGTTTCGACTATGGAAAGGACGACGTCATACATTTCCTGTTGTCCAACTGCAAGTATTGGCTGGAAGAGTTCCATTTCGACGGATTCCGTTTCGATGGCGTAACGTCGATGCTTTATTATAGTCATGGCCTTGGCGAGGCGTTCACCAATTATGGCGATTACTTCAATGGCCATGAGGACGACAACGCCATTTGCTATCTCACCATGGCCAACAAGCTCATACACGAGGTGAACCCCAAGGCCATAACCATAGCCGAGGAGGTGAGCGGCATGCCGGGGCTTGCGGCAAAGTTCAAGGACGGCGGCTATGGCTTCGACTATAGGCTGGCAATGAACATCCCCGACTATTGGATCAAGACCATCAAGGAGCGGAGAGACGAGGAATGGAAACCAAGCAGCATATTCTGGGAGGTTAAGGATCGCCGTGCCGACGAGAAGACAATATCATATTGTGAAAGTCACGACCAGGCATTGGTGGGCGACAAGACTATCATCTTCCGCCTCATAGACGCCGACATGTATTGGCACTTCAAGCATGGCGACGAGACCAACCTCGTGAACCGTGGCATCGCTTTGCACAAGATGATAAGGCTCGTGACTGCCGCCACGATGAACGGCGGATACTTGAACTTCATGGGCAATGAGTTTGGGCATCCGGAGTGGATCGACTTCCCGCGCGAGGGCAACGGATGGAGCCATAAGTACGCGCGTCGCCAATGGAACTTGGTTGACAACCAAGACTTGGACTATCATTTCCTCGGCGATTTCGACAAGGCCATGCTTAAGGAGATAAAGAGTGAGCCTAAGTTCAACCTTACTCCCGTGCAGGAGATTTGGCACAATGATGGCGACCAGATTCTCGCTTTTGAGCGTGGAAACCTCGTGTTCGTCTTCAATTTCTCACCCTCGACAAGCTTTACCGATTATGGGTTCCTCGTGAAGAAAGGAGAGTATCACGTGGTTCTCAATACCGATGCCAAGGTCTTTGGCGGTAATGGATTGGCAGACGATAGCGTGACCCATTTCACCAACTTTGACCCTCTCTATGAAAAGGATGGCAAGGAATGGCTGAAACTGTATGTCCCGGCTCGCTCTGCAGTGGTTTTAAGGAAGAAATAATTTGATAATGTCAAATTCAAGACAATACAAAGATGGCACAGGTGTAATGAGATTGGTCTGTGCCATCTTTTTCATACTATTCACTTTACTTTATCTGAATAAATACCAGCCAGACATCTTGGCTGTTACTCAACACGTGCTATCTCATGGCGCCACGCATTATAATAATGTGGTGGGCACAATCCTCATCACGTTGGCGTTGTGGCTGATTCAGGTCGCCGTATATGCTGGCACGAGACTTAACCACCGCACGCACGCGCTGACCTATTTGCCATCAATGCTCCTGCTGGCGGTCTTGACCGACGTGTCGCCCGACTTGACCACAAGCAGCTACTTGGGTGTCTGGATGTGGCTCTTCCCGTTGTTCATGGTCGTGTTTGCCTTTGTGGTGTGGTTTTTCAAGCAGTTGGAGCCGATGGAACCCGCCTCACTGTCCAATGGCCTTTTCTCAAGGCTTACATGGGTAAACCTTCTTCAACTGATGGTGATTGCACTCGTCGTTTGTTCCATAGGTTGCTCCGATGCCGTCTTCCATAGCCGTATGCGCATGGAGAGCGAAATGATGAAAGGCAATTACCATGCGGCGGTGGACGTAGGGAAGAAGGTTGCGAAGGTTGACAGTAGCCTGTCTATGCTTCGCATAGTGGCATTGACCAAAGACCACGCCCTTTGCGAGCGCCTGTTCGAGTATCAGCTTGTCGGCGGATCAGACGCGATGTTGCCCAATAAGATGTCGGTGAAATTGATGATGCTTCCAGAAGATAGCGTTTATGCCACATTCGGCATTGTGTTTAAGGAAAAAATGAGGCCACTGACATACCTTAAACATGTGAACAAGAGCAAGTATGCCAATAAGGATTCAAAAGACTGGTTGTTGTGCGCTTACTTGCTCGATTGCGACCTTGATCGTTTTGCCGCAACCTTGCCACGATATTATGATGTCAACAAGCCGCTGCCCAAGTCTTTCCGTGAAGCCTTGGTGTTATACAACCATTTGAGAAAAAAGCCCTTGGTTATTTATAAGGAGCCTACGATGGATGCCGATTACGAGGACTTCAAGAAAGTGTATTACCAAACCTCGAATACTACCGCGCGATTGTCAAATGTCAAGGATAGTTATGGCTCGACTTATTGGTTCTATTATTTGTCCCACTCGGGTAGATTGCGCCATTGATTGCGCTAATTGGCTCAATGGCGAGCTACCTTGTCGTTGACTACTGATGCTATTACATAAATAAGCATCACAATCCACCATGATCCCAAGAAGCCGGCCAAGAAACCATTGCCGGCTATTCCTTGGTAAACGGTCGAGCCTATTATGATGATAGCAGACAAAACAATGAAAGAATAGCGCAGCTCGTTCCCTTTCCAGTTCCAATGCTTGAACTTCAAGGCGAACATTGGTATCTCGGAAATAAGCAGGTAGGAGCTAAGGAACATCAGCAAGATGACGATGAGTGCGCCAGCTTGCAACGTGTTAAGCCAACCGCCGATACTAAGAATCAATGAGCCCCAAAACAGCGCGTTGGCAGGTGTGGGCAAGCCAATGAATCCCATTGACTGGCGCTCGTCGAGGTTGAACTTGGCGAGTCGCAAGGCGGAGAACGCCGCCATGACGTAGGCTATGAAAGGAATGTAATCGGTGATGCAACCCAACCAAGTGGGGTATTGCATGATCAGGAGTTGCGAGAAAATAATAGTCGATGGTGCCACGCCAAACGTCACGTCGTCCGCAAGGGAGTCGAGCTCTTTGCCTATTGGCGAGGAGATGTGCAGCGCCCTTGCGCTCATGCCATCAAAAAAGTCGAAAGCGGCACCAATGACAATCCAAAGGAGCGCCAGGTCGGGGCTGGCAAAAAAAGCGAAACATGTTGCGATGCAACCTGATATCAGGTTGCAACAAGTTAATATATTAGGAAAATTAATCAGTTTCATTTCTTTAATTTAGCGATAATCGTCTGGTCGCCAACCGTTTTTTGGTTCATTTCGACGCACACCTCCGAGTCGATAGGCAAGAAGATGTCAACGCGAGAACCAAGCTTTATGAAGCCTAAGTGCTCATCAATGTAGCATTCCTCGCCTTCCTTGGCGTAGGTCACTATCCTTCGGGCCACCGCACCCGCTATTTGGCGGCAGAGTATGTCAGTGCCGTCATCGGTTGTTATCATGGTGTCGGCGTGCTCATTCTCCATGCTCGCCTTGGGCAACCATGCCTTGTGGTAGTTGCCATCGAAATGCTTGACGAATTTCACGTGACCGTCTACTGGAAACCAGTTGGCGTGAACGTTGGTGACACTCATGAATATGGAAATCTGTATACGCCTGTCGTGGAAGTAGGTGTTTTCATTCACCTCTTCAATGACCACAATCTTTCCGTCAGCCGGAGCAACAACGATGCCGTCTGTGTCTTCCTGGTTGAAGTAGCGCACCGGGCATTGGTAGAAATTCACGGCAATGGCGTAAATGATGCCAGCGATGACGATGAATGTCCAAAAAGGCCAAGGTGTGGCGATGAAATACCAAAGCAAAAAGCCTATAACGGCAATTGCGACGATGCCACCAACAAGCTGGTCGATTCCTTCACGGTGTATATGTATTTTCTTGAGTTTCTTGATTCTTTTCCCCATGATTATGTCTGTAAAAGGCGAGGTTTCAATATTATACTTATGCAAAGGTAGTCTTTTTCTGTTGAATACGCAAATAGTTTTCAGTAGAATGTGAAATTATTTTCATTCTTCTTTTGGGTATGTCAACTATTCAGAGTAACTTTACACTCATAAAAGCATCTTTCATGGAAGATTTTGTACATCTGCACGTTCACACACATTATAGTATTCTTGACGGACAGTCGAAAGTTAACCACCTTGTAGACAAGGCGATCAATGACGGCATGAAAGGCATGGCCATCACGGACCATGGTGTCATGTATGGCATAAAGGAGTTTTCCGACTATTGCGCCTCGGTGAACAAAAAGCGCAAGAAGGAAGGCTTGGAACCTTTCAAGCCTATCTTGGGATGCGAGATGTACGTGGCTCACCATCATAAGGAGGACAAGGACAAGTCGGCAGGCGACAGCTCCGGCTACCATCTCATAGTGCTTGCCAAGAACTATCATGGATATAAGAACCTTATCAAGCTGGTCAGCCGGTCGTGGGTCGATGGTTATTATTATAAACCTAGGACTGATCGCCTTGACCTTGAGAAATACCATGAAGACCTTATAGTCAGCTCGGCGTGCCTTGGCGGAGAGATACCGCAGAAGATTCTCGCGGGCGATATTAACGGCGCGAGAGAAGCGGTTGAGTGGTATCACAATTTGTTTGGCGACGACTTTTATTTGGAGCTTCAGCGTCATCAGGTCACAGATCCTTCGTTGCATGCCAATCGAGAGACGTTTCCTTTGCAGCAGAAAGTCAACAGGGTGATGGTGCAGTTTGCCAAGGAATATGGCATAAAGCTCATTTGCACAAACGATTGCCATTTCGAGGACAAGGAAACGGCAGAGGCTCACGACCATTTGCTTTGCCTTTCCACCAACAAGGATTTGGACGACCCAACTCGAATGGTTTACACAAAGCAAGAGTGGTTCAAGACTCGCGCGGAAATGAATGCCATCTTCTCTGATATCCCAGAGGCGTTGACCAACACCCTTGAGATACTCGACAAGGTAGAGACTTACAGCATTGACCATGGTCCCATTATGCCGTTCTTCCCAATCCCTGAAAGCTTTGGCACGGAGGAAGAGTGGCGTTCCAAGTTTACAGAGGAACAACTCTACAAGGAGTTTACCACTGATGAGAATGGAGATAATCCTTTGCCTAAGGACAAGGCGGATGCCGTGATCGAGCGTCTTGGCGGTTACGACAAGGTATACCGCATCAAGTTTGAGGCCGACTATCTTGCCAAGCTTGCCTATGACGGCGCTCGCAAGCGCTATGGAGACCCCATCCCCGATGATGTGAAAGAGCACGTCAAGTTTGAGCTTCACGTCATGAAAACCATGGGTTTCCCAGGCTACTTTCTTATCGTGCAAGACTTTATCAATGCCGCTCGCGACAAGTTGGGCGTTTGGGTGGGGCCTGGTCGTGGCTCGGCGGCAGGCTCAGTGGTGGCTTATTGCTTGGGCATCACAAAGATAGACCCGCTTAAATACGACTTGCTTTTCGAGCGTTTCCTCAATCCAGACCGTGTTAACCTGCCGGATATTGACACCGACTTCGACGACGATGGTCGTGGAAAGGTCTTGCAATGGGTTATGGATAAGTATGGGAAGGAAAACTGCGCGCATATTATAACCTATTCGAGCATGGCGACAAAGAACTCCATTGCCGACGTGGCACGAGTGGAGAAGTTGCCTCTGGCACGTTCCAATGAGCTGAAAAAAGCCATACCCGACCGATTGCCTGACGGCATGAAGATGAACCTTGCCAATGCCATAAAGTGCACGCCGGAGCTTCGCGAGGCAGAAAGCTCCATGGACCCGAGGGAGCGCAACACCATAAAGTACGCCAGGATGCTTGAAGGAACCATCAGGGGAACGGGCATTCACGCTTGTGGTTTTATCATTTGCCGTAACCCCATAAGCGACTGGGTGCCAGTGTCAACGGCGGACGACCCCGACTTCCCTGACAGGAAGTGTGACGTGACGCAATACGATGGTCATGTCATTGAGTCGACAGGACTCATCAAGATGGACTTCCTCGGCTTGAAGACTCTTTCTGAGCTGAAGGAGGCGGTGAAGGTCGTCAAGCAAACTACGGGTGAGGAGATTGACCTCGACAACATTCCCATCGACGATGAGCTTACATACAAGCTCTACCAAGAAGGCCGCACGATAGGCACGTTCCAGTTTGAGTCGCCGGGAATGCAGAAGTATCTCAAGGAACTTCACCCCACCGTGTTCGAGGACCTCATAGCCATGAACGCCCTTTACAGGCCAGGCCCAATGGATTATATCCCCGAGTTCATCGCCAGAAAGAAGGACCCGACACGTATCAAGTATGACATTCCTTGCATGGAAAAATACTTGAAAGACACCTATGGCATTACCGTCTACCAAGAGCAGGTCATGCTCTTGTCGCGCCAGCTTGCCAACTTCACACGAGGCGAGAGCGACGCCTTGCGTAAGGCAAT
Organism: Oscillospiraceae bacterium; assembly: GCA_963635115.1. GTDB lineage: Bacteria > Bacteroidota > Bacteroidia > Bacteroidales > Bacteroidaceae > Prevotella. The sequence continues at coordinate 113,354 of CAVHEN010000002.1, read as the reverse complement.
GGGTAAGAAGAAAAAGGCCATCGTAGACGCCATGAAGCCTAAGTTCCTCAAGCAGGGAGCGGAGAATGGCCACGATACGAAGGTCCTGGAGAAGATATGGGGCGACTGGGAGAAGTTTGCCTCTTATGCTTTCAATAAGTCGCATGCCACTTGCTATTCCTGGGTGGCATATCAGACGGCTTACATCAAAGCCCACTATCCTGCCGAATACATGGCCGCCCTCATGACACGCCGCTTCTCCGACATTGGTGAGATAACGAAACTCATGGAAGAGTGTAAGTCGTTGGGCGTGCCCACGCTTGGGCCCAGCGTCAACGAGAGTTATGCCGAGTTCGGTGTCAACAGCAAGGGCGAGATAAGGTTCGGCTTGTCTGCCATCAAGGGAATGGGCTCCGCTGCCGCTGCCGCCATTGTCAACGAGCGAAAGGCAAACGGCCCATACAAGGACATATATGACTTTGCCGAGCGCGTCAGCTTGAGGGATGTAAACCGCAAGGCGTTTGAGAGTCTTGCCCTTAGTGGCGGTTTCGATTGCTTCGGTCTGATGCGTGAGCAGTATCTCGCGTCCAACTCAAAGGGCGAGGCGTTCCTCGACAGCATCGTGCGCTTTGGCCAACAATACCAGCAGGATAAGAAAGAACAAGTGAACTCCTTGTTCGGTTCCATGGGCGCTGAAGTTGCAGTGGCGCTGCCACAACCGCCTAAGACGGAGGAGTGGAGCAGCATAGAGAAACTGAGCAGGGAGAAAGAGCTGGTAGGCATTTACCTCTCCGCCCATCCGCTCGATGATTTCTCCATAGTGCTTAACAACATGTGCAACACCACGTGTGTTGAGATGGGCGACCGCGGAAAGCAAGAGGAACTGGCGCAGCGCGAGGACATAACCTTTGGTGGCATAGTGACCAAGGTGACACAGAAATTCACCAAGCGCGGCAGTCCGTTTGGCCTTGTCACGCTTGAGGATTTCAGTGGCTCAGGCGAGATGGCGCTCTTTGGCGAGGAATGGGGAAAATGGAACGGAAAGCTCTCCGTGGGTTGCTCGGTGTTCGTAAAGGCAAGGTACGTGAAGCTCTTTCCCACGAGCCAGTCTTATTCGTTGGCGATACAGAACGTGGAGTATCTCCAGACGGTGAAAAACGAGCGCATAGAGAAGTTCACGATAAACGTACCCAGCAAGGTCATTGACGACACGTTGGTCAGCGACTTGATGTCGATCGTCGGCGACGCCTCAGGCCCTACAGAACTGTATTTCAACGTCATAGACGAGGAAAGCCATGTCAACGTGCTCTTGCGGTCAGACAAGCAGCACATAGAGGTGGGCAAGGAGCTTGTGCAATATATTGATGAGAGGTCTGACATGAGCTATCATGTCAATTGACAATAACAATAAACAAACAATAATAAGTAGCAATGAAGATTTCGATCAAATCCTTGGACAACATCCATGAGGCAGCCCGGGAGTTTATCAAGAACATGGGCAATAGCCACGTCTTCGCCTTTTATGGCAAGATGGGAGCGGGAAAGACGACTTTCATTAAGGCTGTGTGTGAAGAGCTTGGCGTGGACGACGTTATTACCTCGCCTACTTTTGCCATCGTCAACGACTATACTTCCTCAAAGGACGACAGCCACATCTTCCATTTCGATTTCTATCGAATAAAGAAGTTGGATGAGGTCTACGACATGGGCTATGAAGACTACTTCTACAGTGGCAGCCTTTGCTTCATAGAGTGGCCGGAGCTCATAGATGACATCCTTCCTGGCGATGCCGTGAAAGTCACGATATCGCAACTTGAGGACGGTAGCAGGGAGGTAGAGTTTTAATACTTACATTTTTTTGCGTAAAGTTTGCCAGTGTGAAACTATTTGCTTACTTTTGCAAAGAAACATTACTTACTTAAAAAAGAAATAGACAATGACAGTAGAAGTAACGGCTGACAACTTTGAGAAGCTGAAGAATGGCGACCTGCCACTTGTTGTTGACTTGTGGGCAACATGGTGTGGTCCATGTCGTATGGTTGGTCCAATCATGGAGGAGCTCTCAAACGAATATGAGGGTAAGGTCGTGGTAGGCAAGTGCGACATTGAGGAGAACGAGGACATCCCTATGCAATATGGCGTGCGCAACATCCCGACTATCCTGTTCTTCAAGAACGGACAGCTCGTCGACAAGTTTGTTGGCGCGGCTGCAAAAGGCAAGTTCCAAGAGAAGTTCGACAAGCTTATTGAGGGCTAAGCGTTTCCATCGCTTTCAATAAGGCTTGTCATCAAGCTAATAAGAAGGCGGAAGCCCTAAGAGACACCATTCTCTTAGGGCTTCCGCCTTTAACTATTTGGTCTCAATGTTGTTTCGTGTAGGTTATTGCGCTGAGTAACAACCTTCTGGAGATTACGCCGCGAAGCCATCGCGGTTACGGCGCAAAGGCATCGCGTTTACGCCGCAAGGGCAACACGATTGCGGCATAATCGCGACAGTGAATCTGGCGCGGCCGTTTTCCTTCAAAGAAACGACCGCGTGCCGTTTCTATCTCTGCGGTTGTGTCTTTAGCAAGCCTTTGTTGTTCCGTCCCCTCACGCTATGCTGTCGAGGAAGAGCAGCAACCTGTTGGTGACGTTCACGGCAGACACGCCGCTGTCGAAGTCGAGCGACACGAGGTTCAGCTGCGGGAACATCGCCTTCAGCTTCTTCTCTATGCCTTTCGACACTATGTGGTTGGCTATACATCCGAAAGGTTGCAGGCTTGCCACGTTGTTCACGCCCTGCTTCACCATGCTTATGATGTCGCTTGGCAGCAGCCAGCCCTCGCCAAACTGTGCTGCGAGCGACACCACGCCCTTCACCTCCTTTGCCTCGTCGAAGATGTTGGTGAAAGGACGGAAATAGCGGAACCTCGATGCTATGCGGTTGACCTTTTTCTCGCGCCGCCAGATAAGGCTGTATATGCTTTTCACCAAGAAGTCGGGCACGTGGCTGCATTTCAGTCCCATGTGCTTTTGCACGATGGCGTTTACAAACTCCTGGAGGAAGAAGGACAGGAGCAGGGGCGGAACCACCTCGCATCCTTTCTTGATGATGCGGCGTTCAAGGAACTGGTGGGCAAAAGGATTGAACTTCAAGAATATCTCGCCCACGATGCCAACTGCCGGCAACTCCTTGTCGTCGGTTATGTCGTCGAAGTCCTTTGCCGCTTGCTCTATGAGGCGCATGAGCTCTTTCGGGTCATTGTCCAATATGGGCTTGGCGGCAGCTGAGAGGTATTCCTCGCGTAGCTGTTCTGCCTTGTTGCCGAACTGCCCGCCGATGAGCAACGCGTCTTTCTTCAGTCGGCTCACTGAGCCATGATACAATTTCGATATCGTGTCGCCATAGATGAACGTCGTCACTATGATAGGGGCCATTTTCAGCCATGGCACGTTCAGCTCGCCGTCTTGCTCCTTGTCGTCGCTGGCGCTTGTCGAGACACCCAAGGTGATGAGAGGCACGTCTTTGAACCCGTTGGCGTTCAAGGCGCGACGTATCAAGGCAGCGTAGTTTGTGGCACGGCATTGACCTCCCGTTTGGGTCATCACGGCGGAAATCTCTTCTGGGTTATATTTACCCGACCGCAACGCCTTCACGAAGTCGCCAACAATGAGCGTGGCAGGATAGCACACCTCGTTGTTTGCATATTTCAGTCCGAGTTCCGCGCTCGTGATGTCGCTTGGCGGCAACACTTCCACGTCCCAGCCAAGGAGCTTGCAGAGTGGGGGAAGGAGAGGCGTGAGGTATTCGGTGAAATACGGTGCGAGTATCTTCTTGTTCTGTGGCCTCACGCTTGCCTTGCCGCTTGCGCGCTTGTCGTCAGATTCTCTGCCCGTTGCCTTCGCCTTGCCGGTCTTTCCGTTGAGGCTCTCAATCAGCGACCTCACGCGTAGCCTCAAGGATCCCACGTTGCTCACGTCGTCTATCTTCAGCAGGGTGTAAGGCTTGCCGTGCGTGCTCGTTATGTGGCGGATCTCGTCTTGTATGAATGAGTCGGGACCGCAGCCAAACGAGGTCATTTGTATGAAATGCACGTCATTGGGTTGGGTGGCGCACCATTGTCCCGACTTGATGATGCGGTTCATGTATGCCCATTGTCTGACAAGATAAGTGTCGCCCGTGCTTGTTTGCGTGTCGTTGCGCACAATGTCGTCGGAAATCACGTTCACGCCGAGCGAGGCGATCATGTCTGAGAGCTTGTGCTGGATGAGAGGGTCGGTATGGTAAGGACGGCCCGCGAGCAATATGGTGAGCCGGTGTCGACGTCGGCTGTCTGCCAGTATTTCCTTTGCCTTCTTGCTGATGGCTTCCACATACTCGTTTTGTGCTTTCACGGCAGCGTCGAAAGCCTTCTTGCGCGTCTTGGAGCCGATGCCGTGGCCTTTCAGGAAGTTGTCAAGTTGCTTGACGAGCAACTTCTCGTCGCGGAAGTTTATCACCGGCGCCACCACCTCGGCACGAAGGCTCATTGCTGACTTGATGACGTCCGAGTAGGCCGACACGATGGGGCAGTTGTAGCTGTTGATGTTTCGGTCATCGTCTTGATGCTCAAACACCACGTAAGGCATGAAGATGAACTTGCTTTGGTTGGGCAATGCCGCGAGCCTCTCGTCGAGCTCCTTCACGTGGGAGTGGACCAGCTTGGCGGGGAAGCAGATGTTGTCGCTCATCACGGAGCCAAGCGCGCTCTCATAGCGGTGGAAATTGCTCTCGGAGCTTAACATGACATCAAAGCCTGCCGTGGTGAAGAGAGCGTGCCAGAAGGGGAAGTTCTCGTACATGTTGAGGATTCGCGGAATGGCGACCACGGTCTTCTCCTTCCTAGACGTGTCGTCAGTCGTGTCGTCTGCCTCCTTGCACCTGTCGAAAAGCAAGTGATACTTGTAAGTGTATATGTTGTCGCCCTTGGCGTCGTTGTCGCCCTTGTTGTTGAACACTCGCTCGCATTTGTTGCCTGAATAGAACTTCCTGCCTCCGGCAAAGAGGTATCTCGTCACGAAGCAGTGGTTCTCGCAACCTTTGCAGTTGAGCAGCTTGGTGTCGTATTCCGCCATGTCGAGGAGGTCGTCCACGCTGCTGTCGCCATGTTGTTGCCTCGTGGCGATGTCGGCTATGGCGTGCAAGGCGCATCCGTAGGCACCCATCATCTCAGGCATGTTGCTGCGTGCCACCTCCTTGCCGGTGAGCATCTCAAACGCCCTTACCACGGAGTCGTTTTTCATGGTGCCGCCTTGCACCACGACGCGACCGCCAAGGTTGTCGTTGCCATGAAGCTTGAGCACTTTGAACAGGCAGTTGCGCACCACCGAGTAGCTCAGGCCGGCGGCAATGTCCTCCACCGTGGCGCCCTCACGCATCACTTGTTTCACCTTGGAGTTCATGAACACCGTGCAGCGGGTTCCGAGGTCGCAAGGCTTGTCAGCTTTGCAAGCGGCCTTGGCGAAATCTTCTATCTGATAGCCCAGTCCCTTGGCGAAAGTCTGTATGAACGTTCCGCAACCCGACGAGCATGCCTCGTTGAGCTCCATGCGCGTCACGGCGCCGTTGTCCACGAAAATAGCTTTCATGTCTTGTCCGCCAATGTCGAGAATGAAACTAACGTCGGGCATGAGCCTCTCTGCCGCGCGATAGTGTGCCATGGTCTCTATAATGCCGTTGTCGAGATTGAAGGCGGCCTTTATGAGCTCCTCGCCATAGCCGGTGGAGCAGGAACCCACCACGTGGATGTCGGCTCCCGCGTCGGAGGCTTTCGCCTTGAGACGTTTCAAGCCTTCCTTCACGGCATTGATGGGGTTGCCGAGGTTCATGGAATAGTCGGAGAACACGATCTGTCCGGCTTCCTCTCCCTGGGCGCGCACGGCAATGATCTTTGTGGTCGTGGAACCGGAGTCTATTCCGATGACCACTTGCTCGTCTCCCTTGCGCATTGGGTATATCTTGGTGGCGTACTTGTCTTTGCTTCTCAGCCACGCTCGATGCTCCTCCTCCGACGTGAACAGCGGGTCAAGCTTTTCCTCCACGTCCACCTTCACTGGCTTGTCGCATGAAGCCGGACAAGCGCTTCCTCGTGGAGCGTTGATGCGCTCCTTGAGCATGTCGAGGCTCACGGGCGTGGCATTCTCAGCCCTGATGGCACATCCGAGTGCGGGTATGAGGTTGCTCTCCTTCAAGACGATGAAGTCGGAAGAAGGCATGTTGAGATAGTCGGCGAAGGCCTTTCTCAGCGCGGGCAAGAACGTTAGAGGACCGCCGCACAATAGGATTGGCGCAGAGAAATCGCAACCGTGGCTGAGCGTCGTCACCGTCTGTACGGCAATGCTATGGAAGATGCTTGCGGCAATGTCGGTCTTGGGAAGGTTGCGCGCCATGAGGTTTTGGATGTCGGTCTTGGCGAATACGCCGCAGCGCGCAGCCATGGGGTAGAGGTGTGTGGATTGCAAGGCGAGGTCGTTCATCTGCTGGTTGTCGCAGCCCATGAGCACCGACATCTGGTCGATAAACGCTCCCGTGCCGCCGGCGCAGTTGCCGTTCATGCGCAGTTCCGTGCCCTTGCCGTTGAAAAACACCACCTTGGCATCCTCGCCGCCAATGTCTATCAATGCCTTTGCTTGTGGGAAACGATTGCGGGCGAATACGGTGGCCGCTACGACCTCTTGCACGAATTCGGCGTTGAGCGTCTCGGCGGTGGACATTCCCACGGAGCCTGTGACACAAAGGCTCATGCGGATGTCGGGTAGTAGTTGTGCTATCTCGTCCAAGTAGGTGCCGACAAGCTCCTTGACCTTGGCGTTGTGGCGTTCGTAGCGTGAGTAAACGATATTGCCTTGAGCGTCGACGACAACCATCTTGGCGGTTGTGGAGCCAACGTCAAGCCCTGCCCTGAAAAAATCTTCCATATTAACCTACAATCTGTATCCTTGTATTTTATGTTGCAAAGTTACTAATTTTTTTTGTGCGAAACTTGAACAATAGCGACAAGTTTTCTATTAAACAACAATTGTCCACGTATGTGAGCCAATGGTTCACACACGTGGACAATTGTCGTCCTCCCCTTGAGTTCTTGAGTTGTCCCCTGGGGAAGTGGTGTGCTTTTATTTCGTGTAGAGGAATCTTTTTATCGAGCGTTTTGGTGTCTTCTCAAACTCCTCTTCGTGTATTCTTATTTCCGCCAGTCGGCAGTAGGCAGGCTGTTCGGCGTTGAGGTCCTTGCGGTTTTGCGCCATCACTTCTTTCAGGTCGCTGTCGCTGATGCCCATGGTCTTGGCGGTGTCGTAGTCGGGGTGCACCAGGCCAATGAGCTTGTCGCCTTCCTGAATCACCACACTCTCGTTGACAAGGGCCATGGAGTTGAGCTTGTCCTCAATCTCCTCTGGGTAGATGTTCTGTCCGTTAGAGCCGAGAAGCATGTTCTTGGAGCGGCCCTTTATGAAGATGTTTCCATCGTTGTCCATCAAGCCGAGGTCGCCGGTGTGGAACCATCCGTTTTCGTCGATGGCAGCCTTGGTAGCCTCCTCGTTCTTATAATAGCCCAACATCACGTTCAAGCCCTTGCACAAGATCTCACCCGGGATGTTCGCTGGGTCGGGACTGTCTATCTCCACTTCCATGTGGTATGCAGCCTTACCGCACGATCCTGGCGCAAAGCGTGCCCAGTCCTCGTAGCCGATGATTGGCGCGCACTCTGTGGCGCCATAGCCGACAGTGTAGCGGAAGCCGATGCGGTGGAGGAATTGCTCCACTTCTTGTGAGAAGGCGGCGCCGCCAATGATGATCTCGTAGAAGTTGCCGCCGAAAGCCTTGGTCACTTGCTCGTTTATGCGCTCGTAGATTCGCTTGTTCAGTCCGGGCATTCTCAAGAGCACGCGCATGCGTGGGTCTTGCAGCTTGGGGAACACCTTCTTCTTTATTATCTTCTCGATGATCAGAGGCACGGATATGATGACACGTGGCTTCACGTCAGCGAAAGCGGCGGCTATGATTGCCGGCGACGGTATGCGCGTGAGGTAGAACACGTGGCAACCCTTGATAAACTCGAACAGGAACTCAAACGCCATGCCGTACATGTGGGCCATGGGCAGGATGCTGATGATGTTGTCGCCTGGCGAGAGGGCCTTGCCAAGCACGTGCTCGGCGAAGTCGGCGTTGCTCCACATGGCGCGGTAGGGCAGCATCACGCCTTTTGAGAAGCCTGTGGTGCCGCTGGTGTAGTTGATGAGTGCCAACTCGTCGGGGCTTTGCTCAATGTAGTAGTGTACGTGCTCCTTGCGGAAATACTTTGGGTATTTGCGCCCGAACATCTCGTTGAGGTGCTCGCGGGCGTATGTCAGCTTCTCCGTGCGTGAGACGACCAGCGAATAGTCGGGAATGTAGATTACTCCCTCAAGCCCGGGCATCTTCTCCGGGTCAACCTGTGTCGCCACAACGTCGCCCACGAAAAGGAGCTTGGCATCGGAGTGGTTCACGATGTTGTGTATCTGGTCTGGCGTGAACTCGTGCAGTATGGGCACGGCTATGGCCCCATATGTGAGCACGGCGAGAAAAGCCGCGGCCCACGCGGCGCTGTTGCGGCCGCAGAGGGCGATCTTGTCGCCTTTCTCTACGCCGGAGCTCTCGAACATGATGTGGAGCTTCTCTATCTTTCGTGCCACGTCGTGGTATTGCAGTGTGGCACCCTTGTAATCCGTGAGCGCGTCACGGTCCCAGTTCTTGACGATGCTGTCTTGGATGAGCTGGTTGAAGCTTGGAATCTTTTCCATAGGTCAATATCTTCTGAGTGAAAGCAGTATTCCTTGTTTATTTTTTCTCGGCATAGAGATACCTCTTGATTGACTTCTTAGGTGTCTTCTCAAACTCCTTGTCTTGCAATTGTATCTTGCTGATTTTGCAGAACGCCGGCAGTTGCTGGTTGAGTTCTTGCCTGTTTTGCTCCATGATGGCGTCGAGGTCGCTTTCCTTGAATCCCAACTGCTGTGCGGCGTCGGTGTCGGGATATACCAAGCCGACGAGCTGATCGCCCTGTTGCACGATGAGGCTCTCGCCCACCATTGCCATGGAGTTGAGCTTGTCTTCGATCTCCTCGGGGTAGACGTTCTGCCCGTTTGAGCTAAGAAGCATGTTCTTGATGCGCCCGCGGATGAAGAGGTGACCGTCGGGTGAAAGTTGCCCGAGGTCGCCCGTGTGGAACCATCCGTTCTCATCGATGGTTGCCTTTGTGGCTTGCTCGTTCTTGTAGTAGCCAAGCATGACATTGAGTCCGCGCGACACGACCTCTCCCGGAATGTTCACAGGGTCTGGGCTGAGCACCTTCATCTCCATGTTCTCGACCACTGTGCCGCATGAGCCTTGCACGAAGTTGTGACAGTCGGCCCAAGTAATCAATGGTGCAGTCTCCGTGGTGCCATAGGCCATGCCGATGGGGAAGCCTATCTCCAAGAGGAACGACTCTATCTCCTTGTTGAGTCCTGCGCCGCCTATCACGACCTCATAGGCATTGCCGCCCATCTCTTGCCTTACGATGTCGCAGACGCGCTGGCGCACCTTCTTGCCAATACCCGGCATGTGCATGAGCAGGCGCAGGCTTGGTGTGATGAGTGGGAATACCTTCTTGCGAATGATTTTCTCTAAGATGAGAGGCACGGAGATGACCACACTCGGGTGAATCTCCGCCATGGCAGCCTGGATGACCGTGGGGCTGGGCAGACGCGTGAGGAAAAAGATGTGGTTGCCCATGCAGAACTCCAACAGAAACTCGCACGCCATGCCATACATGTGTGCCATGGGCAGTATGGAGAGGGTGTTGGCGTTCTTGGGAAGCTTGTTGCCCAGAACGTGCTCAAGGAAGGTGATGTTGCTCCAAAGCGCACGGCAGGGCAGCATGACGCCCTTGGAGAAGCCCGTGGTGCCGCTGGTATAGTTGATCAGGGCGAGGTCTTCTTCTTGGTCTTCATGATAGTGCACGTGCTCCTTGCGGAAATACTTTGGGTATTTCTTGCCAAAGACCTCGTTGAGGTGCTCTCGGGCATAAGTTATCTTCTCAGAGCGGCTGAGCACGATAGAATAGTCGGGTATATAGACGATACCCTCAAGATTGGGCATCTGCTCATAGTCGAGCTGTGTGGCCACGACGTCGCCCACGAATAGTAGGCGGGCATCGGAATGGTTTACCACGTTGTATATTTGTGATTGAGTGAATTCGTGCTGGATAGGCACAATCACGGCTCCATAGGTGATCGTGGCCAAGAAAGCACAAGCCCACATCGAGCTATTGCGACCGCAAAGGGCGACTTTGTCTCCCTTGGCAAGGCCGATGCTCTCAAACATGATGTGAAGCTTCTCTATCTTGCGCGCAACATCGTGGTATTGCAATGTGGCACCCTTATAGTCGGTAAGGGCATCTTTATACCAGTTGTTGACAATGGCGTCCTCAATCAACTTATTCAGACTTCTTGTATTTGTCATTGCACAAATTTCGGATTTTCGTGCAAAGTTAATACCAATACTGCTCAATAGCAAAAAAAATGTGCATTATTTTCTTTTGAGCAGTCTTTTTTACCACTGTTATCGTAGAATTGGTGATTTAGTGTTATGACTATCGTTTTATGGAAAGGAAAGTGGCTTCCTTCTTATTTGGAGGTTAAAGTGTTAAAAGACCATCGTTTCGGTTCGCCTCTCGATAGTTTTTCGTAAATTTGGGGCGGAAAAGTGAATTTTATGATTGATAATATAGATGAGCCCAAAGTTTAAAGAGCAAAATGGATATGTGTTTAAAATATTTTCCAATGAGGAAGCAAGAATACATATCCATATAATTAAAGCTGAAAAAGAAGCAAAATACTGGTTGGAGCCGGGAATTGAGCTTGCCGAGAACTTTGGCTTCAATAGCAAAGAATTATGTTATATTGAAAAAATACTTCAAGAAGATGGAGACGACTTTAAAATCAAATTCGCAAGACACGTCGGTAAGCGTCTTGATGATAAACGATAAAGGCATCATGTTGTCGGTGAAAGGAAACGACTATTTCGTCTCCTTTAATAGGATGCCGTGGATAAAGAATGCCAGTATCATGGATGCGCTCAATGTGCAAATGTGTGGAAGAAACGCCATAGAATGGCCTGCGCTTGATTTGGATTTGGAAATAGATAGCCTGAAGCATCCAGAGCGTTATCCTTTGATTATGAAGAGAAACGAACGAGAAGCCTTGTGAAAAATATGGGGGCTATGTTGATTCGCGTGGGTTAGGGTTGTCGACGTGGATTTCCCCGTTGTGCTATTGCGGCGTAAAGGCAGTTCGATTGCGGCGCGAGGGCAGTGCGGTTTCGACGCAAGGGCAATGCGATTGTGGCGCGAAGGCAAACGAAGGAAACTGTCACGGTGATACCTCACCCACATGAATTGACATAGAACCGAAACATGCTTCGGAATGGAGGCTATTACATCATCTAATTATTATGGAAACAAACAAGAGAAATGTAGAGGAAATATTCAAGAAAGACCTGCACCAGTATCTCACCTATATCCAACGAGTGGATGAGCGTTTGCCAGAGGCTCCCGACATAGAGGCTCTTTGGCCAAAGGTGGGAGAAAGCTATCTGCCTGATGCAATGAGGGAGTTTGGCAAGTATCCTACGGTGTCCTTAGGTTGGATAATGTTCGTGGGCATGGCCCTTGCTAAGTATTGGGATGAGGACTGGGAACTATACAGCAAGGTGGAAGACCTCTATAAGTATTTGCGCGACAGTATCGACTTCGATCACATGGACGACTATATCTGTGAGAAAGTGCTCTTGCTCAACGAGGCTGAAAGCAAGGCCCTTTCAGCTGTGGTGGCTGAGTGCGCCTCTCGCACATATAACCTGCTCATCCATCAAGGCTTGCAGCCTGGCAGCGAGGAAGCCTTCCGTGGCTTTGTCGCCGCCTTGCATCAAATGTATCTCATGGGTGCTGCCATCGAACTGAAAGCATTGGGTTATCACATGACCAAACTTTAAAAGAGCCGTGCTTCTCTCGTTGCACCGTGGTTAGATGCTGTAAGAGAAGCCTATAGAGAAGTATTCGCGGAACATCCAATAGCCGAGTTTTTCGTCGCGTGTGCGACCATCGTCAAACCTTGGGTAAAGGAAGATCTTGGTGGCGAGATAGCGGTTGAACTGGAAGGAGAGTGTGTTTTCCCATTCTGCTTCCACGCGCTTGTATGTGGTGTAGCCATATAGACGTGTCTTCCACGAGATATAGTCGGAGAAGTTCCATGTCAAGTCTATCGTGGTCTGCGAACCGAAGTCGTGTAGCGAGTGGCGGTCGCTGTTTATGCCGTTGTTGGCGGCGAGGGCAAGCCTGCCCACATACTTGAAGTTGTAGGCGAACGGCGCGATGTGGAAGCTTCCCTTCAGCTTGCCTTTGAGCCAATTGACACTGTAGTCCATACCGACAGACAGGTTGACGTTGAGAGGGGAGAACAGGTCTGACTTTACGGTATTGCTGTTGGAGTCGTAATGGCGTGCCCACTGTGTTTGGGCGATGAGCTGGAAAGTGTAGTACCACTTGCTGGCGGCTTGAAGGCCGAGCTTGCCAGTGTATCTGATCATGTCCTCAGTGGGCTTGACGCTGTGTACTGAGTCGCTCTTGGAGGTCTGCATGCCAAACTTCATCTCCAACTTGTTGTCCCATTTCACCTTCTGCTTGTTGTTGTAATTGGCAGACAGGGTAACCGAACCCATCATGGAGTAGTTGCTCTCCCCACCTTGATACCAGTTGCTTGAGAGATAATTTTGCAGGAATTGCAAGTAGTAGTCGCCACCGAAGTACCAGAAGTCAGGCTTGAACACGACAAGGTCAATTGGTTGTCTGTCAGGCTCTTTAGGAAGAGCCTTTTCTATGATTTCTGTTGGACTTTCCTTAATGGTCTTTGGCTTTATGACAGGCCCTGTCGTCTCAAGGCGACGCTGCGTGTTTATGACCCACTCGGGGTGTGAGAGGTATAGGTAAAGCAGGGTGCTGTCAGTTTCAGTCATTTCCGTGTCGATGGAAAGCGCCTTGCCCGCCACGCCCTCATAGAACGTGAATGGCAGGAAGTAAGGTGCCGTCTCCATGGGCTTTAAGGATGCGGCGTGAACGGAATCGCGATACAAGGAGTCGCGGAAGAGCAGCAGAGAGTCGGCATATTTGTGCAAAAGTCTTGACGTGGTGTCGCCAGTGTAAACGTGAAGACGTCGCTGGGTCGAGGCAGAAACGAGCGAAGGAATGAATGCCAAGGCCAAGAGAAAAAACAGTGTCGCTTGCCAGCCGTGCTGATGTTTGCCGGAGAATATGTTGAGCTTTTTTAATGACATAAAGCAAGATGAACAATAATTTGATGCAAAGGTAGTAAATGTGAAACAAAATCCAAAAGGAAAATACTAAAATGATTTGTTGTTTATCTCGCAAAATAGCAGTATCTTTGCAACAAATTTTTTATTATCATTATTAATCCTCAAGATTGTGGCAGAAACAAAGTACATTTTCGTCACGGGCGGTGTGGTTTCCTCTTTGGGAAAAGGAATCATATCATCGTCTATAGGAAAGCTCCTTCAGGCAAGGGGCTACAATATCACCATCCAGAAATTTGATCCTTATATCAACATTGACCCTGGCACGCTCAATCCTTATGAGCATGGAGAGTGTTATGTCACCGTTGATGGCATGGAAACCGACCTCGACCTTGGTCACTATGAGCGTTTTACTGACATCAAGACCACCAAGGCGAACTCCATGACTACGGGCCGCATCTATAAGTCGGTAATCGATAAGGAGCGCCGTGGCGACTATCTCGGCAAGACCATACAGGTGGTGCCACACATTACAGATGAGATTAAGCGCAACATCAAGCTCCTTGGCACAAAATACCATTACGATTTTGTTATTACCGAGATAGGCGGAACCATTGGCGACATAGAGAGCGCTCCGTTCCTTGAGGCTATTCGCCAAATGAAATGGGAATTGGGCAAGAAGGCGGTGAACCTCCACCTCACATATATTCCTTACCTTAAGGCGGCTGGTGAGTTGAAGACCAAACCGACACAGCATAGCGTGAAGGAGTTGCAGAGCGTTGGCATACAGCCCGACATTCTCGTGCTGCGCACGGAGAAGCATCTTGAGGACGGCATTCGCAAGAAGGTGGCGGCATTCTGTAACGTCGACCTCGACTGCGTGGTGCAGAGCGAGGATTTGCCAAGCATCTATGAAGTGCCAGTGAATATGCAAGCCCAAGGCCTTGACGCCGCCATACTGCGCAAGGTGGGCGAGCCTGTGGGCGAGACACCGGCACTTGGTCCGTGGAGGGCTTTCCTTGAGCGCAGGAACAAGGCGACGAAAGAAGTGCACATCGGCCTCGTAGGCAAGTACGATTTGCAAGACGCTTACAAGAGCATTCGCGAGAGCCTCTCGCAGGCTGGAACATACAACGACCACAAGACAGTTATCACGTTCATCAACTCTGAGTATCTCACACCTGAGAACGTTGCCGAGAAGGTAAAAGGCCAGGATGGCATCGTGATTTGTCCGGGATTTGGCCAGCGCGGCATAGAAGGCAAAATCATTGCCGCAAAATATTGCCGTGAGCACGACATACCAACTTTGGGCATCTGCCTTGGCATGCAGATGATGGTCATTGAGTTCGCGAGGAACGTGCTCGGATATAATGACGCCAACAGTCGCGAGATGGACGAGAAGACTCCACATAATGTCATTGACATCATGGAAGAGCAGAAGAACATCACCAACATGGGCGGTACGATGCGTCTTGGCGCATACGAGTGTGACTTGAGACAAGGCTCGCGCGTGTTCAATATTTATAAGAAAGAGCACATTCAGGAGCGTCATCGTCATCGTTATGAGTTCAACAACGATTATGAAAAGGAGTTTGAGCGTAACGGCATGATGTGTGTTGGACGTAACCCTGAGAGCGACTTGGTTGAGATAGTGGAGATTCCTTCTCTCAAATGGTACATCGGTACGCAGTTCCATCCCGAGTATCAGTCTACAGTGCTCCATCCGCATCCACTCTTCCTAGACTTTGTGAAGACAGCTATTGAAAATCAAGAGAAATAATGGACAAGAATTCAATAATAGGATTTGTACTTATCGCCGCCGTGCTCATTGGCTTCAGCATCTATTCTCAGCCATCAGAGCAAGAACGTCGTGCGGCGTTTGTCAAGGACTCTACTGAACAGGCAAACCGCGCAAAGGCAGAAAAAGCCGCAAAAGTCGCGGAATACAAGCAGCGTCAGGCATTAAAGCAGAAAGTGGCAGAGGACACGACAGCTCTCTTCTACAAGTCTCTTGTAGGTAATGCCAAGAATATTGTCTTGAGTAACAACAAAGTAGCCCTTACGCTTTCGACAAAAGGTGCGACTGTAGTGAAGGCATACTTGAAAAACCAGCAAGGTTCAAGGCAGTTCGTTGGTCATGACATGGCAGACAGGAGTGGAGGCCATGACGATGAGAATGGTGTGACGCTATTTGAGGGCCGTCGCCAGTCGCTCGACTATACGCTTGTGGCTAAAGAGATGAACATTAGCACAGCCGACCTTTATTTCACGCCATCAGCAGTCACCGACTCAACAGTGACGTTTACCGCTGACGCTGGACAGGGAAAGACACTTGTGTTCAACTACCGCTTGGGCAAGAACTACATGCTGCACCTTGACATTAAGGCAACGGGAATGAGCGGTTTGTTCGACCCCAACGCCTCACGCTTGAACATTGACTGGCACGAGACCGTCAGGCAGCAGGAGAGAGGATTCAATTTTGAGAACCGCTATGCTCGTCTCGACTGGAAAAAAACAGATGGCGGCACAGACTATCTCAGTGAGGCTTCGTCAAAACAGGAGACTGTGGATGAGCGGATGGACTGGGTGGCTTTCAAGAACCAGTTCTTCTCTGCGGTGATCATTTCCAAGGATGGTTTTGAAAAAGGCGCCAATCTTGAGAGCACCGTCTTCAACAAAGAGTCGCAAGACAACTGGAAGGTGCGTTACCTTAAAGATTTCAAGGCGAGCATGAAGGCAGCTTTCGATCCAAGTGGAAAGAAGGCTACGGAGTTGGAGTTCTATTATGGCCCCAACGACTTCTATACCTTGAAGAATGTGGAGAAGGAGAGTTCTTTCAACAAGGATCTTGAGATGGAAAGACTCGTGTATCTTGGTTGGCCTCTCTTCCGCATTATCAACCGTTGGTTCACGATGCCTGTGTTTACATGGCTCACATCGTGGGGCTTCAATATGGGTATCGTGTTGATCCTCATTACCCTTCTCTTGAAAGCCATCACTTACCCGATGGTGAAAAAGAGCTACATGTCTTCTGCGAAGATGCGTGTGCTTAAACCGAAGCTCGACGAGGCGACAAAGCAATACAACAAGCCGGAGGATGCCATGCAGAAACAGCAGGCGATGATGTCGGAATATGCCAAGTATGGCGTGTCGCCACTCAGCGGATGTCTGCCTATGCTTATCCAGATGCCTATCTGGATTGCCATGTTCAACTTCGTGCCTAACGCCATACAGTTGCGTGGCGAGAGTTTCCTTTGGATTCACGATCTCTCAACATTTGATCCGATAATAGAGTGGGGTAAGACCCTTCCTGTCATTGGCGATCACCTGTCGTTGACGTGCATACTCTTCGTTGCAGCGCAGCTCATTTACACATGGTTTACAATGCAGTTGCAAAAGGATCAGATGGTAGGGCAGCAAGCGGAACAGATGAAGACAATGCAATGGATGATGTACTTGATGCCATTGATGTTCTTCTTCATCTTTAACGACTACTCCGCTGGTCTTAACTTCTATTATTTCATATCACTTCTTTTCTCGGCTATTATCATGTTCGTGCTCCGCAAGACGACCAACGATGAGAAGCTATTGGCTATCCTGGAGCGTCGCTACAAGGAGAACAAGGACAATCCGAAGAAGATGAGCGGTCTCGCTGCCCGTATGCAGGCTTTACAGCAGATGCAGCAAGAGCAGATGAAACAACAACAGAATCGAAAACGGTAGACCATTTTTTAGTTAATGTTAGGGAGGCCCGTTTGAGCCTCCCTATACTGTTTAATAATATTGCAAATAATTTTATCATAATGAATAAGACTATTGCTTTGGTTTTAGGCGCCATGCTTCTTGGGACGCCTAAGATAGATGCGGCAACAATGATTGGAAAGAGTAGTATCACGTTGAAGAGCGACCTAATGTCTCCCGAGGCCTTGTGGGCAATGGGCAGAATCGGTACGGCTGCTGTCTCTCCTGACGGGAAACAGGTGGTGTACCAAGTGAGTTATTACAGCGTAAAGGAGAACAAGAGCCACACGGTTCTTTACATTCAGTCGACAAAGGTCGGCAAGAGCATTGTCAAGCCTGTGCTTCTTACTTCGGACGAGAAGAGCGAGAGCGATCCATCATGGGTAGAGGGCGGCAGCAAGATAGCCTTCTTGCGCGACGGCCAGCTATGGAAGATGAATGCTGATGGCACGGGCCGTGTTAAGCTTAGCGACTCAAAGATTGATATCGAAGGATATAAGTTTTCGCCGGATGGAAGTAAGGTTATCCTCATAAAGAGTTTGCCTTACCATGAGTCTATCAAAGAGAACCCGAAAGACCTTCCTCTTGCCACTGGCAGGCTTGTTACCGATCTCAACTATCGTCACTGGGACCACTATGTTGAAAGCGTGGCTCATCCTTTTGTTGCTAATGTCAACGGCGACAAGATCGACGATGGAGAAGACATCCTCAAGGGCGAGCCTTATGAGTGTCCAATGGCTCCGTTTGGTGGCATTGAGCAACTTGACTGGAGCAAGGATTCCAAAAACATTGCCTACACTTGTCGCAAGAAGACGGGTGTCGATTATGCCGTGTCTACCGATGCTGATATATACTTATATAATGTGGCAGACAAAACCACACGCAACTTGTGCAAGCCCGAGGGATACAAAGAGCCTAAGATAGACCCAACTAAGAGTATGGTCAACCAGGCGGTAAACCATCAAGAGGGTGATATGCAGGTGGGTTATGATGTTAATCCACAGTTCTCGCCTGATGGCCAGTACATTGCTTGGCAGAGCATGGCGCACGACGGGTACGAGAGCGATCGCAACCGTCTGTGTGTGATGAACCTGACAACAGGCAAGAAACAGTACGTCACAGAGGGTTTCGATTCAAATGTTGACGCTTTCGTTTGGGCAAATGACAGCAAGACCATTTATTTCACGGGTTGTTGGCACGCTACAGAGAATGTCTACCAGACCAACTTGGAAGGCTACGTGATGCAGATCAGCAAGGACGAATGGGCAGATTATGGATCTCTTCAGATGCTTGGCACAGGCGCGAAAGACAAGTCGCTGCTGGTGACGAAGCATTCCATGCTAAATCCGGACGACATCTATGTGCTGACGCCAAACAACAAGAAGCCAAAGTCGTCAATACTCTCTCGTATTACCGAAGAGAACAAGCAAATCTATGACCAGCTGGCATTGCCTACACTCCAAAAGCGTTGGGTGACGACAACTGATGGCAAGCAGGAGCTTGTTTGGATTATCCTCCCGCCTCATTTCGATTCCACAAAGAAATACCCCACATTGTTATATTGTGAGGGTGGTCCCCAGAGTCCTGTTTCACAGTTCTGGTCATACAGGTGGAACTTCAGCATAATGGCGGCTCACGGTTACGTCATCGTGGCGCCGAACCGTCGTGGTCTTCCTGGTTTTGGCTCAGCATGGAACGAGGAGGTCTCACAGGATTGGACAGGCCAATGTATGCGCGACTACCTTTCGGCTATTGACGATGCCGCCAGCAACCTGCCTTATGTAGACAAGGACCGAATGGGTGCCGTGGGTGCCAGCTTCGGTGGATTCTCCGTCTATTATCTTGCAGGCCATCACGACAAGCGTTTCAAGTGTTTCATTGCCCATGATGGCGCTTTCAACCTTGAGTCGATGTACACCGACACGGAGGAGGCTTGGTTCAGCAACTGGGAGTATGATGACGCTTATTGGAACAAAGACGCTACGGATGCCGCAAAGCGCACTTACGAGAACAGTCCCCATCGTTTTGTGGATAAGTGGGATGCGCCTATACTATGCATTCATGGTGAGAAAGACTACCGCATCAACGCCAACCAAGGTTTTGGTGCATTCAACGCGGCGCGTATGCGAGGCATACCTGCCGAGCTCCTCATCTTCCCAGATGAGAACCACTGGGTGTTGAAGCCACAGAACGGAATACTTTGGCAACGCACGTTCTTCAACTGGCTCGATCGTTGGCTGAAGAAATAACGTAAGGACCAATTATGCTTTGCTGTTGCGGGCGGTACACATATTGTCGCCCGCAATGGCAATGAAATGTACATTATAGAAAAACAAAGTTTATATTATGGTAGAGAAATTACAACAAATTCTTAGCGACAGTAAAGGAGCGCGTTGGACAGCCCTCTTTATTGTCGCATTTACAATGATGATGGGCTACTTCATCACTGACGTTATGTCGCCTCTTGAAGTGCTTTTGACCAAGCCTGCAGCTGCAGGCGGATTGGGCTGGTCGTCAGATGATTACGGTTTCTTCTCAGGAAGTTATGGGCTTATCAATGTGTTCCTTCTTATGCTCTTCTTTGGCGGTATCATCCTCGACAAGATGGGCATCCGCTTCACGGGAGTGTTGGCTTGCGCATTGATGGTGATTGGCGTGTGCATTAAGTATTTTGGTGTCAGTCACGATTTCGGAGGCGACAGCATCTATCTGAACATCATTATCTTCAAGGGCAATTTGCCTTTGTCTGCTGCGGTAGCCTCTCTTGGATTCTCCGTGTTTGGAGTGGGTTGTGAGATATGCGGTATCACGGTATCTAAAATCATTACTAAGTGGTTTACTGGTCATGAGCTTGCGCTTGCCATGGGCATACAGGTAGCTCTTGCGCGTCTTGGCACGGCTGCGGCAATGATGGGATCCTTGCCTATTGCCAAGGCTTTTGGCGACAAGGTGAGCGCGCCAGTGTTGCTTGGAGCAGTTTTGCTTATTATTGGTTTCCTTGCCTACCTCGTTTACACAGTCATGGATAAGAAGCTCGACCGTAGCGTTGCAGAGGCTAAGGGAGAAAGCGACAAGCAGGTTGAGGAACAATCCGAATCAGACGACGAGAAGTTCCATTTCCGCGACCTCAAGCTCATCTTCTCTAACCCGGGTTTCTGGTGCATTTGCTTGTTGTGCTTGCTCTTCTATAGTGGAGTGTTCCCATTCTTGAAGTTCGCCACAAAGTTGATGATTGCCAACTATAATGTGCCAGAGAGCGTGGCGGGTATCATTCCCGGCCTTATTCCTTTCGGTACTATCCTTCTTACGCCATTATTTGGTTCGCTGTACGACAAGATTGGAAAAGGCGCTACACTCATGCTTATAGGTTCGGCAATGTTGGCAGCCATTCATTTTATCTTCGCAATCCACATCTTGCCTTTTGGTTGGTTCGCCGTTATCATCATGATACTTCTTGGCGTGGCATTCTCTTTGGTTCCGTCAGCTATGTGGCCAAGCGTTCCAAAGATCATCCCCATGAAGTTATTGGGCTCGGCTTACGCCATTATTTTCTATATCCAGAACATTGGCCTCAGCCTTGTGCCTATGCTGATTGGCAAGCTCAATGGCGCAGACCCGACATATAAGACGAGCATGAGCGTGTTCTGCTCGTTTGGAGTATGCGCCGTTCTTCTCAGCCTCCTTCTTCTCGTTATTGACAAGAAGAAGAACTACGGACTGCAGAAACCGAACATTAAGTAATACGGCTATAATCCTTTTGGGATAATATAAGGAAAGGGCTGGAATCCTCCGGAATCCAGCCCTTTTAATGTCTACATTTCGCATTTGAGCTCATTTCTTCTCAATGGGGAAGGCCTTGAGCAGTCGTCTGTACTCTTTGCCGGTTATCTGTATTGTCGTGCCGTGACGAGGAGTGAAATTGCTTTTGGTCTTGGTGTCCTGCACATAGGTGAAGGTGTTGAGGTTGTCCATGCTTTTGGCAAATTGGTAGAACCCATTCATGTAGCAATCGTACATCAAGCACCACCCACCGGAAATCAGCGGAAACACCCCCGCGCCTTCCACCGCGTTCTTTGTCACTTCGCAGTAGCCTGGGCGCAGCGTCCATGTGTCTGGCTTGTGAAGGTCGGTGAAGGTATATTGCCTTATGCCCTTGCGGATTCCGTCCTCAGTCTTGAAGAAGAGGTGATAAGTGCCATTGTCGTCTTGCACTATGTCTGTGTCGATGGCCGACTCCTTATGGTCGAAAAGCACTTGTGGCATGCCTTCCAGGTCAGTGAAATCGGCGTTGGCATAGCAATAGTACACTTTGTCGTAAGGTATGGCTCCATCGTCCGTGAGCAACGAGAAATACACCATGTACTTGCCCACGCTCTTGTCGTAGATGGTCTGTGGTGCCCAAACCCTGTTCACGTGCTCGAAAACGGAGCCTTTGAATCTCTCTGGGAAATGCACGGTGTGATGGGTCCAGTGCACGAGGTCTTTTGAATGGAGCAACACTATGCCCCTGTTGCTGGTCCATCCTAATGAGCTTCTCATGTCGGTTGCCACCATGTAGAAAGAGCCGTCTTCCCCACGCAGCACATGCGGGTCGCGTACGGCCTTGGTCAAGGCAATGGAGTCGCTGCCCACAACTGGTCGTCCACCGTTGAGGGGAGTGTAGTTGAAGCCGTCGTCGCTCACGGCAAAATGTATCTGCTCTTGTTCCGGGTCGTTGCCCGTGAAATAGGCGAAGAGGTAATTGGTCATCTTGGGCTTGGCTTCCGTTTGTGTGCCCATGCCCAATGCCGCGACAATGGTTAAGCCGAGGATAAAGTTCTTTCTTGTCATGATGCCATTAAAACAAAAAGGACGGCACATCATAGTATATGTACCGTCCTTTGATATTTTTCTACAAATAATTCTTATTTGAAAAAGTCTTTCACAGCCTCGTTAGGAACCATCTGCTCGTCGAAGACGTAAGCACCGGTCTTAGGGCTCTTCACCATCTTGATGACCTTTGAATAAGCGCGACCATCATTGCTACCTTCGTGAAGGGTAGCGACAGCTTTCTTTGCCATAGTCTGTTAGTTATTATAATATTAATGACTTAATAGTCAGGATTACTTAATCTCCTTGTGGAGAGTCATCTTTTTAAGGATGGGGTTGTACTTCTTGAGCTCGAGACGCTCAGGAGTGTTCTTACGATTCTTTGTCGTAATGTAGCGGCTTGTGCCAGGCAGGCCCGAGTTCTTCATCTCTGTGCACTCGAGTATCACCTGTACTCTGTTGCCCTTAGCTTTCTTTGCCATCGTTATTAGTCTCCTATTACTTTAATGTCTTTCCACTCGCAGAAACCCTTTGCAACGGCTTGCTTCAGAGCTGCGTCAAGACCGACTTTGTTGATAAGACGAAGACCAGCGGCGCTAATCTTCAAGGAAATCCAGCAATTCTCCTCTACGTAGAAGAACTTCTTGCTGAAGAGGTTGACGTCAAAGCTGCGCTTTGTGCGATGCTTTGAGTGAGACACATTGCAACCAATCTGTGCCTTCTTGCCTGTTATCTGACAAATCTTAGACATTGCTATTCTTTGTTTTTGATGCGATTTTAACTACTTATTCCAAACAGAGTGCAAAATTACAAAATATCTCCAAAATAGCAAAGCAAACCGAGATAAAATGTTCGTATTTAAGGTTTTTTACTGTTTGTTTTGCTCATTGAGGTATTCAATGAACAAATTGAGGGCTTTTTTGATGGCAACGTTGAGGTTTGTGCCGCGTCCGTTGTCTTCCGTGAGGCAGAACGTGCGCACGTCGTCCTTGGAGCCATAGCCGAGCCAAATCGTGCCCACTGGAATATCAGGCGTGCCTCCTGTCGGGCCAGCCACGCCCGTGGCAGATATGGCATAGTCTACGTCAAGGGCCTCGCAGGCACCAACGACCATTTCCCTCGCCACTTCCTCGCACACCGCGGTTTGCTCTTCCAGCACCTCGTGCTTCACGCCAAGGAGCTTCTCCTTTATCGTGTTCGTATAGCTCACTATGCCGCCCTTGAAATATTGCGATGCTCCCGGAACGGCGACAATGGCTTCGGCGATGCCACCTCCAGTGCAGCTTTCTGCGGTGCCAAGGGTCTTGTTGTTATTGTAGAGAGCCTCTTGTATTTGTTGGCTCAAGACTTTGGTTTCTAACTCCATGCGAAAAATGGTTTATGTTCTACTTGAATGTTACTTTTGAGAATGCGGGCGCGTCTATCGGGCAGAAGTCCTTGTCGAGATACTTGTAGTGGCCCACTATGCCGATCATCGCCGCGTTGTCGGTGGTATAGCTGAACTTTGGTATGTATATTGTCCAGCCGTACTTCTCGGCGTGCTCGCGGAAGGAGTTGCGCAGGCCGTTGTTTGCCGACACGCCGCCAGCCACCGCCACGTGCTTTATGCCCGTTGTCTTCACCGCCAGGCGAAGTTTCTTCATGAGTATGTCCACGATGGTGTGCTCAAGGCTTGCCGCCAAGTCTTCCTTGTGATGCTCAACGAAGTCGGGGTCTTCTGCCACCCACTTGCGCAGGTTGTAGAGGAAAGAGGTTTTCAGGCCTGAGAACGAATAGTCGCAGCCTGGAATATTAGGCTCCGAGAACTTGTACGCGAGCGGGTTGCCCTTGCGCGCCAACTTGTCGATTATAGGCCCGCCAGGATAGCCGAGCCCCATCACCTTCGAGCATTTGTCTATTGCCTCGCCAGCCGCGTCGTCGATGGTCTGCCCGAGCACTTCCATGTCGTTGTAGGCGTTCACTTTCACTATCTGTGAGTTGCCACCCGACACGAGCAGGCAGATAAAGGGTAGGGGAGGCATGTGGTTGTCGTCCACGCTCTCCTTGATGAAGTGCGCCATGACGTGGCCTTGCAAGTGGTTTACGTCTATCAATGGTATTCCGAGGCTGCGCGCGAAACCCTTGGCGAAGCTCACGCCAACGAGCAATGAGCCCATCAAACCTGGGCCGCGCGTGAAGGCCACTGCCGACAGTTGCTCTTTCTCTATGCCGGCACGCTTTATGGCTTGGTCTACCACAGGCACAACGTTCTGCTGGTGGGCGCGGCTCGCGAGCTCTGGCACCACGCCGCCGTAGGCACGATGCACTTCCTGCGAGGCGGTGACATTGCTCAACAACACGCCATTGCGCAGAACGGCAGCCGACGTGTCGTCGCAGCTGCTCTCTATACCTAATATATATATGTCTTGCATAAGGCTCTTGCTCTCTGATGTTTAATAAGAAAGGATTTCCACTCCGTGCTCGGTCATTAGGAACGTGTGCTCCCATTGAGCCGAAGGCTTCTCGTCGGCTGATATCACCTCCCAGCCGTAGGGGTCGTCAGCGTCGATATACACTTTCCATGAGCCCATGTTTATCATTGGCTCGATGGTGAACGTCATTCCCGGGACAAGCAGCATTCCCGTGCCCTTGTGCCCGTAGTGCAGCACCTCCGGCTCCTCGTGCATGGCAAGACCCACGCCGTGGCCGCAGAGGTCGCGCACCACGCCGTAGCCGTGTTTCTCGGCGTGCTTCTGTATGGCGTGGCCTATGTCGCCCAAGAATCCCCATGGCTTGGCAGCCGCGGCGCCGAGTTCGAGACATTCCTTCGTGACCTTCACGAGTTGCTCTTTCTCCGGGGTTGTCTTGCCGCCGATGATGAACATGCGCGACGCGTCGCCGAAATAGCCGTTGTAGTCGAGGGTCATGTCCACGTTCACGATGTCGCCTGGTTGCAACACGTCTTCCTTCTTCGGAATGCCATGGCACACCACCTCGTTGATGCTGGTGCACACGGCCTTGGGGAAGCCTTCATAGTTGAGGCATGATGGATTGCAGTCGTGGTCCTTGCAATATTTCATCACCACGTCGTCGATGTCCTGCGTGGTTATTCCAGGGGCGATCATCGCCTCAACGGCGTCCAGGCAACCCGTGTTGAGCTTTCCGGCAATGCGTATGCCCTCAATCTGCTCGGGCGTGCGAATCATGTCGCGTGTTGGCACGAGCTTGCCTCTCGACTCAAATGCCATGATTTTCTTATCCAGCTCGGTTGGCTCTTGCCCTTTTATGCAGTGCCACCGGCGCTTACTGTTCAGCTTCATAAACGTTTATGTTTTTTACTTTTAATGCAAAGTTACTGCTTTTTAAGATAATGAGGCAACAAACAGCTGCATAAATCATGAAAAAACAATGTCAATCACCTTGCCTCATCTGGATTGACGTACTTGCCGTTTACTTTCAATGGCTCAAGATGTATGATGACGTGGGTCTCGGCGCCAAACTTCTGCTTGATGGCGTTCTCCACATTTGTGGCGTGCTTGTGGGCCTCGTAGAGGCTTGTTGCCCCCGGCATCCTGATGTGCATCTCTATGGCGAAGTTGTTGCCT
Organism: Oscillospiraceae bacterium; assembly: GCA_963635115.1. Taxonomy (GTDB): domain Bacteria; phylum Bacteroidota; class Bacteroidia; order Bacteroidales; family Bacteroidaceae; genus Prevotella. Next base: position 87,896 of record CAVHEN010000002.1, on the reverse strand, counting down.
ATGCGACGCGTGCGAAGGTTGTGCACCTCGTAGAGGTCCTTGTCGCTGAGTGCAATGTCCACAATCTGCCGCTCGATGTCCTCGGGCAGGCTTGCCTCAAGCAGTTCGCTCGACGACTGCTTTATCAGCTTCACCGCCTCCCAAACTATGAAGCCGCTCACCGCGACGGCGGTCAACGGGTCGAGCACGGTCCACTTGTCGCCCAAGAGAATCGCCAGGCCGGTGCCGAGAGCGGTGCCGATGGATGAGAGGGCATCGGAGCGGTGGTGCCACGCGTTGGCAATCACGGCTTGCGAATTGTATTTCCTGCCGACCTTTGCCGTGAACTGAAAGCACCACTCCTTTGACAGGATGCTGACCACGGCGGCAATGAAGGCGATGATGCCGGGGCAGGGGAGCAAGGCGCCGCGCACGACACTCATTATCTTCTCCAGGCCGCCAATGCAGATCATGGCTCCCACGACAAGCAACGCGATGCCGATGAGGGCGGTGGCGAGCGTCTCGTATTTCCCATGCCCGAAGTCGTGGTCCTTGTCTTGCGGCTTGTTGCTCAACCTGACGAATATCAGCATCACGATGTCGGTCAGGAAGTCGCTAAGCGAGTGGATGGCGTCGGCTATCATGGCGGCGGAACCGCCCACTATGCCGGCTATGAACTTGAAAACCAACAGGAAGACGTTGATGATGCTTCCCTCGATAGTCACTTTGTTGATTGCGCGCAATCGAACACTGTTATCCTCTTTGTCCATGGTTTTTCGTGCTACACCTGCTTCCAGTCTATCAGCCCCTTGCCTTCGCTGTCGAGTTCTACGGCGAGCCCCACGACCTTGCGCTTGTCTGCCTTGAATGGCTCGGTGTAGCCGCACTCGCGTATCTGCTGCTCGGCAGCGGCTATTCCTCCGTTGTTGGAGAGTTTCAGTTCAATGACATAGATGTAGCGCGAGAGCCATGCCACGAGGTCTATCCTGCCCGTGGCGAGCATGCGCTCCACCTCCACGCGGATACCGATAGCTTGAAGGATGGTACTCATTATCAGCCTGTAGCGCTCCTCCATATCCATGGAAGCGAGTTTCTTGTTGCTGTAAGGCACGTCGGCTATGAGGGCGCGCATCGACTTCTTTGCCTCGTCGAGCTGCCCTGTGCCAAGCTGTCGATAGAGGTTCGACTGCAGCGACACGATGTCGCCCTGCTTGCGCATGGTAAGGGCTGGCAGCACCATCTCGTTCAACGCTTGCCGCACTTCCTCGTTGGGTATGCCGAGATTGTAGCCGAACTCATCGGTCGACTTGATGGTGAGGTAGCCCGACTGATAAAGGAATAGCTCTGCGCCTCCGCCAGTCACGTCGGACGATTCGAGCGTGGTAGCCAACACGGAGCAATGGTCGAAATCGTTGAGATGAATCTCTATGTCGCCTACGAACTTTGGCAGCAACGACGTGGAGCCGGAGGATGCCCAATAGCTCTTCAGGTCTTTTTGGTAGAGTGAGTTTATGAGGCTGAAGGGGTTGTATACATCAACCATGTTTTTACGGCTAAAATGATAGCCGTCGTAATATGCCTTGAGCCTTGCCAGGGTCTCGTCCGTGGTCCATCCGTTAACCTCTGCCATTTGCTCTATCTCAGGCATGAAGTTGTCTGTCAGTTCCTGCTTCGTGATGCCGCAAATAGACGCGTATTCTGGCTCAAAACTGATGTTCATAAGGTTGTTGAGCACGGAGAAGAGCGATATCTGCGTGAACTTGGTTATACCAGTGATGAAGACAAAGCTTTCCATCTCGTCGTCAGCTTTCAGAATGGCGAAAACCTCGCGATAGAGTGCTGTGCAAGCCTCATGCTCTGACGTGTGCCATGAGTGCTGCAGGGGTGAGTCGTACTCGTCGATGAGGATTGCCACTTGTTGCCCGGTTTGCTCATAGGCTGTCTTTATGATGCGATGGAACCGGTCGGCAAGAGAGTCTTCCGGCTTAGCGGCAACGCCGTATGTTTCTTCATATTCCTTGAAAGCGTTGTTCAGGTAAGAGCGCAATGTGTTTTGCGACGCTCCGCCACGGCTCATGTCGAGTCGGATGACAGGATGCGCCACCCAATCGTGTTCCAAATCCATTATTCTCAGCCCCTCGAACAGTTCACGCCGTCCTTCTAAGTAGGCTTTGAGCGTATCGACAAGCACGGACTTGCCGAACCGCCGTGGGCGGCTCAGGTATACATATTGCAAGCCGCTGTTGACAAGTTCCCAAACGATGTCCGTCTTGTCTACATATAGATTATTCCCTTGCCGTATCTTTGTGAACGATTGGATGCCAACGGGTAGCCTTCTCTTCGTGATTGTTGCCATGGCGAAAAATATTAAAGTAGTGTCAAAGCTTTGTCTTTGCAAACTTACGGATTTTTTGTGAAAGAGAGTAATAAATCCTCAACGATTTTTTGCGGTTGTGTTTGGTTGGTCGTAATCAATTGGTTATCAATATGTTGCTTTGGGTGTTACTTCCGCGGAATTCTTGTTTTGCCTTTGCGCCGCAATCGCGATGCCTTTGTGCCGCAATCGCGATGGGCTTACGGCGCAATCGCATTGCCGTTTCAGTGAAAAGCCGAAACGGTTTTGGCTTTTGGGAAAATAGTTGTAACTTTGTTATGTCATTCGAAATTAAGGCAATGGCACAACGATTAATTGAGAGAGAACATGATTAGGAAAGACTTGACGGAAGGAAGCATTTGGGGAAATATCACCACATTTCTCTTACCTTATATATTGGCCTACTTCCTGCAGATACTCTATGGTTTGGCCGACCTCTTCGTGATAGGTAGGTATTGCGACGTGGACAGCACGACGGCGGTGTCGAATGGTGCGCAGGTGATGTATTTCATCACGTGCGTGGTGATAGGCTTGGCCATGGGCACCACGGTGAACACGGCTCACGCTATTGGGGCAAAGGATTATCGACGCGCGTCGAGGGTGATTGGCAACACCGCCACCATGTTCTTGTCGTTGAGTGTGGTGTTGGCTTGCGTGCTGCTTTGCTTCCGCCATGGCATCATCAGGCTGGTAGGCACGCCTCCCGAGGCGGTGGCTGGCACGGCCGACTATCTCATGGTGTGCTTCATGGGCATACCTTTCATTATGGCCTACAATGTCATAGCGTCTGTCTTCCGAGGCTTGGGCGACTCAAAGAGCCCGATGTATTTCGTGGCTGTGGCGTGCGTGGTCAATATCGTTCTCGACTTCTTCTTTATCGGTTATATGGGCCTTGGACCCTTGGGCGCTGCCCTTGGCACCACGCTCTCGCAGATGTTCAGCGTGGTGGTGTCGCTCTTTGCCATCAGGCGTCATCGCGATGTGTTCGACGTGCACCGAGGAGACTTCCGTCCGCATAGGCCAACCATCAAGAACATATTGAACATAGGCTTCCCGATAGCCATGCAGGACGGGTTCATCCAGTTGGGATTCCTTGCCATCATGGTGATAGCCAACGGGCGTGGCGTGTACGACGCGGGAGCGGTCGGCATCGTGGAAAAGTTTATAGGCCTGGTGTTCATCGTTCCGTCTGCCATGCTTTCCACGGTTTCCGCCGTGTGCTCCCAGAACTATGGCGCTGGCAAGATGGATCGCGTGTTCCAGACCTTGCGCTGCGCGCTCGTCATCATCGGTGGCTATGCCTTGCTGATGATAGTTGTCTGGGAAATGTATCCTGAGGTGGCGGTCGGCATCTTCACCGATGATCCCGTGGTGGTGGGGAAGGGCGCTGCCTATCTGCAAGGATATATCTACGACTGCCTTTTCGCCGGCATCCACTTTTGTTTCTCCGGATTGTTTACGGCGTGTGGGTATAGCATCATTTCCTTCGCCCATAATTTCCTTTCGGTCGCCACCGTCAGGATTCCGTTGGCTTACCTTGCCTCTGAGATGTATCCCGACACGCTCTACCCGATGGGTTTCACCACATGGTTGGGGTCATTGTTGTCAGTCGTCATTTGCGTGGTGGTTTTCCGATGGATGGTGAGGCACGGCAAGTTCACTCTACCTGTTTCCTGAAGGCGGTTGGCGACACTCCCGTCTTTTGCCTGAAAAGTCGTGCGAAATGGTTGGGGTAGTTGAATCCCAATTCCGTGGCTATGTCGTTTATGCTCAGCTCGTTGTTCATAAGCAACGACTTAGCCCTGTCTATGAGCTTGTTTTGAAGGAACGTCTGTGGGGTTATTCCCAGCTCGCGACGCACGATGTCGCCGAAATAGCTTGGCGTGAGGTGAAATTGCTCCGCGCACCAAGCCACCGTCGGAGGCCCTTGCGTCCGTGTCTTCTTCGAACCGTCGAGCAGGTAGTCGTCTACCAAACTGTCCAGTTGCTTGGCGAGGTTTGACGTATGCAGGTCCTTGGTGTCGAATTGTCGGTCGTAGAATCTGCGGCAGCAGGTGAGCAGTTGCCCGATGCCAAGGCGCAACATGTGGCTGGTCAACTCGTCGTCGGGTGCCTGCAGCTCAGTGTTTATGTTGTTGAAACAGTTGATGATGACATGGCGCTCGCTTTCGTAAAGCTCCAACGCTTCCGCAACCTTGTATTCGAAGAAGTTGAACATGTAGAAGTCGCGCCCCAGGCCGGTGCCGTTGAGTTGCTCGGGCCTGAACACGAGCATCCACCCGTGGGGCTTCACGCGGCTGTCAAGGTTCATCGACACCACGTCGCCTGGCTTCATGGTGAACATGGTGCCACCACGATAGCGCATGCACGTGTCGTGGAGAACCAGTTCGCCGAAATCCACCTCCATCAGCACGACGCAGTACATGCAGAAGTCGGTTGGCTCGAAGAGAGAGAGGTCGGCATCTTGCAGGCGCGCAACGCTCACCTGGGGGTGATAGGTGGGTTGGTGGAAGTAATGGTTAAACTGTTCTATATTCTCTACCTTGACGTGGCTCATAATATGTATATGCAATTTTGGTACAAATGTACAATGATTATTGGTATTATCCGCAATAATGGTATATAAAAAAGGTCGCTTTGCCATGAATCGGCAAAAATGGTAGAAGTACCCGAAATATGTTTCTATCCATTGTCATCGCAGAACCGTACCTTTGCTACCGATTTGCGACGTGAGCAAGTCTGAAACTAACAATCAACACTAAAAATACAAAAACCAAATGGCAGTAAAGTTTTATAAGAGTGAGAACCAAGTGCCACTCGAAATGCATAAGGTGAGAATGATCCAGAAGCTGATGCTTCTGCCGGTGGAGGACCGATTGAAGAAGATTCAGGAGGCAGGCAACAACACCTTCCTGCTCCAAAACAAGGACATATATATGGACATGCTCACCGACTCGGGTGTCAACGGCATGTCCGACTTGCAGTTTGGCGCCATGATGCGCGCTGACGATGCTTATGCGGGCTCTGAGACCTTCAATCGCGTGAAGACGGCGGTGAAGGAGGTGTTCGGCACCGACAACGTGTTGCCAGCCCACCAAGGCAGGGCTTGCGAGAACATCCTTGCCGAAGCCTTTGTCAAGCCTGGCATGGTGGCTCTCATGAACTTCCATTTCACCACCACCAAGGCGCATATCACCCGCCTGGGAGGCACCGTGGAGGAACTGCTCGACCCGAAGGGATTGCTGCCACAGAGCGACGACCCGTTCAAGGGCAACTTCAACCTGCAGAACCTGCGCCAGCGCATAGAGGAGATAGGCGCGGACAAGGTGGCTTTCGTGCGTGTGGAGTCGGGAACCAACCTGATTGGCGGTCAACCCGTGTCGTTGGAGAACATGCTCGCCGTGACCGACATCTGTCATGACATGGGCGTGAAATCCGTGCTCGACGCGTCGTTGCTGCAAGACAACGTGTACTTCATGAAGACGCGTGAGGCACGTTGCAAGTATATGGAGCCAAAGGAGATATACCACCTCTTGGCCGACCATTTCGACATCATCTACTTCTCTGCCCGCAAGTTGAGCTTCTCAAAGGGTGGCATCATCACCTCAAAGGATTCTAAATATACCCGCCAGATGATGGAGTATATTCCGTTGTATGAGGGCTTCCTCACCTATGGCGGCATCGACGTGCGCACGATGGAGGCTATGGCACAGGGTCTCTACGAGTCGCTCGACATGGAGTATCTCAACCAGGGCCCGGAGTTTATCAATTACCTTGCCAAGGAGCTCGACGACTATGGCGTGCCCGTGGTCTTGCCTCCTGGCGGCCTGGGTTGCCACCTCGATGCCGGTGCCTTCGTGCCCGAAATGCCTCACGACCAATACCCTGCAGGAGCTGTGGCAGCCGCACTCTACATTGCCGGTGGCATACGTGGCATGGAGCGTGGCACGCTCTCTGAGCAACGCAACCCAGATGGCTCTGAGCCTTTTGCTGAGTTGGAGTTGATGCGCTTGGCAGTGCCTCGCCGTGTGTTCACCCTGTCGCAGCTCAAGTATGTGGCAGACCGCGTGAAGTGGTTGTGGGACAACCGTGAGCTCATCGGCGGATTGCAATGGGTGGAGGAGCCGTCGGTGCTTCGCTTCTTCTTCGGTCGCCTGAAGGAAATCGGATATTGGCAGGAAGAACTTGCCGAGAAGTTCAGAAAAGACTTCGGAGAAAGCCTGTAAACTCAAGATCAAATCACCTTTATTAGACATAGACAAACGAAACCACCCGTATGGTTGATTAAGTTCAACCGCACGGGTGGTTCACTTTTCTATGAGTTTGGTCTGCAGTTAATGTCAAATCTTGTCGAGCGCCTGCTTGATGTCGTCGAGGATATCCTCCACGTCCTCGATGCCCACGGAGAGGCGGATGAGGTCTGGGGCGATGCCTGCCTCCTTTAGCTGCTCGTCGCTCAGCTGGCGGTGGGTGTGGCTCGCAGGATGGAGCACGCAGGTGCGGGCATCTGCCACGTGGGTCACGATGTTGATCATGTCGAGCGAATCCATGAACTTGATGGCGGTGTCGCGGTCACCCTTCAGTCCGAAGGCTATGACGCCACATGAGCCGTTGGGCAGATACTTCTCGGCAAGTGCGTGGTAAGCGTCGTTCTTCAAGCCGCTGTAGTGAACCCAAGCCACGCGTGGGTCAGCCTCCAGAAACTCTGCCACCTTCTGGGCGTTGTCGCAATGCTGGCGCATGCGCAGATGCAGGGTCTGCAAGCCGAGGTTGAGGATGAACGAGTTCATCGGGGCAGGGATGCTGCCCAGGTCGCGCATCAACTGCGCCACGAGCTTGGTGGTGTAGCCCATCTTGCCGAACGCCTTCACGTAGGTGAGGCCATGGTAGCTCTCGTCGGGCGTGCAGAGGCCCGGGAACTTGTCGGCATGAGCCATCCAGTCGAAGTTGCCGCTGTCCACGACCACGCCGCCCACTTGGCTTGCCGTTCCGTCCATGTACTTGGTGGTGGAGTGGGTCACGATGTCGGCTCCCCACTCGAATGGGCGACAGTTGATTGGCGTGGCGAAAGTGTTGTCCACGATGAGAGGCACGCCGTTCTTATGGGCTATGCTGGCGAACTTCTCGATGTCGAGCACGGCACAGCCAGGGTTACTGATAGTCTCGCCAAACACCACCTTGGTGTTCGGACGGAAGGCCTTCTGTATTTCCTCCTCGCTGTCGTTGGGGTTCACGAAGGTGCACTCTATGCCGAGCTTCTTCAGCGTGACGCCGAAGAGGTTGTAGGTGCCGCCATAGATCTCGTTGCTGGTCACGATGTGGTCGCCAGCCTCGCAGATGTTGAACACGGCGTAGAAGTTGGCAGCCTGGCCGCTGCTGGTGAGCACGGCGCCCACGCCTCCTTCGAGTTGGGCAATCTTCTTTGCCACGGCATCGTTGGTGGGGTTCTGCAAGCGGGTGTAGAAGTAGCCCTCCTTCTTCAGGTCGAAGAGCATGGCCATCTCCTCGGAGTTGTCATACTTGAATGTGGTGCTCTGGATGATGGGCAACTCGATGGGTTCGCCGTTCTTAGGCTCATAGCCTCCTTGTACGCAGATGGAGGCGGTGCGAAGTTTCTTTTCCATTTATTATGTTGGTTTCTAAGTTTTCCTTAAGCTATTTCCCAATCCGTTATGTTTCCTGTGGTCGAGTCGAAGTTGATGCCTACTTTGGTGATAGGCTTGCCGCTTAGGGCGAAACGCTGACGATAGTTCTTGAGATTGATTTGTCGCATTGCCGTCTGTGCGTCCTTGTTGAGCTTCAACTCTATGATGTAAAGGTCGGTTCGTGTGAGTAGCACGATGTCTACACGTCCCTTAGGCGTGTGCACTTCTACGTCTACCAGAAAATTGGTGAGTAGCGAGAATATGATGAATAGCATCTGCTGATAATGTCCCTCGTAGTTGGTCACATTGCAATATGGCACAGTGCCGAGAAAATCTTGCAAGAGTTGCAGGGCGTCGTCCATGCGGTTCTTGCGGATAAGGGCCGACATCTTGGCTATGGCTACATCGCCTCGTTCAGCCAGCATCCCGTCGAGATAGTTGGGCAGAAGACTGTCGTACAAGCCCACCTTGATTTCCTTGTTGGGGATGTCGAGGGTGTAGAGTGACGTGTCTTTGTCATAGTCTTTAATGGTAACATAGCCGCTCTGATAGAGCAGAGGCGTGATGGTCTTCATCTTCTCTGTTGGTGCGTCGAAGGCGGATGCCATGGCATCAATAGGAGCTATGTTTGTAGGTAAGACGTCAAACTTCCTCAACATGTTAATAAGATATGTAGGGGTTCCTGAGCTAAACCAATAAGAACCAAACTCTTTTTCCGCAAAGCAGTTGAGCAGGCTGTAAGGATTGAAAACGTCTGGTGAAGGCGATGCGAAGTGATAGCCATCATAGTGCTCTTTCAGCCTTTCTATGGTTTCTCCTCTCGTTAGTTCCTGAGCTTTGGCTAACATATCAATATCCTCAGACATCTCTGTGAGTAGTTCATCTTTGGTGATGCCACATATTCCCGCATACTCTTTATTCATGGAGATATTTGTGATATTGTTCAGTTCGCTGAAGATGCTTACTTGCGAGAACTTGGTGATGCCAGTCAAGAAGACGAAACGCAAATATGGCTCGCGAGCCTTTAACGGACTGAAAAAGTTGCGCATGATGTTGCGAAGAACATCCAATTGCTCTTTCTCATGGGCGACATCGAGCATGGGCGCGTCGTATTCGTCGATGAGCACCACCACCTGTTTGCCAGTTTTCTGGTAGGCGGTCATAATCAAGTCCTTGAGGCGCAGGTTGGCATCAATCTTGTCGCTCTTGTATCCGAACTTGGCTTCTTGCTCCTCCAAGGTGTCAGCCAAATATCTTTCCAACTGGTCTTTTTCCATGTGCTTGCCACCGCTTAGGTCGAAATGTAGCACAGGATATTCTTGCCACTCCTTTTCCAGCTTCTCGATGGCAAGACCCTTGAAGAGTTCTTTCTTGCCCTCGAAATAACTTTGGAGGGTCGAGACCAATAGTGATTTTCCAAAACGACGTGGACGTCCTAAGAAGAAATAAGTGCCGTTGGTGTGTGCCATACGGTAGACATATTCAGTTTTGTCGATGTAGAGCATGTTTTCTCGTCGAATGCGCTCGAATGTCTGTATTCCTATAGGATATAACTTTGATGCCATGGTCTTCTTGGGTTTGTTAGTTGCAAAGATAAGGAATATTTTGATAATAATAGGTTATGGCAAGAAAACTTCATTAAAAATATTGGTGCAAACATCTTTGCGAAAAGGTGATATGTTTTCTAAATGCTTGTATATAATAATGATAAACATGCCATTTAGATATGCTAACAATAGCGGTAGCCATGATGCTCATTGCCTTGGCATCGGCGTTGCGGTGGAAGGGCAGTGGCGTTGCGGTGGAAGGGCAGTGGCGTTGCGGTGGAAGGACGATGGCGTTGCGGTGGAAAGGCAGTGGCGTTACGATGGAAGGGCAACGCGATTACGATGGAGAGGCAATGAGAATGTCACAAACGTCACGTCATTTTTGTCACGATAAGGATTTCGCATACACATCATACCGATGGACATCATGCAAATGGTGATGCATTGCAGGGCGCGGCCCTGCACCTTAAATCAACGTGGATGCCTTGCAGGGGCGGGTCTTGTGCCCGCCCGCGTCCCCGCATGGCACACACATTTATTATTCCCACATGGATATAAAAGATTTAAATGATGTCGGCTTCGCCGATTACGCATGCCATGTTTCATCCACATTGGTTGCGGATGGGGCGCAGGGCCCGCCCCTGCACCTTGAACCAACGCGGATGTTTTGCAGGGTGCGGCCCCTGTGGCCGTCCGCGTCCCGAATGGCATAATACCGTGTTATTCCGTTTTTTGCGTTGAATCATCGCGTAGCGAATAGCGTAGCAATCTTTTAGATCTTTAAAATCCGTGTGAGAAAAAAGAATCATGTGGAATGAAAAATCCATGAGAGAAATGTATGGATGTAGAGCTATGCAGGACGTGGACGGCCACAAGGGCCGCACCCTGCAATGCATCACCATTTGCATGATGTCCATCGGTATGATGTGCATGCGAAATCCTTATCGTGACAAAAATGACGTGACGTTTGTGACATTTCATGAAAACAAGCCATTATACCACGATACAAGCCCATTGGCATTTAGCTAAGCTAAAAATCTGCCAATGGGCTTTTATTGTTGAAGTCTCTTATTGCCCGACACGTTGAGAGTCGGGCAATTCATATTGGTCTAAATCAATACTCTCCCCAAGCCTTGATGTCGATGTCGTCGAGCGACAGCGTGGTGAAGGCGGTGATGAATGCTGAGGCGAGACGGCTATTGGTAATCAGAGGCACGTTGAGGTCGATGGCTGCACGACGAATCTTGTAGCCATTGGTCAACTCACCGGCGGTGAGGTCCTTAGGAATGTTGACCACCATGTCGATCTTCTTCTCATGAAGCATCTGCAAGGCCTGTGGCTGCTTGTCAGACTCTGATGGCCAGTAGACAAGCGTGTTTGTCACGCCATTCTCCGTGAGGTAACGTGATGTGCCAGGAGTGGCGAAGAGCTCATAGCCATTCTTCACGAGGCACTTTGCGGCATCGAGCATCTCCGCTTTCTGCTTTGCGCCACCGGTTGAGAGTAGCACCGTGTGTTTTGGTATGCGCTGACCCACGGCGAGCTCGGCTTTGAGCAGAGCCTGGTTGGTGTCGTCGCCCAAGCAACCCACTTCGCCAGTGGAACTCATGTCCACACCGAGCACTGGGTCGGCCTTCTGCAAGCGGTTGAATGAGAACTGCGAAGCCTTGATGCCTACATAATCGAGGTCGAAGAGGCTCTTGGCAGGCTTCTCTACAGGGACGCCGAGCATTATCTTTGTGGCAAGCTCGATGAAGTTGAGCTTCAGCACCTTGCTTACGAATGGGAAAGAGCGTGAGCTGCGGAGGTTGCACTCGATGACGAGGATGTCGTTCTCGCGAGCCATGAACTGGATGTTGAACGGGCCATTGATGTGCAATGCGGCGGCAATCTTGCGGCATACACGCTTGATGCGGCGAACCGTCTCCACGTACAGCTTTTGTGGCGGCAACTGAAGGGTAGCATCGCCAGAGTGGACACCGGCAAACTCGATGTGCTCGGAGATGGCGTAGGCCATGATCTCACCATTGCGTGCCACGGCATCGAAGTCGATCTCCTTGGCGTGCTCGATAAACTTCGAGACCACCACGGGGTGATCCTCGCTCACGTTGGCGGCAAGCTGCAAGAAGCGGTGAAGCTCCTCGTCGTTGGAGCAAACATTCATCGCCGCGCCTGAGAGGACGTAAGAAGGACGCACGAGCACTGGGAAGCCCACACGCTTGACAAATGCCTCGATGTCGTCCATGCTCTTGAGCGCGCTCCATTCTGGCTGGTTGATGCCCAACTCGTTGAGCATCTGCGAGAACTTGGCACGATCCTCAGCGTGGTCGATGTCCCTGGCTTGGGTGCCGAGAATTGGCACATTCTGCTCGTCGAGATACATGGCGAGGTTGTTGGGAATCTGTCCACCCGTGGATACGACGACACCATAAGGCTGCTCCATGTCGATGATGTCCATGACACGCTCGAAGGTGAGCTCATCGAAATAGAGGCGGTCGCACATGTCGTAGTCGGTCGACACGGTCTCGGGGTTATAGTTGATCATGATGGACCTGTAACCCTGCTTGCGGATTGTTTGCAGAGCCTGCACGCCGCACCAGTCGAACTCCACGGAAGAGCCGATGCGATAGGCGCCTGAGCCAAGTACGATGACCGAGCGGTGGTCGTTGGCAAAGTCGATGTCGCTTTTCACGCCAGCGTATGTGACGTAAAGATAGTTGGTTTGCGCGGGATATTCCGCTGCAAGGGTGTCTATCTGCTTGACCACAGGCAAGATGCCGTAGTTCTTTCGAAGACTGCGTATCACGAGCATTGCCTTGTGCATGTTGCCAATCTCTTTCTCAAGGTTGACGGCGCGGGCAATTTGGAAATCGGTGAAGCCATAGACCTTTGCCTCACGCAGCAAGGCCTTGTCGAGAGTGTTGACGTTGCACTTCTTCAGGCGCTCGTCGATGTCGATGATGTGCTTGAGCTTATTGAGGAACCAGCGGTCAATCTTTGTAAGCTCGTGAATCTCGTCGACGGTGTAGCCTTTGTGCATGGCCTTTGATATGACGAACACGCGCTTGTCGGTTGGCTCACGGAGCGACTTGTCGATGTCTGGAATCTCCAGCTCCTTGTTCTCCACGAAGCCGTGCATGCCTTGGCCAATCATTCGGAGGCCTTTCTGTATGGCTTCCTCGAAGTTGCGGCCAATGGCCATTACCTCACCGACCGACTTCATGCTTGAGCCTAACTCTTTGTCAACGCCGCGGAACTTGCTGAGGTCCCAACGTGGAATCTTACAGACCACGTAGTCGAGGGCAGGCTCAAAGAACGCGGACGTGGTTTTCGTGACAGAGTTCTTCAACTCGAAGAGGCCATAACCCAATCCGAGCTTGGCGGCAACGAAGGCGAGAGGATAACCTGTAGCCTTTGAAGCCAAAGCCGATGAACGCGAGAGGCGCGCGTTGACCTCAATGACGCGATAGTCCTCAGAGTTCGGGTCGAAGGCATACTGCACGTTACATTCGCCCACGATGCCGATGTGGCGCACGATTTTTATTGACAACTCGCGCAGCTTGTGGTATTCTGAGTTGGTGAGGGTCTGCGATGGAGCTATGACGATGCTCTCGCCCGTGTGAATGCCCAATGGGTCGAAATTCTCCATGTTGCACACCGTGATGCAGTTGTCGTAACGGTCGCGCACCACCTCATATTCTATTTCTTTCCAGCCTTTAAGGCTCTTCTCCACGAGAACCTGCGGAGAGAAAGAGAATGCTTTCTCGCAAATCTTGCGGAGCTCCTCATCGTTGTTGGCAAAGCCGGAGCCGAGTCCACCGAGGGCGTAGGCAGCGCGCACGATGACAGGGTAGCCCAAGTCTGTGGCAGCCTTGAGGGCTTGGTCCATGTCCTCGCAAGCCTCGCTCTTGATGGTATTGATATTAATCTCGTCGAGCTTTTCCACGAAGAGCTCACGATCCTCCGTGTTCATGATTGCGCTCACGGGGGTGCCGAGCACCTGAACATTGTATTTCTTTAATACACCGCTTTCCTCAAGTTCCACACCACAGTTGAGCGCGGTCTGTCCACCGAAGGAAAGGAGAATGCCGTCTGGGCGTTCCTTGGCAATGACGCGCTCCACGAAATAGGGTTGCACTGGGAGGAAGTATATCTGGTCGGCAACGCCTTCGGAAGTTTGCACCGTGGCAATGTTAGGGTTGATGAGCACCGTTTGTATGCCTTCTTCACGCAAGGCTTTAAGTGCTTGAGAGCCAGAATAGTCGAACTCGCCAGCCTCACCGATCTTCAGTGCGCCAGACCCTAATAGAAGAACCTTCTTGATATTTTGATTTTTCATTGTCTCAGTCTTTCAAAGTTTCTATGAATTTGTCGAACATGAACTCGGTGTCTACAGGACCGGAACAGGCTTCTGGATGGAACTGTGATGAGAACCAAGGGTTAGTCTTGTGGCGTATGCCCTCGTTAGAGCCATCGTTCATGTTTACGAAGAGCTCTTCCCACTCAGAGCCCAAAGTCGTAGCGTCTACGGCGTAACCATGGTTCTGTGAGGTTATGTAGCAGTGTTCGGTACCTACGAGGCGCACAGGCTGGTTGTGGGAGCGGTGGCCGTATTTGAGCTTGTAGATGGTGGCTCCGGCAGCCTTGCCGAGCAGTTGGTTGCCCATGCAGATGCCACATATAGGCTTGCGGCTCATGCTCAACTGCTTCTTCAAGACATCCACGGCATCTTGGCAAGTGTCAGGATCGCCAGGACCATTGGCAAGGAAGAGGCCATCGAAATCCATGTCGGTGTAGTCGTAGTTCCATGGCACGCGGATTACTTCCACGCCACGATTGATAAGGCAACGGATGATGTTTGCCTTCACTCCGCAGTCGACAAGCAGCACCTTCTTTCCGGCTCCCTCGTTGTAGCGGATGATTTCCTTGCACGACACTTTGTCGACAAAGTTAACCCCTGAGTAGTCGGCGTGTGGCACGTTGTCTGGCTCGTCGTCGAACACGATGGAGCCCATCATGACACCATGCTCACGCAACACCTTGGTCAACTGTCTTGTGTCGATGTCGGTGATGCCAGGTATGTGCTCGCGCTGAAGCCATGCGGCAAGCGACTCCACACCGTTCCAGTGGCTGTATTGCTCGCTATAGTCGGAGCAGATCATGGCTGCGGCATATATCTTGTCGCTCTCCATGAATGTGGGCAGTCCGTTTTTCTCGAATGTGAATGGAGGCACGCCATAGTTGCCTATCAAGGGATAGGTGAACGTAAGGATTTGCCCGGCATAGGAAGGGTCAGTCAATGATTCGGGGTAACCCATCATGGCGGTGTTGAAGACGACCTCGCCAGCTACGGGTGCATCGTAACCGAAAGAGCGGCCATGAAACTTTGTGCCGTCAGATAATATCAAAGTAACATTTTTCATCTGTTGTTGTTTTATATGCCTAAATTCATGCAACCATAAACATTCTCATAATAATTGATGAATGCCTTAATGCACATCTTGTTTCCGCCTGGAGTGGGGTAGTGTCCTGAGAAATACCAATCGCCCTGGTTGTCGGGGATGGCTTTGTGAAGACCGTCGAGCGATTGGTAGACAATGTCTACTGGCGTCGTCATGTCGTCTGGTTTGAGCATCTCCACGATTTTCTTGTTTATCTCCTCTACGGTGAATGGCTCGTAAATGTCGCGAACATGATTCTGCATCTCGTTTGTCGGCTTTTCGAGCTCGGCCTTACAAGCCTTGTACGTGTCGTGAATGAGATGCTCCATGCCTCTGTCGTGTATTAGGGCAATCGTGGCACGGAAGACGCAGAACTCCTCAAGCCTTGGCATGTCGATGCCATAGTAGTCGGGATAGCGAATCTGCGGAGCCGAGCTGACAAGGACTATCTTCTTAGGATGAAGCCTGTCGAGAATGTGAAGAATGCTCTCCTTCAGCGTGGTACCACGCACAATGCTGTCGTCTATGATTACGAGGTTGTCTTTATATGGCTCGATGGAACCGTATGTTATATCGTAAACATGGGCTGCAAGGTCGTTGCGCGCCGTGCCTTCTGTGATGAACGTGCGCAGCTTAATGTCTTTCCAAGCCACTTTCTCAGACCTGACGTTGCGGTTGAGTAATGTCGCGAGCTCATCGCGAGTGGGTTGGTGTCCCAATGCCAGGATGTTGTTGATGTCTTGCTCTCGTTGGTAATTCTT
Source organism: Oscillospiraceae bacterium (assembly GCA_963635115.1). Taxonomy (GTDB): domain Bacteria; phylum Bacteroidota; class Bacteroidia; order Bacteroidales; family Bacteroidaceae; genus Prevotella. Next base: position 72,149 of record CAVHEN010000002.1, on the reverse strand, counting down.
AAAGCCATCGAGCAAGCCGTAGTAAGCCACTTCGGCGGTGTTGGGTATGAATGAGATGACGGTGTGCTCGGTGTCGCCGTCAATGGCTTTGAGCACTTTCGGCGTCAATTGCTCGCCAAGTTTCTTGCGCTCTCGGTAGATGTCCTTGTCGGAGCCGCGCGAGAAGTAAATGCGCTCAAATGAGCATTTGTGGTTCTCCTCTTCCTCAAGAATTTGCTGCTCCGTGGTGTTGCCATCGTTTCTCACGATGAGGGCTGCGCCTGGGTTGAGCTCGTGTATCTCGTCGTATTCAAGGTCAAAAGTGGTCTGGAGCACTGGCCTCTCTGATGCCACGGCCACAATCTCATCGTTCTTATACCAAAAAGCGGGACGAATGCCATGAGTGTCTCTCATTGCAAACATCTCGCCACTTCCGGTGATGCCGCACATTACATATCCACCATCAAAATGATTCATCGTCGTCTTGAGGACGTTCTCCATGCGAACGTGGCTGTCGATGTAATCAGTTATGTCGGTGTCTTGCAACCCTTGTTTTTGCGCATCCACGAAGTTGCGCTCAACCTCGCGATCCAACCTATGCCCCATAAGCTCAAGCGTAATATATGTGTCGCTATAGATGCGTGGGCATTGTCCTTGACGTGTGAGGGCCTTGAAAACGTCCTCGACATTTGTCATGTTGAAGTTGCCGCAGATGCAAAGGTTTTTCGCTTTCCAGTTGTTCCTTCTCAAGAACGGGTGCACATATTTCACGCCACTCTTTCCTGTTGTGGAATAGCGCAAATGCCCCATGTAAAGCTCGCCTGCAAAGGGAAGTTCGTCATAGGCCTCAATGTCTATGTCCTTCTCCTTCATCACTTGCTTGATCTGCCGGTTTGCCTCACCGAATATCTCCGTGATGGCGTTGGCGCCTTCGGCCCTTTCCCTGAACATGTATTCATGTCCGGGTTTGGTGTTGAGCTTTACGGAGGCTATACCTGCGCCTTCCTGACCACGGTTGTGCTCTTTCTCCATCATCAGATAGAGCTTGCCCAGACCCCATTTCCATGAGCCATATTTCTTTTGATAATAGCTGAGGGGTTTCAGTAGGCGTACCAAAGCAACGCCGCAATCCTCATGGATATTGTTTTCCATCGATTAAGAATACTTGTTATGTGTTTATTTCAAGATAGTCAATACCAGTGATGCCACGGTGGTAGCCCAACCTAAGACAGTGACCCACAGCGTTGTCCATTGGCCCGTGGAAGACTGCACCGTCTTCTGCTTGGTTGGTTGGACGTAGACAATGTCGTTTTGCTTAAGATAATAATAGGGGTCATTGAATATCCTCGCGTCGTTCATGTTGAAACGATGTGAGTGCTTTTGGCCAACGGAATCCTCGCGCACTAACAGCACGTTTGTGCGCTTTCCGTACATGGATATGTCGCCAGCTTGAGCCAAAGCCTGAACGATGTTGATTTTCTCGTCAGGCACTTCTATGACCTTCGAACCGAGCTCTCCTATCATCGTGACGCGGAAACTCCTAAGCCTGCATATGACGACAGGTTTCTCTGAACGTGCGAGATAAGGCTTAAGCCTATTGGAGATGGTGTCTTCTATTTCCGAGTTGGAAAGTCCGCTCACGTGAATCCTTCCCAAGACGGGGAAGTTGATGCAACCATCGTTGTCCACGAGATAACCTCGTATGTTATTATTGTTATTGTTGTTGCCGGTTTCGTTGCCCGAAAAAAGGTTGAATGGCTGTGATGCTTCGGGGTTGGTCGTCTTGACAATGATTGAGAGCTCATCGTTTGGCATTATCTTTGTTACGGGAAGACCCTTTGATGGAGATAAGTCTAACGTGTCAATGTTTTGAAAATAAGTGTAATGACGCATACTTGAGCAACTTCCCAAAGCGAGAAGTATAGCACACAAAACTGGGATAAAGAGGATTTTCTTCATTTTTAAAGATAATGAATGCTTTATTAGTGCAAAGGTAAGACTAATTTTCCAAAGTATAAAGGATTAGCTGAAAAATAATTTCTTGAAATAATATGAATGGTTTAAAAAATAAGTAATTTTGCAAATACGAAAGAAGTGACCAAGGATGGTATAACATTATAATAGATTCGCCGGAATGAAATTCGATGAGTTATGGCTGTTGAATTGGCAGGAATACATGTCCTATCTTGATGCAAACAAACGCAGGCCGTCAAAGTATAATGTGAAAGATAGGCATTTGGTCAATTGGCTTAAGTATAATCGAAAGATGTTCAGGAAGAACAAGCTGGATGATGCGAGGAAAGAAAAGTTGAGTATTCTTTTAGTTGAGGCCAACAAATACAGGCGGGTTAATCAACATAGTTATTATAACAAATGATAAAGCTTAGGAAATGAATAAAGTGCTGCTGATTTATACGGGTGGAACAGTCGGGATGGGTCAAAACCCACAGACTGGAGCATTGGAACCGCTCGATTTCAACCACCTTGAAGACTCCATGCCGGAATTCAACCTTATCCGCACCAATGTGGACGTTTATCAGTTTACACCGCCTATTGACTCAAGCGACATGAAGCCTAAAAACTGGGCGCAACTGGTAAGGATCATCGCGCACAATTATGACCAGTATGATGGTTTTGTGATACTGCATGGCACTGATACGATGGCTTATACGGCTTCAGCCTTATCGTTCATGTTGGAAAACCTTACCAAGCCCGTAATCCTTACAGGATCTCAGCTTCCCATTGGACAGTTGAGGACAGATGGCAAGGAAAACCTTATTACAAGCATAGAGTTGGCGGCGTTGAAAGACAAGGATGGTCATGCCAAGGTGCCTGAGGTGTGCATTTATTTCAGTGGTAGGTTGTTGAGGGGTAACCGGTCGACGAAGATAAACGCCGAAGGCTTTTTCGCCTTCGACAGTTTCAATTATCCGCACCTGTGCGACGCTGGCGTGAATTTCTCTTTTCACGACCACCATATCATTAAGCCCGACTTTTCAAAGCGTATGATTCCACATTATGCCATGGACGAGAACGTCATGGTGTTTAGCATCTTCCCGGGCATACAAGAGCGGATATTCAGGAATGTGCTAAGCTCCAGTTCGCTTCGTGGCATGGTCGTCAGGACATTCGGCAGTGGCAACGCGCCACACAACTATTGGCTGATGCCCTTGTTGCGTCAAGCCGCACAGAGAGGAGTGGTGATAGTGAACATTAGCCAATGCGTTGCCGGAAGTGTGGTCATGGACCGTTATGACACAGGCTACCAACTCAAGGACATTGGGGTTGTGTCGGGTTTTGACGGCACCGTGGAGTCTGCCATCACAAAACTGATGTTTCTTCAGGGAATGTACTCTGACCCTAATGTCATACGTGGCTTGATGTGCCAGTCTCTTGCGGGAGAGATAACGGTATAGTCTATTAAGGGAGAAGTAACGGTGTTGCCCGTTATTTCTCCTTGCCTTCAAGAATGCTTAACATGCGAGTGGCTGTTCTTCCATCCCACCTTTCTGGAAGTTGGCCTTTCTTCCATCTACCATTTATTATGTCGGCAATGGCTTTGCCTAAAGTGGCGGCATCCTCGCCGACAAGCACGTTAGTGCCCTCGCGCACGGTTTCTATGTGCTCTGTGTAGCTGTTAAGGGTTATGCAGGGCACGTGATTGAACGTCGCCTCTTCTGCCACATTGCCAGAATCGGTGACGATGCCTTTCGCGTTTTCAGTGAGCCAGGCAAATTCCAAATAGGGGAGAGGCTCGACGACATGAAAACAATTAGAGTCCACGTCTTTGAGACAATCTTGCACCGCCTTGGCAGCCTCGTCTCTCAACGGCGCGATTATTGGAGTAGCGTTGGCGTTGGAAATAACCGCCTTCAACATATCCTTTAGGTTGTCAATGTTGGCTATTAAGGCTTTTCGGTTGAGCGTGAACACGATATAGTCGTTGCAGTTTAACCTCAAGTCGTCGGCTATGGCAGGCTTCTTTAGCTTGTCGTGGATGAAACGCAGGTTGTCGATAAGGATGTTTCCAACCATGTAGACTTTCGACAGTTCGGCTCCCTCTCGGTTGGCAATAGAGTTGTTGCTTGCCCCTGCCGTGAAGAGAATGTCGGACAGGCCGTCAATGACGAGCCTGTTCACTTCCTTTGGCATGTTTATGTCAAACGACCTTGTGCCGGCAGCGATATGCGCGAGCCTTATGCCATGCTTCTTGGTCACTATCGCCACTGCCATAGTTGAGGCGAGGTCATCCACTACGACCACCGTGTCGGTAGCGTGTGTTTGAAGATACGTCTCAAACTGTTGCATCGTCTGCCCTGTTATTTCGCTTAGGTTTGTTGCCGTCACTCCAAGAAACGTGTCGGGATGCGGAATGCACAAGTCGTCAAACAAGGTCTTGTCTATCGTTGGATCATCTTCCGAACCAGTATAGACGAGATGGAAATCCACTTCTTGACTTGAGGTGCTTTCCTTGATAGTTCGGATAAGCGGCGCAACCTTAATGAAGTTAGGGCGTGCGCCGCATACGATGCATAAACTGCAATGCATAATTGGTTAATTATTAAACAGTTCTATTATTTAAACAATTCCTTTATCCCTCCGAGGCTTCCCATCAGGTTGCTTGCCTCGTAGGGCAGGAATACGGTCTTCGACTTATCGCCAGACGCGACTTGTTGTAGCATTTGAATGTAGTTTTTCGCGAGCAGGTAGTTGGCGGGGTTGGTCGTCTGGCCCACGGCTTGCGTCACCTTTTCTATAGCCGCCGCCTCTGCTTCAGCCTTGCGTATGCGTGCCGTGGCTTCACCTTCCGCCCTTAGTATGGCTTGCTGCTTGTCGGCTTCCGCACGGTTGATGGTGGCAGCCTTCTCACCTTCCGACTTCAGGATTTGAGCTTGCTTTTGACCCTCAGAAGTGAGAATCGTGGCACGCTTGTCGCGTTCTGCCTGCATCTGCTTCTCCATGGCCTGCAGCACGCTTTGTGGAGGGGTGATGTCTTGCAGCTCGACGCGGTTCACCTTGATACCCCACTTGTTGGTGGCATCATCGAGCACGCCGCGCAGCTTGGTGTTGATTATGTCGCGTGATGTAAGGGTTTGGTCAAGCTCCATCTCGCCAATGATGTTTCTCAGCGTGGTTTGCGTCAGCTTCTCAATGGCGTTGGGGAGATTGTTGATCTCATAAACGGCCTTGAATGGGTCGACGATTTGGAAATAGAGCAGGGCGTTGATTTGCATCTGGATGTTGTCCTTCGTGATCACGTTTTGCTTGTCGAAGTCGTACACTTGCTCCCTGAGGTCAATGTGGTTGCTGTAAGTGTAGTGGCCACGTTGGTAGGTGACGATGACCTTTGCCTTGTCTATGAAAGGTATGATGATGTTTATTCCGGGTTTAAGCGTGGCGTAGTACCTGCCCAATCTCTCGATGATGCGTGTCTCGCTTTGCGGAATGATGACAATGGCCATTTTGGCGAATAAGAGTGCCAGCACTACAAGTGCTATCAAGACATAGAATCCAAACATGGTAATTTAGTTTTAAGCGTTAATAATTTAAGAGAATTAAGATTAAGTGTTTGCCGCCCCAGTGTGTCTTATGGTTCCTCGACAACTTTCACAATTATGCTGTCGCGAGACACTATCCTTACGCGGCTCCCATTGGCTATGGTCGCTCCGGCATCGGATATGGCTTTCCATTCATCGCCGTCAACTTTCACGTAGCCAGAATGGGTTGGACTGATAGGCTCTATCACGATGCCCGTGCGGCCGATAAGGGCATCGGCGTTGCTCGGGCGATCGTCTTTGTGCGGGTGGAGATACTTTAAGGCAAACGGACGCACGCCAAACACGCAAAGGGCTGAGCCTATGGCGAATATCAATACCTGAACCCAGAACGGAGTCATAAACAGTGAGGCCATGATGGAGCACGCCGCGCCCAAGGCGAAGCACATCAGGTAAAACGTGCCTGACGTGACTTCAAGTATCAAGGCGAAAACGCATATCAGTGTCCAAACAAGCCAAAGGTTGGATGAAAGATATTCAAGCATAGGCTGAGAGTTTGTGGTTTGTCGTGTGATTGGTCAGTCTCCGCGTAGGCGCGTTTGTTATTTGCGCTTTGTGGAAGTAGACTTCTTTGCCGTCGTCTTTGTTGTTGTTTTCTTTGTGGTGGTGGTCTTCTTTGTCGTAGCCTGTGTGGTCTTGGCATAACCAGAGGCTTGATAATATTTCAGGGCCTCGGGCATCTCTGTCTGTAATGCCGCAATGCGCTTGGCGTCAGAAGGGTGGTCGGAGAGGAAGTCGCTCTTGTTGCTGTTGCCAGAAGACATGCGCTGCCAGAAAGAAATGGCAACCTGCGGGTCATAGCCTGCCATTGCTGCGAAGATCAGTCCCATGTGGTCGGCCTCGGTCTCGTCGTCACGGCTGTATTTCAAGTTTGCGAGGCTGAAGCCTGTCTGTGCCACTTGTGTAGCAACGGACGCGGTGCTGCTGCCAACCACTTTCCCGAGCAACGCCCCGCCAATCTGCGTGCCGTATTGCTGACGAAGCTTCTTCGACATTTGCTCTGCCGAGTGCTTTGCCACGGCGTGCGCTATCTCGTGGCCGAGGACGATGGCCAACGAGGCCTCGTTCTGCGTATATTGTAGAATGCCTTCGTAGACCGCGATTTTGCCGCCTGGCATGCAAAAGGCGTTAGCCTCCGTGTTTTGAACGAGATTAAACTCCCAAGAGAAATTCTGTATTTCCGATGAAAGGCCGTTGTTCTTCAAATATGTCTCTACGGCTGTTGCCAAACGTTGGCCTACACGCTTCACCATTGCCGTGTTTGTGGTGTTGGTGGAAACCTTGGCCGTCTGCATGAATTCGGAATATTGCTTGTTGCTCAGGCTCAACACCTCCGAGTCGGAAACAAGCAGGGTGTGCTTACGTCCGGTGATAGGCACGGTGGAAGTGGTGCCGCATGACGCCAACATCAACGTGGCAACGACTGAAAGGGTAATAAACTTGAAATGTCTCATTTCTTTAGTTTGCTTTAATTGTTTTTGCAAAGATAAAGAAATAAGACATTACAAGACGCGCTTTTGTATTTTTTAACTTTGCTTATGCAAGCGCAAGCGTAAACAAATCACTCGTATCTGATTGCCTCAATCGGGTCAAGCATGGCAGCCTTCTTGGCTGGGTACCAACCGAAGAAAACTCCGGTGAACGTACATACCGCGAACGACATGAGTATGGTCCATGGCTCGATGTAGATAGGCCATCCTGCAACAATCTTCACGCCATAGCTTGCTCCTATTCCGATGATTATGCCAATGATGCCGCCTGTCACCGACATCATGATGGCCTCTATGAGGAACTGGTTGAGGATGTCCAGGCTGCGGGCGCCAACGCTCATGCGCAAGCCAATCTCACGTGTGCGCTCGGTGACGCTGACATACATGATGTTCATGATGCCGATGCCGCCCACCACGAGGGAGATGCCAGCCACGCAGCCGAGCAGTATTGTCAGCATGTTGGTGGTAGAGTTCATCATCGAGGACAACTCTTCCTGCGAGCGAATGTTGAAGTCGTCATCGTCGGCTTCCTTCGTGTCGGTGGCATCCTTCAGCTTGTGGTTGCGTCGCAAGATGGTGGTCATCTCGTCTGTGGCTTTCTCTGTCACCCCCTCTGTTATGGCAGAGGCTTGAATCTCAGAGAGATAAGTCTGCGCGAGGATGCGCTTCATGATAGTGGTGTATGGCGCTATGACAAGGTTGTCCTGGTCCATACCCATGGAGTTGTAGCCTTTCTTTTTCAGTACACCTACAACGCGGAAGGGCGTGGAGTTGAACCTGACCACCTTTCCCACGGGGTCTCCACCGTTGGGGAAGAGGTAATCCACTACGGTTTGTCCGAGTATGCACACCTTGGCGTTCGACTTGATGTCTTGGTCGGTGAAGCAGTCGCCATTCGACACGCTTAGCTGCCTGATGTCGAGATACTCAGTGTTCACGCCATAGATGGTCGATTGCGTGTTGTTGTTGCCGTAGATGAACTGGCCGGAGCTGCTCACCACGGGCGAGATGCCCTTGATGTAGTTGCACTCGTCCTTCAACGTTTGGTAGTCGGTGAGTTTCAGCGTTTCCATCGACGATGCGTCCTGTCTTACGCCACCGCGCATGTCCTGGCCCGGATGAATCATTATCATGTTGGAGCCCATCTCGGCTATGTTTGCCTGGATGCTGCGCTTTGAGCCTTGGCCTATGGCGAGCATCGTGATGACCGATGCCACGCCGATGATGATGCCAAGCGCGGTGAGAAACGACCGCATCTTGTTTGCGCCAATGGCACGCAGGGCTATCTTGAATAAGTTGGTATAGTTCATTTTGTCATCTATAATTTACTCATCGGTGTTTACTGGCAATTCCGCGAGGGCTTTTGCCGCATCCCTGATGTTGTCGTTATACTCATCGCTGATAACCTTTCCGTCTCGTATCTCAATGTTCCTCGACGAGTAGTTGGCTATGTCGGGGTTGTGGGTGACGAAGATGATGGTGTGCCCTTGGGCGTAGAGCTTTTGGAAGAGCACGAGTATCTGGAAGCTCGTTCGCGTGTCGAGGTTACCTGTGGCCTCGTCGGCAAGTATGACGGCGGGGTCGTTGACGAGGGCGCGTGCTATGGCTACGCGCTGCATCTGTCCTCCCGACATCTGGTTCGACTTGTGGTAGAGCCTGTCGCCAAGTCCTACGGCCTTCAGTGCCTCTATGGCGCGCTCATGCCGTTCGGCGGCAGACACGTTGGCGTTGTACATAAGCGGCAACTCCACGTTCTCCACCGATGACGTCTTGGGCAAGAGGTTGTAGTTTTGGAAGATGAAGCCTATCTTGCGGTTGCGAAGCACCGCCCTTTGCGACCGCGACATCTCCCTCACTGGCACGCCGTCGAGGTAATACTCGCCGCTCGATGGCGTGTCAAGGCAACCAAGCTGGTTGAGGAGTGTCGACTTTCCTGAGCCAGACTTACCCATGATGGTGACGAACTCTCCCTCATAGATCTTGAACGAGACGCCACGCAAGGCATGCACGATCTCGTCGCCAACCTTAAACTCGCGCTTGATGTCTTGCAGCTCGATTACTACTTTTCTGTCTTTGTCCATACGCTTTTACTTCTTTTTGTTTCCGCGTGGTCCAGGGGCGAATGGGCTTTGCGTGCCGTCGTTGCTGCTGTCGTCGGCATCGGCATCGTCGGCCTCTGGCGTGGCTATGCCGGTGATGACCTTGGCGCCTTTCTTTATGCCGCCGAGAATCTGCGTGTGAATGCCATCGGTAGAGCCTATGGTCACCTTGTGTGCCACGAGCGTGTTGCCCTCAAGCGTCCAAACCTTGTTCTTGGCGTTGGAGATGTCTTGAATCTTTCTTCCGCCAACAGTCTCTTTCTCAGGTGTGTAGCGCAATGCCTTTGAAGGAACGCTCAACACGTTTTTGATCTCCTCGGTGTAGATGTTCACGTTGGCTGTCAGTCCTGGCTTCAGCTTCAGGTCTTGGTTTGGCGCGCTGATCACCACCTCGTATGTCACGACGTTGTTTGTCGTGGTTGCCTCTTGGCGCACCTGTGTCACGGAGCCCTCGAAAGTGTCGTTGGGATACGCGTCCACAGTGAACGTCACCCTTTGTCCAACCTTGACGCCACCTATGTCGGCCTCGTCAACGTCGGCGATGACGCGCATGTCTTTCAGGTCCTTGGCGATGGTGAAGAGCTCAGGTGTAGAGTAGCTTGCTGCCACGGTCTGTCCTTCCTCAACGCTCTTTGAGATGACCACACCGTCGATTGGAGATGTGATGACGGCATAGCTGAGGTTTGTTTGCGCACGGCTCACCTCTTCCTTGGCTGAAGCCACTGCGTCGCGCCTTTGTGCCACGGTGGCAGTTGCTGTTTGCCAGCTCAGGCGAGCCTGCTCAAAGTCGTTGGCAGAGATGAGGCCCTTGTCGTACAGAGTCTTGTTGCGCTGGTAGTTGGCTTTCTGGTAGGCAAGGTCGCTTTGTGCGCTGGCGAGGTTGGCTTGTGCCTGCGAGAGTTGTGCCTTTGATGAGTTGAGCTGGCTCTGCAGGTTCTGCTTGTCGAGCTCGGCAATGACCTGCCCTTTCTTTACCACGCTGTTGTAGTCTACGAAGAGCTTGTCGATGATACCAGACACCTGTGTACCTACGGTGACGGTCTTCACGGCCTCAATCGTACCCGTGGCGGTAACGCTGTTCTCGATGTTGGCTGGGCCTGCAGCCTCGGTGGTGAAGTTGACTGTCGTGTCTTTCTTGTTGCCGGAGAGCAGCCACGCTGCTATCGCTATGACAACAACAACGCCTACGATTATCCAAATACTGCTTATTTTCTTGATTTTCATGAGTTTGTATTTATGCGATAATTATTTGTTTGTCGGGTTAAGTCACAAGGGTGACATTATTTCAATGTGCCATCCTTATAGAAGTTGAGCAAGTTGATGTTGAGTATGGCCGTGTATTTGGCCTGCAGCTCGCTTTGCTTTGCCTTGAGCAGCTTGTCTTTTCCGTTCATCAGCTCAATGACGTTCTTGAGGTTCTGCTTGAACTGCTCTTGCAGCAAGTCGTAGCTTTCCTGCGCGCTTTCGGTGTTCACCTTCGCGCTCTTGTATTGCTCTTGGTTGTTGTTGGCCTGGAGCCAATAGTTCTCGATGGTGGAGTAGAGCTGCGTTTGCTTGTCCTTCAGGTCGAGCTCGTAGGTCTGCTTTGAGAGGACGGCCTTGTTGATGGCAGTCTTGGCCTGCCTGTTGTCGTAGATAGGGACGCTCAAGGTGAATCCCGCTCCGCCAATGAGGTTGTTCTTCAACTGCTTTGTCCATCCGTTGCTGTTCATCGAAGTGGTGTTGCTGCTGATGCTTGCCGAAATACCTATCGTTGGCATGCGTTGACCCTTGGCTATCTTTATTTGCACGTCGCTGCTCTTTATTCCCAGCAGGGCGTTTTGAATCTCCGGACGATATTGTAGGGCAGAGTCGTAGACCGTGGTCACCGATGGTATGGCGGTTGTCGCCATGGCGTCGGTTGGCTCGTCGGCGCTTACGTCAAACTCCTCTTGGTCGGTTATTTGCAGGAGCTTTTTCAGCTGTCGCTTATAGTCGGCAAGCGAGCTTTGCGCCTGGACGACGCTGTATTCGTCTTGTGCCCTTTGGGCGGTGAGCTGCGCCAGGTCTGCCTTGCTGAGTGAGCCTACCTTGCAAAACTCCTTTCCTCGTTCCTCGGTCTTTTTCGATGTCTCAAGCGTCGACTCGTTGACCTTCACCGCTTCCTTCGAATACAGTATTTGCACGAAGAGCTGCGCTATCTGCTCTTGCAGGCTGTTGGCCGTCTGGGCGGAGTCGAGCTCGGCTTTCTCCACGGAGAGCTTGTTGAGCGTTATCTTGTTGTGGTTCTGGTTGCCATTCCATACCGTCCAGTTGGCGTTTATGCCGTATGAACCATTGTAATAGAACTTGTCGACATTGGTTTGCACCTTTGATCCTTGCACCGTGTATGACCCTTGCTCAGGCCATGGGTTGTAGGAAATGTTGTGCGACGTGGAGGCGGAAAGCGAGGGCAGCAGTGCGGCCTTGCTTTGCTTGTAGTCTTCAATGGCCGAATACTTGCTTACCCGGTTCTTTTGAAGCGTGATGTTGTTGGCAAGTGCATAACTGATGCAATCGTGCAGCGTCCACTGACGCGCGGAGACTCTTGCTGAAATGCTAAGAAGTCCTGCCACAACAAGGATAGTTGTTGCTTTGTTTACCATAGATATTGAATAACTGATAATTACCTTTTATGTTATTATGCTTTGATGCAATAATATGTGAAAGGTTTATTCAAATGATTTAATCTTAACAATAGTTGGCGCAATTTTTACAAATTGTCATAAAAATAGCAATAATTAGACAAGTTTATATAAATATAAAAAGCGTTAAAGCCGAAGCCGCAATAAAAAAAGCACCCTTGGACAGGTGCTTGTGTTGTAGGGGTTTCGGCTTTCCACCGTAAAGGCATCGGCTTTCCACCGTAAAGGCATCGCGATTCCAGCGTAAAGCCATCGTCATTTCAGTGGAAAGGCAAAGGGGCACTTATTCCTCAAAATGTCGCAAGCGTGCGATGTATTTCCCCAAGATGTCGAACTCAATGTTGACACGGGTGCCAACCTTGATGTAGTGGAAGTTGGTGTGCTCGCGCGTGAAGGGGATGATGGCCACCGTGAAAGAGTCGTCGGTGGGGTTGATGACGGTCAGCGACACGCCGTTCACGGTCACTGAGCCTTTGTCCACGCACATGTATCCACGTCGTGCCATAGCCTTGTCGGCATGATAGCGGAAGGTGAAGTAGGTGCTGCCATCGGCGTCTCTCATGTCGACGCACTCCGCGGTCTCGTCAACGTGGCCTTGGACGATATGTCCGTCGAGACGGCCATTGACCTGCATTGACCTCTCCACGTTCACCTTGTCGCCAACGTTCAGCTGCCCGATGTTTGAGCGGTCGAGCGTCTCCTTCATTGCCGTGACGGTATACTGGTCGCCGTTGATGTTAATCACCGTCAGGCATACGCCATTGTGACTGACGCTTTGGTCAATCTTCAGCTCGCCGGTGAACGAGCATGACAACGTGAGGTCAACGTTCCCTCCATATCGCTTTATGGCGACGACGGTCGCCATTTCTTCCACTATTCCGCTAAACATGGTATTGAGGTATTGAGAATATAGAAAAGGGGTTGCCCTGAGGATGTGATGAAAACTCCAGCTATAAAAGTTGTGGGTTCTCTCCGTTTTTGTAATCCACTGGCCTTTTGGCTTAGTCCGCGTGCGGTTTTATGTGGCCCGCCATCGACAAGAGAAGTGACCCGGTTTTCAACGTAATTTGATGAGTATCCCGATCGAATCAGGACAACCCCCGATGTTTGTTTCGTCTTTCTGTCTGCAAATGTACGATGTTTCACCGATACGGCAAAACAATTCGCGAATTATTTTTCCAAAAATGCCCATGCGTCATTCGTGATTGTCAGCTATTGTTAGTATCTTTGTGCGTGGAAAACAAAATGAATGAACATGGCAACAACTATGGTCTAACCGATAGGGCAGATGCTATTCAATTGATTATGACAACAAAGGAAATCGACGAACGTTCATTAAATAATGCACACCGCCTCCTTGAGTCGGGCGCAATATGTGAAATCCCAGTCGGAACTACGGTGGGGCTTCAGCAGATACACCGCTATCTGTTTGATGGCCTATACCCTTTCGCTGGCGTTATCCGCGACAAGAACATAGCCAAGGGAGGTTTCCGTTTTGCCAATTCGCTCTATCTTGAAGCTGCCCTCGCAGCCGTAGAGAAAATGCCGGAAGACACCTTTGAGCACATCATTGAGAAGTATGTCGAGATGAACGTGTGTCATCCTTTCATGGAGGGCAACGGCCGCTCCACCCGCATCTGGCTTGACATGATGCTGAAACGCTCGCTCGGCAAGGTGGTTGACTGGCGGTTCGTTGACAAAGACCAATATCTCTCGGCGATGGAACGTTCACCCATCAACGACCTCGAACTTCGCTATCTGCTCTCGCAGAACCTCACCTCCGACACCGAAAACCGAGAAGTGATAATAAAGGGTATAGAGCAGAGCTATTATTATGAGGGGTATGAGAAATAATGTTTTGTAATTAGGAAAATAGCAAGAAAGATCTCAAACGAGCTAAAGGTTTTATAGGAAGAATTCAACTATCGGATCAATAGAAAAATCAGCCAAAGTTAGACAACCCCATAAGTACCCCACAAGTTCAAGCCGAACACCCCACAGGTAGTGCGTGCTTCCCGAAGAATCTTCTTTTTCATTGCGGTACGGGAGTGGTATGAAGATAGGCGCAAAAACGGTCGCGATCGATTGGTATCGAGAGTGACCGCAAACAAGAAAAGCGCTCGTGGTGAGCGCTTTAACTATAGGATGTGAGATTTTGTGAATGTTGTTAATGGGTATTTCCCTATATGAAAATGGAGCCAATCTGGAAGACAAGGGCAGAGACAACCCATGCGAGGCACGTTGTGTAACCGGCGGTGAAGAGGGCCCATTTCCATGACCCCGTCTCGCCTTTTATGGCCGCGATGGTGGCAATGCAAGGGAAATAGAGCAAGACGAATAGCAGATAGCAATAGGCGGTGAGGTCTGCCAAAGGTTTGATCTCGCTGACCGGCTTTTGGTGCAATTGCGCTATGTCCTGGCTCATGCTCTTGTTTATGTGCTCGTATTTGCTGTTGTCGTTGTCGTCGTCAAAGTCTTTCACGTCAGAATAGAGAATACCCATCGTCGACGCAACAATCTCCTTGGCACCTACGCCAGCCATGAGCCCGACGTCGAGTTTCCAAGTGAATCCTTGCGGTCTGAACACTGGCTCCACTGTCTTGCCTATCGTTGCGAGGTAGCTCTGTTGTTGCTGTTCGTGCTCGTCGAGACCTTGAGGGTGTGGAAAATAGCTCAGCGCCCACACGATGAGTGACGCCACGAGGATGATGCCACCCATCTTCTTGAGATACATCTTGCCTTTTTCCCATGTGTGGCGGCCCAGCGCCTTGGCGGTAGGGAAGCGGTAGGGTGGGAGCTCCATCACGAAAGGCGTGTCCTCGCCATTGAAGAGAGTCTTGGAGAATATACGGCTGATGATGACGGCGAGGATCATTCCTATGAGATAGAGCGACATCATGATAAACGGCGCCGAGCTCCGCGAGAAGAATGTCGCAATGATCATTATATAAATAGGTATGCGCGCCTCGCAACTCATGAGAGGGATGATGAGCATCGTGACGATGCGCGAGCGGTAGCTCTCTATGGTGCGTGTCGACATCACGGCAGGCACGTTGCAGCCGAATCCCATGATGAGGGGAATGAAGCTCTTGCCGTGAAGACCCATCATGTGCATTATCTTGTCCATGATGAAGGCCGCTCGCGACATGTAGCCGGAGTCTTCCATGAACGATATGAAGAGATAGAGAATGAGGATTTGCGGCAGGAACGACGCCACGCTGCCCACGCCACCGATGATGCCGTCGACAAGCATGGCCTTCACCGGACCATCGGGCAGGAGGTTGCCAATGACGTCGCCCGTCCAACCGAAGAAGGAGTCGAGCCAATCTTGCGGATACGAGCCAAGCCAGAAAGTGGCCATGAACATGACGGCGAGGATGAGGATGAATATCGGGAATCCAACATAGCGGTTGGTCAATATCCTGTCGAGAAGGTGCGTCACTTGATAAGTGTCCTCCTTGTCGCCAGTCTTGTAGTTGGCTTCCTCCAGCGCCCCGTGAATGAAGCCATACTTGGCGTCCATGATAGCGGTCTCGGAGTCCACTTTCGTTTCCTCCATCACGCGATTTGCCGCCTTGTCGCGATGGCGGAATATCTCGTCGGCATCGGGCAGCCGGCGGATGTAGTTCTCGACATCCTTGTCGCGCTCAAGCAATTTTATGGCGAGATAACGTGTGGAGAAATGCTCGCGCAAGTCAGTTTCCTGCTTGAGGTGCTCCTGTATCTCCTTGATGCCAAACTCCAGTTCGTGTCCGTGATTGATGTGGATGTGTCGGTAGTGGGTGTCGGTGTCCTCTGTGCCTTCGTAGATGGCTATCACCTTGTCGTAAAGGTCGTTGATGCCTTTGCCCGACTTGAACACCGTTGGCACCATTGGCAAGCCGAAGAGCTCGGAGAGCTTGTTGATGTCCACGTTGTCGCCACGCCTCACAGTCTCGTCGAACATGTTGAGCGCGACCACCACGCGGAGGTGCATGTCTATGAGTTGTGTGGTGAGGTACAGATTGCGCTCAAGGTTGCTGGTGTCTATGACGTTGATGACCACGTCGGGCGTCTTCTCCACAAGTTGCTTGCGAACGTAGAGCTCCTCAGGAGAGTAGGCGGAAAGGGAATAGGTGCCAGGAAGGTCAACGATGTTGAATGTGTAGCCTTTGTATTGGGCATGTCCTTCCTTCGCGTCCACGGTCACACCGGAATAGTTGCCTACGCGTTCGTGCGAGCCAGAGGCAAAATTGAAGAACGATGTCTTTCCGCAGTTTGGGTTGCCCACAAGCGCCACGTTTATGACCTTGCTCTTTGCCTCGGCAGCCTTTTTCAGTTCCTCGTCGGAAAGGCACTCGTTTGCATGCAAACAAGGCGTTTCTGTCTTCTCATCGTCCACGTTTTGCTCCTCATTGGTCATGACCTCAATCATGTTGGCTTCGGAATGTCGCAGGCTTACCTCGTAGCCCATGACTCTATATTTCACAGGGTCTTTCAGTGGTGCGTTGAGCAGTACGTCTACCCTCTGTCCCTTGATAAATCCCATCTCGACTATGCGTTTGCGGAAACCTCCGTGACCGGTGACCTTGACGATAATGCCGCTTTGATTGGTATGCAGTTCTGATAATTTCATTACTGTTTGTGTGTTTTATCCAAACGCAAAGATACATAAAAAATCCTTTGCCGTGTCAGCGGCAAAGGATTCTTGAAAGAAAAATACCTAAAAATGGTGATTTTCTTGTGTTCCGACTATCAAAAGGTGGTTATTCTCCGACCTTGATAGCCTTGTAGTCGGTCTTGCCAGAAGGCCAGACACCCGTGATGAAGAGCACTGGGTTCTTGCTCAACGATGCTTCCTTGACGGCCTCCTGCAAGTCGGAGATGGCCTTCATTGGCTTGTCGTTGGCAGTGAGGATGATGAAGCCGTCGTCGATGCCGCCATCCTTGAACGCGCCTTTCTTCACGTTCTTGACCTGCAGGCCGTAGTTGATGCCGAGCTGTTTCTTCAAGCTCTCGCTCACTGGGAGAACATTGGCTCCAAGCACGGCAATGTCGGCAGACTTCATGATCTTCGTGTTGCCTTGCTTATTCTTTAGCACAACGGTCTTAGACATTTCCTTCTTGTCGCGCAGCCATGTTATCGTGGCCTTGTCGCCAGGTTTCTTGTTGTTGATGATCTGTTGGAGCTCTGCCATCTTGCTTACGCTCTTGCCATCCATCTTGGTAATGACGTCGCCCTCCTTCAATCCTGCTGAAGCGCCAGCGCCGTCATCCTCAACAGAGGCAACGTAAACGCCAGTGTTGGTGCCGAAGTCAGGCACGTCCTTGCCTTGATCCTTCAGGTTGTCGATTTGGTTGTGAAGGTCGCCGCCGCGGATGCCAAGGTAGGCGCGCTGCACGGTGCCATACTGCTTCAGGTCGCTCACGACCTTGTTCATGATGGCGGTAGGAATGGCAAAGCCATAGCCAGCGTAAGAGCCAGTCTCGGAATAGAGCATGGCGTTGATGCCCACGAGCTCACCTTCGGCGGTCACCAAGGCGCCACCCGAGTTGCCACGGTTTATGGCCGCGTCGGTCTGGATGAAGCTTTCCACGCCGTTGGCGCCCATTGAGCGTGCCTTGGCGGAAACGATGCCGGCGGTGACGGTGTTGTTCAGTCCGAACGGATTGCCTACGGCGATAACCCATTGTCCAACCTTCAGCTTGTCTGAGTCGCCAATGGGAAGGGTGGGCAGGTTCTTGCCCTCAATCTTGATAAGGGCGAGGTCGGTCGTTGGGTCTGTGCCGATGATCTTGGCGTTATACTCACTGTTGTCCTCAAGCGTGACTGTCAGTTCGTCAGCTCCCGCCACAACGTGGTTGTTGGTAACGATATATCCATCGGGGCTGATGATGACACCCGAGCCCAAACCTTCCTGCTTAGGAGTGCGCACTTGGCGTTTCTGTTTTCCGCCGTTGCCCTGTCCAGGGTTGCCGAAGAAGCCGAATGGGTCTGAGAAGAAGTCGCCGAAGGGGTCACTGTTCATTTCCACGACCTTAGTCTTGGAGTTTTGTACGGTCTTGATGCTCACCACCGCTGCCAAAGCCTTCTTTGAGGCATAGGTGAGGTCAACGGGTTGTCCTGCTTGCTCTACGGCATTAGTGGCAGCCTGTGCCTTCATCACGGCGCCAGCCGAGAAAGTCAACGACACAACGCAAAGGCCACCTACAACATAAGAAGTGATTTTTTTCATGTCTTTAATATTTAGTTATTATTCCTATTTCATGTTTATTCTTTGTGCTTGCAAATATAAGGTCAAAAAACGGTAAGTTGTCAATCTGACAGTTATGTTTATTCGATTTTAACACTTCGATTTTAACACTTAACGCTTCTTCAACAGATGGGCAGATAATTTTACAATAGTTTAAACAGAGGCGAAAGCAAAAACATGTAAAATACTGTGTTAATTTCCTTGTTTGATAAATGTTTTTATTAATTTTGCAACGGATATGTTTTGGGCAAACGGCCCGCCACATATTATATTATAAAGACATAGTAAGACAGTGCCCCGGCTTGTCGCTGGTGTCACGATAGTGACGCGAGAGGAAAGTCCGGGCAGCATAAGGCGCTCCACTTCTGAAAATGGAAGCTGCCGGCGACGGCAGGTGAAGGCAGAAGAAAATAACCGCATACGCTTGATACTACCGGTTGGCAACAGCCGGAAAGTCGGTGTGTGTAAGGGTGAGAAGGTGGTGTAAGAGACCACCAGCCGGCGGGTGATCGTCGAGGCTGTGCCGTCTGGAGGCTGCAAGTTCGCGTATACCATCGTCATGATAGGGTTGCCTGCCCGATGCTTCTTTGAAGGCAACGATGGAGGGTAGAATGCTTGAGCTGCAGGGTGACTTGCAGATTAGATAAATGACAAAGCTCTCCGCTTGCGGGGATACAGAACCCGGCTTATCAGGGCACTGTCTTACTTTTCTTTTATATAACCACGCTAAAAGTCTTTAAGACCATGAAAGATTTGCAACCAAACATCCTTGACGACTATGAGCATCTCGTCACCAACGCGATAAAGCGATGGGGGACGGAGCCTGACTTCCCTGCCATGGATGGCGTAGAGAGCGAAGACTTGGAAGACTATCTCTTTGAATACCAGCGCACCTTGGACAGCGAGGGAAGCCAGAAAGCACAACTCACCAAGTATGGGATAGTTGCCATTATCCCTATTATTATTCTCAGCGCGTTCCCTGAGAGCATGCTGCCTTGGGGTAAATACACGCTTGTCATAGGCGTGGCTATCGGCGTGGCGCTTGCGCTCTGTCTCAAGGGCTTGTCGGTCTTGCTGGTCAAGTCGAGATTGCGCAGACTCCGGAACGCCAATCCAACGCTTGCCGACTATTCCGCAAGGGTGATAGCCTATAGAAAGAACAAGAATACCGCATCATAATTATAGTAAGCCGTTATGGAAAACAACTCGTTGCCCGACTTCATGAAATATAAGGACGGCTATACGCCAGAAAGATTCCTTGACAAGATATCGCGTATCGCCAAACGTGCCGGGGCCAAATTCGTTTATGTCTCGTTGATACTTTATTATACCTTGCAGAGCGATAGTGTGTCGTTGAAAGACAAGGCTATAATAATAGGTGCCTTGGGTTATCTCATTAGTCCTCTTGACATTATCCCCGATGCCATTCCCATAGCCGGACTGGGCGATGACCTCGCCGTGTTGATGTATGTGCTGAAGAAAGTGTGGGGCGACGTGCCCGAGTCGGTAAGGGAGAAAGCTCATGCCAAGTTGTCGAAATGGTTCGACACCGACGAGATGAGTGAGGCTGACGATGTCTTCTCCGAAAACAATGCTTGATCAAAGGAAGATCATACATGTAGACATGGATGCTTTCTTTGCCTCGGTTGAGCAGCGCGACCATGAGGAGCTGCGAGGCAAACCCATTGCCGTGGGGCATGATGGTCCACGGGGTGTAGTGTCCACGGCAAGTTATGAGGCAAGGCGTTTTGGTGTGCATTCCGCCATGTCGGTGTATACCGCAAAACGCTATTGTCCAAACCTCATTGTGGTAGAAGGCAACCATGAGCATTACAAGGAGGTGTCGGAGCAAATACATTCAATCTTCAAGGAATACACCGACTTGATAGAGCCGATATCTTTAGACGAGGCGTTCCTTGACGTGACAGCGAACAAGAAGCACATAACCGAGCCTGCGGAGATAGCCACGGAGATAAGGAACCGCATTCGTGGTGAGTTGCACTTGACCGCCTCGGCAGGCATTTCCTTTAATAAGTTTCTTGCCAAAATAGCAAGCGACTACAACAAGCCAGACGGTCAGTTTGAAGTGACGTTTGATGATGCCCCAGACTTCATAGCGCATTTGCCAGTGGAGAAATTCTGGGGAGTAGGGGCGAAGACAAGTGACCGGATGCACAAGATGGGCATATTCACGGGTGCAGACCTCAGGGCGGTGTCGCTCAGCCATTTAAGAGACGTGTTCGGAAAGGTTGGAGAGGTGTACTATAACTTTGCCCGTGGCATGGACGACCGCCCTGTCGTGGCATCGAGCTTGCGCAAGTCTGTCGGCTGCGAGAGGACAATGGAAACAGACATCACTATGCGCTCGCAGATGCTCATAGAGCTTTACCATCTTGTCATAGAGCTCGTGGAGCGTCTTGACAGGGCGGGATTTAAAGGAAAAACCCTTACGTTGAAAATAAAGTATGCCGATTTCACGGTAATCAGTCGGTGTGCAACTGCAAATAAATTGTTGTTGGCGAAAGACGATATCCTCTCGCTTGCAAAGTTGTTGCTGCAAAAGGTGGAGTATTCGGCGACGCGTCCGGTGAGGTTGGTCGGACTGTCGGTAAGTAATCCTTTTGAGGCAACTGAACGCCGTCAACATTATGTCCAAGGCTGTTTAGACTTCGGCGATGACTTTTGGAATAAGCCTTGATCTATTCATATTGGTTAAGGCTTATCGGAGAGTAGATTTCACCTTGATGCCATTGCGGCGTAAAGGTATTGCGATTACGGCGCAATGGCAATGCGATTACGCCGCAGAGCCAACGCGATTGTGGCGCAAAGGCAAACGAAGGAAGCTGATGCGGTGATTCCCCCACGCGAATCGGCATGGAGCCGTGTTTTGAAAGTGCTAAAAAATATTTTGCCAAGAAATAAACGCTTGCATATTCCAAACATTCTTCGTAACTTTGCAATAATAACAAGACAATGCACCGATAACATAATATGGCAGTGGCAGCAGCAACAAGGAAGGCTTCGTCCACCAAGAAAAAAACAGGTAGGAGGGAGTACGGAAAGGGAAAGAAGCGCGATGTTAAGCGTAACATTCCCACAGACTTAATCCCATTGGAAAATGAGACATGGCTGTTGCAACCCATAGCCGTGACAATGATGCGACACGACTATTCCCTTATACAGATAAGAATACTCGTGAGCGTCGTAGAGAAAATGCAGCAGAAACTCCGTGAGATGCTCGACATGAAGACCCTTGAGCCATCTCTTTTCCCCACTGAGCTCGACCCGGATGGCAGGTTGGAGATAAAGCTGTTTTTCAAAAGCCTCGGTGTGGATCCAAATCATTATCCCCAACTTCGTGAAAGCTTGAAGCTCCTGGCTACCGTGCCGGTGGAAATACCATACAAGACGGCGGACGGCAGGAGATACCTCAAGGTGACAAACCTTTGCGATGTGTATATTCCCGAGGGAACGGGAATATACGAGAAATACACATTGCTTAAAATAGACCGCCAAGTGGCGGAACGATTGCTCTCCCTGCGCCTTGGCTATTCAACCCTTGGAAAGCAAATAGTTTTCTCGTGTCATAATCGCTACTCGCAACGTGTGTACATGTTCATAAAGAGCTGGATCGACAAGGGCACATGGGTTGTCAACACCTTTGAGTTTCGCAAGATGCTCCGCCTGGAGAACATGTATACTAAGTTCAGCGATTTCTGCCGCCGTGTGCTTGAACCTGCCAAGACGGAACTTCGCGAACTTGCCGAGAACGGCTTTTGCGATTGTTATTTCGACTACGAGAAACGCTATGACCACGGTCAGCGTGGCGGTGAGCCCGATGACCTCGTGTTCCATATCTATCGACCCAAAAGCGGGGCGGCTGCTCAGTTGGAACATATCTCCGACTTGCAACGTCGCCAGTTTGCAGATATGCTGACGCGCTATTTTGGCTTCGACAATGGCATGGCAGACCGCATGAGCATGCGCATAACTCCGGACAACTATACTGACGCCGTGTCAAAATTGATGGATTTGCGCAAGCGAATGGGACACGACTTGACCGTTCATGACCGCGCGGCATACACATACGCGGCGCTCGACAACCTCTTCAGGGGCGTGAGCATAGTCAAGAAAAGCTGATTGAAGCAAGACGAATAATAACGAACATAATAAAATAATAAACGCAACATAACATGAGATCACGTACATCAGATTGGTTTGAGATTAAGATTCGCTATGCCAAGACACAAGAGGACGGCACGCAGAAAAATGTCACCGAACATTATGTGGTCGACGCGCTGAGCTTTACCGAGGCAGAGGGTGCCATCATTGAGGAAATGAAGGTGTTTATCTCTGGCGACTATAAAATCACCGACATTAAGCCCGCGGCTTACCATGAGATCTTCTTTTCCGACATGGACAAGGATGACAAATGGTACAAGGCAAAACTGATGTTTATAACTATCGACGAGAAATCGCAAAAGGAGAAACGCTCTGCCGTGAACTATCTCGTACAGTCTTCCTCACTGCCAGGCGCGGTGAAAAACATCAGCGATGTGATGGGTTCCACGATGATAGACTATGAGATGGCAAGTGTTGCCGAGACTCAAATAATGGATGTCTTTGAGCACGACTCCAATCCGGAAAGCCACAAAAAGCGTGAGGATGCCCCTCAGAAGGAGGAAGCATGAAAGACGGTGAGATAGTAAACAATTTGAATGCGGTGAGGGCCTGCTTGCCAGAAGGTGTCAGGCTCATCGCCATAAGCAAGTATCATCCAAAGGAATATATTGAGGCTGCCTACAATGCTGGACAACGTGTTTTTGGCGAAAGCCATGAACAAGAGTTGAAGGAGAAGGTAGAGCAGTTGCCTAAAGACATTGAGTGGCATTTCATAGGGCATTTGCAGACGAACAAGGTTAAATATATCGCTCCGTATATCTCTATGGTAGAGGCAGTTGACTCAGTTAAGCTCATGAAGGAGATTAACAAACAAGCTGCTAAGAACGACCGTGTCATTGATGTCCTCTTGGAACTTCATATCGCTGAGGAAGAAACAAAATACGGCTTTTCGCTCGACGAATGTCGTGAGATGTTGAAATCGCAAGGATGGAAAGAATTGCATAATGTCCGCATTTGCGGCATCATGATGATGGCAAGCAACGTGCCGGATGAAGCCCAGATACGCAAGGAGATGAATTTGGCATGGGAGTTCTTTACCGAGATAAAACGAGATTACTTCGCCGACGCTCCATGGTTCAAGGAGCGTTCGTGGGGCATGAGCCATGATTATAAGATAGCCGTCCAGTGCCATTCCACAATGGTTAGGGTAGGGACGGGAATCTTTGGACCAAGAGTATATTAAAAAAATCTTTGAAAATATGGAAAACGGAAAGATTGATGTCCTGCTGGGTTTGCAGTGGGGCGACGAGGGCAAAGGTAAGGTGGTAGATGTCCTTACCCCGAGATATGACGTGGTGGCACGCTTTCAGGGCGGACCAAACGCCGGTCACACACTGGAATTTGAAGGACAGAAATATGTTCTCCGTAGTATTCCATCTGGCATTTTCCAGGGTGGAAAGGTCAACTTCATCGGCAATGGCGTGGTGTTGGCCCCCGACTTGTTCATGGATGAGGCTAAAGACCTTGAGAAGAGCGGCCATGAGCTTCACACACGTCTGCGTATTTCCAAGAAAGCGCACTTGATTATGCCTACGCACCGCATTCTTGACCGCGCGTTGGAAGCCGCAAAGGGCAAGAATAAGGTTGGTACAACTGGCAAGGGCATTGGCCCGACTTATACAGACAAGGTAAGTCGTAATGGACTGCGCGTTGGCGACATTCTTGAGAATTTCGAGGCTAAGTACGAGGCCCACAAGCAGCGTCACCTTAATATGCTCAAGTCTCTTGGCTGGACAGACTTTGAGGGCTTCGAGGCAACGGAGAAGAAATGGCTGGAAGGTGTTGAATACCTTCGTAAGTTCCCTATCGTGGACAGCGAGATAGAGCTCAACAAGTTGTTGCGCTCGGGCAAGACAATCCTTTGCGAGGGTGCACAAGGCACAATGCTCGATGTGGACTTTGGCAGCTATCCGTTTGTTACTTCAAGCAATACCATTTGCGCAGGAGCTTGCACAGGCTTGGGAGTCGGTCCTAACAAGATAGGAAATGTCTATGGCATCATGAAGGCCTATTGCACTCGTGTTGGTGCAGGACCATTCCCTACAGAACTCTTCGACGAGACAGGAAACACCATCCGTGATCTTGGCCATGAGTATGGCGCGGTGACGGGGCGCGAGCGTCGTTGCGGCTGGATTGACCTCGTACAGCTGCGTTATAGCATAATGGTAGATGGAGTCACAGAGCTCATCATGATGAAGAGTGATGTGCTCGACAGTTTCGATACCATTAAGGCTTGTGTGGCTTACCGTTTGCCCGATGGCACTGAGACACGCGACTTCCCCTATGAGATTGATAATGTGGAGCCGGTGTACAAGGAGCTGAAAGGTTGGAAGACGGACATGACGAAATTCACGTCGCCTGACCAGTTCCCACAGGAGTTTAAGGATTACATCGAGTTCCTTGAGGATGAGCTGGAGACTAAGATCGGCATCATCTCCATTGGTCCGGATCGCGACCAAACCATCACACTTTGATATTTTAACTTATAACAAATTATGGGTTCAAATAAACCGTCCATTCCAAAGGGTACCCGTGACTTCGGTCCCGAGGAGATGGCAAAAAGAAACTATATATTCAACACCATCAAAGAGGTGTATGGCCTTTATGGCTTTCAACAGATAGAGACTCCAGCCATGGAGACTCTCCATACTCTTCTTGGTAAGTATGGTGACGAGGGCGACAAGCTCCTTTTCAAGGTCTTGAATTCTGGCGACTACTTGAAAGGCATTAGCGACAGCGACTTGCAAGAGCGCAACGTGCTTAAACTCCAGACCATGCTTTGTGAGAAGGGATTGCGATATGACTTGACCGTGCCTTTTGCCCGTTATGTGGTGATGCACCGTGAGGAATTGCAATTGCCTTTCAAGCGTTATCAGATTCAACCGGTGTGGCGTGCAGATAGGCCACAGAAAGGACGCTATCGCGAGTTCTACCAGTGTGATGCCGATGTCGTAGGCAGCAATTCGCTTCTTAATGAGGTGGAGTTGATGCAGATTGTCGATACTGTGTTCTCGAAATTCGGCATTCGTGTCGAGATAATGATTAACAACCGAAAGATTCTTTCGGGTATTGCGGAAGTCATAGGCGAGGCGGACAAGATCGTTGACATAACGGTTGCTATTGACAAGCTTGACAAAATCGGAATTGACAATGTCAATGAGGAACTGCGCAACGATGGCCTGCCAGAGGAGGCAATAGCTAAACTGCAACCCGTAATAAAGCTTGAGGGCTCTAATGATGAGAAGCTTGCGGTTATGGAGGAGTTCCTGAAGTCTTCGGAGGTTGGTCTCAAAGGCGTGGAGGAGTCAAGGTTTATCCTTGACACGCTTAAAACCGTCGGAATGAAGAATGCGGTCAACTTCAACCTTACACTTGCTCGCGGATTGAACTACTACACTGGCGCGATTTTTGAGGTTAAGGCTCTTGATACGCCTATGGGCAGTATCACGGGTGGTGGTCGCTACGATAACCTAACTGGTATTTTTGGAATGCCAGGATTGTCGGGTGTGGGCATCAGTTTCGGTGCCGACCGCATATATGACGTGCTTAATGCGCTTGACCTTTACCCCAAAGAGGCGACAACGGCAACCCAACTGCTTTTCATCAACTTCGGTGAAAAGGAAACTATGTATTGCCTGCCAATAGCTTCAATGGCACGCAAGGCTGGCATACGTACGGAAATCTTCCCGGACAAGGCAAAAATGAAAAAACAAATGGGATATGCCAACGCAAAGGGCATAGCATTTGTGGCTTTGGCGGGTGAAAATGAGATAGCACAAGGAAAGGTGACTTTGAAAAACATGGTAACGGGCGAGCAGAAACTTGTAAGCCAAGAGGAACTCGTGAAAGAGATTCTTGTGTAAACTGTCAAAGTCATTTTGTTTTACAATTTAAAGTTGGTTGACTTGCAACACATTGTAAGTTTTCCAACTTTTCTTTTTGTTATTCAAACTAATTTGAGTAACTTTGCAGATATGCAAACTGTTTTAGCCAGTTTGTCATATTCTTGCAGATTAGGAAATTTATGAACATTCCAGCTTATAACCGTCTTATAGAAAGTGGCTTGCGACCTTCTACCCAAAGACTTGCCATTATGTCTTTCTTACTTTCTCATCGCACGCATCCAACTGTTGAGGACGTTTACCAAGGTGTGGTGACAGAAGTGCCAACGCTGAGCAGGACTACAGTCTATAACACTTTGCGTCTTTTTTCTGAGAATGGTGCGGCGCAGATGATAACGATAGATGATCATCATGTATGCTATGATGGTGATATCCATCCTCATGTTCATTTCTTGTGCCGGAAATGTGGTAAGGTATACGACCTTATGAACGAGAAGGCTCCTAAATTTAAAAAGGCTATAATGTGTGATGGTAATATCATAGACGAGGCACAACTTTATTATAAAGGAGTTTGCAAGGATTGCCTTGAAAATGAAAAGGCGATTGAAGATGGAAGGTTGTGTTCTGGAACGTGTTAAGGGATAATTGGCAATAAACAAAAAACCGTAATGCCAAACCTTAAGTCGGCACTACGGATTCCATATGGTTAATACTATTTCTTTCGTTATGCAATTAATGTGTAGCTTTCCACCAAGCTGTTCTTTCTTTTCCTTTCAGAGCTACGCTGTTGATGCTGGGGTCAGAAATTGTGATGCCTGAATATCTCTTCAATTTAATAAACTGTCCACCTTCAAAAGGATTTATGGCTGAATAAATGGAATCAGTGTGGACTGTACTCTTTGTAGCTTGGTTGAAAGCAGAGTTGAAGTCGTTCAGTAAGTCTTTATCTGTACACAAAGAATCCACATAGTCTTTCATGTCATAGAAAATGCTCTTGCTGAATCCATCTAATACTTGGATACTGTCGAGTTTGTTACTGTCAAATTTAAACTTGGCGTTGATAAGTTTCATCAATTCTGCAAGTTTGTCCATTTGCCTACAATCTATTACAGAGAGTGTACCACATGGTGGTGTATAGTTGGAATAGAATTTATAGAACGCGTCAGTACTGGTAGTATAAGAAGGAGTAGGTGAGGCGAGAGCTGTCCACATGGTTTGATAAGGCATACCTTGAACCATAACCTCAGAAGTCGAGCCAATGAGGAAATTCGTGACTTCCTTTAGTTGGTAGGCAGTTTCAACGTTTGCCATGTAGCAATCATCGAAGAGGATGAATTGCATTTTCAGCCCCGAGTTTCTTATGCCCGCTTCTAACGTTTCTATGTCTGTGCCATAATTGTTAATGTCATCGACACTTCCATAAAATCGTGTAGGGTAATACGGAACATGGTTGCTTGTGCCCACGTTGAACCCGTTGGCGTTGCGTTTGGGCTTTGCAGAGAAAGGATAGTTTGTCCAATCGTCTTTGTATGTCCATCCCATGCCATGGCCGCTTACCACCATTGCGTAGTTCAACGCATACGCGTTGCTTTTTACGTCGTTGAGAAGTTGAGTAATGCCATCAGTGGTTGTGTACGAATTTCCAGTGTATTCCTTGATTTGCGTATGCTGTATCTTATGGTTTACAAGTGTTATTTCATAAAGTGTTGACTTGGTAGCGGACGAGCTCAAGAATACAAGAGCCCTTCCGTCCATTTGCCCTGCTTTTACGATGGCACTTTCTATGCTGTCAAGGTTTTGCTTGAAGTATGGGTAAAGACTTTGATTGCCACTTGCAGTTCCTGTCCATGGCATAAACACAAGTATTGTCTGCTTGTTGATACTATCCGTATCAGTCCCCTCCTCTGTACAGGACGAGGCTGATAACGCAGCAACAAGTAAGACAAGAAAATACAGTATATGTCTCTTCATAAGAATGTAACGGATGCCGAAGCATCCGTTTTAATTACTTTTTCGCTTTCAGTGCCTTAAGGCTTTCTTCGATATTTGCAATCTTCTCCTCTGCGTCGCTTTGCTTCTTCTTCTCTCTTTCTACGACAGATTCTGGAGCATGAGCAACAAAGTTTGCGTTGGAGAGTTTCTTTTGAACGCCTGTTAGGAAACCTTTGAGATGCTGTAGTTCTTTCTCTTGCTTCTCAATTTCAGCATCAATGTCAATGAGGTCGCCAACTGGCACGGCAAACTCATCTGTGCCAACCATAAACGAAGATGCGTCAGCGGTCTTGCTGTCAACTGCTACAAGCGATTTCAGATTTGCCATCTTTATTATGATGCTGGTGTAAGCATTGTAGTGGTCTTCTCCAATGGCTTGAAGCTCAAGTTCCTTTTTAGGAGCGATGTTCTTCTCGTTGCGGATGGCTCTCACGTTTGCGACAATTTGCTTTATCACTTCCATGTCGGCACACAACTTGTTATCGTCCGTTTGTGACTCTGCAATTTTCAGCGTAGAGACCATAATGCTCTCTCCAGGTTTGCGGTCAGTGATGTGCTGCCACAATTCCTCTGTGATGAATGGCATGAATGGATGGAGCATTTGCATCAACGTCTCAAAGAAACGCAATGTCGCTGCCATTGTCGCCTTGTCGATTGGCTGTTGTTTGCCATCGACGTATGCGGGCTTGACAAGCTCCAGGTACCATGCAGAGAACTCATCCCAGAAGAGGCGGTATACGGTCATCAACGCCTCAGATATGCGATAAGTCTTGAACTGCTCGTTCATGACGGCGTTTACTTCCTTGAGTTTAGCCTCAAACCATGCCACAGCTATGCGGCAGTTCTCTGGTTGCTCAATGTCGGATGTTTCCCAACCCTTGACGAGACGGAAGGCATTCCAAATCTTATTGTTGAAGTTTCGTCCTTGCTCGCACAAGCTCTCGTCGAAGAGAATGTCGTTGCCTGCTGGCGCAGATAACATCATTCCCATACGCACACCATCGGCTCCATATTTATCCATGAGCATAATGGGGTCGGGAGAGTTGCCGAGACTCTTTGACATCTTGCGGCCAAGTTTGTCTCTAACGATGCCTGTGAAATAGACATGACGGAATGGCATCTTGTCTCTGTATTCATAGCCTGCCATGATCATGCGTGCTACCCAGAAGAAAATGATGTCAGGTCCCGTAACGAGGTCACTTGTCGGATAATAATAGTTTATTTCCTTATTATCTGGGTCAAGTATTCCGTTGAAGAGTGAGATTGGCCACAACCAACTTGAAAACCATGTGTCGAGGCAGTCGCTCTCCTGCTCAAGTCCTTCTACTGTTAATGACGGATTCTTCTTTTGAGCTTCCTTGAGAGCCTCCTCTGCGGTTTCAGCCACCACGAAGTCGCGTTTGCCATCGGCTGTCGTGAAGTAGAAGGCAGGAATGCGATGTCCCCACCAAAGCTGGCGACTGATGCACCAATCCTTGATGTTCTCAAGCCAATATTTATAAGTGTTCTTATACTTCTTTGGGAAGAACTCAACATCATCGTTCATCACAGGAGGTAGGGCGATATCAGCAAAGTGCTTCATCTTCAAGAACCACTGTGTTGAGAGCTTTGGCTCAATGGGCACGTTGGTACGCTCGGAGAATCCCACCTTGTTATCGTAGTCCTCAACTTTCTCCATGAGGGCGGCGTTCTCGAGATCAATGGCAATTTGCTTGCGCACGTCCATTCTGTCTTGTCCTACGTACAAGCCGGCAGCCTCGGAAATCGTGCCATCATCATTGAAGATGTCAATGGTCTCCAAATGATGCTTCAGTCCGAGCATATGGTCGTTTATGTCATGCGCAGGCGTAACTTTCAAGCAACCAGTACCGAACTGTATGTCAACGTAAGAGTCCTCGATGACAGGAATCACGCGATTGACCAAAGGCACAATGACGTGGAGACCTTTCAGCCATGTGTTTTTCACGTCTTCAGGATTGATGCACATTGCGGAGTCGCCCATGATAGTCTCAGGACGTGTCGTAGCCACTACTGCATAGTAGCCTTTCGCATCTTGGTGCATCACATTGCCTTCTGCCTTGCGCTCAACCTTTGCTTGGTCCTCATCGGACACATAATATTTCAAGTAATACAACTTTGAGTGCTCATCCTTGTAGACTACTTCCTCGTCGGAAAGGGCTGTCTTGGCCTTTGGATCCCAATTGACCATGCGCACGCCACGATAGATAAGGCCTTTGCGATACAAGTCCACAAAGACGCGGATGACGCTCTTCGAACGTGTTTCGTCCATGGTGAACGAAGTGCGGTCCCAATCGCAGGAGCACCCGAGTTTGCGAAGTTGTTTTAAGATAATTCCACCATGCTCACGTGTCCAGTCCCAAGCGTGCTCAAGGAATTGCTCACGTGTGAGATCGGTCTTATTGATGCCTTGCTCGGCAAGTTTGCCAACTACTTTAGCCTCTGTGGCTATTGAAGCGTGGTCGGTGCCTGGTACCCAGCATGCGTTTTTACCCTCCATGCGAGCGCGACGTACAAGGATGTCTTGGATGGTGTTGTTGAGCATGTGTCCCATGTGGAGCACGCCCGTGACATTTGGTGGGGGAATAACCACCGTGTATGGCTCACGACCATCAGGGTGAGAAGAAAACAGCTTGTTGTCAAGCCAATACTGGTACCATTTCGACTCTACTTGATTCGGGTCGTACTTACTTGCCAATTCCATGTATATCTTAATATTTTTTGTTGTCTAAATAATGTCGGTGCAAAATTACGAATTTTAAAACAAAAACCACTAACTTTGCAAGAAAATAACCTTAGTTATGCATAGCAAAGAGGATAAACTGAAAGCTTTTGAACGCTTGCTTGATGTGCAAGAACGTCTTCGCCATGATTGCCCATGGGATAAGGCGCAAACGTTTGAGAGTTTGAGGCCTAATACGATAGAGGAGACATTTGAGCTATGTGACGCTCTTATGAAAAATGACCTCCCGGAGATTAGCAAAGAGCTTGGTGACCTTATGGAGCACGTCATACTTTATTCGGTTATAGGCTCCGAGACAGGCGAATTCGACATAGCTGATGTTTGTAACCATCAGGCAGATAAGTTGATGTTTCGTCATGATTTCATTGATTGGCGCGGATGGACTGTGAGCAACGACAATATGGAAATTGATGCGAACGGTCATGTCAACTACAAACAAGTTAGCTCCTCGACAGAAGAGGCGTCCAGCGACATGCCAAAGACATCTTCTCAGGTAGAGTCGTCTTGGGAGCAACGTAAGCAAATGGAACGTGACGGCAACAAGACGGTGCTGAGCGGTGTGCCCGATGCTTTGCCGTCGGTCATAAAGGCTTATCGCATACAGGATAAGGCGCGAAATGTCGGATTTGATTGGAAAGAGCCGCGTGATGTTTGGGAGAAAGTGCGTGAAGAACTTGGCGAGTTGGAAAGCGAACTGGAAAAGGGAGACAAGGAGCGCTCTACCACAGAGTTGGGCGATTTCATTTTCAGCGTAATTAATGCCGCTCGCTTATATCATCTCAATCCTGACAATGCGCTTGAACGTGCCAATAAGAAGTTCATTTCCAGGTTTACTTATATTGAGGAGAAAGCCAAGGAAGAGGGGAGGAACATAAAGGATCTTACCCTCGATGAAATGGACAGATATTGGAATGAGGCAAAGAAAAATGAACAATAATCTCCGTTATATTATGAACAGATTCAACTTGTGCTTGGCTTTGTTGTCGTTGATGTTTTTGATTTCAGCGTGCCATGATAAACCACGACATACCAATAATAATGATGTGGAGCCGGCAGAGCAAACTGCTCCCCAAGATTCCACTATCTATGGTGTCTGTGGAGAGGGCACGATGATGCACTCTTTGCAACTGATTACCGATGGTGGTGATACGCTTACTTTTGCCTTGCCAGATTCAGCTGATGTCGCCCAAACTGTTGTTGGCGGATTGCTGGCAGGAGATCGTCTTGCCGTAGTTGAGGGGCAGCCAGTTGACGGAGAGAAATGCGCTCAAAAAGTTGTAAACCTCACGACACTTCAAGGCAAATGGACGAGTATTGATAAGAACTTTGAGATTCTTGAGGGTGGAGAGGTCAAGTCGAATATAGAGGCAGAGAAGAACCCTTGGACGACATGGAAAATCCTTAATGGCAAGCTTTTGCTCAATCGCGACACTTTTGATATTGACGGTCTCGGCAGCGATTCCCTTTATTTGGAGAACAAAGTCGGAATCTTTGTATATAAAAGAGTGGAATAAGAAGTCTCTAATGTCTTTATAATAATATTGTAGCATTGGAACCGTTTAATATTCATATTTTGGGCTGTGGGAGTGCATTGCCCACATTGAAGCATTTTTCCTCATCACAGGTAGTTGAGATTCGTGGAAAGTTTTTCATGATTGACTGTGGCGAGGGGACGCAGATACAGCTGCGTCGTTCGCGCATAGGTTTCACAAAGATTCAAGCCATTTTCATATCCCATCTTCATGGTGACCATTGCTTTGGTCTTATAGGCCTGATTTCAACTTTTGGAATGCTTGGCCGTACGGCTCCTCTGAAGATTTATGCCCCGGGGGCATTGAAGCCATTGCTTGATGCGCAGTTGAAGCTTTTCTGTAATGGCCTTGAGTATGAGATTGAGTTTCATGCTGTTGACACGACCAAGCATGTGGTCATTTACGAGGATAGAAGCCTCGTGGTTGAGAGCATTCCTCTTGACCATCGTGTTCCTTGCGCTGGCTTCTTGTTTCGTGAGCGACCGACGTTACCACACATACGTCGTGACATGATAGACTGTTTCAACATTCCAATAAGCCAAATCAATAACATCAAGGCTGGGGCAGACTGGACAACTGAAGATGGGACTGTGATACCAAATAGTAGGCTTACGACGCCTGCTGATCCCTCAAGGTCTTACGCTTATTGTTGTGATACGCGTTACATGCCAAATCTCCACGAGCTTGTTAAGGACGTGGATTTGCTCTATCACGATTCCACTTATGACAGCTCGTGTGCCGATCGTGCTAAACTTTATTACCATTCCACTTCCCAACAAGCGGCTAAGGTGGCAAGCGATGGTAGTGTGAGCAAGTTGCTTTTGGGGCATTTCAGTGCTCGATACGACAATGAGGCTACCATCTTGAGTGAGGCGAAGGCTATTTTTCCTAACTCTGTTCTTGCGGCGGAAGGGAAAGTAATAAAGTTGTGAAGTTAGCTTTTAAAAACAGATAGACTATGATTAAGACTTTTGTAGTTAGCGGCATGAAATGTGAGCATTGTAAGGCTCATGTTGAAAGCGCCTTGAAAGATCTCTGTGGTGTCAATACGGTTGAAGTTAGTCTTCCTGACCACAGTGTGAATGTTGATTTTGACGAGGATAAGGTCAACGCTCAACAGATGAAAGACGCTGTGGAGGCAGCGGGTCGCTACGAGATGGAGATCTAATATGGCTCTATGTCGATTCATGTGGGAGAAACAATTGTGCCAGATTTTTTGCCCATCGCAATTGTTTTGCTTCTGCGCCGTAATCGCGTTGCCTTTACGGTGCAATCGCGTTGCCTTTGCGGTGTAATCGCACTGCCTTTACGGTGCAATCGCGTTGCCTTTACGCCGCAAAGGCAAACGGTGGAAATATGCATCGTGATGAGCTTTACCCTGCACGAGTCAACTGGGCCACTTTAACATCCAATATGTTTCCTGATTAATGAAGAAAACTGTACCTGTTGTTGGTATGGCGTGTGCCTCATGCTCTGCCAATGTCGAAAACAAATTGCGTTCCCTGTCTGGTGTCAACGATGTGTCTGTTAGCCTTGTCGGTCGTTCGGCTCTAATTGATTATAACGAGGGTGATATCTCCTTGGAGACGATGAAGAAGGAGATTAATGCAATAGGCTATGACCTTGTGATAGAGTCTGATAGGTCTGTGGAAATGATTAGGAAACAAGAGTACTCCAGACTCCTGTGCAAGACCGTGCTGTCGATAATGCTATCGGCGGTGGGTATGGCTATTAATATGCGTTGGCTTAACATTGGTGATTTGGCTCAAACGAACCAAATATGTCTTTTGATAGCCTTCGCGAATATGTTCTTCTGTGGCAGGGACTTCTACGTGAATTTAGTCAGGCAAATACTTCATGGTGTTGCCAATATGGATACGCTTGTGGCCTTGTCGACAAGCATTTCTTTTCTTTTCTCTGCTTGGAACACGTTCTTTGGTGACTCTTCGTTGACTTATTTCGACTCTTGTGGCATGATAATATCCTTTGTCCTTTTGGGGCGGTTGTTGGAAGAGAAGGCAAAGGACAGCACTGCATCCAGCATACGCAAACTGATGGGAATGGCTCCGAAGACCGCGCATGTTGTAGAGGATGGTGAATTGCGTGAGGTGCCAGTGTCAACAATTGATGTCGGGGACATCCTTGAGGTGCGTCCAGGCGAGAGAGTGCCGGTAGACGGGGAAGTGATATCCGCGACAAGCTTTATGACGGCAGACGCTGCCTACGTTGATGAAAGCATGATAACAGGCGAGCCCACGCCCGTTGAGAAAAAGGCAAAGTCGAAGGTGCTTGCAGGGACCATTCCCTCGCAAGGCGTTTTCCGTATGCGTGCGCGTCAAGTAGGCGAGCATACGGCTCTTGCGCATATCATCCGCATGGTTCAGGAGGCAGAAGGCAGCAAGGCCCCTGTGCAACGCATCGTGGATAAGGTGGTGGTATACTTTGTACCTATCGTGTCGGCCCTGGCTTTGATCACGTTCTTTTTATGGATCGGATTGGGTGGCATGTCATTATTGTATAAGGCTGTCATCTCTGCCGTTACTGTGCTCGTGATAGCATGCCCTTGTGCCATGGGACTTGCCACGCCAACGGCGCTAATGGTAGGAATTGGCAAGGCGGCAAGCAAGCATTTGCTGATTAAGGACGCTGCTGCATTGGAAACTATGCGAAAGGTCGATGTATTGGTGACAGACAAGACCGGAACGTTAACGATTCCCAATATGAATGTTGACTTTACGGCTACTGATAGTTTGACTTTTGAGGAGCGTGAGACATTGAAACCTCATGCGGCTGAGGCCATGCGCGAATTGCGTAAAAGCGGGATAGACATATACATGATGAGTGGCGACAACGAGGAAGCGGCAGCCTATTGGGCGCAGAAAGCTGGCATAAGCCATTTCAAGGCTCAATGTAAGCCACAGGATAAGGAGGAACTTGTCAGGAAGTTGAAGTCTGAGGGCAAGACGGTAGCCATGATAGGCGATGGAATCAACGACACGCAGGCTTTGGCTCTCGCAGATGTTTCCATAGCTATCAGCACAGGAACTGATGTGGCAATGGACGTGGCTCAAGTGACGTTGATGACCGAGGATCTTGGCGTGCTGCCGTTTGGTTTCCAGCTTAGTAAGAAAACGACGCGTATGATATGGGAGAATCTCTTCTGGGCGTTTGTCTACAATCTGGTCTGTATTCCATTGGCGGCTGGGGTGTTGTATCTCTTCTACGACAATCCCCCCATCCAACTTACGCCCATGTGGGGTGCGGCTCTTATGGCTTTCTCCAGTATCAGTGTCGTGCTCAACTCCTTGCGTCTCAAATTCTTCGCCTGAACTCTGCGCAAGTTATTGCCGTGGCAATGGCGACGTTGAGACTGTCGGCGGTCTTTCTTCCCTTGGGATAGTTGGGAATCAGCAATCGGTGATTGACAAGTGATTTGATTGGTTGGGAAATGCCTTTGCCCTCATTGCCCATGATAATGATTCCGCCTGCCGATAATGGTTTCTCATACAAGTCGCAGCCATCAAGGAACGTTCCGTAAACAGGGAAGTCGTCAGGCAATGCCTTGATGACGTTCTCCAAGTCGGCATAATGAATGCGCACTCTCGCGATGCTGCCCATGGTTGCTTGCACTACCTTTGGGCTGAATGCGTCAACGGTATCGTTGGAGCATACTATGTCTGATATGCCAAACCAGTCGGCGATGCGTATTATGGTGCCAAGGTTTCCCGGATCTTGCACGCCATCGAGGGCAATGGTAAGCTTTTGTTTTTTTTGGGTGTCGTTCTCGTCTTTATCCGTCAAAATGTTGACGAGGTGCGTTTCGTTTCCGTCAGTGATGTTTGGGATGGGAAACAGTGCCAGCACCTTTTGGGGGTGTTGGAGCAAGGACGCCTTTTTCAACTCCTCGTCGCTCACTTCTATTGTTTCAGCCCCACTAATGCGGTTGTTGTTGTCTTTCAACCAGTCAGCAGTGGCGATAATGGTTTTCGCTGGCATTAGTTCCAGAAGGTCGCCAACGACTTTGGGGCCTTCCGCGATAAACAATCCACTCTCTCGACGGCCTTTCTTGCTGTCGAGAGAGTGGATTAGTTTTATTTTAGATTTGCTGATGTTCATTTATTGGTCAAGCAAGAATTTCTTGAAAACGTCAAAGTCGTTGGGCATCTCAACGCTTTGTTTCTTACCACGCATGAAGGCCTGTAAGCGTTCTGGTATGGCAATGTCGGCGTCCAGTATGCTATCGACCTTTTCCTTGAACTTTGCCGGATGTGCCGTCTCAAGGAATACGCCGACCTCATCGCCGGACAATTGCTCCTTCAGGGCTTGATAGCCACAAGCTCCGTGAGGATCAAGCACATAGCCTGTTTGCTTATAGCATTGCTTCATGGTCTCACGAATGTTGTCGTCTGTATAAGTTGCTCCGCTCACGTCATTTTTTATTGCAGGCAACACGGCTTCCACCTCCTTGTCATTGTCAAGGTGGCATGCCTTACCGTCGTTGTATAGATCCAAGATGCGTGCGAAGTTGCTTGGCGCTCCTACGTCCATGGCGTTTGCAAGGGTCTGCTTGCTTGCCATTGGTGTGTAAACTCCTGTTTGCAGATAGTTGAAGAACACGTCGTTTGCGTTGTTTGCGGCAATGAAATGGTGCACCGGCAGCCCCATCTTCCATGCGAAGAGGCCGGCAGTGATATTGCCGAAGTTGCCAGATGGTACGCAAAAAGTCAGCTTTGTTCCGTCCTTGCCAATCACGCCCTCGCGTTTCAGTTTGGCGTAAGCGTTGAAATAATAGAATGCTTGCGGCAAGAAGCGCGCCACGTTGATGCTGTTGGCGGAGGTGAGAATCATGTGAGAGGTAAGCTCCTTGTCCATGAAGGCGTTCTTTACGAGTGCCTGGCAATCATCGAAAACACCGTCAATCTCCAAAGCCGTTATGTTTTGACCCAAAGTGGTGAATTGGCTTTCTTGAATGTTGCTCACTTTTCCCTTAGGGTAAAGTACGTAGACGTGTATGCCGTCCACACCGAGGAAACCATTGGCCACTGCCGAGCCCGTGTCGCCACTTGTTGCCACAAGGACGTTTACCATGCGGTTGTCGTTTGTCTTCTCTCGGTCTTTGCGGATGAAATATTGCAGGAGGCGTGCCATGAATCGGGCGCCCACGTCCTTGAAGGCGAGTGTAGGCCCATGGAAAAGCTCCAAGGCATAGATGTTGTCGTTCACTTTCACCACAGGCGTGTCAAACGCGAGCGTGTCGTAGACGATTTGCTTCAAGGATGCCTCGTCCACGTCGTCTCCAAAGAATGCCTTTGCCACTTCAAAGGCAATTTCCTGAAACGACATTGTGTCGATATTGTCAAAGAATGACTTTGGCAATTTCTTTATCTGCTCAGGCATGTAAAGTCCGCGGTCCGGGGCAAGGCCTTTCTCTACGGCTTCGCGAAGCGTTGTCGTCGGGGCCAGGTGGTTTGTGCTATAATATTTCATGATGATTCTGTCTTGTTAAGTTGTTTATATTTCCATGAATTTGTCCATGAACTCTGTGAGATAAAGCATGCCATAGTCGCCGTTCACGCACGACGCTTCATCATATACCTCTACGCTGTCGGGCTGTATCCCTGGATACCATACGAGGAAAGGCACGGGCTCTTTCACGTGTGTCCTCACTTCAACTGGAGTGGGGTGGTCTGGCATGATTGCTATCGCCACGGGTTCTTCCCATTGTTTCACCTCGTTGTAGATAGGCTCCACCACTCTGTGGTCGAGGTTCTCTATCGTCTTGAGCTTTAATTCAAGGTTGCCGTCGTGTCCTGCCTCGTCGCTTGCCTCGAAATGCACGAAAACAAAGTCTTGGTTGTACAGCGCCGCTATTGCAGCCGCCACTTTCCCTTCATAATTGGTATTCGCAAGCCCAGTGGCACGTGGCACGCTCACCACGTCGAGTCCAGCGTATTTGCCTATGCCTTTTATCAAGTCAACGGCTGATATGCATGTGCCACTCTTTATCTGTGGATATTTTTGCGTGAGGGTCTTCATCGAAGGTCGATAGCCGCCTCCCCATGGCCATATCAGATTCGCCATGCGCTCGCCTTTTTCTTTCTTTGCCTTGTTGTAAGGGTGGGCCTCAAGCAACTCCTTGCTCTTGATAATGAGGTTGTTGAGCAGGTCGGCGGTCTCTTGCGCAGTCATGCGCGATTCGCCTGTTGGCTTGCCGTCAAAGCCTATTATGGGCTCTTGCTTGTCTTCCCATCCCTTCTCGGGTTGTACGAGCAACGGCTGCCATTCTTCACCAGGATGGTCGTGGGGCGGAGCGCATTCAATGTGCTTGCTGGCTCGTTTCACTATAAGCAAGTGGCGGTATTGGACGCCCGGTATGAACTTGATGTTCTCGTTGCCAAGTTTCTCGTTAAGATAATTCGTCAGAACCGCGCCGTTCTCTGTTGAAAGGTTGCCGCCATTGTGTGTGATGATTTTCCCGTCGCCCACATTTATTATGTTCAGCCTTAGCGCAAAGTCCTCTGGGTCCATGTCGTAGCCAATGCTTGCGGCTTCCAGTGGCCCACGGCCCTCGTACACCTTGTTTTGGTCATAACCGAGGATGGTGCTGTTTGCGACCTCTGACCCTGGCAAGAATCCGTCAGGAATGGTCATCAGTCTTCCCGTGCGGCCTTTTCGTGCCAGCATGTCCATATAAGGAGTGTCGGCAAACTGCAACAATGTCTTGTTGCCAAGGCGACTTACACAGTGGTCTGCCATGCCGTCGCCTAATATGATGATGTGTTTCATCGCTACCCTGAATTTATACGTTTGCAATGCTGATGATGTTGGCGAACACTCCAGCCGCCGTGACGCTTGCTCCGGCTCCATAGCCTTGTATGAGCATTGGATATTCCTTATAACGTTCTGTTGTAAGAAGGATTATGTTGTTGCTGCCCTCCAGATTGTAGAATGGGCTGTCTTGTGTGACATCTCTCAGGGCCACGCTCACTTTCCCATGATCCATTGTGGCTATGAAGCGCCAACGCTTGCCTTCTGCTTCCAGTTTCTTGCGTTTCTCCTCAAAGTCGTCGTTCAGCTCTGGCAATTGCTTCCAGAAATCTTCCAACGAGCCTGTGAAGAAGTGGTCTGGCACGAAGAGGTGCTTGGCAACGTCTTCTTGCTCAACACGATAGCCAGCCTCGCGGGCCAAGATCACGATCTTGCGCACCACGTCAGTGCCGCTGAGGTCGATGCGTGGGTCTGGCTCGGAATAACCTTCCTCCTTGGCGCTCTTCACAGTCTCGGAGAAGGGACATTGGGCAGAGATCTTGTTGAAGATATAGTTGAGGGTTCCGCTCAATACAGCCTCGATCTTCAGTATGCGGTCGCCCGAGTTGCGCAGGTCGTTTATGGTGCCTATGATAGGCAGTCCCGCACCTACGTTGGTCTCGAAGAGGAACTTGATGCCTCTTCTTAGGGCGGTCTCTTTCAAATGGGTATAGTCGTCATAGCCTGAGCTTGCGGCTATCTTGTTGGCTGCGACAATGCTGACATTGTGGTCAAGCAAACTTTGGTAGAGGGCGGCTATCTCTTTCGACGCGGTGCAGTCTACAAACACCGCGTTGAATATATTCATGGAGAGGATGGTGTCGCGCAACTTGTCTGGGTCGCTTGGCTCCGATGCCTCAAGCTGCTCCTTGTAGTGGTCAAGGTCTATGCCGTCGCGCGAGTATATGGCGTTGTGTGAGCTTGCCACGCCAACGACGTTCAGCTTCAACCGTGAGTGCTCTTTAAGGTTCTCGTATTGTGAACGAATCTGCTCGATGAGCTTTCCGCCGACGGTGCCTACGCCGCAGATGAAAAGGTTGAGCACCTTGTAGTCTGACAGGAAGAACGAGTCGTGAAGAACGTTCATGGTCTTTCTCAGTTCTGCCCCCTGCACCACGAACGAGATGTTTGTTTCCGAGGCACCCTGGGCGCATGCTATTACAGAGATGCCGCTTCTGCCAAGTGTGCCGAAGAGCTTTCCGGCAATGCCTGCCGCGTGCTTCATGTTCTCACCCACGATGGCTACGGTGGCAAGCTTGCTCTCCACGTGCATTGGGTACATTGCGCCGTCTTCTATTTCGTCGGCGAACTCGTTGTTGAGCACTCTTGCTGCCTCGGCTGAGTCCTCGTCGCGAACGCCTATCGACGTGGAGTTCTCCGAAGAGGCTTGTGACACCATGAACACGGAGATGCCATTGTCGGCAAGTGCCGTGAAAATGCGGCGGTTCACGCCAATCACGCCTACCATGGCAAGTCCCGATACGGTGATGAGCGAGGTGTTCTTGATGCTCGAAATGCCTTTAATGGGCTTGTGGTCGTTGGTGATCTTGTCTTTGATAATGGTCCCAGGTGCGTCAGGGTTGAAAGTGTTCTTGACCCTAATAGGGATGTTCTTTATGCGCACGGGATATATCGTGGGTGGATATACCACTTTCGCTCCGAAGTTGCAGAGCTCCATGGCCTCCACATAGCTCAGCTCGTCTATGGTGTAGGCGGTCTTGATGACTCTTGGGTCGGCTGTCATGAAGCCGTCCACGTCTGTCCATATCTCAAGGATCTCGGCGTCGAGGTCTGCTGCGATTATTGCCGCGGTATAGTCGGAACCTCCGCGTCCGAGGTTTGTGGTCTCGCCAGACTCCTTGTCTGATGAGATGAAGCCAGGGACGAGGGTAACGCGTGGCAAGACGGCAAAAGCCTCTTTCACAAGGTGGTTGGTCAGATCGGTGTCGAGAATGGTCTTGCCGTTGGGTGATGTCGTGGTCTTGATGAAATTGCGGGAGTCCATCCAGCGTGAGCCTTTTACCAGCGTCGACACTATGTTGGAGCTCAAACGCTCTCCATAGCTCACGATGGCGTCAAGGGTCTTCTTGCTGAGGTCGTGTATGAGGTAAACACCAAAATAGATGGAATGTAGTTGTTCGAATAGCGAGTCTACTTTGTTGAAAAGCATCTCTCGGTCGTTGGTATCGGTGATGATGGTATCTATCATCTTGTGGTGGCGGTCTACCATTTGCTCAAACTGCTCTTTCCATTCGTCCTTGCCCTCTTGTGCAAGACGCGATGTGGAGATGAGCATGTCTGTGATGCCGCCCAGCGCGCTTACTACAACGACAATGGGTTGCTTACGCGCTTCTTTCTCTACGATACGTTTCAGACTCAGAATGCTTTTCACGGAACCTACCGATGTTCCGCCGAATTTTAATACTTTCATTGATTAAATGAGTTATGTTTGTTATTGCGCAGCCATTCCCGATACGTATGGGATAATAGCTGTACTTGCTTGCAAAGGTAATAATGTTTTGTCTTTTTGACAAAGAAAGTCATAAAATTGTTCAAGATGTAGTGCAAATCGATTTGATTTGTTTAATTTTGCAATTAAGATGCAACAGTATGATGATATATTGTTCTTGAAACGATAATAGACTATTTATATAATGATAGAAGAATATCAACTTAGGGTATCGCCACAGGTGGCTTCGTCTGAGCAAGGCATCAAGGCGTGGTTGGCGGAAGACAAAGGACTTGACGTGCGCACCCTTAAACACGTGCGCGTGCTAAAGCGTAGCATAGACGCTCGCCAGCGCAATATTTACGTCAACTTAAAGGTTAGGGCTTACATTAATGAAACGCCGCAAGATGATGAGTATCAGCACACTGAGTATCCTTATGTTGGCGACCGACCTGAAGTGGTCGTAGTGGGCGAGGGGCCTGGTGGACTCTTCGCTTCCCTTAGGTTGATAGAGTTGGGCTTCCGTCCCGTCGTTTTGGAAAGGGGCAAGGACGTGAGGGAACGGAAGAAAGATATGGCCCTTATCACCAAGACACAGAAGGTGGACCCGGAAAGCAACTATTGTTTCGGAGAAGGCGGAGCGGGCGCTTACAGTGACGGAAAGCTGTATACGCGTAGTCACAAGCGCGGCAACACTGAGAAGATACTGAACGTGTTTTGCCAGCACGGTGCCTCAACGTCGATTCTTGCCGATGCCCACCCGCATATTGGCACCGACAAGCTGCCGAGGGTGATAGAGAACATGCGCTTGCAGATAATAAAGAGTGGTGGCGAGGTCCACTTTCAAACAAGGATGACCAGCCTCGTTATCGACAAGTCATCCTCTGACGTGGAAAGGGTGGTTGGCGTGAAGGCCGTCGACTTGGTTTCGGGAAACGAGCTGGAGTTTCGCGGCCCCGTCATCTTGGCCACAGGCCATAGCGCGAGAGACGTTTATAGATACCTTGCGAGTGCCAATGTAGACATGGAATCCAAGGGCATTGCCGTTGGCGTGCGTTTGGAGCATCCTTCGCAAGTCATCGACCGCATACAATATCATAATAAGGAAGGCCGTGGAAAATACTTGCCTGCGGCAGAGTATTCTTTTGTTACCCAGGCTGATGGCAGGGGCGTTTATTCTTTCTGCATGTGTCCTGGCGGTTTCGTGATTCCCGCGGCAACCGGACCGGAGCAGATCGTCGTCAACGGTATGTCGCCAAGCAATCGTGGCACGCAGTGGTCAAACAGCGGCATGGTGGTGGAGATAAGGCCGGAGGATGTGGAAAATGACCCTTCTCTCAAGAACAATGACTTGCGGCCAGGGGTGCTTAGCGTGATGGACTTTCAAGAAAGGCTCGAAAGGCAGTGCTGGCAACAAGGCAACATGCGGCAAACGGCTCCAGCGCAACGCATGGCAGATTTTGTCAACAATCGTCTGAGCTACGACTTGCCCAAAAGTAGTTATGCGCCTGGCCTTATAAGCAGTCCGCTTCATTTTTGGCTTCCTTCGTTTATATCCAAACGTCTTCAAGAAGGCTTCAAGGCCTTCGGCAAGCGTGCTCATGGTTTCTTGACCAACGAGGCGGCGTTGATAGCCGTGGAGACTCGCACGTCATCGCCCGTGCGCATCCTTCGCGACAGGGAAACATTGCAGCATGTTCGCGTTGCCGGTCTATTCCCATGTGGTGAGGGAGCTGGCTACGCTGGCGGCATCGTGTCGGCTGGCGTCGACGGCGAGAGGTGTGCCGAGGCTTGTGCCGAATATATGAACGCGAGCCAGGCTTAGTGCCCCGACTCGCGTCATGATGATATGTTTTTTACATGCCCACGCCTTGTGCCATCATGGCCTTGGCAACCTTGAGGAATCCGGCGACGTTGGCTCCCTTCACGTAGTTGATGTAGCCATCGGCTTGGGTGCCATATTTCACGCAGTTCTCATGGATGTCGTTCATGATGCGGTGGAGATAGTTGTCAACCTCCTCGCGGGTCCAATGCAGCCTCTCTGAGTTTTGGCTCATCTCCAGGCCAGACACTGCCACGCCACCGGCGTTGCTTGCCTTTCCTGGGCAGTAGAGTATCTTGTTGTCTTGGAAGATCTTCACGGCCTCTGGCGTTGAAGGCATGTTGGCTCCCTCGCTCACGGCTATCACGCCATTGTCGATGAGCTTCTGAGCGTCTTCACCGTTGATCTCGTTCTGTGTGGCACATGGTGTGGCGATGTCAGCCTTGATGCCCCAAGGACGTTGGCCAGGGAAGTATTGCGCGTTAGGATATTCCTCGGCATACTCCTTGATGCGGCCTCTCTCAATGTTTTTCAGCTCCATGATGTAGGCGAGCTTTTCGGCGTCAATGCCGTCGGGATCGTAGACGAATCCGTCGGAGTCGGAGCATGTCAGTGGCTTGGCGCCAAGCTGGATGAGTTTCTCGATGGTGTATTGTGCCACGTTTCCAGCGCCCGATACGAGCACAGTCTTGCCGGCGAGGTCTATGTTGCGCGTCTTGAGCATGTTCTCAAGGAAGTAGACATTGCCATAGCCTGTTGCCTCTGGGCGGATGAGTGAGCCGCCGAACTCTTGTCCCTTGCCGGTCAGGATGCCGACAAACTGGTGGGTGAGGGCCTTGTATTGACCAAACATATAGCCAACCTCGCGACCGCCTACGCCAATGTCGCCCGCGGGAACATCGACATCGGGACCGATG
Organism: Oscillospiraceae bacterium; assembly: GCA_963635115.1. Taxonomy (GTDB): domain Bacteria; phylum Bacteroidota; class Bacteroidia; order Bacteroidales; family Bacteroidaceae; genus Prevotella. Next base: position 27,826 of record CAVHEN010000002.1, on the reverse strand, counting down.
TAGTTCCACAGCTCGCGCATGAAGGCCTGGCAGAAACGCATGACCTCACCGTTGGACTTGCCGCGTGGAGAGAAGTCGGAACCGCCCTTGGCGCCGCCCATAGGCAAGGTGGTGAGCGAGTTCTTGAACACCTGCTCGAAGGCGAGGAACTTCAATATGCTCACGTTCACAGATGCGTGGAAGCGGAGGCCGCCCTTGTAGGGGCCAATGACGTTGTTGTGCTGCACACGGTAGCCCATGTTGGTTCTCACGTTGCCCTTGTCGTCGATCCAGTTGACACGGAACTGGATGATGCGGTCTGGAATGCAAAGGCGCTCTATAAGATTGGCTTTCTCAAACTCTGGATGCTTGTTGTATTCTTCTTCGATGGTGCCGAGCACCTGACTCACTGCCTGGATATATTCCGGCTGGTTGGGGAACTGCTGTTGCAGTTTAGCTACTACTTCAGTTGCTTTCATAAAATGTAATCCTTTTATTGGTGTGATAGTTTTGCAATTATATATATACACTGCTACAAAGTTATCACTTTTTTATTTATAAACCTAACAAAAAGAAAGAAAACCGCAATATCCATGAAAAAACTGTGCAAATGGTGCTCGGTTTTGTTGAAGTGGATGTTTGGGAACAATTTGAACGGTGTCGGCCTTGCGGCGTAAAGGCAATGGCTTTACGATGGAATGACAACGGCTTTACGATGGAAAGGCAGTGCCTTTACGCCGTAAAGCCGATGCGATGCGAACTTGCTGGATTTTACGTTATGAACCAGCGTTTTATAGATGGAGAAGCTATTTCACTTCCCAGATGTCGTTGGTCTCAAGCAGCTCCGTGAAGTTGTGGTACTTCTTCTTGTCCTTGACATCTTCTATCTGGTCGTTAACCGCTTGGTCGTAGGTGGGAGCCTCAACGTCTCTGAACACGCCGAAGGCCACGGGGAAACCGTGCTCGTTGTCCATCATGGCGAGCTTGAGCTGCAAGGTGTTGTCGGGGTTATGGCTATCGTGAACAAGGATGTCGTCGAGGGTGTAACCGTCCTTGCCTATTTCCACGACTTTCAGCCCGAAGCCTTCCTGTACGAGGCCATACTCGTTGTTCTCGCCGAAGACGAGCGGTTTGCCGTCTTCGAGGTATATAGCGTTCTTCTTGCGTCCGTCGCGAGTGTAGATGGAATCGTATGCCCCGTTGTTGAAGATCATGCAGTTTTGCAGTATCTCGCAAACCGCCGCGCCCTTATGGTTGTATGCCGCCTTGAGTATTTTCACGGTCTCGGCGCTGTCCGATGCCACTGAGCGGGCGAAGAAGCGACCCCTTGCGCCAAAGCACAGCTCTGCGGGGCGGAACGGGTCTTCCACCGTGCCATAAGGCGACGACTTGGAGACGAAGCCACGGGGCGACGTGGGAGAGTATTGCCCCTTGGTGAGGCCGTAGATGCGGTTGTTGAGGAGAATCATGTTCAGGTCGATGTTTCGCCTCATGGCGTGTATGAAGTGGTTTCCGCCTATGGCGAGCCCGTCGCCGTCGCCGCTGATTTGCCAGATGCTGAGCTTGGGGTTGACAACCTTCGCGCCCGTCGCCACGGCTGCCGCACGGCCATGGATGGTCTGCATGGCGTAGGTGCTGACGTAGTAGGGTAGGCGGCTTGAGCAACCAATGCCGCTTATCACGGCAGTCTCATAAGGCGGCACGCCAATCTCTGCCATAGCCTTTTGCATGCTTGCCAAGAAGCTGTGGTCGCCACATCCCGGGCACCAACGGGGCTGGCCTTTCTTATAATCGCTTGCTGAATATTCCATTTTGGATGATGTTAAGAAAATGATTGTGGGACATGATTAAAGGACGCGCGTGTTGAAATAATCGCCGCCGTCGGTTGACTCATGGTTTATGAGACCCTCGAAATGCTTCACGAGTTCGCTGACGTTGAAAGGCTGTCCCTTCACCTCATTGTATTGGTAAGGCACGAAACCGTTGACGCGTATGCGCAGCAATGCCGCGAGCTGTCCGAGGTTTTGCTCAGCCACGACCACTTTAGGATATTTGAGCAACACTTCTGCCGTGTTCTTTGGCAGGGGGTTGACATACTTGAACTGTGCCAAGGCAACCTTGTAGCCACTCTTGCGCATCTCGTTCATGGCGGCGTGAAGGTGCCCGTAAGTGGAGCCGAAGCCAACGATGAGCAAGTCGGCATCGTCCTTGTCGCCCTCGACCTCAACGTCAGGAACGGGAATGAGCGACACTTTCTCGGAACGCAGGTGATCCATCACGTTGTGGTTGTTAGGCTCCGTGGAGATGGCGCCCGTCTTGCCGTCTTTCTCCAGTCCGCCGAGAATGTGCTCGTAGCCCTCTTGTCCGGGGGTGGCCCAATAGCGTGCCTTGCTTTGAGGATCACGCAGATAAGGCGTGTATTTGTATTTCTGGTCGGCAGGGGCATAGTGGGGGTGAATCTCCGGCATATTGTTGATGTCGGGCAACTTCCATGCCGATGAGCCGTTGGCTATGAAGGCATCGGTGAGCAAGACCACAGGCGTGAGGTGCTCCAAGGCAATCTTGGCTGCCATGAAAGCCGCATCGAAGCAGTCGGTAGGGCTCGTGGCGGCAATGACTGGCATTGGGCTCTCGCCGTTTCTGCCATAAAGCACTTGCAGCAAGTCGGTCTGCTCGCTCTTGGTGGGAAGGCCAGTGGATGGACCGCCACGCTGCACGTCGACGATGACCAATGGCAGCTCGTCGATTACGGCAAGGTTGATGGCCTCGCTCTTGAGGCAGATGCCTGGGCCTGATGTTGACGTGCAAGCCAACGCTCCGGCGAAAGCCGCGCCTATGGCAGACGAACATGCCGAGATCTCGTCTTCAGCCTGGACGGTTATGACGCCGAGGCTCTTGTGCTTTGATAGCTCGTGTAGGATGTCGGTGGCAGGAGTGATGGGGTAGGAGCCAAGGTAGAGCTTGAGCCCGGCTTTCTCGGCGGCGGCAATGAGTCCGTAGGCCGTGGCCTTGTTGCCAGTGATGTCCATGTAGCGGCCAGGGTTCTTCTGCTTGGTCTCTATGCGGTAAGTGGTAAAAGGTGTTGACGCGTGAGTGTTGGCGCCATAGTCGTGTCCGGCTTTCACCACCTTGATGTTAGCCTCAGCCACGGCAGGCTTCTTGGCGAACTTCTCGCGCAGGAAGTTGTTGACCAGTTCGAGGTCGCGGTTGAAGAGCCAGCACACGAGACCCAAGGCAAACATGTTGCGGCATTTCAGCACGCTCTTGTTGTCCATGTTCTCATCCTTGAGGCACTCCTTGACCATCTTCGTGATTGGGCACGCCACCACGCGGTCGTTGTCTATGCCCATTTCCTCAAGGTAATCGTCGGTCTCGAATTGCGCCTTGTTTAAGTCGTTGGGACCAAAGGAGTCGGTGTCTATGATGATGGTGGCAGTTGGCTTGGCGTATTTGTATTGAGTCTTCAATGCCGCCGCGTTCATTGCCACGAGTACGTCGCACTTGTCGCCAGGTGTGAGAACCTTGCCTTCGCCGATGTGCACTTGGAAGCCGCTCACGCCTGTAAGCGAGCCTTGCGGGGCGCGAATGTCAGCAGGATAGTCGGGGAATGTGGATATTCCATTGCCTACCGTTGCGGAGACAGTGGAGAAAATGTTTCCTGCAAGCTGCATGCCATCGCCTGAGTCGCCCGAGAAGCGCACGACGACATCGCTCAGTTCTTTCACTTCAATTTCGTTAGACATAATAATAGATTACAATTGTTTATATAGTGCGGGGCAAAGATAAACCATCTTTTTCAAATAGCAAACTATTGCGGAATCTTTTTTACTGTTTTATGCGGTTTTTTATTTCTGCTACGGCCTACGGTACAACTTAACAGGGGCGACCCTTGTGGTCGTCCGCATCGTTATGACATCTGATGTTGTCACATCGTGCCCATGGCGTTTTGCCATTCGGCGTGCGAACGATCACAAGGGTCGCCCCTGTAAGTAGATATTTAATATCTGCAGGTTGTTACCCGCAGAAGAACAGTACGCATATTTGCGCGGTGAAGATGCGTAAGAACATCGACAGCGGATAAACCGTGGAATAGCCAATGGCAGGTGCCTCCTTTGAGCAGCTCGCGTTGGCATAAGCAAGCGCTGGTGGGTCGGTATACGTACCGGCTATCATGCCCATGAGGGTGAAGTAGTTGAACTTGAACTTCCACCTTGCCAAAGGACCTACGATGAGGATTGGTATGACGGTGATGAAGAATCCGGCGAGCACATAGAGAAGGCCATCGCCTTGCACGACTGTGTCTACGAATCCGGCACCAGCCTTGATGCCCACGCTTGCCAAGAATAGTGCGAGACCCATCTCGCGGAGCATCATGTTGGCAGATGTCGTGGTGTAGGTGACGAGCTTGATGCGGTAGCCAAAACGGCCAATGAGAATGGCTATGATGAGAGGACCGCCGGCAAGGCCGAGCTTCAACGGCACTGGCACGCCAGGTACGGCGATAGGAATGCTTCCGAAGATGATACCAATGACGATTCCGATGAAGATAGTGGCGATGTTGGGCACGTTAAGGCTGCGTGCCGAGTTTCCCATGAGATCAGCCACGCGATTGACGTCTTCCTCACGGCCAACGACCATGACGCGGTCGCCAATGTGGAAGTGGTGGTTGCGAGAGGCGAAGAGATCCATGCCTTGACGGGTGATGCGCGTGATGTTGACACGGTAGACCGATGAGAAGTGCATCTTGCCGAGAGTCTTACCGTTCATCTTCGGGTTGGTGACGATGATGCGCTTTGAGATCATCGGCTGGTTTTCCGTTTTGGCGTTCTCCCATTCGAAATCAGTCTCAGGGCCGATAAACGCCCTTATGGCCTCGGCGTCTGCCTCAGCGCACACGATGTGCAACTTGTCGCCAATCTCAAACTTGGTGTTCTTGTTTGGAATAGACATCTCGCCTTGATGCAGTATGCGTGTGCACACGATGTCGCGTCCGAGAAACTCGCTGATCTGCGACAATGTGCGGCCGGCGAGATACACGTTGCTCACCTCAAGCGTTATGGCCAAAGGCTTGGCGTGAGGGTTGGCAGCCTCCTCGGCTTCCAATTCCTCCTCTTCTTTCTTGAGGTCGGTCTTGGTGATGAACCTGATGAGAATGGTCGCGCCAATGATTCCGAGCACGCCGAGAGGATAGGCACAAGCATATCCGTTGGCAATCTGCGGGATTTGGCCATCGGTGAAGACGGAGGTCAACGCCTCGTTGGCAGCACCAAGACCAGGCGTGTTGGTGACGGCACCATAGAGCACGCCAATCATCATGGGCAAGTTGGTCTTGTCGGACGTGTCGAAGAGCAGGTAGTAGCATGCGAACATCACGACGATGTTGAGGAAGATCATCAATATTGACATTCCGTTGAGTGCCACGCCACCTTTCTTGAAACTCTCGAAGAATCCAGGGCCTACTTGCAAGCCAATGCAGAAGACGAACAGGATAAGACCAAAGTCTTGCAGGAAGTTTAGGATTGGTGTTGGACCGGTAAAACCAAAGTGACCAGCCACAATGCCACAGAACAATACGAAGGTGACTCCAAGGGAAATGCCCCCGATTTTCAGCTTGCCCAACATGATACCCATGGCTATGACGATGCCATAGAGCAAGACAATATGGGCAATGGAGTCTTGAGTGGTGAATAAATTTATTAACCAGTCCATGCTTAATCGTTAGTTATTGTTTTCAAATAAGTTGACAATATGCTAAATTAAAAATTTCTGCAAAGATACTCTTTTTAATTGTCAAAAGGGCTCTTAACAGAAATTTTTATTTAAAGTTTAACCAATTGGCTAAATATAAATATGTGTAACCGGCAATGGAATGCTACGGTTGCTGGCTCGTGATGCCGTATTGCTCAAGCCATTTGTCTATGATTCGGCGAGCGATGCTCAGCTTTTGCGGAATCTGTGGCAGGTTGTCGTAGCGGAACCATGCTCCGCGCGACAACTCAGAGCGCTGGAGGTGTATGTCGCCAGACTCATACTCAGCCATGAAGCCGACCATCAGGCCGCAAGGGTAGGGCCAGGGTTGAGATCCGAAGTAGGTGATGTTCTTGATGGTGAGGTGTGTCTCTTCTTTGACCTCACGTTTCACGGCTTCTTCCAAAGTCTCGCCTGTCTCCACGAAGCCTGCCACAAGCCCGAAGAAGTTGCCCTTGAAATTCTTGGCGTGGACAAGGAGTACTTCGTCGCCTCTATGGATGAGCACGATGATGGCGGTGGCGAGCTGGGGCCACACCTCCTTGCCGCACTGTGTGCATCGCTTCGATATGGCGGTGTGCATCTTCATTGGAGAACCACACACGCCACAATACTGGGTGTTGAAGTCCCAGTAGAGCAGTTCCTGGCATTTGCCCGCCTTTAGGTATAGCTCTGTGGGAAGGTGGTAGAACGACTCACGAAGTCCGATGAAATCGTAGCCGTCGCTTTTGAGACTTTCCGACAGGACCTCTATTTGCGTTGGGTTCTCAACCTTGAACGTGTAAACCTCAGTGCCGTCCTCCATGGGGCTGACGCTCATGACGTGGGTCCAAGGATGGGTCTTCACTGGCACGTCGTCGGAGCAAGGGATGGTGTGACTGCCGTCGGCCTGCCGCTTAAGCAACAGGTCGGTCTTGGAGAATATGAAATAATAGGCCATTGTGATGAAATGATTTGCTTGTCAGGCTTGGAAACCTATCGCAGTTCAAGGAGAACGACATTCTCGACGTGCGGCGTATGGGGGAACATATCCACGGGCTGCACGGCTGCAACCTTGTATTTCGCGTCCATCAGTTGGAGGTCTCTTGCTTGTGTGGCAGGATTGCAACTGACATAAACTATGCGTTTCGGTTGCGCGTTAAGTATGACGTTGACCACATCGGGGTGCATGCCGGCACGTGGTGGGTCGGTGATGATGATGTCGGGGCGGCCATGCTCGTCGATGAAAGAATCCGTGAGGATCTTACGCATGTCGCCTGCAAAGAACTTAGTGTTGGCGATGTTGTTGATCTTGCTGTTCACCTTCGCATCCTCAATGGCCTCGGGCACATACTCGATGCCAATAACTTCGCTCGCCCCTCGTGCCACATAGTTGGCAATGGTGCCAGTGCCTGTGTACAAGTCGTAAATAAGAGGTTTAGCGCCGCTTGGTAAATCCTTGAACGCGAAGCCTTTTGCTACATCGTAGAGACGGTGGGCTTGCTCGGTATTGGTCTGGTAGAAGCTCTTGGGACCAACCTTGAACTTCAAGTCGCCCATCATCTCATAAATAAAGTCAGTGCCTTTGAACGTGGTCAGCTCCTGATCGCCAATGGTGTCGTTTCCCTTTTGGTTATCAACATATATTAAAGAAGATACCTGGGGGAACTCATCTGCAATATGCTGCATGAGTTGCTTGGCGAGCTCATCGTCAGTAGGGTTGTCATAATGGAACTGAATGAGCAGCATCCATTCGCCAGTGTTGGAGTTGCGGAACATGAGGTTTCGAAGCAAGCCTTTTTGTGCCCTCACATCATAAAACGTCATGCCTATCTCCTTGGCGTAACGCTCAATCTCATTGCGTATCTTATTGTGTAAGTCGTCCATGAGCCAGCATTGGCTTATGGGGTAAATCTTGTCGAAAGCGCCCGTGATATGAAAGCCGATGGCGGAATGGTTGCCTTCGGCAAGGTTGAGGCTCTCGTCGTTAAGCTCTTCTTTGGTGAACCATCTGCGATCACAGCAACCAAACTCCAGCTTGTTGCGATATTCTTTCGTCTTGACCGAAGCGAGTATTGGGCTAATCTCAGGCAGTTCCACCTTGCCGATGCGTGTCAGTTGGTCTGTGACCTGCGTCTGTTTTGCCTTCAATTGCTCTTCGTAAGGCAAGTTTTGCCATTTGCAGCCACCACATATCCCGAAATGTTGGCAGAAAGGCTCGGCGCGAACTTCGCTCTTCTTGATGAATCGCAATATGCGTCCTTCGGCGTAGCTGTGTTTCTTTCTGAGTATCTCTATGTCGGCTACGTCTCCTGGTACGCAAAATGGCACAAAGACTACATAGTTGTCGTGATGGAAAAGGCACTTGCCTTCAGCGGCAATGGCTTCGATGGTTACCCCCTCAAGAATGGTGTTGGGTTTGCGGTTTCTGCTCATAACGTGTTTGTTTCTTATGCAAAATTACTTGAAAAGTGCGTCATTGGCAAAAGTTTTGGCTTTTTGTTTGCGTTAACATGAAAAAATGTGTTTAGAGACATTATTTTTTTGTTGTTTCGTTTGTAATACTGAAACTAATTTATTAACTTTGCAATGTCAGCATTACAAAACAACCATTTACTAACGAGATTTACATTAACATTATAACTATATGAACGAGAAAAGGGTATATACCTTTGGTAACGGCAAAGCAGAAGGCCGTGCCGACATGCGTAACTTACTTGGTGGAAAAGGTGCCAACCTTGCCGAGATGAATCTCATTGGCGTACCGGTGCCTCCTGGTTTCACTATAACAACAGACGTCTGCAACGAGTATTTCGAGAAAGGAAAGGCAGACGTGGTCTCTCTTCTCAAGAGCGATGTCGAGAAGAGCATCAACCATATCGAGAACTTGATGGGCTTGCGCTTTGGTGATGCTGAGAATCCATTGCTCGTCAGCGTGCGTTCTGGTGCTCGCGCATCAATGCCTGGCATGATGGACACCATTCTGAATCTTGGCTTGAACGACAAGGTAGTCATTGGCTTGGCAAAGAAGACTGGCAATGAGCGTTTCGCATACGACAGCTATCGTCGTTTCGTGCAGATGTATGGCGACGTGGTGCTTGGCATGAAGCCAGTGAACAAGGAAGACATCGATCCATTTGAGGCTATCATTGAGAGCGTCAAGGCAAAGAGAGGTATCGTGCTCGACAACGAGATGAACGTTGATGAGCTGAAGGAGCTGGTGTGTCTCTTCAAGGCTGCCATCAAGGAGCGCACGGGCGAAGTGTTCCCAGAGAATCCTGTCGATCAGCTTTGGGGTGCTATCTGCGCCGTGTTTGACTCTTGGATGAATGAGCGCGCAATCCTTTATCGTAAGATGGAAGGCATCCCACAAGAGTGGGGCACGGCCGTTACCGTCATGGCAATGGTATTTGGCAACATGGGCAAATCATCGGCTACGGGTGTTTGCTTCAGCCGTGACGCTGCCACAGGCGAGAACCGCTTCAATGGCGAGTACCTTGTCAATGCACAAGGCGAGGATGTGGTTGCCGGAATACGTACGCCACAGCAGATCACGAAAGAAGGCTCTTTGCGTTGGGCAAAGCAGCAAGGAATATCAGAGGAAATACGTGCTGCCAAATTCCCATCAATGGAAGAGGCCATGCCGGAGATATATGACCAACTTAACGCCTTGCAGGACAAGCTTGAGAAGCATTACCACGACATGCAAGACATGGAGTTCACCGTGCAGGAAGGTAAGCTTTGGTTTCTGCAGACACGTAATGGTAAGCGCACTGGCACGGCAATGGTGAAGATTGCCATGGATCTGCTCCATGAGGGTGAGATTGACGAGAAGACAGCCATTGAGCGTTGTGAGCCAAACAAGCTTGACGAGCTCCTTCATCCTGTATTCGATAAAGACGCATTGGCAAAGGCAAAGGTGCTGACAAGAGGCTTGCCAGCTTCTCCTGGTGCCGCTTGTGGCCAGATTGTGTTCTTTGCAGACGACGCTACAAAGTGGCATGATGAGGGTCACAATGTCGTCATGGTGCGTATTGAGACTTCACCCGAGGATTTGGCTGGTATGTCTGCAGCTGAAGGCATTCTTACGGCTCGTGGTGGCATGACCTCTCACGCAGCCGTGGTAGCTCGTGGCATGGGCAAGTGTTGCGTGTCAGGTGCTGGAGCAATATCGGTAGACTATAAGGCACGTACCGTAGAGATTGACGGCGTGGTGTTGCATGAGGGAGATTACATCTCGCTCAATGGTTCCACTGGTGAGGTATATAAAGGCGAAGTGACCACGAAACCCGCTACGGTGTCTGGCGACTTCGCGGAGCTCATGAAGCTTTGCGATAAGTACACTCGCATGGTGGTCCGCACGAATGCTGACACTCCACACGATGCTGAGGTGGCAAAGAAGTTTGGCGCCATTGGCATTGGCCTGTGCCGTACAGAGCACATGTTCTTCGACAACGACAAGATCAAGGCTATGCGCGAGATGATTCTCGCCAATGACAAGGCTGGTCGCGAGGTGGCTCTTGACAAGTTGCTTCCTTTGCAGGAGAACGATTTCTATGGCATCTTGAAGTGCATGGACGGAATGCCTGTGAACATAAGGCTTCTTGATCCTCCTCTCCACGAGTTCGTGCCTCACGATTTGAAAGGTCAGCAGGTCATGGCACAGGAGATGGGCACGAGCTTGGAGTTCATCCAGAAGCGTGTGGCCTCGCTCGCTGAGGTTAACCCTATGCTTGGTCTTCGTGGTTGCCGTCTTGGCATTACCTATCCCGAGATCACCGCTATGCAGACAAAGGCTATCCTTGGTGCTGCTTTGCGCCTGAAGAAGGAAGGCTTCAACCCGCGTCCTGAGATTATGGTGCCTCTCGTTGGCACGGCCAAGGAGCTTGAGTCGCAGCAGGAAGTCATCAAGACGGCTGCTAAGGAGCTCTTCCAGGAGAAGGGAATGAGCATTGAGTTTAAGTTGGGAACGATGATAGAGATTCCACGTGCGGCACTCACGGCAGACTTGATTGCCAAGCATGCAGATTACTTCTCGTTTGGCACCAACGACTTGACACAGATGACGTTTGGTTACAGCCGTGACGACGTGGCACGCTTCCTCCCAACTTATCTTGACAACAAGATTTTGGAAGTGGATCCATTCCAGGTGCTCGACCAGACAGGTGTTGGCCAGCTTGTTGAGATGGGCGTCAAGAAGGGTCGCTCTTCAAATCCGACATTGAAGTGTGGCATCTGTGGTGAGCATGGCGGTGAGCCATCATCGGTGAAGTTCTGCCATCGTGTTGGTCTCGACTACGTGAGCTGTTCTCCATTCCGTGTGCCAATAGCACGCTTAGCTGCGGCGCAGGCAGCCGTGGAATAATGACGCGATAAGTCCTGGTGACTAAGGAGTTAGGCTGTAAGCCCCGAAATATAAAGGGTTTACAGCCTAAATTATTTTAAGAAGGTCGGCACATGCCGCACGATAAACATGCAGAATTTGTCGGATTTGCTTACAAAATATTGGATAAAATACAGAGTCGTGCTTACAGGTGCTTACAAACGATTTTTGAAACAAGATAAAACAGAAAGATATGGCAATGTTCAAACCAGTGGTGAGGACGCCGCGTAAGGACGGCTTCTGCCAAGTGTACATCCGAGCGGTGCAAAACCGCAAGCCAGGATACATCAAGACAAACAAGGTCGTAACGAAAGAGTCTCTCGACAAGGACGGGAATATCACTGACCCTTACGTGAACGAGTATTGCGCGAAGCGCATCCTGAGGTTCACGGAACTGCTTAACCGCGTGGACTACGCCAGGTGGAACGTGAAGCAGGTGATTGAGTATGTGACCAAGGAGGACGAGGATATGTGTTTCTCGGAGTATGCGCTGGTGCACATCAACCGCATGATTGACAACGGACAGCTACGAACTGCGAAGAACTACAAGCTGGCTCTGCAACACTTGGAGCGGTTTGCGGGTACGACGAGGGTGATGTTCGGGCAACTGACGTCTACGTTCGTGAACCAGTGGGTGAAGTCGTTGGAGCATACGCACAGGGCGAAGGAGATGTACTCGGTGTGCATGAGGCAGGTGTTCCGTGCAGCGGTGGCAGAGTTCAACGACTACGACAACAACTGCATCCGCATCAAGACGAACCCTTGGGGCAAGGTGAAGATACCGCAGGCTGACCGCACGGCGAAGATTGCCATCAGTCCGGAGGAGTGCCGGGTGTTCTTTGCGGCTCCGCTGCCGGAGTCGAAGATGGTTGACCCGTTGCCGGAGATTGGGCGTGACGTGGCGAAGATGATACTTTGCCTTGCCGGCATCACCCAGTCGCTCATCTGGAAGCAGACGAGGCGTAGGAAGTCGTCGGGTAGTTGTATGTGCCCGCTGCCCACTCCTATCTCTCCTGGCCAATAAACCGTTCCAGAGAAGGGTTCTCCCCTTCCGAGCAGATGGAAGGGTGCCGCTTGCTCTACAATCCTCGCCGCGTTAGGTATGGCCTGCTTGATGATGTCGTTGACGGCGAGCGTGTCAACGTCTCCAATGGTCTCCAATGGCGTGGAGTCCATGTTCCTGTCCATGACCACCTTGACCATGGAGACCAGAGTATTGAGGTTGCAATCCATCTGTCAGCTTATTGATAAAGGGGCACTATCAGAGCCCCTTGAATGAGAATCCGCATTCTTTCGCCGCGTCGATTATGGCTTGTCTTGATCGCAGGTTCCTGACGGCTATGCCATATTTCTGGTTAAGGTATTCCTTTGCGTCGTCGAGTGATGCCACCTCCACGACGTTTTGCGCCTCAGGCGCCTCAGATGCCTGTTGCTTGTCGTCGTTGCTGTTGTCTTCGTTGTCGTCTGTGTCTGTTTCGTTGCTTGTGTTGCCTCCCTCCAGACGCCTTGTCTCGTCTTCTTGTGACTCGATGCAAGAGAGTAGCGTTATCTTTCCGTTTTTGAAAGGCTTGCTGTTCTCTATGATGGCCTGTTTAAGCATGTCGTCGGTTGTGAACTTCGCAGGCGTGTTTCCGTATTGCGTGAGGACGCCTCCCGTGAACTCGACCTGCAGGTGTGTTTTCCCGACAGGTATGTTGCACATCCACTCCATGAGACCCTTTACGCCGTAAGTCTTTATTTTCTTCTTCATCGTTTTCAAGTTTTAATGAAAATGGGGTGGGGCAACCTTCTCATGCCGCCGCACCCCACAACACATTCTATTTCTATGAGCGTTAATTGCTTGTTCAGACGGTGAGCTCCCCGCTGTACTCAGTCCAAGCCTTGCCGTCATAATACCAGAGGTCTCCCGCCTTTGCCGTCTTGTCGATGGCTGGGCAGTCTTGCATGAGGTAGTAGACTGGTGACTTGGTTGATGCCGTTGTGGCAGGAGCGTCTGCGCTGTCCCATATGACGAATGTCGTGGAGTCTGCGTTGGCGCCCTCTCCCTCTCCGTCGACCCAGATGTGGCATGTGCCCTTCAGTCCGAGCCCATCCCAGACGAGCACGCCATCTGCCGTTGCCTCCTCTCCCTCGATGTTGTCGGAGACGCTGCTTTCTGGTCTGTAGACATAGTGCACCAGCCTGTTCTCGCCGAGCAGCGCCGCAGAGTTGGAGTATCCGAGCTTGTCGAGCGTGGGCTCTCTCTTGAACTGTATGTCGCCGAAGACGGTGTGTATGTTGGTGACGCTCCATCCGAGGTTGTTGGTAGATACTGTTATCTGCACCTCAGGGTGCTTGGAGAAGTCGATGCACTGTATGTTCTCAAGGAAGTTCTTTCCGCATAGCGCGAGGCAGGTGTTGGGCACGTCCTCTCCGGTGAAGAACATTTTTGCGAGTCCTACGAATTGCTCGTAAGTCCACTTTCCATCGTGCTGCAGCTCTTTCTTGAACTGCCACCTTATGCCCTCTGTGGTGTATACGTCCTGCGTTCCCACCTTGTCGGTCTCGACCATGAAATGGCTTTTCCTGCTGACCCACAGTGTACGGTTTCCCTTTCTCTTGAAGTTGTTTATGGTAGCTTCCGCGACGACGGCCTTTGAGAAGGGAATTCTCTTCTTCTGCGCGTCGAAGTATGCGCTGACGATGTTAGTCATGCCACGCTTCTGCAAGTAGATGAGCGTTGGCTTGGGCAGTACGAGGTCAGGCGTGACTCTCTTCTGCGTCTCGTAAAGAGCGTTTGAGAGGATGTCGATAGTGGACGCCGCAGGTATGGCCGGTACCTTTGAGTACATGTCGTCAGCCGCGGACTTGGTTCCGTTAGCCGCCCTTACGACTGGGTTTCCGGTGTTGGTGTCCTTTCCGACGACGAAGAGCATGAGGTCCTTTCCTGGCGTCTTCGTGCCGTGGTCGTCGTATCCATCCACACCCCTGACACGTAGAGTGTCGCAGACGTGTACGAGCGGCTGGTCCTCTCCCCTTAGCGGCAAAACGACCTGCATCGTGGTGGCCGTCGCAAGAGCGTCCTCTGTCTGCACTGAGCTTCTCGCCTCGTCGATCATGTAGTGCTCTACGAGCGGCGAGTCGACTCCGACCTTTCTCGCCCTTAGCATGAGCTGCATTAGCGGGGTGTCGTCTCCCTTGAACTTGAACAGCTCGTCGTCGATGTCTGTCTCGACGAAATTTCCGGCTCCGATACCTTCGGATGCCTGCGCCGCGGCGCTTACGGTCGTGGGCTGTCCGCCCACCTGTGATTGCACACCAGCGGTACCAGTAGTAGCGGTAGCCGCGTTAGTTGTAACTTCTGCCATAATAAAAAAGAAAATTAGAGTTGTTGAATCGTGATTATCTGTCCGTCTCGACGAGCCTTCCCTTGCCTATTCCCCCAGTGGCAATCGCCAAGGCGCTTACGGTTGCAGGCTGTCCGGCGACGAATGTCGTGAAGCCCGCCGTTCCCTTGGCTGTTGTTGGCATCTTGTCGGTGACGTGTAGTTGCCGTTCTCTCATGTCCGTGTTGTATTCAGGTGTACGCCTCCTTGGCGAGGTCGAAGATGCTCTTTCTTCCCTTCCCCTGCCTTGTTGCGACCCCGTTTTGTCCGTTGAGGTTCGCGGTGCCGTCATTTCTCTCTCGTTTCCTGAGTCTTTCGTTGATCTTTGTGTTCTTTCCCTGGACGACACCCTCTTGCCTTGCGATGTTGACATCATCGTCGTGGTCTATGGCGTTGAGTGCCATGAGCACGCTTTGCCTTGAGAACTTCCCGATGATTCCGTCTTTCATTATCCCGACGAGGAACTCCATTGCCCTGTCGATGTCATCGTCGGTGAGCCCTTCCTCCTTTTGCAGTTGCTCGAGCTCTTCCCTGCTTTGCTCGATGTTGTTTTGGTAGAGCTCATCGTATTCCTTCTCCTTTGCCACCCTTTGCGCGAAGTCCTTGCTTGCCTTTGCGAGTTCCTCTTGTTTTTTCGGGTCTTTCAGTTCCTCGATGAAGTCGTCTCCGAACATCTCCACGAGAGCAACGGCAGGGTTTTTGCCGTTTTTCCATTCTGTGAGGAACTGTGCGCTCCTTGGGTCAGCCGTGAAGAGGTCAGACAAGGCCTTCTCCCTTCCCTTGTACTCAGACAACTCCTTTTCCCCGTTGTCGTAGTCGTCGATGATTCGTCCGTAAATCGCCTCGTCGTCGAAGTTGTCGTCTGGGTATTTTTTCCTTAGCCTTTCGAGAGCTTGTTCGCGTTTGGTTGCCACGGGAGCCGCGTTTCCGTCATTTTTTTCCGTTGCCATTTGCCTTTAGATTATTCGTTAAAACCGTTCCAAAGTTAATGATAAACATGATTTCTTTCCGTTTATCTTTATCCATTGGGCATGTGTAATTGTATTTGTTGTCATCTCATCTGGTCTGTGAGCCTGTTGTCGTAGTTGACAGAGCATCCTTGCAGGCATTTTCCCTTTTTGAGCTTTGCGATAACAGCCAATCTGTAGTACTTGTATGGTGATCCTGAGAATCCCCTTAGGTAAGCGTTTGCTGAGGACCAGATGACCGCCCAGTTGTCGAGGTCGTTTGATGCGTAGAGCACCTGCTTGATGTCGTCTTTGAGCATTGTGCCCCTCTGTATTATGGAGTCGATGGTCTTGTGTGAGTCGTTGTCTCCGAGCTTGAATGGCCTTGTGACGACGAACTCGACTCCTCCCTCCCTTCCGGTGTCGTCGAAGTCTGCCAGCGCGTGTTTCGTGCCGTCGCTGACGACCGCCAATGCCTCGGGGTACGAGTTGACGGTTTGCCTGATAAATGATCGCATCATCCCCCACTTGCCAGACTTCAAGGAGTAGACGTAAGCGTATGTGACGTTAGGGTTGTAGATGATGATTCTTTGGCTGGTGTACACGTACATTATTCCGCACTCTTCCATGAACTCGTTGAAAGGCTTGACTGTGACGCTTTTCAGGCTTGTCTGCGTTCCGTCGTTTCCGAGAGCCTTGTCGTATAGTTCCACGAGCTTGTCGGCCTTTGGCAGCTGCGCCACGGTGTCGGGCTTGACGGAGTTGATGTTGTCTGTGAGGCATTCGGTAGTTGCGCCTGCGATGCGCATCAATCCACGGTCTGTGACGAAGAGGACGCTGCTGTCCATCTGCGTTATGGCATCGGGGTTGACGCATACGTCTTGGCTGATGGGCTGCCTTGCCTTGTAGAGTCCGTCGCTTCCGACCTCCATTGCCCACACTCCATCCGTGGAGAAGGCGTAAAGTGGGAACTGTCCGAACTGTCCTTGCGACAACGCCTTTGCCGCCGCTGATATGCCGAGCACCTTTCCGACTCCGACGGTGTTGATTCCGTCCAATGGGAAATAGAACGGGTTTCCGACCTGTGACGTGTAGACCTTGTTGTATACTTCTATTGTTGTGGATTCAGACTCTACGGGGTTGGGTGATGAGAACCCTATAATCTGGTAGAAGCCCCCGAAGTAGAACGCTCCGTTGAGGAAGGAGTGGCTGGACAGGGTCAGAATGGTGTAGCAGTCGTCGCCTCCCTGGTAGGATTGTCGTATGATGGCCTTGTAGGCGTTGGTGTTTGGGTAATAGAAATAGGTGATGAACCCATAGTCTGTGACAGGCGGTTGTGTATGGACCACGACGTCTTTGCCATTCTGCCTGATGTAGACCCAGATGTCGTAGATCTTGTCGCCAGCCGTCTGCATCGTGTGCAGCGTCTGTGGCGTGAATCCGTTGAAGAGCTTCTTTTTCAATCCCGAGAGGTTAAGCCTTTGGTTGTATGCGAAAGCCTTTTCGGGAATCATCGTGTCGTGCGAGTCGTAGTCGTCGGTTAGCTGTTCCCTGTTGACAAGAGACTGTAGGTAGTCGTCCTTGATGTCAACCTTCGTGCATACAGTGCTGAGCTCGTCGATATTGATGCTTTTGAGGAAGAAGAAGTTAGCCGTGTCCTTGATGTCTGCTATTACGGCGTCTTCAGACCTTTCTGGCAATGGCGTGATGAAGTAGTAGTTGTCTATGAGCTTTGTTCCGCTTGGTATGAGGCCCTTTATCTTGGTGAATGCCTTGTCGTATGTATACGCCGTTCCCCCGACTTCCTTTCCGTAGACCCAGAAGTTGGCCTTGTCGTATGGCAGGTTGTTCTTTATCGTGCCGTTGATGTCGTAGGTGTATATGGGCTTTGAGATGAAGATGTCGACAGACTTGACGATGTCGGTCCATTTCTTCAGTTGCTGTATGTCGTTGTCTTGCACTACCTTTACGGTGAGGTCGAACACTGGCGCGACGAGCATGAGCTGCCACCAGGTGAAGAATCCGTGTGCGTCTTTGTTTCCGTCGTACTTGTTGTCGGTGACAAGTGGCACTGGCGAGCACCCGGAGACGCAAGGCATGAAGATTGGCGCTGACTGCATGACGCATGACCCGTCGAAGAGCCTGTAGGCGTACCTGACGAAGAAGGGGTACAGGAACCTTCCCTTGCCTGTTGCCTCTTCCGCGATGAACTTGTTGGCCTTGGCGAGGACAGCCTGCGTGATGTAGTTGGAGTTGGTCATTCCCGCAGTGTAGCTGTTGTCGTCGTATGTGTTGCAGAAGGCGTGTCCGTAGGCTGAGTTGTCGTACATGAGTGAGTGCCCTGCGTAGTCGACTCCGAACTTGTCTGACGTGACCCACTCGTATTCGAGTCCGAATGCCATGTTGAGCTCAGGCAGGTGATCCCCGAGGTCTACGTATGTGGCGTTGTCGGGCTTATAGAGGAAGTATCTCATCCCCGTTGGCGCCAGTGCCATGAGCGTGTTTCCTATCGCGGTGAACATTGTCACGCCCTTTACTGTCCCAATGTCTATGTCCTGTCCTGAAGCCTTGTCTTTTGCCCTTACGTTCCCGTTGTCATTGTTGACTATGACATAATGTGTGTATGCCGATGTCTGATGCAGGTACATGACGGTCTCGTTGTCGTTGACCTGGAACAGGTTTTGTGGCAGTGTGAGTGGTTGCAACGCCCCGTTCTCGGGCACTGCATCGATGCAGTGCCCGAGAGTGCCATCTTCGGCCTGGTAGCTTGCTGGCTGCGCCGCATATCCGGTGAATGTGATGTCTTTTCTCATTTCGATGCTTCGCTATGTTTCAGAAAGGATACATGTTTCTCCTGGTGAGCGCGGTCCTTGCCGCCTTCGCCTCCTTTATCTTCTGCTTGACCTCCTCCGCCTTTACCGCCCATATGTCGGCGCTTTTTGGGTAAGTGATGCTTAGCCAGTCTTGCAAGACCCTGCAAACGATGTACTCGTGTATGAGGTTCCTGAGCAAGTTGACAGTTGTCGTTGAGAACTTCCCTGGCAGGTTGAGTTCTACGGTGTATGTGTCCGGCTCCTCCTTCTTGTCGTCGAGCTTGAGGGCGTCTTGGACGTCGCTCTTGGTGAATGGGAAGAGCATCTCTATCACCTCGGCGTGCGCAAGGTTCATGACCCTTGTGACCCTGTCGACGTTCCCGTCGGCAGTTATATCTTGTATTTGGTGCCTTGCGTGGTCCATGTCCTGCGTGTCAGCAATGTCCCCCTCTACGAACGCGCAGTTGTCGCAGTCGTATAGGATCTCGCTTCGATGGAAGGTGAGCGTGGCGTTGACCCTTTTCTCCTTGTCGTCCGCCTTGTCCGTGATGATGATGGCCGGTATTTCCATGTCGTGTCGTGCTTGTTTAGTAAGTAGGCCTGCTTCTCTTGTTGACCGCCTCCTTGATGTTTATGAGGTCAGCCGCCGCCATGTCCGCATACTCTTTGGCGTCCGCCTTGTCTGTGATGATGAACCACTCCGCAAGGCTCATGTCGACGACATATGCGTGGCATGCCGCCGTGATGGCCGTGACTACCGCCGCGTTGAAGTTTATGGGCATGTTGAGCGTGATGGTGACAGTCTTGTCGGTGTCTACTGTCGTGTTGTTGGCGCCTTCCAATGCGTCGTTGCCGGTCGTGGTTTCCTCTACGATGTATTCGGCCTGCTTTGTCTTCAGTACCCCTATGGCGTTTTGTATGGATCGCAGCACCTGGTTTGCGTTTTCCTCGTCGTCGCTTGCCATCATGTTGGCGACCTGCTCGTCGTTGTCTCCGTCCTTCCTGCTCCTTGCTGTGAGATATGCCTTGTTTTGCACGTCGTAGATGAGCTCTTTGAGCGCGAGGGTGATAGTTACTTTCTTTCTCATGTCGTAGCGTTTTAATTATTGTTTGTCGTTGTTGTCTGCTTGTGTGAGCCTTGGCTTCTTCCTGTAAAAGACGGTGCTCCTGATTTTCGCTGCGAGCTCAATGGCCAGCTCGGCGTATTTCCGCTCCTCTTCCTTGTTTGCTATCCCGTACCATTTGGATATGATGAGGTTTACGATTAACGAGAACGCTGAGTCTTGCAGTGTCTTGTTGAGCGCGCAGTCGTATCTTGCCGGCAGGCTGAGCTCGATGGTGAACTGGTTGTCGCATGTGACAGATACGAGGAAGGGCTTGACGATGGCCGTCACGACGTCGCATGCCTCTCCCCAGAACCTTTGCAGCATTTCCTCGTCCTCGGGCGTTGTCCTCAAGCGCTCGTACGCGTTTCCGTCTTCTTTCGCTTTCTTCCCGTCGTAGCTTGTGGTCTTAGCCACCTCGTTGTAGACGGCAGTCCTTGTTATTGTAAAACTGAGGTTGTTCATTGTCAAGAGTCTTTATCGTTGTCGTTGTTGTCTTCTTCTTCCTTGCTGAGTGTGATGAGCCTGTCTTCTATGGTCACGGTTGTCTCTGCGAGTCGTGCGTCGATGGATGTGGCCTGCATCCTTGGCGTGTGGAACTCGAGGACCTTTATTTCGACCGCCGCCCTCTCTGACGGTGTCATCTGTTGCAGGTCTCGCTCGAAATCTGACACCCCGTCGTCTCCTGGCGTCATGTAATCGAGAGAGTGTTTTTGCAGCAATTGCTTTATCGCCCTTTTCTCTGGCGTGCACTTGTTAGGTGTGCTCTTTGTCCTTCCTCCTGTCTTTTTGCCCTTCATGATTATTCAGAAACATCTCCTTTTGGTGTGTATAAACTTAAAAAGCCGAGACAAAGATAATGGTTTATCTTTGCGCCAATAGAATAAGTTTAACCTTAACAGCATTCATTATGGGATTGATAGGAAGCGCGATAAGCGCTGGTGCGAGTATCGCTGGCGGCATTGTGGCTAGCAAGGCGATGAACCGTGTCAAGAAGAACATAGAGGAACAGCGCAAGAAGAACCAGGACTGGTATGACCGCAGGTATAACGAGGACGCGACTCAGAGGGCCGATGCGGTCCAGGTGCTGACTCAGACTCAGGACATGCTTCGGCGCAATAACGCTCAAGCGGCTGGTGCCGCCGCCGTGACAGGTGGCACTGACGAGAGCGTGGCCCAAGCCAAGGCGTCTGCGACGAAGACGGTTGGTGACGTGATGAGCAACATCAGCGTGAACGCAGACAAGCGCAAGGACTCCATAGAGCAGCAGTACATGGCCAATGACGACAACTACGCCAACCAGCTGAACCAGATAGAGATGAACAAGGCGGACGCCATAGGCCAGGCCGTGCAGGGCGTTGGTCAGGCAGCCGCCTCTTCCGGCTATTAACCCTTTAATGACTTGCGGACATGGTATACCAGACAAGAGATTTCGTTCGCCAACGCATGGTGCCTCCGGTGGAGCGCAGCCTTGGTCGTGACGGCGCTGACGCTCCCAAGGCACCGTTGAAGTCGCAGACGACACAGATACAGACAGGGGGCGCTGACCCCAACATCGGCGCGAGCGCCGGGGCGACAGGCGTGGCATCAGGCGGTGCCTCCTCTCCTTCCTCTTCGACATTGGCCAAGCCCAACGTGGCGGAGAGCTCGGACCCGACGGGTGTTGCCGCCTCTCACGCCGCACCATCGAACGCTCCAAGCCCTGCCTCGGCGGAGCCGGAGAACGCGGTTCGCGACCGCAAGGGTAAGGTCGTGCTTGACAAGGACGGCAAGCCTGTGACCTATGGCGGTAATGGCCAGCTGACGAACGTGCAGCTGTACGAGATGCTCAACCAGAGCCAGGAGCCTACACCTGAGGAGCGGAAGCGTGAGAAGCGTGAGAAGATGTTCGCTGCCATAGGCGATGGCATCTCCGCGCTGAGCAACCTCTACTTCACGACGAAGGGCGCCCCGAACATGTATTCGCCTCGCGAGACGCAAGGCAGCAAGGTGGCGTCTTACTGGGAGAAGATACGTCAGGACAGGGAGGCTGCCCGTCGCCGCTACGTTGACGGCTACATGAAGGCGTCGCAGGCATACAGCCTTGCCGCGATAAGGAAACAGAACGCCGACGCGCAACAGGCCGCCAAGGAGGCCGAGGCGAAGCGCAAGGATGATTTGGCTTCGGCGCAAGGCGAGGTGTTCAAGGCACGTGCGGCTAAGGACGCTGCTGCGACCGCCTTGTCGGAGAAGACCCTTGAATACATGAACAGCTATGGCTGGCCACTGAAGCAGGCCAAGGCGCAAGCCGAGATAGACCTGCTGAAGGCCAGGACGGACCAATCGGAGGCCTCAGCCGCGAAGCAGCGGGCGTCGGCTGGTGGCAAGTCTGGCAGTGGCAAGTCTGGTGGTAAGTCCGGCAGTGGCAAGTCTGGTGGTAAGTACTACGGCACGTTCAACGACGTGGCTTATAAGACCAAGGCTGACTATGACAGGGCGGTTGTGAGCTACGCCAATGAGAACAAGATCCCCCTTACGTACGACAAGGCCTCGACGGACAAGTATGGCCGTCGCAGGACCACGCAAGCGAACAGGACGATAGCTGGCCTTGCCTCGGCAGGTGAGGCTCGATACCGTGCCTCTCACCCCTCGAAGGCTCCTGCCGCCAAGGCGCCGGTGAAGGCCACGCCAAAGGTCGCCGCAGCCAAGCCTGCCGCCGCCAAGGCGCCGGTGAAGAAGACATACGCAAACACTAAAAAATTAGGACTATAAGACGAAGATGGCATACGACAAGATAGACCAACTGTATGACGCGCTGAAGAAGGACGGCGCTGTCAGCAAGAGCCGTGAGAATTTCCGCGGCAAGATGCTCGCCCCCGGCAAGGAGGGCTACCAAAACCGCTTGCTGCTATACAACGCCCTGAAGGCTGATGGTGCCGTGGACAGTCCGACCTATGAGGAGTTTGGCAAGCGCTTAGGGCTTCACGCCGTGAAGTCTCAGCCACAAGCACAGCCACAGAAGCCTTCTGCGACTCCTTCGGCAGGCGTGACACCCTCGAATGCCCAACCGAAGGGCGTGCAGGGTCTCACCCCCGCAGAGCGGCAGCAGATGGTTGGCAAGGTGGGCGCGATGGTGGCTGATACTAACGCGTCGCTGCGTCGTGGTCAGAACCGCATGGACTTCGCCATGGCCAACGCCGGACTGAACGTGCCGCGCGTGAGGCTCGGGCAGAACGCCAAGGTGGTGGAGAAGGAGCCGCGGTACAACGCCGAGACGGGCAAGGTGGAGCGTACGTACCTCACGGAGAGCGGCAACGAGTATGACAACCGGAGCGGTGCCGACCTGGAGCAGAACGGCATTGACGAGTATAAGTCCAGCATGGGCGTGGAGGGTCAGCTTCGTGACGCCTACGCTGAGCGTGACAGGCTGGACGAGGCGATGAAGCGCCGCAAGGAGGAGATTGACGCACGCCCCTACCAAGGCCTGAATGACTTCATGCGTGAGAGCACGACGGCCATGACCCCGGGCGCCGGCCTTGCCGGAGGGGTGGACGCCCAGATGTCGAAGTATGACAACGACGACGAGTACATGCAGCTGATGGCGGCGTCGCGGAAGAACCGTCGTGCCATCCAGCTGCTGGAGGACAAGAAGAACAATGAGATGAACGGCTTCTGGCATACTCTTGGCACGACGGCGATGAACGGCTACACGTTCACAGACGGCATGAGCGAGATGCGTGACGCCACGGCCCTTCAGCGTGCATTGCGCCATGTGGGCAGCATCAACAAGAAACGAGCTTCCGGCGCCCCCTTGACAAAGGAGGAGGAGACGGCAGAGGCGGTGTTGAGGAACTTTGCCACGTCCGACGCGTTGCAAGGGATGTATGGTGGTGACTATGGCGCGTGGTCAAGGGCGGGTGGCATGACTGCCAACTCCCTTGACTTCATGAAGGACCTGATGCTCAACCCAGGTGCCGGCAGCATAGCGAAAGGCATTGCCAGGGGCACCGCGAAGGGCATCGCGAAGGTGACGGGCAAGGAAGCCTCTCGCTTGTGGAGGAACGCCGTGTTGCGCCGCACGCTGAAGGCCACTGGCGTGCTCGTTGGCGCGCACACGGCAGGCGCTTACGTGAGTAACACGACTGGCATTGGCAAGACAGGTGCCGCTATGGGCAATTTGGTGTCGGGCAACGTGGTGGTGGACGACCAGGGCAACTACAAGCGTGAGAACGCTATGGAGCTGCTCCCCGCCTTTGTGGAGGCAGAGCGGCAGCAGACTCGCGAGAATGGCTCGGAGATGTTCGGTGAGTTCATCCCTGGCATTGGCGGCTTGGTGAAGAAGGGCTTGTCGAAGATAGGTCTGAGCAAGCTGTCGGGCGCCATGACAAGCCTTGGCAACAAGGAGTGGTACAAGCAGTATAGCCGCCTTCTTGAATCTGGCGGCTACAATGGCTTGCCTGGTGAGGCTTTGGAGGAATATGAGGGTTCGTTGTTTGACGCCCTCACGGGCCATGCGGGTGACGCTTGGGACGACATGACGAGCTTGCAGAACCATGTGGACATATGGCTTGGCTGCGCCACGATGGGCGCTTTGCTTGGCTCTGTCCCGATGATAATGCAAGGTCACCACACGGCGCAGTATTACCGCTACAAGCGCAAGACGGACAACGCCGACAAGGTGGCATCTTACAGGATGACCGCTGAGCGCTGGAAGCCTCTCCGCGACAAGATAGACGGCACGGACAACGGCAAGATGGCTGAGGTGGTGACGGGCATCATCGGTGACCCTGACCTTCATCCGGAAGAGAAGAAGGCTGTGTTGGGATATGTGCGTGACCTGACGATGATGCGTGGTTACAACGTGGCGCAGGTGAACACCGCGAATGACGCTCCCGTGCAATCGGAGGCTGATGAGGCTCGCGATAGGGTGGAGGCCGTCTACGACGAGTCTCGTGACGTTTGGGACAAGGCTGAGCAAGGTGACGAGGGTTCCCTTGGCGAGATAGACATGATAACGCGTAACATGGATGCGGCTTACAAGGCGTGTGATGCTGCTTTCGGCGGTGACGGCGGCAGGTACAAGGAGGCATTGCTGGAGGATCCTTGGTCTCTGTTGGATGACGCTGAGCTGACTGACGACCAGCGTAACGCGGTGTTGGGCTACCTCAACGCCAAGGCTGCCGAGGATGGCATTCGCGACGCCTCGGATGACTCTTTGGAGAGCAAGCGTGACGTGGCGAGGAGCGAGGTGGAGCACCACACGCACAAGGGCAGCGGCATGGTCCAGCCGGCTACGATGAAGGTTGGTGACCGCCCTGTCTATATAGTGGAGGGTAACGTGGAGCCCCTCCCCGATGGCACGGGCGTTGACGCCCGGGGCTCTGACCAGAGCGTCGTCGTGTGCGACATGTCGACGGGCGAGTATGAGTTTGCGAGCCCTGACCAGATAGCAAACATGGGTGCCGCTGTCGACCCCGAGGGTGAGCTTGACGATGCTTTCTCCAGGATTGAGGCAGAGCATGCGTCGTTGCTTGGCTCCGTCGGCTTGGGCTCGATGGACGCTGATGGCAGGACGGGTGCAGGCGATGCGTTGCCTGAGTATGGTGTGAACGACACGTTCACCATGACGGGTGATGACGGCAGGGCCGTAGGCGGCGAGATACAGGGCGTGAACGAGGATGGCGTGGAGATACGCACGGACAGGCCCTTGCATGGCAGGTATGTGCAGGTTGTGAGCGCGGATGAGTTTGAGGGTAATGTGGAGAGCCTCAGCGACGCCGACGGCAATCCGGTTTGGGCGAGAGAGACGGCCGAGAGTGTGCCCGAAGCGACGGAAAACGTACAGCAGCCTTTGACGGAAGCACAGTCCGAAGGACGTACTCCCGAGGAGGAAGTGATTACGGAGGGCATCAAGAACGTTGGCGAGGGCTTGCGCGACGCCGTGGAGGAGCAGGCCGCAGGAGTCAGGGAGAATGACATCAACAACTGGCTGCAGAGGCCTGAGGTGGCAGATGGCCTGCGCAAGTATGGCGAGGGCGCACGGAGTGTGGATGAGCTTGTGGAGCGGGCTTTGGCTGACAATCCGAGCGAGGAGGTTAATGCCGCGCTCAACGACGTCATGCGCTTTGAGAGCAGCAAGAGTATAGCCGAGCAGTATGTGGGCCAGCCGCAAGCGTCCGCCGAGGCTGGGAGCGCCGAGGCGGCGAGAGAAGCCATGCCCATGCGCGAGGATGGTGAGGAGGACTGGCAGGCCACCAGTCCCGAACGCGCGCACCAGTACATATACAACGAGGCGGGGCTCTCGAAGGACGAGGGCAACCAGTTTGTGGCGGCCAAGGCGGACGCGGCGGAGAAGGCGCTGGCCAAGGCGCAGTCTGCCCAGATGCCCCAGGTGGGCACGAGCATCCAGAAGTACAACCAGGCCAAGGCCAAGCGCCAGGAGAAGATCGACGAGGCGCAGCGCGCCGTGGACTACTGGAACCGTGTGCGCGAGATGCAGGACGGCATCCAGCGTGAGGAGGACGAGCGCAGGGAGGCCGAGGATGCCGCACGCCATGAGGAGGCCGTGGCGCAGGCGCAAGCGGACTTGGCGGAGACCGGGGCTATAGCCTTAAACGAAAAGAAGAAAGAACTCCAACATAGGATTTTGGGATGGCTTACGGATGAGAACATCGAATGGGCGGAAGGCAAAGACTTCAAGAACATCGCAGAACACTTTGGAAATACGCCAGAACCTATCGCAGTCATGCCATCGATAGTGCGGGACAATGTACCAAGTTTGGCCGAGGATTATTTGTATTGTGGAAAGGCTTACATGATAGACCATCATGCAAACCATCATCCCGAACTTGGTATAGATGAATATGCCAATATCCAAAACATCCTTGACAACTATGATGACATTAAGGATTTGTCAGACGGAGGAAGCCTAAAGATGGCTTTCATCAAGAAATTGGACAAGGGATATGCCGTTGTCGCCGAATTGTCAAAGGAAGACAACAAAATCGTCTTGCATAAGACGTTCTTCTATCGTGACTCACAAGGCAAACGTGTTCCTTACAAGAACAAACCAAGCATATTAGAGAAATGGTCTGAGGACGGTAGTACCTCAATCAGTCCTGCTGAAAACCAGCAGCCGGCAGACACCGAGAATATTTCTGCTCTTGACGCATCTTCTGTTGGCAAAGATAGGAACAATCCGTCAGACGTGCAAGGGAAAACGGAGAAAAATGCTGATGAAGCGGCGTTGGAGCGTCAGAAATCGCTTGCTGAGAGGAAGCGGAAGGCCCGTGAGCGCGCACAGAGGCGTGTGGAAGCGCAGCGTGAGGCTCGCCGTCGCAAGCGTGCCGAGGCTGAGAAAGACTATGACATGGAGCCTCACACGCCGACGGAGCTGGCGGCCGCGCTTCTTGGCGGTGGCAGCATCAAGCTGGAGCGCTCGTCGTTTCTTCGCCACACGGGTTACGGCAACGGCGAGGCCCGCAAGATGATAGGCTTGCTGGCCTCTCGCGAGAAGGGTGGCATGACGATGGAGGTTGCCGGTGAGCAGGTGCTGCTGGCGGACGAGGAGCTTGGTTTGAACCTTCTGGACCATGGCGACGCCAACGCCGGCCTTAACGCGCTGCTTGACGCGCTGCATGAGTGCCGGACGAAGGGCGAGCTGCAGAAGTACATCCTGAACAACCGCATCCGCGAGCGTGAGGACGCTGAGTATGCTGAGCGTGAGCGCGAGGAGGAGGCTCGCGACGCTTTCTACTACGATCAGTATAAGTTGACTTACGATGAGTATGTGATATACGCGGAGGAATTGCTACCTTTGTATTATGAAGAAGAGAGCCGTGTTCCCGAGGAGGTCAGAGTGGCTAATCTGGAGGAGATGGCAAAAATGCGTAATGATTATGAGAACAATGGAAGAGCGACGGGCGGCAGTGGAGCTGTGCGTGAGGAAGGGTTTGGTGAGCAAGGACGAGATGATGGCGGCGATGAAGTCGGCGGGCCAGGAGGCGAAGATACGCCTGATGGCCAAATGCCTGATGAACGCGGACCTGTACTGGGCGGCTCACCCCGAGGAGCGTCCGAAAGGGGCGTCGAAGGGCTGAGGGACGCGGGAGAAGGCGACGCCAGCTTGCATAAGGCAGGGGGCGCAGAGGCGTTGAGCCACAACGAGCGTGTGCTTCGCGATGCTGTCGTGGACAGGCTGAACGAGGTGAACGGCATAGCCACAAGCATGGACGTGGAGCAAGGGCAGCGTGTGCTTGACATGGCCAACGGCGAGGCACGTATGGAAGCCAAGCATGTGTCCCCGAAGAAGCAGTGGATAAACAACTATGTGGATGCAGTGAACATGGTCACCGGTCGTGACAAGAAGGAAATCAGAGATGAGATAGAGCAAAAGATTGCAGAGGCACGGCGTGAGGCGGCAGAATTGTATGAAAGTGTTTTGTCGGGTGATTTCGATGATGTAACTTTGCAGCGGATAAACGATTACATAGACCATGCAACAAACCAAAACAGGTATTACCGACCGCTT
>CAVHEN010000001.1:0-179134 GCA_963635115.1 Oscillospiraceae bacterium | reverse complement strand
AATAGTTATTTACAAAGTTAATAATAACCCTTGAATCCGCCAAGGATGCCGTTGCAGTTTAAGCTATTTTGTGTTACTTTGCGGTGAATATGAGAATTTGAACACGTGTTTTTTCTACTGTTCCCAGAAAAGCTATAGCGGACGGTATTTATTAGAAGTCAAAATAATGTGAATTGATTTGAAGTTTTATTTTGTGAAATAAAAGTAAATGTGTAAATTTGCGAAAACTTATAGTATGCAGCAATTGGAAACAAACAACTCTCAAAAGATAGCAGATGCTATAAATTCCTTTTGGGACACCAAGAAGAAACAAGGTAATGTGCTTGCTGGCAAGCAACTTGACGCTTTTCTCAATGTTCTTACAGATATCGCCGTTGATGCAGGTGTCCCTGAATCATGCATTTATCTCAAGAATAACCACATTCCTGGTTATTATCGTGCCACAAAAGACTGGGATTTAGTAATTGTCTCGCCAAAGAAGAACCTTGTAGCGGCAATAGAGCTGAAATCACAGGTTGGCTCTTACGGGAACAATTTGAACAATCGAATAGAGGAGTCTCTTGGCTCTTCGGAAGATTTTTGGACAGCCTTTCGTGAAAAGACATTTACCTGCAACCAAGCCCCATGGCTGGGCTATATGATGGTTGTTGGTAAAGATGCGGAAAGTACGCATGAGGTGAAAGTAAGCGAACCACATTTCCAAGTCCGCAAAGAATTTAAAAATGCTACATATTTAGACCGTTACCACATTCTTTGTCAACGTCTTGTCCTTGAGCATAAATACAATGCCGTAGCTTTGATAGCAACTCAGGGCAAAGGACATTATGAGAACCTTGCCGATAACATATCCATTGAGACATTCATTAATTCATTTCGAGGGCATTTATTGGGATTGGCAGATGAATTCAAATGATATATATAGGAGAAGAAATTCTGGTGGGCAACATGGAGACGTGTTTACCAAGCCTGAGGTTGTGGGCTTCATGCTTGATGAGGTCGGCTATGTAGCAAGCTGCAATCTTTCTTGCATATCTATCATGGAACCTTCATGTGGCGAGGGAGAATTTGTGGTTGAGATCGTAAGACGTCTTAAACAGTCATCAATACTTTTCGGTTTTGACTTGAACAAAGTTTACCATCAATGTGTGTCGGCTTCAGATATAGACAGAAAGAAAGTGGAAATCTGCATAAAGCGTGTTTCTAAAGAAGTTCCAGAGATAGAGCATCCTGAACTTAATATACACGCGGAGGATTATCTATTGTCTGCACATGATGACTTTGACATCATTGTCGGGAATCCTCCCTATATTCGCTATGAGCAAATTCCTCAAGACAGACTTTCCTCATACAAGTCATTCTCTACATTCTACTATCGTCCCGATATGTATATCTTGTTTTTTGAGAAATCACTGTCTCAACTGAAACACGGTGGGAAGCATTGTTTTATATGTTCAGACCGATGGATGAAGAACAAGTATGGTAAGAAACTTCGTGAGCTTATTGCCAACTATTATGCGATAGAAAAAATTATTAACATGGAGGATGTCGACGCGTTTGAAGAAAAAGTCTTGGCATACCCTTCAATAACCCTTATTTCGCATGAGAAAAATATTGACCATGTACTGTATGCCAATATAAAAACTATTACGCAAATAAATGATACAAAATATAAAAAGTTGGATGTACCGCATGGCGGAGATTGGAGTAATATGTTCTTCTCGCGTGAACAAGGGTTGAGCTTAATAGAAGAGCAAGGATTCAAGATTGGCATAGGTGTAGCTACAGGAGCGGACAGCATATTTATTTCCAAGAATCTCAAAAAAGAGGTTGAGAATGATCTCTTATTGCCTGTAATCAATGCGCGAGACTTGAGTGGTGACAATATGAATTGGAGCGGCAGGTTTCTGCTGAATCCATACGACAAATACGGAAGACTTATATCACTTGACAAATACCCTAAAGCGAAAGCTTATCTCGAACGAAATAAAGAAAGGTTATCGTCAAGGCATAAAGCCAAAAAAGCACCAGCACGGTGGTATGCGACCATAGACCCCATACAACCTATGCTTCAGACGCAAGAGAAAATATTGCTTCCTGACATTTCTGGTAACAAGTATGTATTTATAGATAAAGGATTTTATTATCCGGCACATAATATATATTACATCACAGGAAAAGATTCATACAATCTCAGAATCCTGTCAGCATTTTTGATGTCGGACTTTGTGCGTCAACAGTTAGCTGGACTTACAAACCGCATGAACGGAGGATATGCCAGATGGCAGAGCCAGTATCTGCGTAAATTGCAAATTCCAACCATCAACCACATACCTTGTCACTTGGTCAATGCTTTATTAAAATGTTACGATGCACATGACATTCGTGGAATAAATCGCTATACAGAAGAGATATTGTTCCATGAGAAAAATCACCCACCAAGGGAAAACATTCATAAATCAAAACCGCAACAGTTAGCTTTCGCTTTCTGATTTTACTGCACTTGCGCTCATGACTGACGAATGTGACGAATCCCGCTTATTACGAGACGGACAACCTCCGCTACACGTATAGTGGCAACCAAGTCGTAAGGGTGGAGGATTCCGCCATTGATCCCGTTTACAAGGATTGCTTCACGTTCGTTGACGGTGCTGACGCTGAGACTGAATACGACTACGACGAGAACGGCAACCTGACGAAAGATTTAAACCGCGGTATTTGCTGCATTGGATATAATTGCCTAAATTTGCCGTCGAGAGTCGACTTCTCTGACGGGAGTCGCATAACCTATACTTATGACGGAGGAGGTCGGAAGTTGAGGACAGACCATTACATAAACCCATTGTCGGCGTCCGTGCCGCAACTGGCAGGAGGCACTGGCACTGCCGGCGCCGGCTCTCTCGTGCACACCAGAACTGACTACTGCGGCAACAAGGTGTATGAGAACGACACGTTGCGTATGTCGCTCTTCGATGGCGGTTACGTGTCATACGATGCCAAGGCGACCGGCTCTTCGCCGTCACCTTCCTATCACTATTACGTGAAGGACCACCTTGGCAACAACCGCCTCGTGCTGGGCGAGAGCGGTGATGTAGAGCAGGTGAACCACTACTATCCCTTTGGCGGCTTGATGGGCGAGAGCGAGAACCTCGTGTCCTCACAGCGCTACAAGTACAACGGCAAGGAGCTTGACCGGACGCACGGCCTTGACTGGTACGACTATGGCGCGAGAATGTATGACCCCGCGTTGGCACGCTGGATGGTGCCTGACCCGTTGGCTGAGAAATACTATAGCGTCAGTCCGTATGCGTATTGCCACGACAACCCGATGAACGCCATAGACCCAGACGGGCAAGATTTTTACTATTCAAAGAATGGACATTTTTTGTTTCAAGATAAAAAAGCAACGAATTTTATATATGTTGATGATAAGAAATTAATGTATAAAGACAGAGCTGTAACTTATGATCAGTTTATAAAATTATCAAGTACTGTCTATGCTGAAAGTTCCGTTGTCTATGGCATAGCAAATAGAGAAGAAATGTTTGCCATAGCAAGTGTACATTTGAGGAATAGCAAAGCTTATGGTATTGATGCTCCCCAAGCAAAGAAAATGCGGAACACGGACTTGTCTAATCTGACTGAGACAATGGAAATGGCGAATGCTGCTATAATTAATGCTATTCAAGGTGGACATGATTATAGCAATGGAGCTGATCAATGGGATGGTGCGGAGCAAGCGATGGTGAAAAAAGAAAATCAGGATAAACCTTCTGATGGACGAATAATGTACAAAATGAATACGATGGGATGGTCAATGGGTATAAATCATTACAATTCTTGGAAATCAGCCATTGAACGAAAATTTGGTATGAATAAATTTACAGTCCCCAGAATCAAAAGGGCGACAAGCAATTATAAAGGGATGTTTAATAAAAACAAAATTCGACTTCACTCAACGGCTCAGTATGGGCTTACGATTTTTTGGAAAACAAATTAAGTATGAATAAATTTCAACTTATTATGCTGGTTATACTTCTGGCATCAATCAAAGTACACTCTCAAAATATTAATAAGTATAACATCTTTTTCAATAATGAAAAAGTGGAAGTAAGAACATACAATAATGATTCGTTGACTAACGTTATTCTGTTTAATGCGAGTGATACAAAAGATTCACTAGCGTTGAAAGACGAGGAACTCGTAAGCTATCATTATATCTCTTCTGGTTACGAACTGGATTCTAATTCAATTTTGCCATCATTATATTGGGAGTATTTTTATTATAATATGTCTTGGAAGGGTTATCTTAGTAAAATAATAAAATCAAGTTTATTACTTGAGGATATTATAGGCTTGATCGAGAACTTGGATTCAACTTTGTTTTCAGATAGCAAGCGTGGGTACCAAAAACGTAAAATCATGAGTAATGGCACAAAAACTTATATTAAATACTCGTCAATTAATTCACGTTTCCATTCAAACTCTTTGCTGAGCTCCTTCGAAAATGAGAATTTGAAAAGCTTTAACATCACGGTCGATAATGGCTTAATTAAAAAAATAAGATTAGAAGGAAGTGTCACAATAATTGACGTTAATCTATATTATAATGCTGACATAATCGTAATGAAAAAAATATTGTATAGAAACAAGCTAAATAATATCAAAAGCATTGATGTTTATAACTATAGCAAGTTGAATTAATGTTGATATTATATTTGCTGCATTGGATATAATTGCCTAAATTTGCCGTCGAGAGTCGACTTCCCTGGTATGTAATAAAGAGATAACAACACTTGAATTTGGCAAGGATGGCGATGCTGTTTAAGCTATTTTGTGTAACTTTGCACGGATTATGAAAGGGAAACGCATACATATTTATATTATAGCCCTCGTTGCCTTGGTTGTTCTTGGCAGTTTTGCGATAATCGGTTTTGCGACATTCAGAGGAAAGGACACTACGCCGCAAGACACCATTGTCAGGCACCAAGTCAGGAAAGCCCAACCTATGAAGGCAAAGAGAGACACCGTGCGTAAGGCAACGGTGACCGACACCGTGCCCGACTATGACCTGACGGTGAGAGGAATGCTTACCGACAGTTTGGGCAATCCCATGAGCGGCGTTGTCGTTAGTGATGGCTACTCGTGTACCGTGACCAACGACAAGGGCATGTATATCTTCATGCGCGATAAGAATGCGCACTTCGTGTGGTATTCTGTTCCTGCCGATTGCGAGATACCGACACATTCGGCAACCGACCGAACCGCATTCTTTTACCAGCCGTTGAAGGCAAGGCAAAACGAATACAACTTCACCCTGAAGCGCTTGCCTGGAGGTGCAGAGCGTGAATATAAGCTAATCGTTTTTGGGGACCCTCAGATAACAAACGCCTTCAGTCCTTATTACACGGGGCCTGACGATAACCCAATACAGAAGAGCGACCTTGCCCGTTTCACCGATGAGACCATGACCGACGTGAGGAAAACCATTGCCACGTTGCCTGCCACCATGCCCGTTTATGCCATATCCATGGGCGACGACGTGCAATATTATGGAGGCTATAACGCTGGTTTGGAACGGCAGATACGCGAGGCGTTGGGCTCGTCGAGGGCAACCGTTTTCTCCGTGATAGGCAACCACGACCAAGACGGCAAGAGCCTGTATGTGAGGAAGTGGGAGGAGAGCTTCGGACCAACCGACTTCAGCTTCGACCGTGGTGACGTGCATTATGTTTGCCTCAACGACGTGCATTTCTACCGTGGCATGCTTTATTGGCAACCTGGAGAACTGACGGCATCGCAATTGCGATGGCTTCACGAAGACCTGTCTTTTGTCAACCACGACAAAAAGGTCGTGCTGTGCTATCACATTCCACTCACCATGGGAAACCGCCCACGCAAGGGAGCCACGCCGCTTAACCTCGAATCAGAACCAGGGCATTACTCATCCTCTGTCTTCAAGCGCGTGCTAAACGAGCTGAAGGAGTTTAAGGGAGGCTACGAACTGTTTTGCGGACACACCCATTTCGCCATCAACCACGAGATTGAGTTCAATGGTGGTCGCATACTTGAGCATTGCCATGCCGCGGCTTGCGGCAACATTTGGCAATCAAACATAAACATCTGTGGCACGCCAAACGGCTATTATGTCTATTCCCTGAATGGAACAAGCATCACTGACGGTTACTATAAGGGCACTTTTTGGCCACGGTCAAGGCAGATGACGCTGTTCAGGGCGTCAACCGATTTCAACGGCGAGTCGTATGCCGCCGATTGGCAATTGCCCAAGGAGAGCGGAGCGATCATTGCAAACGTGTTCAACGCCGACTCACGTTGGCGTGTCTATGCGATAGAAAATGGAGTGGAACGCGAGATGCGGCGCATAGACCACCAAGGTCAAGACGCTTTCGCCACAGGTTACCATCATCGCTACTCAAAGTCGGTGAGCTACCAGTTCGTGAGCAAGGAGAATGGCTACCTCATAATGAACCACCTATATTATTATGTGCCTCGCTCTGCCGGAAACCGCATAATAGTGAAGGTGAAAGACGCTTACGGCAACACATACACGTCGTCGACCGATGAAGTGGTAAGTGAGCCATTTTTCAATTTTGCGCATTATTATGACGAAAAACGATAATTTATCTTCTTTTCCTTTGCGTTGTCTGTAAAAGGTAGTATCTTTGTCAAATATAATGTAAAGATAACAAAACCAGACAATAACGTAGGCCTGAAATGAGACAAATAAAGATCACGAAAGCTATTACTGCTCGTAACAGCGAGTCTTTGGACCGCTATCTTTCAGAGATAGCGCGTGAGCCCATGCTCACACCCGAAGAGGAAGCCACTCTCGCGCAGAAAATTCATCAAGGAGGCAAGGAAGGCCAGAAGGCGAGAGACAGGCTTGTCAATTCAAACTTGCGTTTCGTGGTTTCCGTAGCCAAGCAATATCAGCATCAAGGCATCTCCTTGGTTGATCTCATCAACGAGGGAAACATAGGTCTGGTGAAAGCCGCCGAGAAGTTTGACGAGACTCGTGGCTTCAAGTTCATAAGCTACGCCGTTTGGTGGATTAGGCAGAACATCATGGAGGCCCTCGCCGTGAAAAGCCGTATCATCCATGTGCCCATGAACCAGATGGGGGTGGCGTTGAAGGTGAACAGGGCAACGGAGGCTTTCCTCCAGAAAACCGGAAGAATGCCGTCCATTCATGAGATAGCTGTTGAGACCGGACTCGACGAGGAAGTGATAGAGTCGGCAAAGGATGCCAACAACAGGCCAACGAGCATTGACGCCCCATTGGGTGACGATTCCAGCGACAACACCATTGGCGAGATGCTCACGTCCGATGACAACGCTTTCGTCTCAGACAAGTCGGTTGACAATGCCTCGCTCAACAAGTTTATTGAGGATTTGCTCAAGGAAGTGCTTACGGATCGCGAGCAAACCATCGTGAAGGCGTCGTTTGGCATAGGAAGTCCAGAAAAGAGCCTTGAGGAGCTTGCCAGCGACATGGGCATGACAAGGGAGCGCATTCGCCAAGTCAAGGAAAAGGCCATCAGGAAGATTAGGCACTCGCCAGCGGCTAAAATCCTGAAACAATATTTAGGTTGATATAGCCCATTGATGTAAGGGCAATATGCACGCCACGAGGCAATATCTCGTGGCTATTTTGTTTCGTGCATATTGGCGTATGCCGACCGCCTCTCTCGGTTACGCCGCAACGCCATTGCGATAGCGGCGCAATGGCATCGCGATTGCGCCGTAAGGCCAATGCGATTGCGGCGTGAAGGCAAACGGGTAATTTGGCGCGACGATTCCCCCATAAGAGTCGACATCGCGCCATTATTTCAGAAATTATTATTAACTTTGCAGGCGATATAATATTTTTATGAACAGGGGTACTTGCTAAACCCCCTTTAACAAAACAAGAAATGACAAAACAACCACGTGCTGAAGTGAGCGTGCTTTTCATGCTCTTCAGCGTAGTATTCTGTGTTTGCCTTATATTGGCAAACATT
This sequence comes from Oscillospiraceae bacterium, assembly GCA_963635115.1. Lineage (GTDB taxonomy): Bacteria > Bacteroidota > Bacteroidia > Bacteroidales > Bacteroidaceae > Prevotella. The sequence goes on along the minus strand of CAVHEN010000001.1, from coordinate 171,116 downwards.
CTTGAGACCAAGCAGATAGCCATTGGTCCCGTCAACTTGACCGGAGGCTTGATAGTTTTCCCCGTTTCCTACATCATAAACGATTGCGTTTGTGAGGTTTGGGGCTATCGCAAGGCTCGATTACTCATTTGGATGGGCTTCGCCATGAACTTCTTTTTCGTCGCGATGGGAGCGTTGTGCGACTGGATCCCAGGAGCGCCGTATTGGAACAACCAAGAAGGTTTCCATGCCATCTTTGGACTTGCCCCACGCATTGCCGCCGCGTCGTTTGTGGCGTTTCTCGTGGGCAGCTTCATCAACGCCTTTGTCATGAGCCGAATGAAGATTCGCGATCAAGGCCGCCATTTCTCAGCCAGAGCTATCTTGAGCACCGTGGCAGGAGAGAGTTGCGACTCCGTGATATTCTTCCCCCTTGCGCTTGGTAGCGTAGTGCCATGGGCAGAACTGCCAAGCCTCATGTTGTGGCAGGTGTTCCTGAAGACTTTCTACGAGGTGATAGCCTTGCCGCTCACCATACGTGTAGTGAGGTTCTTGAAGAAACACGAGGGCGAGGACGTCTACGACAATGGAGTTGACTACAATATTCTTAAGATTTTCAATATTTAAAGCAGACAATGACACAAAGAAACGAGGAGGGTCTCCAGGCCCTTGGCAAGAAGACACAATACAGGATGGACTATGCGCCTGAGGTGCTTGAGACCTTTGTCAACAAGCATCAAGGCAACGACTATTGGGTGAGGTTCAACTGCCCTGAGTTCACGTCGCTCTGTCCTATCACGGGTCAACCCGATTTCGCGGAGATTCGCATCAGCTACATTCCCGACGTGAGGATGGTGGAAAGCAAGAGCCTGAAGCTCTATCTCTTTTCCTTTCGCAACCATGGCGACTTCCATGAGGATTGCGTAAACATCATCATGAAGGACCTGATCAAGTTGATGGACCCGAAGTATATTGAGGTGACGGGATTGTTCACGCCACGCGGTGGCATAAGCATATATCCTTATGCCAACTATGGCCGTCCTGGAACCAAGTATGCAGAGCTGGCAGAGAAACGCTTTGCCACGCACGAGTAATCCGAAACCGACAGTTTATTCATCGTCCATCAAGCGTCTGGCAGACCCTTGATGGATTCTTTTTCGCCCACCACCCATATTATGTCGCCAGCGGCAAACTTGCGGTTCGGGTTCATGCAAGTGAGGCTGTCCTGGCCTTCCTCAACGCCCACCACCATGCAGTTGTGTTCCTCCCTGATGCCGCTCTCTTTCAGGGTGCGGCCTATGTACGGGCTGTCCTTGCCAAGCCTGACCTTTTGCAGTTTCATCTCGCGGTGCTCAATCTGCGTGTCTTCTTCCTCCACGTCGGTTCTTATGGCTTGCGCGAAGACCTGAAGCTGCTCGTCGTTGCCGATGACCTGCAGGCGGTCGTTGGGGAAGATGATGGTGTGCCCGCCAGGGATGTTGATGCGCTTGTGGCCACGCAGAATGCTGCTCACGTATACCCCGAAGCGCGAGCTGAGCTTCAGTTCGCCAAGTGCCTTGCCTGCCCATGCCGAATCTGTGGGCACGTCAACGTCGGAGATGTGTATGTCGCGCTCAACGAGGTTCTTTTCGAATAGCGGCTTGCGCTTGCCCTCTACCTCTGCCTTTATCTCACGCGAATGGAGGTTGGCAATGAAACGCCGCTCCATGCCTATCGAGCTTTTCTTGAGTCGGCGCGACAATGCCATGAGCACTATGAGCGTCACGGCAACGGTTATCATGATGGCGTTGGCAAAGGGCGCAAGGTAGTTGCAGATATAAAAGAGTATCGAGGCGGCGATGGTTACCCTGAACAGCACAGTGAAGATGAGCGGAAGGCGATTGAGGCGGCTCTCGGTCCACAGTTCCTTAAACTCCTCGCTATGGTTGTTTTTCATGACCAAGGCACGCATGAAAGGCGAAATGCAGACGAAAGTCAAGAGACCCGTGATGCCATTTGCCCACCAGTGTGGCAGCATGTGGCGGAAGGATTGCAGGGCGAAGGTCAGCATCACCGCCGTTACCGCTATGCACAACACGGTGTAGATGAGAGTGTTTATGCTCATCTTGCGCAGCAGGCGATTCCATGTGGACATCTCTTTTGTCGTGGTCTGGTGGGCAGAGCCTAAGTGGTCGAGCCTGCGGACCCATCTGCGTGGCAAGAGCTTGGTGATGCCATTGTAGGCAGGCACGGCAGCGCGAATCATGTAGGGAGTTATGAATGTCGTGACAACGCTCACGGCCACGATGACCGGATAGATGAAGCTGCTGATGACGTTAAGCGACAGTCCGAGAGAGGCAATGATGAAGGCGAACTCACCCACCTGCGCCATGGAGAATCCGCATCGCATGGAGGTCTTCAACGGTTGGCCAGACAACATGTAGCTGAATGTGCCAAACAGCGCTTGCCCAAGCATGATGGCAACTACGAGAACTATTATCGGCAGTGCATAGTCTACAAGCACATGAGGGTCCACGAGCATGCCCACCGACACGAAGAATATAGCGCCAAAGAGGTTTTTCACGGGCGCCACGACCTTTTCGATGCGTTCCACCTCTATCGTCTCGGCAAGGATGCTGCCCATGACAAACGCGCCAAAGGCAGACGAGAACCCAACCGCGGTGCTTATCCATGCCATGGCGCAACATAGGCCAAGGGCTACGATGACAAGCGTCTCGTCGGTCATAAGCTTGCGAGTGACGCGAAGAAGAGTCGGGATGACATAGAGGCCAACGAGGAACCACAGTATAAGGAAGAAGCCTATCTTCAACAATGAGCCAACCATTTGCATGCCGTCAGGGTCAGTGCCAGAGGCTATTGCCGACAGCATGACCATCATGACGATGGCAAGGATGTCCTCAAGTATGAGGACGCTCATCACGAGTTTGGCAAACGATTGTTGGGAAAGTCCCAAGTCGTCGTAGGCCTTATATATAATAGTGGTCGATGACATGGCGAGCATGCCGCCAAGGAACACGCAGTCCATCTGGCTCCAGCCAAAGAGATGACCAACCGTCATGCCCATCATCGACATGAAGAACACCGTGCACACGGCGGCTATGACGGGAGCCAGTCCCATCTTCAGAATCTTCTTGAACGAGAAGTCGAGACCGAGAGAGAACAGCAGGAACATCACGCCGATATCTGCCCATGTCTGTATGTCGGCCTTGTCAACGACCGACATCGTAAGGGGTAATTGGGGAGACACAATGAAGCCAGCCACGATATATCCAAGCACCAAGGGTTGTTTGAGACGTTTGAAAATGAGCGTCACCATGCTTGCGACAATGAGTATCAATGCCAAGTCTTTTACAAGGGCGGGAAGTTCTGCCATAAATGCGTCGTGTTTTTGTTTATCCTATTTGCAAAGTTACGAGTATTCAGCGATAGCGCAAACTATTTGGGCGACAATTCTGTTGCATAACAACGGCTGTGCTATTTTTTTTGACCTAAGTGCAGACTCCCTACGGAAAAAAGCTATACCTTTGCAGCCATATCCAACAAATCAATGATATGAGAAAAGCTATTTTTCTACTCATTGCCCTGTGGGCGTGCATCGGCTCGGCCAGTGCCAACGACGGTGTCTACTTCACAAGTGGCAACTTTCTCGTGCCCATACAGGAGACCGCAATCAGGGCTGCCAAGGAGCGGCTCACCATCACCATCGGCGCCGACGGCTACGCCACGGTTGACGTCTACTACGAGCTGGTGAACGACAGTGGCGCGAAGACCGTGAAGATGGCGTTCGAGGCTGCGTCGCCCTACAACGACGACGAGCCGCTGCACCGCAACGGTGTGCACCCGTACATCAAGGACTTCACCGTGGAGATGAACGGCAAGCCTCTGCCACACAGCAATGGTGTGGTGGCGTTCAGCAATAGCGAGCAGCGCAAGCCTGACTTCACACCGCTCGACATGACGCAATGGAAAGGCATTGGCGAGGTGCCCGACAGCATCCTACCCGCCAGCGACGTGATATACAACCCTGCGCTCGACAGCATAACAGGCTATGCCTATGCCTACTATTTCGACGCGCCCTTCCGGGAAGGCGTCAACACCGTGCACCATACCTACCGCTACCGCATGAGCTATGGCGTGGCAAACCGCTTCAGCGTGCCCTACTGGCTCACGCCCGTGACGCGCTGGGCCAATCACCAGGCCGATGATTTCACGCTCTGCATCAAGGCCGAGAGGGCCACGGAGATGTGCATGGCCGACTCGCTCTTCAGTGACGCTCCCTTCGTCTCGGCCAAGGGCCGTGAGGTCTATCGCCTCACCGACGAACAAGGTCAGGGCTTCATCTTCGCCCGCATCATGGAGGACGACAGCCTGACGTGGCACGCCACGGCCTTCCGCCCCGTGGCCGACATGTGCATCACCGCTCCCGAATGGGACGCGGAGGGCAACCTGTGGAAATACCGCACCAGTGCCAAGGTGGTGATCGACAGTGAGGGCAAGGAGTACCGTTTCCTCGCTTACTGCGGCGACAGTTACTTCACGGAGGTGCAGGACTATGCGCTGGTGAAGAAGGAGGGCGCGCGCCTCGTCGACTATGACGCCGCCGCCGGACAGGGATGGCTCACGCAGAACAGTGAGGAGGCCCCGCGTGTGAACGTGCGCCGCAGACCCACCACCAAGAGCCCCGTGATGTGCACCATCAGCGACGAGGAGGGCATGATGCCCGAGGTCTACCCGTGCCTGGGATACCTCAGCGGCCCCGATGACGGCATGTGGTACAAGACGAGGGTGAACGGGAAGGTGGGATACATACGCCAGGACCTCATGCTTTGGGACCCCATCGACAGCCACTGAGGCTGCGCGCTGCCCGTCTCATGCGGGAGGCCCATGCCCGGCTTTGCCCCAACGGCCTCCCACACTGTGCGGTGCGCACGCCGCGACTGATCGTTTCCCGTGCCACGGGATGTTATGGAATGGACTAAACCAATTAATAAATAATGCAGGCAAAAAAGAGAATTGAGTATTTGGATGCGATGAGGGGATTGACGATGATTTTGGTTGTTTACAGCCATGTCCGTTATTTCTCGTTTCATCTTTCGGGGGGGGTAATTTTAACGACCTGTTTGTCATGATAAGGATGCCGCTGTTCTTTTTCGTCAGCGGCTTCTTGCTTGACAAGCCGGGGGTGAGATGGAAGTGGGAAGACATCGTACCCTTCATCAAGAAAAAGGCTAAAGTCCAACTGGTCCCAACCTTTGTTTTCATGTTGGTCTTTTGTTACCTGTTTGACTTTGGCTTGATAGACAGTTTACGCGATTCCATGAAGCGTGGCTATTGGTTCACCATCACCTTGTTCCAGTATTTCCTCGTCTATTCGGTTTGCAAGATGGCTCCTGTCCGTTTCCAATACAAGGCGTTGTTCGCGATATCCTTCTTGTTTTTGGGAATTGGGTACTTGCCGATTTGGGGCATCTTTCAGTTCGACAAGCTATGGTATTTTGTCTTCTTTAGCTTTGGCGCTTACGTCAAGAGCCACTTCGGTGCTTTTCTGGAATTCTTGGAAGGCAAGTGGTTCTCTCTGTTGTTGGTGGCGTTTTTCGGCGTCGCATTCTTGTGCATCAAGGGTGATCTCCCTGGCAACGCTCCCGTGCAGATAATGCAGCGCGTCTTCATGGGCATTGCTGGTGTCTGCATAGTGTTTAATTTCTTTAGGAAGCACGAGACGTCAGTCATGCAAACCACTATCTTGGGGCGAGTGCTGCAATACATAGGGAAAAGGACGTTGGATGTGTATTTGCTGCATTATTTCTTCCTCCCGCGTCATTTGGAAATGGTGGGCGACTTTTTTCGAGACAACCCTAACCCCTCGATGGAGTTCGTTTGCGAACTCTTGTTGTCGATTATTGTAGTGGGACTGAGCCTGATTATTAGTAATGTAATCCGTACAAGTGATGTCTTGGCGCATTGGCTTTTCGGCGTGAAAAGAGTTCAACGAGGTCAGTAGCCATAAGAAATGCTGATGGCCACTGCGTCGGCGTTGCGGTGGGAGGCCGTCGGCGTTGCGGTGGGAGGCCCTCGGCGTTGCGGTGGAAAGGCGTCGGCGTTGCGGTGGAAGGGCAGTGGCGTTACGATGGAAAGGCAACGAGAAAAAGTCACAAGGTCACAGGTCACAGGTCACGATAAGGATTTCGCATGGTTTTATACTCGATATAATGCCATAATAATTGCCTTTCTTTTACAATAAGGTTCGCGCGTACATTATTATAAAAGGTTTTCATGATGTCGGCGTTGCCGATTACGCATACCGTGTTTCATCCACATTGGTTGCGGGCGGGCACACACATTATTATTTCCACACGGATTTTAAGGATTTAAATGATGTCGGCGTTGCCGATTACGCATATCGTGTTTCATCCACGGTGGTTGCGGACGGGCACAGGGCCCGCCCCTGCACCTTGACCCAACGTGTATCATGCGGCCTGCTATTCCACGGATACACATGTGCAGGGGCGGGTCTTGTGCCCGCCCGCAACCACCGTGGATGCTTTGCAGGGCGGACCTTTGTGCCTTAAACCAACGTGGATGTTTTGCAGGGTGCGGCCCTTGTGGCCGTCCGCGTCCCGAATGGCACACACATTTATTATTTCCACACGGATATAAAAGATTTAAAAGATGTCGGCGTTGCCGATTACGCATACCATGTTTCATCCACATTGGTTGCGGGCGGGCACAAGACCCGCCCCTGCAATGCATCCATTTGCATGATGTCCGTCGGTATGATTTGCATGCGAAATCCTTATCGTGACCTGTGACCTGTGACCTTTGTGACTTTTAGGACCGAAACGTTATTTGCTAACTGCCCTTCAAGTTGTGCGCCCAAAGAAAGCATAGGCAAACAAAAAAGTGCTAAAGGCTTAAATAATAAGCGATTAGCACTTTAAAACTTTGTGGACCAGCTAGGGCTTGAACCTAGGACCTCCAGATTATGAGTCTGTTGCTCTAACCAACTGAGCTACAAGTCCAATAAATTTTATTGCCAACAAATGGAGCAATCGTGGTGCCTCAATTGTTAAGCGTGTGCAAAGGTAAGCCTTTTCCTTGTAACAAACAAATTTTTGTAGCCTTTTTTTGCTAAATCGATGTTTCTTTCTTCTTTTCTTCCACGTAATGTTGTGAGATTGAATAATGTGTGTTATTTTTGCAATGTCAGTAAATGTTGATATATGCTTATAGTAACAAGAAACACCAGTGATTATGGGCCATACGATGAGTCGATGGTGGCAAGATATGTGGAGGAGGGCAAACTCCTTCTCAACGATAAGGCGCGCGATGTGGCCACAGGAGAGGAGGGGACGATAAAGCAACTCTTGGCGCGTAAGGGCTTTCGGCCCAGGGTCAAGAGCAACGGCTCGCTGTTTAAACAGTTGGCGCATGTCGGGCGCGACCTCATTTTGCCTCGCGAGGACATCCGGCGCCATTCGCTGCTTGAGGACAAGCGATTGCTCATCCTTGCTATAGCGGGCTTGTCGTTGTCCGTCATCATGCTCTTGCCCATTGGCGGCGTATTGGTTTTCTATGTGGTGTCGCTGTATTTCGCCACCATTTGGGGACTGTTTTTCGCCTGGTTGTTCAGCACGCGTCAGGTGAATGCCAAGACAACCATCACCACCTTCTTCCTCACCCAAGCTGGAGTGTTCCTGATCTTTGGCACGCTGCATAGCCTCAACTTCTTCAATGTCTTCACTGAGGCGGCATTTCCGCTAAGCATCGTAGGCTACGTTCTTGGCGTGGGACTCACCGAGGAGTTTACCAAGATGATACCTCTCCTCATACTTCAACGTCGCAGCCGGGAGCCAATGTTGGCACAGACCATGGTCTATTTCGGACTCGTCGCCGGCATAGCCTTTGGCGTTTTTGAGGGCGTGCAATACCAGACCACCATAAACATTCGCGCCGACTATACCACTGCATTTGTACTCAACATTGCCCGTCTCACGTCTTTGCCGTTCCTTCATGCCATTTGGTGTGGCATAGCGGGCTATTATCTCGGCATGGCGGGTCTCTATCCGCGTTACCGTCACGCCCTGTGGTTCCTTGCGCTTGTGGTTCCTGCCACGCTCCACGGCCTTTACGACTCGTTTGCCAGCGTGTCTTATGTGGTGTCGCTGCTTGTGGCTTTTGGCAGCGTGCTGTTGCTTATGGCTTACATGAGGCGCAGTGGAAAGTTGAAAGAAAGACTTCGCGACAATGGCTAAACCGATATTATTCATCACAGCCGTCTTCATGGCCCTGTGTCTCGGGTCGTGCGACTTGGAGACGAGCGACAACGGCAAGCTTGACGGCTTTTGGCATTTGGAGCGTGTAGACACCCTTGCCACGGGTGGCTCGCTTGACACGTCAGGCAAGAAGGTGTTTTGGTCTTTCCAAGTCCGCCTGTTGTGGTTGCAGGGTGGCTCGTCGTCTTTCTATTGCCGTTTCAATCAGAATGGCGATAGCTTGACAATATCCTCGCCCTATACCAACGAAGGTCACGAGGAGACCTTGGGCGACGGAGGCAACAAGCCTGTCACTGACCCCACGGTATTGCGCGACTATGGCATCGACAGCTTGGAGACACATTACAAGAAAGAAGCCTTAGACGGCTCACGGATGACACTCCGCTCGCGCCGACTAAGGCTTATGTTCCGGAAATTCTGAACTTCGCTTATTGTTGAACCATTCAGTATTCAGAAGTCGACCACGGTGATGCCTGCTCCGCCAAAGCGCACGTCCTCGTCGTGGTAGTTGGTTACCGTTGGCTCAGCCGACAGGTATTGTCGGATGAGCGTGCGGAGAATGCCATTGCCCTTGCCGTGAAGCACGCGAACGCGTTGCGCACCCATGAGCACCGCGTCGTCGATGAAATACCTTACGGCTTGCAAAGCCTCGTCGCCACGCATCCCCCTGATGTCGAGGTCGGGATGGAAGTCTTTCCGATGCTCGTCGATGGTGTTTTGCGTCATGTGCGACACGTTGAAGGCTTGCAGCCCCTCCTTTATGGCATCCATCTTGCTCTTCGGTTGGTCTGAGGCTGCGGGTGTGGAAGCGTCTTGCGCCACGAGCTCAATTCGCGAGATGGGCAACTTTGTCCGCAGGTCGCCGACAAGCACGGTGGCTGTCTTGCCCGACAATAATTCCACCACGCCTTGAGAGCGCAAGCCCTTTATGCGCACGTTGTCGCCAACGGCGATTGGTCTGTCTATCAGGGTCTTTGGTTTGCCTGTGGCATTTCTCAGCGCGTTTGCCGCCTTCTCCTCGTCCTTGCCCTTAGTCTTCTTTCGATCCTCGCGGCGTTGCTTCCTTGCTTTCAGCTGCTCCACCTTCTTTTGGAAGTCCTCGTCGGATATGATTCCTGCGGACTTCTTTTTCGAAGATTTCTTCCAACTGTCGTTTGCCACTTCCTCCTTGAATGCGTCGAGCTCGGCGCGTATCTTCCTTGTCTCCTCCTTGGCGGCTTGCTGCTCGCGTATCTCCCTGATGGCGTTCTCTATGCGCTTGTTGCCCTCTTTGAATAGCTCTGCGACCTCTTGCTTTCCCCTGTCTATCACGGCCTTGCGCTCGGCTGCCAGGTTGGCTATGTCGCTCTCGTATTGGTCTATGCGTTGCTGCAGCTCCTTCTCCTTTTGGTGCACCGTCTGCCTCTTCTGCTCCCAATAGCGTTTGTCACGGACGATGTCTTGCAGGTACTTGTCGCTTTGGATGTAGTCGGAGCCAACAATCTCTGATGCTTGCCTTATCACCTGCTCCGGCAATCCTATCTTGCGCGCTATCTCTATGGCAAACGAGCTGCCAGGCCTGCCTATGGCAAGCTGGAAGAGAGGCCGCATCTCGTGGCGGTCGTAGAGCATGGCTCCGTTTGCCACGCCCTCGTGGGCATCGGCAAAGTGCTTGAGGTTCTGGTAGTGGGTGGTGATGACCGCCCATGCCTGCTTGTCGCAGAACTGCGAGAGCACGCTCTCGGCTATCGCCCCGCCAATTTGCGGCTCCGTTCCCGTGCCAAACTCGTCTATGAGAATCAGCGTCTTGCCCGAGGCCTGCTTCATCATGTTCTTCATGTTCAGCAAGTGCGACGAATAGGTGGATAAGTCGTTCTCAAGGCTTTGCTCGTCACCTATGTCGATCATTATGTCGTCGAACACTCCGCACTTGCTCCTCCCGTCCACAGGTATGCTGAGTCCGCACTGGAGCATATACTGCAACAGCCCCGTGGTCTTCAGGCATACCGACTTGCCGCCGGCGTTTGGTCCGGAGATTATCAGCACGTGCTTCTGTGGAGTGAGCATGATGTCGAGCGGCACGATCTCGCCTTTAAGGTGCGTCTCAAGCAGAGGGTGGCGGGCACGGATGAAGTCGATGTAAGGCGAGTCTTTCACCGTTGGCTCATAGGCGTCCATCTCCTTTGCCAGTTTTGCCTTTGCCTGGATGAAGTCTATCTTCGCAAGGAAATCATACGAGTCGAGCATCTCCCGCACATGAGGGCGTATCCGCTGCGCCATCTTCGAGAGGATGCGTATTATCTCCTTCCGCTCCTCAATCTCCAGTTCGCGAATCTTGTTGTTAGCCTCCACCGCCTCGGTCGGCTCCACAAACACGGTGCGTCCCGTGGCGCTTTCATCGTGCACGATACCCGAGATCTTCTTTTTCAACCCTGGAGCCACAGGTATGACGAGGCGACCATCTCGCATGGTTGGCGCGGCATCCTTGTCCACAATGCCATCGCTTTGGGCAGAGCGGAGGATGTTGTTGAGTATTCTCGACACCGCCCCGTTGGTCTTCGCCAACTCGCGACGTATGTTGAGCAGTTCGGGAGTGGCGTTGTCGCGAATGTGCCCAAACTTGTCTATGATTTGGTCTATTTGCTGAATGATGATGGGGAACGTGGCAATGCCGTCGGCAATGTCGTGTAGGGCAGGGTAGTCCCACTTCTTCATCGTCACGTCGCTGTAGTCGTCGTCCTGCCCAGGCAACTCCTCGCCACGATAGAGATAAGCCACTATGTCGTCGATGGTCTTCAGCGAGCGCCTGATGTCGAAAAGCTCACTCTCCTCAATCCACGTGTTTTGCAGCCTGAGCCTTTTCAGGCTGTCGCGAACGTCGAAGAAAAAAGCCAGTGGGAAGTCGTCTTGCTCTTCTATCTGCCTCATCTCGCGTATCTCTGCCATCCACGTGTTGATGGCCTCGGCATCGTTGGAGAAAGCCATCTCGTTGACCAAGCCCTTTCCAAGTGAGGACAGGCAATAGCCGCCCACCTTCTCCTTTATCTCGTTGAACCCTATCTTTGCTTCAAAATTCTTTGGGTATATCATCGTTTCTTATATCTCGTTGTCGCATGAAAACACCTCGCCGTCCCTTTCGAGCCGCCGTGGTTTTCTTCATTCGGACTGCAAAAGTACATTATAAAAGATGTATGTTCCAATAATTTCCGTTAATATATTTTAATTAGCCCCGTCGCGGTTTGTCAGTGGAACTTGTTGTTGCAGAAGGTGGTTGCGATTTCGGCGCGAACGCGATGCGATCTCGGCGTAATCGCGGTGCGGTTTTGGCGCAAACGCGATTCGATTTCAGCGTAAAGCCAAAAGGAAATGGCAAAACTGCCGCGTTGAGGCCGTTTTGCCATCTGAAGGTTCTTGAAAAAGGGGCGTGGCGTTATAGCTTGTCACCATAACAGAGGTCGCCGGCATCGCCAAATCCAGGCACTATGTATTTGTTCTCGTTCATGCCTGGGTCAATGGCCGCGCACCATATGGTGGTCCTGTCGTCAGGGAACACCGTCTTGATGTGCTCAATGCCTTCTGGCGTGGCTATCACGCAGCAAACGTGAATGCGCCTTGGCATGCCTTTCGTGAGGAAAGCCTTGTAGCCAAGCTCCATGCTGCCGCCAGTGGCAAGCATTGGGTCGGCAATGATAAGGGTCTTGTCTTCGATGGAAGGCGTGGCAAGGTATTCGACGTGTATTCCCACCTCGTGGTGCAGCTCGTCGGTGTACTCGCGATAAGCCGATACGAAGGCGTTGCCGGCATGGTCGAAGACGTCAAGGAAGCCCTCGTGGAATGGCAAGCCAGCCCTGAAAATGGTGGCGAGAACCATGTTGTCGGATGGCACGTTAACCTTCGCGATGCCCAATGGAGTCGTGACCTCCTGCGTCTCATAGTTGAGTTGTTTCGACACCTCAAAAGCCTCATACCAGCCAATGCGGCGGATATTGTTGCGGAAGAGCAAGCGGTTACGCTGGTAATCCTTGTCGCGCATCTCGGCAATGTATTGGCCAACAATGCTGTCTGTCTTGGAAATATTTATGACATCAATCATGGTTTAGTTGAAAGTTGAATATTGATTGTTATTGTTTCATATTGCAAAGTTACGCAAAATATCAGTTCGAGCAGGCAAAACGAGATAAAAGTTATCTTCGCAATGACAACTGCATTTAGCAAAACGAACATATAAATTGTGGTTTTAATTTCTTTAACCTAAAAAAGATTTAGAAGGCGCGAAAAAACGCACAAGACTTTTTGCCATGGTTTTAAGTTTTGCTACCTTTGCCCTCGAAAAAGAAAGTTCACATTATTCACAACTAATACATTTCACAAAAATGGCAAAGTTTGATAAGTCAGTTTTAGAGAAGTACGGTATCACAGGCACAACTGAGGTGCTCTACAATCCTTCTTACGAGGTATTGTTCAACGAGGAGACCAAGGAAGGTCTTGAGGGCTTCGAGGTAGGTCAGGAGACAGAGCTCGGCGCCGTCAACGTGATGACAGGTATCTACACCGGTCGTTCGCCTAAGGACAAGTTCATCGTAGACGACGAGAATTCTCACGACACCGTATGGTGGACCTCTGAGGAGTATAAGAACGACAACCACCGCGCCACTAAGGAGGCTTGGGCTGCAGTGAAGGAGATCGCCAAGAAGGAGCTGAGCAACAAGAAGCTCTTCGTTGTTGACGGTTTCTGCGGTACTCACAAGGATACTCGCATGAAGGTTCGCTTCATCGTGGAGGTGGCATGGCAGGCACACTTCGTGACCAACATGTTCATCCGTCCTCAGAACGAGGCTGAGTTCGATCAGGAGCCCGACTTCATCGTATACAACGCCTCTAAGGCAAAGGTTGAGAACTACAAAGAGCTCGGCCTGAACTCTGAGACAGCCGTTGTGTTCAACGTGACATCTAAGGAGCAGGTTATCATCAACACATGGTATGGTGGTGAGATGAAGAAGGGTATGTTCTCTATGATGAACTACTTCTTGCCATTGAAGGGCATGGCTTCTATGCACTGCTCTGCCAACACCGACATGAACGGTGAGAACACCGCTATCTTCTTCGGCCTCTCTGGCACTGGTAAGACCACTCTGTCTACCGATCCTAAGCGTAAGCTCATCGGCGACGACGAGCACGGATGGGACGACGAGGGCGTGTTCAACTTCGAGGGCGGCTGCTACGCCAAGGTTATCAACCTCGACAAGGAGTCTGAGCCAGACATCTACAACGCTATCCGTCGCGACGCTCTCCTTGAGAACGTAACAGTGGACAAGGACGGCAAGATCGACTTCGCAGATAAGAGCGTCACCGAGAACACTCGTGTGTCTTATCCTATCTACCACATCAAGAACATCCAGCGTCCTTACTCTCAGGGCCCAGCTGCTAAGCAGGTTATCTTCCTCTCAGCTGACGCATTCGGTGTGTTGCCACCAGTTTCTATCCTGAACGCTGAGCAGACTAAGTACTACTTCCTCTCTGGCTTCACAGCTAAGTTGGCTGGTACAGAGCGCGGCATCACCGAGCCTACTCCAACATTCTCTGCTTGCTTCGGCCAGGCTTTCTTGGAGCTTCACCCAACTAAGTACGCTGAGGAGCTCGTTAAGAAGATGGAGAAGAGCGGTGCTAAGGCATACCTCGTGAACACTGGTTGGAACGGCACAGGCAAGCGTATCTCTATCCGCGACACTCGTGGTATCATCGACGCTATCCTCGACCACTCTATCGACGCTGCTCCTACAAAGGAGATCCCATTCTTCAACTTTGTTGTTCCTACACAGCTTGAGGGCGTTGATCCAGGCATCCTCGATCCTCGCGACACTTACGCTGACGCTGCTCAGTGGGAGGAGAAGGCTAAGGACCTCGCAGCTCGCTTCATCAAGAACTTCAAGAAGTACGAGACAAACGAGGCTGGTAAGGCTCTCGTTGCCGCTGGTCCACAGCTCTAAGCTCAAACCAAAACATGCCTTTCTGCCTCATCGAGGCAGGGAGCATGGTTTAAATATAAAAGCAGATTGCAATGCCGCCACGTCGGTTTTGCAATCTGCTTTTTGCGTATAATGATTTGTGCTGGCGTGTGAGGCTGAAAACAAAAGCGGGAGGAAAACGCAATGTCGCTTTCCTCCCGCTTTCGGGTTATTTGTTTATCTCAGCTTAGATAATGCTGTTCTTCTTTGTCCACTCCACAATCTCGGGGATGTAGCCGAAGGCGAGACCCGTTACGGTGTCGGCGCAACCGTAGTACACGGCGATGCGGCCAGTCTCGGGGTCGTGAACCTCGGCACATGGGAAGCAAACGTTTGGCACGTCGCCCATGCACTCGTAAGGAGTCTGTGGGGTTATAAGGTATGGGCCAGAGCGGTGGGTTGCCTTCCAAGGCTGCTCAAGGTCGAGCAAGGCTGAGCCAAAGGCGTAGACATAGCCGTTGCATGAGTGCAGCACACCATGGTAGAACAACAGCCAGCCCTCTGACGTCTTCACGGGCACAGGACCAGCGCCAATCTTCATGCATTGCCAAGCCGAGACTTCAAAGGCGGCTGGAGCCATGACGTGGCGATGACGTCCCCAAAACTCCATGTCGGGCGACTCGCTGTAGAAGATGTCTCCGAAAGCAGTGTGTCCTGTGTCGCTGGGACGAGAGAGCATTGCGAAATTGCCGTTGATCTTCTCAGGGAAGAGCACGCCGTTGCGGTTGTATGGCAAGAAGGCGTTCTCAAGCTGATGGAACGTCTTGAAGTCCTTGGTCCATGCGATGCCGATGGTGGGGCCGTGGTATCCGTTGCACCATGTCACATAGTAGCGGTCCTCGATGAAGCACACGCGAGGGTCGTAGCCATACACCCACTCCCCGATTTCCTTGTTGTCACACTCAAAGCGCAGCGGCTCCTCGTTGATATTCCAGTTCACGCCGTCCTTAGAGAAACCAACGTGCAAGACCATGCGGCGGTTGGTGTCGTCGCAGCGGAACACTCCGGCGAAGCCCTCGCCGAAAGGCACGACGGCACTATTGAATATACTGTTGCTCGTAGGCAGCAAGTCGCGCGGTATGATGGGGTTTTTAGAACAACGCCACAGTGGTGAGCGAGCGCCCTTTGGACGATCCTCCCACGGCATATTTGGCAACGGGTTGCCTGAAATGATAAGTTTGCTCATGAATGAATTATGTTTAGAAGTTTTGCTTTTTATTTTTTCTTGTCAGGATATGTGAACGGCACAAACCATGTGATGAGGAATGCCGGAATGGTGCACACAAGCACGAAGATGAAGAAGCTGCGGTAGCCGAGCCAGTCGCTCACGAATCCGCTGAGCATGCCTGGCAGCATCACGCCGAGGTTCATTATGCCCGAGGCGAAAGCGTAGTGTGCCATTTGATGCTTTCCTGGAGCTATCTGTTGCATCATGAACAGCGTCAAGCCCACGAATCCGAATCCATAGCCAAAGTATTCGAGCACGATGCCGCCTCCGATGAGCCACAGGCTCTGCGGCTGGTATATGGCAAGGAGCGTGTAGGCCACGAATGGCAAGTTGAACACGCAGCACAGCGAGAAGAGCGACTTCTGCAAGCCGCGGTGTGCTATGTAGTAGCCGGCGAGGATGCTTCCTATCACAAATGCCGCCGCGCCGAAGGTGCCGTAGCAAATGCCAATCTGCTCCTCTGAGAGTCCGAGTCCCTGGTTGGCACGGTCAGCCTTGAGGAAGAGCGGCACGATCTTCATGACAAATCCCTCCGCAAAGCGGTAGAGGATGATGAAGCATATATAATATATAATGTGGCGCTTGCGGAAGAAGTCGGCAAACACGTTGCCCAGCTCGCGCATGGTCTCCTTGAAGCCTGGCTTCTCCTCTGCCTTCTTCTTGGCGTCTGCAGGCAGGAACTTGATGTGGTACAGGCCCAGCAACACCATCACCACGCCTATTATCGCCATGATGGTTGTCCATGCCATTACGGTGCCTTGGTGTTTGGCGGCTGCGGCTGCCACGGCGTCAAGTCCCGTCACGTCGCCCGTGAAATGCTTTATCAGCGTTCCGGCGAGGTAGACCAGTCCGCCCGTCGCCGCTATCTTGGCTATGTTGTAGAATGCGCCTTGCCATCCGATGTACTTTGCCTGGTCCTCGGTAGAGAGCGTCGCCATGTATACACCATCTGCTGCCACGTCGTGTGTGGCTCCGCTCAGCGCTATGACAGCAAGCAGAGCTATTGCCACGGCGAAGAAATTGGGCAGGTGCAGCGCCATTGCCACGAGACCGAACACGCAGCCAGTGGCAATCTGCGTCACAATGACGAAAAACTTCTTGGTCTTGTAGATTTCGAGCAGTGGGCTCCACAATGGCTTGAGCGTCCAAGGGAACATTATTATCGACGTCCAGAACGCTATCTGCGCGTCGCTGATGTCGAGTCCCTTGAACATGAGCGTGCAAACCATGTTGAGTACCACGAAGGGCATGCCCATGGCAAAGTAGAGAGTAGGCACCCATGATATGGGGCTACGCTTGGATGGTGTAACAGGTGTAGGTTCCATTCTTAAATTTCCGTTTTATTTGTTTTTATTTACTTGAAGCTTGTTTTGCGGTTGCCTTGTGCGTAGGTTTACGACCTACAAAATTAAGCAAAAAAAACGATAATAGTTTTCCGTCGCTCTTTTAATTATGAAACATTTATCTTTTTCTTCCAGCCTGGCTTTTATTGTTGCCCAATGTTGGTTCGTGTGGGTTGACCGTTTGCCGACCGCCCTGGCGGATTACGCCGCAAGGACATCGCGATCGCGGCGTAAGGGCATCGCGGTTGCGGCGTAATGACGTTGCGGTTGCGGCGCAAAGGCAAATCGATGATTTTGCCGCGACGATTGCCCCGCAAGAGTCAACATTTTGCGTTCTTTGTTGATAGAAATCATGAAAAAACCAACAACGAAATTTCATAGCATCATCATTTCTTATGATTTTTATCCTCTTATCCCTCCTATACACAGGGTAGGGAGTTTCGTCGTATCCTCATTTATTATGATTTTTGCCACGTTTGATGTAATCTGCTTAATAATAGTTGTATACGTAAACTTAAATATCTAACTTTGTGAACAAATAGTTAACTGGACGTTTTATGAGAATAGGATTAGCCTTCCTACTGTATATTTTCTTTTCAATATCTTCTATCGCCAACCCTAATCGTTTCTCCGTGAGCGGCAAGGTCGTTGATGACATTACCCAAAAGCCACTGTCTTATGCAACCATAAGGATTCAGAACATGGAGTTGTGGGCAATATCCGACGATAATGGCCGGTTTGTCATAGCAAATGTTCCCACGGGTCAAGTGATTGTCGAGGTCAAGACGCTTGGATATGTCACCCGTACTTTCGCATTCGCCCTGAATCGTGACACGGACCTAAAGAACATCAGGATGAAGGAAGACAACCTTAGCGTCCCGGGAGTTGAGGTCACGGCACGGAAGAAGAGCGTTACGGGCGCGACTACTTACATCATGGATCGCACCACGCTCGACCACTCACAAGTGTTGAACCTGAGCGATATATCCGCCTTGTTGCCAGGTGGACAGACAGTTAACTCCTCGTTGATGAACGATTCCCGCTTCGCGTTGAGGGCAGGAAGTGGCGAGCGAGGCAATGCCGCCTTTGGCACCGCCGTGGAAATAGATGGCATGCGCCTCGACAACAATGCCAACATGAGCGAGACGTCCTCACCGTCAACCCGTGCCATTTCCGCCTCAAACATTGAGAGCGTTGAGGTCATAGCCGGAATACCTGGCGTGGAATATGGCGACGTGTCGAATGGCGTCGTGAAGGTGAACACCCGTAAGGGCCGCTCGCCGTGGATACTTGAGGCCTCGGTCAATCCCTACACTCGCCAAGTGTCGTTGACCAAGGGCGTATTGCTTCCCTGCGACGCGGGCACGCTGAATTTCTCCATAGAGCACGCCAATTCCTTCAGCAAGCTGGCTTCGCCCTATACTGCATACAACCGCAATATCCTCTCTGCCACTTATGGCAAGGCGTTCAACCTTAAAGGCTCTTCGCTCAACCTCACGGCAAGTCTTAGCGGCAACGTCGGCGGCTACAACTCAAAAGCCGACCCTGACGCGTTTAAGGACACTTACGAGAAGCAACGCGACAATCAGCTCCGTGGCAACCTTCAGCTCGACTGGCTCATCAACAGCCGCAGCGCGGGAGTGTTCAACATCGGTCTGAAGGCGGCGTTCTCAACGAGCGACCGCAGATACGAGACCTATGCCAACGCGTCGTCGTCGTCAACACAAGCCTACCTTCACACGATGACTAATGGCTACGCCATAGCGCAAGACTATGCGGAAGGCATGGGCGTCGGCTCCATTGTACTTGGACCTACAGGCTATTGGTATGTGCGTTCCTATAACGATCAGAAGCCATTGACCACCCAATTCAAGCTGAAAGCCGAGTGGAGCAAGAAAATCCTCTCCGTGCAAAACAAGTTGACCTTTGGCGCCGAACTCAACTCATCTCGAAACAATGGTCGCGGCACATATTATGAGGACCTGAGACTTGCCCCAACGTGGAGGCCATACGATTATAGCGAGTTGCCCACGATGCGCAACCTCGCCCTCTTTCTCGAAGAAAGGCTTTCCAAAAAGCGATTCCTACTTGTGGCAGGCGTTCGTGACGACGTGACGATGATCAGTGGCTCTGAATATGGCACGGTGTCAAGCCTGTCGCCACGTGTCAATGCCCTATATGACATTATAAAGAATCGTGACCTCACCTTGACCATTCATGCCGGCTATGGCAAGAGCGTCAAGCTGCCTTCGTTCCAAGTGCTTTATCCTGCCGACAACTATGCCGATAGGCTCGTCTTCACGCCAGGGTCAAATGTAGATAACAAGGCTTATTATGCCTATTATACAAATGTGCAGAAAGCCGAGTACAACAAGGACTTGAAATGGCAACATTCCAACCAGTTTGAGGTGGGCATTGACGCCAACATAAGAAAGGTGAAGCTCACGGTTTCCGCCTTCTACAACAAGACTTACAATCCATATCAGGCAATCAATGTCTACACGCCGTTTTCCTATAACCAGACGTCGCAGTCGGCGCTTGAGTCTTGTGGCATAGATTCCAAGGACCGCTTGTATGGTGTCAATCCCCAGACCGGCGTGGTCACGGTGACATCTCAATCCACAGGTCAAGTCGTCACTCTTCCATATACCACTCACAACACCTTCACCACAAATCGAAAGTACGTCAATGGCTCGCCAGTCACTCGCTATGGACTTGAGTGGATTGCCGAGATGCCATTGGTGAGCAATGCCCATTTGGTGGGTCTCACCTTGCGTTTTGATGGCAACTACTATCATTACAAAGGAGTTGACAACACGCTGATCGCAGGCAGTCCGTATGGCGTGGGCGACCAAGTGGCAGGCTCGTCGTCACAGCCTATCATTGGATATTATATCGGAAGCAGCGCCACTTCCACGTCTTATTCAGGCACGCCCTCGGTCAGTAACGGCACGCTCAATAAGGGTTGCTCGCTCAATACCACGCTCACGGCTCGCATACCAAAGCTGAGGCTCATCATGACCATGAAAGTTGAGGCAACGTTCCTGAACTATAAGCGCAACCTCTCAGAGGGGCGAAACACGATATTGCTCCAGGCGGCTGGCGAGAACTTCGGAACTGCATACAATGGTGAGAAAGACCATTATGTCGCCGTTTATCCACAGTATTACTCCACTTGGGAAAAGCCATCAGAGCTTATTCCTTTTGCCGAGGCGCTTCTCGACGCAAGCAAAAACAATGCGGAGCTCTATCGGCAGTTGAGCAACCTCATCGTCAGGAGCAACTCAGCTTACTACTTCAATCCGCAAGACGTGTCTTCTTATTGTTCCGCCAACTTCTCCGTGACTAAAGAGATAGGCAAGTGGGTAAGCCTGTCGTTTTATGCCAACAACTTCTTCAACAACATGGCGATGGTGCGCAACTCGCAGACTGGCCTTGAGACATCTCTCTTTGGGAGTAGCTACATACCCAAGTTCTACTACGGAGTGTCATTAAGGGTTAAGCTCTAAGGAGGCATTAAAGGCAAGGCTATAATATAAATCAACGATACTTGAATTCGAATGAAACAGAAATACACAAACCTCATTCTTGGCTTGCTCTCGTTAGCTGTCGTGTTCGTCTTGTCAGCGTGTAGCTACGACGAGCATCTCGACACCTATGACGTGGAAGTGAGGCTAAGCGAAGCCATCGAGTCGGCAAAGGTGGAGATGACAAATAACATTGGCAAAAGCTTCGATGCCGTAACCGATGCCAATGGCATTGCGCATTTCCAACTGCCAGCCGGAATATACAGTGTCAGTGCCTCAAAAGTCACGGACGACGACTACTTCCGTCGAATATGCAATGGCTCGCTGTCGGACGTTGCCATCGGCAAGGCCAACACCGACATTGCGTTGCCCGTGAAGGTTAGTGTCATGCAGACTTCCAACCCCATACTAATAAAGGAAATCTACTGTGGCGGATGCCAGAAAAATGACGGCTCGGGCAAGTTCACCATGGACAAGTGCATCATCATCTACAACAATTCCTCGGAGACGGTGTCGCTCGACAACATGGGCTTCGGCATCATCGAGCCATACAATGCAGAGGCTTCCACCCATTCTTTCATGTCAGACGGAAAGCTCGAGTATGCTGACCAAGACTGGATTCCGGCACTCAATGGCATTTGGTATTTCCAAGACGGAGCCACCATCGCGCCTTATTCTGAGTTGGTGGTCAATGTCCATGGAGCGATAGACAACACGAAGACTTACCAAAACTCGGTAAACTATGCCAACAAGGACTACTATTGCATGTACGACGTGGAGTCGGCAAGCAGCGATGGCATAAAATACGCAAATACGTTGTATTACCCTTCGCCCGCTGAGGTCATACCCACGAGTCATTATCTCAAGGCGGTGAAATATGGCAAGAGCAATGCCTGGGCCATGAGCCAGACGTCGCCAGCCGTGATATTATTCCAGACAAAGGACATCACGCCGAGAGAGTTCGGCGAAGCCAACTCTAACATTATTTATCCTAATGGCAAGGAGGGTAACATTGTTTACGCTTGCCTGAAAATGCCGCGCGAGTGGGTGGTCGACGCTGTTGAGATATTCAATTCCACCTCTTTGGCAAAATGCAAGAAGCGGCTTACCTCTGACCTTGACAATGGTTATGTTCCCTTGTTAGGCGGCTATGGCCACTCCGTGATACGCAAGGTTGAAAAACAGGTTGATGGCCACAACGTGTATCAAGATACAAACAACTCAACAAACGATTTCTATGAAGCTGAAAATTGTTCTCTTCGCTAACCTTATATGCCTGCCAGTGATGGCTCAGCGCGACTACACGCTCATAGAGCATCGCAACGCTTGGCTTACGTCGGGCAATGCGGCGGCTCTCACCACCTTTGCCGACTCTTCCGTGGCTCGTGCCACATTGCAATATAGATACGAGGGTGGCAGGCTACGCACCGTAAGCGAAGGTAAGGACGTGAACAACTTTGATGCCGACGTACGCTCCTATTATCGTTTGTCAAAAAGCGTGGTGGCTTATGGCCGTATGGCTTACGACAATTTCAATGGCACAAAGATGGATGGCAGCATGTTCTCGCCGACTAGCGAGTTGATGCCTTTCGACCTCATAGGTTATTCCGAGGATGCGGCTGGCGACAAGCACGCTGAGACGTTCAACGCCACTGGTGCCGTAGGGTGGAACGTTTACCGCTCATTGTCAGTGGGGGCGAGGGTGGATTACGCTGCCGGCACATACGCCAAGCATCGTGACCTTAGGCATAGCAACACCTTGATGGATCTTGGCACGAAAATTGCAGTCTTGCTATCCTCTAAAGGTAATGGAGGCTTGGGCGCAGGATTCGTTTACAGACGGCGGACCGAGACAATGTTGTTCGATGTTTATGGCACGACAGACCGCATATACACCACTCTCGTTGATTATGCCAATCGTCAAGGAGAGGTCGAGTCGTTTGGCGTGGAAGGCTTTACGGATGGCTCCAACGAGCAGCCACTTCTTTCCGAATATGTAGGGTTCAACGCGCAGGGCATGTGGAAAGGACTCTTTGCCGACGTTACTTACACTCACCGGACCGGCTATTATGGCAAGCGGTCGCAATATACCGCGTCGCATGAGAGGCACCATGGCGATGCCACCTCTGTGCATGTGCGTTACGACTTGCCCCATGTTGCCTCCCATCTTGTTTGGTTCGACGCCAACCTCTCTACGGAGCGCCTTACCGCAGAGCGTGAGAATTATCGTCGCGTGACGAGTGCCACTGGCGGGGCGGCAACCTATTTCGAGTATTATGAGGCCACGAAGATGTCGGATAAGACGCAGACCCAAGGCTCAGTTACCGTCAATGCTTATTGGAAGCCTTCGGGCGAGATATTCCTTTGGCACATAAACGGCGGCGTGACTTATTGGACAAGACGTCAGACGGCTTATGTCTATCCCGACGTCTACACGGCGAAGCCTCATGTTTTAATGCCTTTTGTAGAGGCTAAACGCGGGTTCTTGAACCGCAGGGCATCATTGCTTTCTTTGCAAGCGGGGTGCGCCGTGCTTACGGGCTCGGTTGAGCAAATCGCCGCTCACGCCAAGGTTGCTTATGAGATGCCGATCCGTGGCACGCGCGTTAGGCCGGAAGTGTCCTTGCGCTACGACCTCCGTAACGCCACGGGCGGAGACATGAAAGGATGGTCGCGAAACGTTCTGTCAGTATGCGCCGCTGCCACGTTCTGATAACCGGCTTAATCTCATTCTGGCAATCACTTAGTTTCGATAATACAACAATAGCTTATCAATCACACAAGAATAACATTAAATCCATAACTTATGAAGAAGATTTTTACACTTGTCTTTGCTTGTCTCACCGCCATGGCAGCCATGGCTCAGTCTGAAGACACATCTGGCTCAAACGCTTGGGGCTTGTCCGGCTCTGGCACGGAAGCCGACCCATACCAAATCAGCTCGGCTGATGACTTCTCAAAGATGGCGGCCAAATGTACATCCGAACACAAGGGTACTGGCGAGTATTTCAAGATGATGAACGACATCGACTTTGGCGGCTCTGCCGATAGTCCTGTCCAGCTTCCTGCAATAGGCAAGGACGGCAGTGCACAGATTACCAAGATTGCCTTTGGATTTGATGGCACGTTTGATGGCGACAACCATACTATCACGGGCATTTACCACACCAACAACGCTAACGATGCTAAAGGTAAGTATAACGCTCTCTTCGGATGCGTAGACAAGAACGGCGTGGTGAAGAACATCATCATGGGAAAGGACAACCACATCGAGAGCTTCAGCTATACAGGCACAATTGCCTCTTTGAACATGGGCAAGATAGAGAACTGTACTAACAACGCGGATATCACCGGAGCACAATCCTTTGCTGCTGGCATCTGTTGTTATATGCTCAATGGATGTGGAACCATAGAGAACTGCAAGAACTATGGCAACATCGTTTCTATGACATACGCATCAGGTATTTGCGCCGGCTCACAATCAGGCAAAAGTGTTTCTGCTTACACTTACCTCGTGAATGAGTGCGTCAACTATGGTAACATGTCGTCAACCAATGGAATTGGCTGTGCTGGCATAGCAGGTGCTTACTCGGGCGCGGTGAAGAACTGCACAAACTACGGTAACATCGACGACACCAAAGGCACAGCCAAATCAAGGCAATACACCGCTGGCATCATTAGTTGTCCATCATTTGCCGTGGATATTGACGGTTGCATCAACAATGGCACGGTGAGTGGTGTGAAGAGTGTAGCAGGCATCGTGGGCAACGTGATGAAAGGAGATGAGGCCGCAACTGTCGTAAAGAACTGCACTAACAATGGCGCGGTTGAAGGTGATGACTATGTTGCCGGCATCGTGGCAAACACGGCCCGCAGCAAGGACGTGGTGTCAATAGAGTCGTGCACCAACAATGGCGCGGTTTCATCGACCGCCACGACGGATAACATTGGCAACCTGTGTGGTTCCGCCAACATCGCACTTGGCGACGGCAACGTCATAGCTGAGGGCCTTACTCGTTATTACCTTGATCCATCCTCGACGGGCATAAACAACGCCATCACCGACAAGCAAGCCGTCAAGAATGGCAA
Source organism: Oscillospiraceae bacterium (assembly GCA_963635115.1). Taxonomy (GTDB): domain Bacteria; phylum Bacteroidota; class Bacteroidia; order Bacteroidales; family Bacteroidaceae; genus Prevotella. The sequence goes on along the minus strand of CAVHEN010000001.1, from coordinate 146,693 downwards.
GTGCATAAAGAATGGCCGTGTTGTCATCATCAATGGCGACAACGAATACAGCGTCGGCGGAATTAAGTTGTAATACTCACAGAAACATTATGATACGTTCAAAACTCTTATCGCTGCTTGCCTGCCTGTGCTGTTTCATGACGGCAGGCGCGCAGCAGCTACCGCTCGACAGCTGCATCCGCAAGGGTACGCTGCCAAACGGACTCACCTACTACGTCAGGTACAACAACCAAACGCCAGGACAAGCCGACTTCTATATCGCCCAGCGCGTCGGCTCCATCCTTGAGCAGCCACAACAGCGTGGCTTGGCCCACTTCCTTGAGCACATGGCGTTCAACGGCACCACACACTTCCCCGACGGCAACGGTGGGGAACGCTCGGTCAGGGCATGGTGCGAGAAGAATGGCATAAAGTTTGGCGCCGACCTCAACGCCTATACCTCGATAGACCAGACGGTCTACAACATCTCAAACGCTCCCGTGACCAAGGCTGGCGTTGCCGACACCTGTCTCTTGATATTGCGCGACTGGGCTGGCAACCTCTTGCTGAAAGGCAATGAGATTGACGAGGAGCGCGGCGTGATACGTGAGGAATGGCGCACGCGTCGCTCTCGTTTCGCCACCACGCGAATGATGGAAGAGGCAATGCCCGTGATTTACGCCGGATCAAAATATGCCGACTGTCTGCCCATTGGACATATAGAGGTGGTGGACACCTTCAAGCACGAGACCTTGCGCGACTACTATCGCTTGTGGTATCGCCCTGATTTGCAGGGAATAATCGTAGTGGGAGACGTGAACGTGGATGAGGTCGTGAGCAAGATAAAGAACCTCTTTGGCGACGAGAAAGTGCCGGCAGGCGCTCCCAAGCGCGACTACTATTCCGTGCCCGACAACAAGGACATGATAGTCTATACCAAGGCCGACAGCGAGCAACCCACCTTGAACTTCTCGCTCTACATGAAGCGCGATGCCGATCCACGCGGCATGAGGTCCACCCGTGAGTCTTACGCTGGAGGCTACAAGTCGCGCCTTGCCATGTTCATCCTTCGCCAACGCCTTGCCCGTCTCTCTAACGCGGCACAGCCGAGGCTGATGTCGTGTGCTTGCCGCAACAACGGCTTCTACGTCACCAATGAGAAAGAAGCGTTCTCGCTCAACGTTGGCTTGCTTCCCTATAATCCCAAGGCAGGCATCGACGCAGCCATTGAGGTGGTTGAGAAGGCCAGGCGCTATGGATTCACCCAGGCAGAGCTGGAGCACGCTAAGGTTCAACATACCGTGAGCGTAGAGCACGACCTCGACAACAAGGACAGGACACCAAACGCGAAGTATGCCAGGGCGATAGTTAACACCTTCTGCAACGATGAGCCTTGCATGAATATCGTAGACAAGGCGGCTCTTGAGGCGGAACTCTCGGCAAGCGTGACGCTCGACGACGTGAACAAGACCATGAAAGACATCGTGACCGATGCCAACCAGGTTTGTATCGTCTTTGGTCCTACGATGTACGACGGCAAGCCATACACCATGCCAAGCAACGAAGAGTTCAAGCAATGGGTTGAGGATGCGCAGAAGAAGGAGTATGCCAACGACAACGACAACAGCGAGGTCAGCACGACCTTTATGACGAAGTTGCCTAAGAAGGGCAAGATTATCTCGAAGAAACAAGTTGCCAACGGCTATGTGGAATACGTTCTCTCCAATGGCATCAAGGTCAGCGCACGCAAGTCGGATATTGAACCAAACAGGCTTACAATCAATATGTTCCGTCTCGGTGGTCGCTCTCTTTACTCCGATTCAGACGCTGCCACGTTGCAATTTCTTGGCTCTGTTGTGCGTGAGAGCGGAGCAGCCGACTTCGACTTCCTCACCCTTGAGAAGAAGCGCCGTGGCAAGGCCCTCCGCGTGGTGCCGTACATCGACTCAGAGGAAGAGGGCGTGAAGGGCGTTTGCGTGGCGTCCGACTTCAAGACTTGGTTGGAAGTGGCATATCTTTACCTTACTCAGCCACGCAAGGACGAGGCTGTATTCCAGAATGTCATGGCTAAGCAGGGTTCCATGTTGCGCAACCGTAACGCCAACCCCAACGTCACCTACAACGACACCTTGCGTTACGCCGTGTATGGCAAGAGTCTAAGGACCACGCCGATAACCGTGGACAGGCTCAAGGAGGTGAACTTCGAGCGCATGTATGAAATCTACAAGGAGCGTTTCTCCGACCTCTCTGGCATGCACCTTATCGTGACAGGCGACATACGTGAGGACGATTTCGAGAACCTTATCTGCCAGTATGTAGCAAGTCTTCCCGGCAAGAAAAACAGCAAGGAGACCCACGAGCCCGGAAAGTACGACCTTGACGTGCAGCGTGGGCAAGTGACCAAGGTGTTCCATGCCGACATGAAGACTCCTTCAGCGCTTACCGACTTGTTCTACACTGCCGACATTCCTTACACTGCTGACAACGACTTGAAGCTCGATGTGCTATCGCAAATCATGCGCAGCGTGTACACCGAGAAGGTGCGCGAGGAGAAAGGCGGCACCTATGGCGTCAGCGTCAAGGGACAATTCTGGAAATATCCGACCGACGGTTGCTTGATGAACATAAACTTCCGTTGTGACCCCAACAAGTTCGCAGAGCTTCTGCCAATCATCGACGAGCAGTTGAGCCGCATGGCAACCGAAGGCCCCACGGAGGAGCAGTTGAATACGGTGAAAGAGTATGAGCGTAAGAACTATGATCGTGCCATCCTCACCAACGGATGGTGGGAATATGTCCGCTACCACGAGTTGCGCGAGGGCATCGACTTCGAGAAAGACTACCTCAAGAAGGTGGATATCCTCACGCCAGCCGACATTCGCGACTTCTGCAAGCAGCTCATGGCCGCCAAGAACCGCATACAGGTGACGATGAAGTAATAATGTCAGAATAACCAGACAACACGTTAATAATAAAGATATTAGACAATGAAGAAAATATTGTTCTCGCTAATGTTTGCCGCCTTCTCCGTTGTGTCTATGGCAGACAACGTCATGACAAAGTTGGACGATGGCACTTACGTCGTGAACACAACCACCATCTGCAACGCGCGTGGCTATCGCAAGTCCACGCCGGTTGAGGTCTACATAAAGAAAGGCACCGTGGTGAAGGTCGTGGCGTTGAGAAACGAGGAGACCGTGCCATATTTCAAGCGTGTCAGGCAGTCGCTTCTTCCAATGTACGCCAACTTGAAGGTGTCTAAGGCGAAGAAGCTCGCCACAAAGACCGCAGTCGACGGATGCACGGGAGCCACATTCAGCACGAGCGCGGTTCAGAAGAACATCAAGGCAGCCTTAGACTATTACCAGAGCCATAAGTAGGCTTTCGGCTTTCCATCGTAAAGGCATCGCGATTGCGGTGCAAGGACGTCGCCGTTACGGTGCAAAGCCATCGCGATTCCAACGTAAAGGCATCGGCTTTCCAGTGTGAAGCCGATGCCTTTTTTAATTGCTTGATAATAAGCTTGTTTACAAATAGAAATCCTGGGTGAGCGATGCGTACCATCCGGAGCGTTTGCCATTGTTGCCGGTGAGCACCACCTCCACCCTGTCGAACGCCTTTGGTCGCGACTTGGAAAAGGCCACAAGGCAACGTTTCGCTGGTTTGCGCTCTACGGTTTTTATCATGTATTGCCGTGTCTGGAACATGCCGCGGGTGAAAGCCTCTTGCGAGAACGCTTCCATGTAGTCGGCAGGGATGATGGCGGATATTTCCCCATCGTCGGTAAGGTGTGTCGCGGCAAAGGAAAGAATGTCGGCAAACGATAAGGTCACCGTGTGCCTTGCCATGCTTCGCGACGAATCTGGCGCGAGCAGACTGTTGCAGAAAAAGGGTGGGTTAGTGACGATGCAGTCGTATGGTGCAGTGGGTTGAAAATCTTGTAAAGCCTTGCCAATCACCTCGATGCGGTCGGCGAAAGGTGAGCTTGCGACATTTTCCTTGGCCTGCTCCGCCGCGTCTTGGTCTATCTCCACGGCGTCGACCTTCGCCTCGCCAAACCTCTGCGCCATCATCAGCGCCACGAGGCCTGTGCCCGTGCCAATATCGAGGATTCGTGCTCCGCCTCGCGCCCACGCTCCGAGCAGTACGCCGTCGGTGCCTACTTTCATTCCGCAACGGTCTTGGGCAACAGTGAAATTTTTAAATTGAAATGTCTTTCCCATACTTTTCCAACGACATTTGCGCTAATTTATTATATTCTTCGTAACTTTGCATATCGTTTTTATATAGAATATTTTATATTGACTCATTAGGTATTGACACTACATGCCAAAAGAAAATACGACCATACAGATGTTTGCTGACTTTGAGGGCGACATTTCCACTATCTTCAAGGAGGGCAAGGAATGCGATTGCCCGATTCTCACCACCCGCAACATGGTGGTGATGCCTGGGATATTGGTGCCCATCCTCCTCGGAAGGCAGCCAAGCATCAACCTTGCTCATTACTTAAGCAAGGACTCGAAAAACCGCATTTGTGCCATATTCTGTCAGAAAGACCCTGATAACGAGCAGCCTTACGATAAGGGCGACGTCTACGACATTGGCGTCATGGCAAAGCTCGTGCGCATCATCGAGATGCCCGCGTCTAATGCCGTCACCGCTATCTTCCAAGCCACGTGCAGGTGCACGCTTGAGAAGGTGACGTCGCGACGCAGCTATCTCAAGGGTCACGTGGTGCCACTGCCGGAAAGCGTGCCAGACGCCAACGACACCGAGTTTAATTCCATCGCCGACAATGTGCGCTCAGTGACGCAGGAGCTCATTCGCCTGAACGACGACATACCCGATGACAGCATCATGTCGTTTATGAACATCACCAACAACACCATGTTGGTGAACTTCGCGTGCACCAACCTTCCCTTCCCCGTGGAGGACAAGGCAAGGCTCATCAAAATAGACGACATCAGGGAGCGTGGCCTCGAACTGCTCAAGGTGGAGAACCGCGAGATACAGTTTGCAAAGCTGAAGGGCGACATACGCAACAAGACGCGCGTAGACCTCGACGAGCAGCAAAAAGAGTACTTCCTCCACCAACAGATGAAAAACATCAAGGAGGAACTCGGCGACAACACGGAGACCGCCGCCAAAGCCTCGCTTGAGAAAAAGGCGAAGGACAAGGACTGGCCGGAGGCGATAGGCAAGCTGTTCAAGAAAGAGCTTGAGAAGCTCGACACCTACAACCAGCAGAGCCCCGACTACAGTGTGCAGCTCAACTATCTCGACATGATGGTGTCGTTGCCCTGGAACTATTGCACCACCGACGACCTCCAGCTGAAGCGTGCCCGCACCATCCTCGACCGCAACCATTACGGCATGGAGAAGGTGAAGGAGCGCATATTGGAGTATCTTGCCGTGTTGCAGCTTCGTGGCGACTTGAAGTCGCCCATCCTCTGCCTTTATGGTCCCCCGGGAGTGGGCAAAACATCGCTTGGCAAGAGCATTGCCGCGTCGATGAAGCGCAAGTACGTCAGGGTGTCGCTTGGCGGATTGCACGATGAGAGCGAGATACGCGGCCACCGCCGCACCTATGTCGGCGCCATGCCGGGCAGAATCATCAAGAGCATACAAAAGGCAGGTTCGTCGAACCCCGTGTTTATCCTCGACGAGATAGACAAGGTGTCGTCGAACAACTACAACGGCGACCCATCGTCGGCATTGCTTGAGGTGCTCGACCCTGAGCAGAACAGCGCCTTTCATGACAACTATCTCGACGTGGACTATGACCTGTCGAAGGTGTTCTTCATAGCCACCGCCAACGACATAAGCACCATACCGAGACCCCTCCTTGACAGAATGGAACTCATTGAGGTGCCAGGCTACGTCACCGAGGAGAAGATAGAGATAGCCAAGCGCCATCTCGTGCCAAGGGAGGTGAAGAACAACGGCCTCGACAAGACGTATGCGAAGATCAAGTTCTCCAGGCAGGCGCTGGAAAACATCATTGAGAACTACACTCGCGAGAGCGGTGTACGCCAACTTGAGAAGCAGATTGACAAGGCCCTGAGAAAAGTGGCGCTCCACTATGCCATGGACGAGCCAATACCCGGGAAGCCCATCTCCGTGGCTGACGTGAAGGACTTGCTCGGCAAGCCGCCATTCATGCGCGACATATACCAAGGCAACGGCTATGCCGGAGTGGTGACGGGCTTGGCGTGGACTTCGGTGGGCGGCGAGATTCTCTTCATCGAGACCTCGCTCTCCAAGGGCAAGGCAGGAAAGCTGACGCTGACGGGCAACCTCGGCGACGTGATGAAGGAGAGCGCCATCATTGCCCTGCAATACGTGAAGGCTAACTGCGACAAGCTGGGCGTAGACTACCGTGTGTTCGAGAATTGGAACATACACATCCACGTGCCTGAGGGTGCCACGCCGAAGGATGGCCCGTCGGCAGGCATAACGATAGCCACGTCGCTCGCCTCGGCGCTGACCCAGCGCAAGGTGAGGCTCAACACCGCCATGACGGGCGAGATAACCCTTCGCGGAAAGGTGCTGCCCGTGGGAGGCATAAGGGAGAAAATCCTCGCGGCGAAACGTGCCGGCATAACCGACATCGTGATTTGCAAGGACAACAAGAAGGACATTGAGGAGATTCCGCAGGACTTCCTCAAGGGCGTGAGCTTCCACTATGTGGAAAACGTACAGGACGTATGGGACTTCGCGCTTACTGACGAGATAGTGAAGAACCCGATAGACCTCACCATCCCCAAGGACGAGGACAAAGACGGGAAGAAGAACAACGATAAGTAATAAAGAATAAATAAGCACGGGGACACGCGTTTTCCCCACAAACAGATATGGATTTTCAGCTCCAATATACCGACAATGCCTCTGATGCCCGCGCTGGCGTGATAACCACCGATCATGGCAAGATAGAGACGCCGATATTCATGCCAGTGGGTACCGCTGGTGCTGTTAAAGGCGTTCATTTCAGCGAGTTGCGGTCGCAGGTTAAAGCACAGATCATCCTCGGAAACACCTATCACCTCTACCTGCGTCCAGGTCTTGACGTGCTGAGGCAGGCAGGCGGCCTTCATGGTTTCAATGGTTGGGAGCGCCCCATCCTCACCGATAGTGGCGGCTTCCAGGTGTTCTCCCTGTCGGGCATTCGCAAGCTCAGGGAGGAAGGTTGCGAGTTTCGTTCCCACATTGACGGCTCAAAGCATTTCTTCACCCCCGAGAATGTCATGGACACCGAGCGCGTGATAGGCGCCGACATCATGATGGCTCTCGATGAGTGCCCTCCTGGCGTCAGCGATTACGCCTATGCCAAGAAGAGCCTGGGCATGACCCAGCGCTGGCTTGACCGCTGCATAAAACGCTTCAACGAGACAGAGCCGCTCTATGGCTACCGTCAGGCGCTTTTCCCCATCGTGCAAGGCTGCACGTTCAAGGACCTCAGGCAAGAGGCTGCCAAGTATGTGGCAGACAAAGGCGCGGAAGGCAATGCCATCGGAGGCCTGGCAGTGGGCGAGCCCACGGAGGTGATGTATGAGATGATAGAGGTGGTCAACGAGATTTTACCCAAGGACAAGCCGCGTTATCTCATGGGCGTGGGCACACCGCAAAACATCCTTGAGGCCATCGAGCGCGGAGTGGACATGTTCGACTGCGTGATGCCAACGCGCAATGGCCGAAACGCCATGCTCTTCACCTACGAGGGCACGATGAACATGCGCAACAAGAAATGGGAGACCGATTTCACACCCGTGGACCCTGATGGTTGCGAGATTGACCGCGTGACGACAAAGGCGTATCTGCACCATCTTTTCAAGGCGCAGGAGTTGCTTGCCATGCAGATAGCGAGCATACACAACCTCGCCTTCTACCTGAGGCTCGTCACCGACGCAAGGAAGCATATCCTTGCAGGCGACTTCGTTCAGTGGAAGAACAGCGTTGTGGGCCAGTTGGGACAGAGGCGATAAGAAGAAAGACTAAGTATGAAGAGTTTCAGTAAGATAAGGAAACATCGCCGACTCTACAAGGCAGGAAGGTGGATTGGCAGGCATCCGAAATGGCTGCATCGCTTCTTTAGGTGGACAGCCAACCACACGCGCCTGCTTCAGCGGATATTTAAATGGATTGGCAGGAGGTTGAGCTTCCTGCGAGTGCTTAAATATCTCAACCCTTTCCGTTACCTCAAGAGGATAGACTGGTATATAATCAAGAAGTTTATCGGAACATATTTCTTCTCGATAGCCTTGATCATCTCCATCTCCATCGTCTTCGACTTCAACGAGAATTTGGCAAAGTTCACGGAGTATCACGCCCCGATGAACGCCATCATCTTCGACTATTACGCCAACTTCATTCCTTACTTTGCCAACCTCTTCAGCGCGTTGTTCGTCTTCATCGCCGTCATCTTCTTCACGACCAAGCTGGCAGGCAATTCGGAGGTGATAGCCATGCTCTCGGCAGGCATCTCGTTCAAGCGCCTGATGAGGCCCTACATGATGTCGTGTGTGTTCATTTCCGCGTTGTCGTATTGTCTCTCGGCTTATGTCATACCTCACGGAACCGTGATCAGGCAAAACTTCGAGTCGATGTACAAGAACAAGAAGAAGAACACGTCGGCAGAGAACGTGCAGTTGCAGGTGGCGCCAGGTGTCATTGCCTACATCCAACATTACGACAACAACCGTAAGCATGGCTACGGCTTCTGCCTCGACAGGTTCCAGGACAAGAAACTCGTTTCCCACATGACTGCCACCGATGTGCAGTATGACACTATCTCTGACAGCAAGTACCACTGGACGCTGTCCAACTGGAAGATTCGTCAGTTGAAAGGCTTGAAGGAGCACATCACGAGTGGCTCGCGCAAGGATTCCTTGATACAGATGGAGCCGACCGACCTTGTCTACTCCAAGGGTCAACAGGAAACCTTCACGTCGCCGGAGCTGAAAGACTACATTTCCAAGCAGATAAACCGCGGCTCGGGAAATGTGGTGCAATACCAGGTGGAGTACTACAAGCGAATAGCCTCATCGTTCGCGTCCTTCATCCTGACCATTATCGGAGCCTCGCTGTCAGCGAGAAAGCGTAAGGGCGGAATGGGCGTCTACCTCGGCATTGGCTTGGCGCTGTCGTTTGGCTATATCTTGTTCCAGACCATCTCTGCCACGTTCGCCATCAACGCCGGCTTCCCGCCAATGTTGGCCGCGTGGTTGCCGAACATCGTCTTCGCGGTAATAGCGTTTGTCTGTTATCGAAAGGCTCCTAACTAAAACCACCCTCATCAATCACCCCATGCCGCCTTGGCGGTTGTCACTAAAAGAAAGAAAACAATGAAATTTGAAGAATTAAATCTCACCGACAACGTTCTTGACGCTCTTTACGACATGCGTTTTGATGAATGCACTCCTGTGCAGGAAAACTGTATACCACCAATTTTGGAAGGTCGCGACGTCATGGGAGTGGCACAGACGGGAACAGGAAAGACGGCTGCCTATCTGCTGCCTATCCTCTCTAAGCTCGACGAGGGCGGTTATTCCAAGGATGTGGTCAACTGCATCGTGATGTCTCCTACACGTGAGCTTGCCCAGCAGATAGACCAGGCAATGCAAGGTTTCTCTTATTACTTGCCCGACGTGTCGAGCGTGGCTGTCTACGGCGGCAACGATGGCAATCGCTATGACCAAGAGATGAAGAGCATGCGCCTTGGGGCAGACGTGATTATCGCCACTCCAGGACGATTGATTTCGCATATCTCAATGGGCAACATCGACTTGTCGAAAGTTAGCTTCTTCGTGCTCGATGAGGCAGACCGCATGCTCGACATGGGCTTCTCCGACGACATCTTGAAGATAGCCTCAAAGCTTCCGAAGAACTGCCAGACGATAATGTTCTCCGCCACGATGCCGAAAGACATTGAGAAGCTTGCCCAAAGCTTGCTGAAGAATCCTGTCGAGGTGAAGCTTGCCGTGAGCAAGCCCGCGGAAAAGATCAAGCAGAGCGCTTATATCTGCTATGAGACACAGAAGCTGCAGATCATACAAGACATCTTTAAGGCAGGCGACTTGAAGCGCGTCATCATCTTCTCAGGTAGCAAGATGAAGGTGAAGCAGATCAACCAGGCCCTTATAAAGATGAAGATCAACAGCGGAGAGATGCACTCCGACCTTGAGCAAGCCGAGAGGGACGACATAATGTTCAAGTTCAAGAGCGGACAGATAGACGTGCTTGTGGCTACCGACATCGTAGCTCGCGGCATCGACATTGACGATATAGCGATGGTCATCAACTTTGACGTACCACACGACGCCGAAGACTACGTTCACCGCATTGGCCGCACGGCTCGTGCCGACAGGGATGGCGTTGGCATCACGTTCGTCAACGAGGACGACATGTACGCTTTCCACCAGATAGAGAAATTCCTTGGACAGGATATCCAAAAGGCTCCGCTGCCAGAAGGTTGTGGAGAAGGTCCCGAGTATACCACATCGCGTCGTCCGAAGACATCGGCAAAGAATCGCAGAAGGAAAGACCGCGATACCAATGCCCACAAGGACACGAAGCAGCGGTCTGGTCGCAGAGATAAAGGCGATAACAGGAATAGCGACGACAGGCAAAGGCAAAAGCCAAAGCGTGGTAATCAGCAAGAGCAACAGCAGGGCAAGCCACAGGCTAAACAACAGAAGCAAGATCAGCAAAAGCAGGATCAGCAGAAGAAGGACCAACAGGGACAACAGCAAAGCCAGCAACAGGCTCAGCCAAGACAAGAAAAGAGGCAGCGTGGCAACGGCCAAAAGCAGGAACGCCAGCATGCGCAGCAGCAAGCACGTCCTGAGGGCGAGGCTCCTAAGCAGCGTGGGCGTCATAAATACGCCGACAAGCAGCGTAGGCAGCAACCGCAACAAACGCAATCCAAGCAAAAGGGCCAATCAAAGCAAGGTGAGGACGGCAAGCAGAAGGCCAAGAAAGGCGTGGTGCAGCCAAACCTTAACGAGCGTGGGCTGAAAGGATTCATAAAGCATCCGATTCGTTGGATTATGAATATTGGCAAGAAATAGCCAAAAGTCTTAATATCATTTAATCATGGAAAAGCAAAGGAAAAGCAGTTTGTCAGAGTGCACCACAATTATTGTCGGTGCTGAACTGACAGGTGACGGTTCACGCATTTTCGCGCGCAGTGAGGATTTCGACGCGTTGCGTTGCAAGAACTGGCTTGTCTTTGACGAAACCGACAACGGGCCCGAAGAGTTTGTTGCCAACGACAGTGCCTTCAGGTGCCCACTGCCTAAGAAGCGTTTAGGTTACACCGCACTCCCCGACTATCAGTATCATCATGAGTGGGGTAGTGCAGGTTTCAACACCGCTGGAGTGGGTGAGAGCTCCACTGAAACCATCTTCAGCAGCCCTGAGGCATTGGAACACGACCCTTACGTGGCAGACGGATTGGCGGAGAACTGCACCTACAACACGGTGTTGCCATATATCCACACAGCACGTGAAGGAGTGGAACGCCTTGGAGCCATGATTGAAAAGTACGGGTCGGCTGAGGGGTTCGGCATCGGTTTCATTGACAACAAGGAGACTTGGTATCTTGAGAACGCTTGCGGACATCACTGGCTCGCGTGCCGCATTCCAAACGACAAGTATTTCGTCACGGGCAACCAAAGTCGATTCCGTGACTATGACCCAGACGACAAGGACAACTTCCTTGCCGACAACGACTTGCTTTCCTTCGCGGAGAATAACGGGTTGTGGAATCCTAAGGATGGGAAATTCGACTTCCATAAAGCCTACTCAAAGGACGACATGGCAGACCACACCTACAACTATACACGTGTGTGGGGCTTGCAGAAGCTCTTCACGCCATCTAAGGTGCAGGATGTGAATGTCAACGATTTCCCTGTATACGCCATGCCCGACAGTGGGCATATCGGCGTTGAGGAATTGCGCCAAGCGTTCCGTTTCCACTATGATGGCACAGACCACGACCCTTACCTTCACAACAATGGGCACGAGCCTTGGCGTCCAGTCTCAATTTTCAGGACAACGCAGACCCATCTCCTTCAAGTTCGCCCTTGGCTTCCTGATGCCATAGGCCATATCTCTTATGTGGCAAACGGAATGGCGGACCTTGGAGTGTTCTTGCCAATCTACCAGGGTGTCAAGAGTTTTCCGAAGGCTTACCAAATCGGTGACAACCATTGCTCCGATGATTCTGCCTATTGGAAATTCCGCAAGGTGATGACATTGGCGATGACCAACTACAATGCCTATGCTCCTTTGGTGAAAGAGACTTACGCGAAATTGGAGGCTGAGAACGATCAGCGCCAAAAAGAGTTTGAGGCAAAGTTCCTTGCCACCTATAAGGATTGTCCGATGGAGGCGCAAGACATGCTTCAGAACTTCAGCGACTCCTTGCTTAACCACGCGCTTGAAGTCGCCGACAAGCTCACCCTTGAACTCTTCACCCGTCTTACAGAAGACACCATGAAGAACTACTTGTTCCACGGAGCTTAACAACGACATAACCCCACAATAATAAACGAGGGCTGCTTTGAAATCCAAAGTAGCCCTCGTTTATTGTGTGGGGTTATCATGTTTGGCTCGCTTTAGGCGAGCTGCTAAAACGTCAGATGGAAGCTGCCCTTACACGGCTTAAAGTCTCTGGAGTCATTTGCAGATAGCTTGCGATGTAGACCAAAGGGGCGCGAAGCACGACTTGCGGCTTCATTTTGCAAAGGCGCAGGTAGCGGTTCTGTGCGGTCTCGAACCTCAACAAGTCGGCATGTAACTGAGATATGATGAGGCTCTCTTCCAAAATCTTCCTGTAGAGTATCTGGATGTTGACATTGTGCAATGCCACTTGCTCAAGCCTGTGCTTGGGGATGAGGTAGATGGATGATGGCTCCAGTGCCTCAACTTGCAGCCGAGTAGGCTCTTCCCGGAAGAGGCTCTCAATGCACATGAATATCTCGCCGTCGGAGCCGATATGTTCGGTCAGCTCTTTGTCGTTCTTGAAATAGAATTGCCTAACTAATCCCTTGTCTATGTAGTAGATGTTCTCACAGACTTCACCTTCTTTTAAAATCTTCTCTCCCTTTGAATACCTCTTTGCCACGAGGATGCTTTCAAGTGTGTCAAGCTCTTCGTGAGTCATCGTGCTGTACTTTCTCGCAAGCTCACGCGCTATGTCACGGGTTGTGTTTTGAAGTTCTTTCATGATTTGTACTATTTAGGCTCTATAAATTGTGTTCCCTATCTTAGTCAAGCTTCAACACGGCAAGGAATGCCTTTTGAGGAACCTGCACGTTGCCTATTTGCTTCATGCGCTTTTTACCCTTCTTTTGTTTCTCAAGAAGTTTCCTCTTTCGGCTCACGTCGCCGCCATAACACTTGGCAAGCACGTCTTTCCTGACCTGCTTAACTGTCTCTCGCGCCACTATTTTCGCACCTATGGCAGCTTGGATGGCAATATCGTATTGCTGACGCGGAATCAGCTCTTTCAGCTTGCCACACATGTTGCGGCCCATCGTGACGGCATTATCTTGGTGTGTCAGCGTTGACAAAGCGTCAACAGGCTCTCCGTTGAGCAAGATGTCAAGCTTGACGAGCTTGGACGGACGGAAGCTGTCGATGTGGTAATCGAAAGAGGCATATCCTTTGGAAATGGACTTGAGCTTGTCATAGAAGTCGATGACGATCTCGCCCAAGGGAATCATGAAGTGCAACTCTACTCGGTTACCGGAAATGTATTGTTGATCAAGAAGCTCGCCACGTTTGTCAAGGCAAAGCCTGATGATGGGACCAATATAATCGCTCGACGTTATGATGCTTGCCTTGATGTAAGGTTCCTCGATGTGGTCAATCTCGGTGGGGTCGGGAAGGCCACTCGGGTTGTGAACCTCAAGCTCCTCACCTTGCTTAGTGTATACTTTGTACGACACGTTTGGCACGGTGGTAATGACCTCCATGTTGAACTCGCGGTCGAGACGCTCTTGGATAATCTCCATGTGGAGAAGGCCGAGGAAGCCGCACCTGAAACCAAAGCCCAAGGCTTGTGAAGACTCAGGCATGAAAGTGAGGCTCGCGTCGTTGAGTTGCAACTTCTCAAGGGAGCTGCGGAGATTCTCATATTCAGTTGGGTCAATGGGATAAACACCGGCGAACACCATTGGCCTAACCTCCTGGAATCCCTCTATGGCATTCTTGCAAGCATTGCCAACGTGTGTTATGGTGTCTCCAACCTTAACCTCTGTGGCAGTCTTGATGCCCGATATGATATATCCAACCTCACCAGTTGATAAAGCTTTGCGAGGCTCCATGTCCATTTTTAAAACTCCAACCTCGTCGGCAGTGTATTCCATGTCGGTTTGCACAAACTTCACCTTGTCGCCTTGGTGAACAACACCGTTGATAACCTTTCCAAGGACTATGATGCCACGGAAAGAGTTGAATATGGAGTCGAAGATAAGCATTTGCAAAGGCTTTTGTGGATCGCCCTTAGGCGCAGGAATGCGCTCTACCACAGCTTTCAGGACATCAGGAACGCCTTCACCTGTCTTGCCGCTTGCCCTTATGATGCTCTCATGATCGCAACCGATAAGATCCACGATCTCGTCTTCAACCTCATCAGGCATGGCGTTGGGCATGTCTATCTTGTTTATGACAGGTATTATTTCCAAGTCATGGTCGATAGCCATATACAGGTTGGAGATAGTCTGGGCTTGCACGCCTTGCGTGGCATCTACGACAAGCAATGCGCCTTCGCACGCGGCAATGCTCCTGGATACCTCGTAACTGAAGTCAACGTGTCCAGGAGTATCTATTAAATTGAGAATGTATTTCTGTCCATTTAGCTCATATTCCATCTGTATGGCGTGGCTCTTGATAGTTATGCCACGCTCACGCTCAAGATCCATGTCATCAAGCATCTGATTCTCAGTAATCTTGATAGTCTTGGTGTATTCAAGCATTCTGTCAGCCAGTGTAGACTTTCCGTGATCTATATGAGCTATAATGCAAAAATTGCGGATGTTTTCCATTCGAAATTAATAATCTTTGTCGCAAAGTTACAAAAAAGATGGGACAATGGTTATCTAAAATTACATATTTTTCTTAACTTTGCGCTAAAATGAATACAAAACAAAGAAGACGGAATATAGACGATGAAGTATAAATTATTGTTTCTTGCTTTTGCGGCACTTCTATTTTCAGGGTGTCATCGAACAACATTGGAAGACCTTGCGGCAAAGACGGCCGAGGAATATACGGAGCGTTATTGCCCCACTCCAATAGAAAACGGACAGAGAACAGACAGCGTCACATTTTCTCGCGAAACACATACATTCGGTTATTACTATTCCTTGTCTGGCAACTTGGATGATTCTGACATTATTGAAAAGTTTAAGCAGAAAATCATATCAAGCATCTTGAGTAGCTTAAAAGAGAACACAAGCATGAAAGAATACAAGCAAGCTGGCTATAACTTCCATTATATCATGAAGTCGAGCAAGACAGGTGAAGTCTTGATAGACAAATTGTTTACGAATAAAGATTATAATTAGTCTATTGCCATGCCAAAAGACAAGACCATGTATGTCTGCAGCAACTGCGGATACGAATCGGCAAAATGGCTTGGGCGTTGCCCCTCCTGTGGCGAGTGGGATAGTTTCAAGGAGATAAAAGTTGATGCCAACTATGGATCGATGAACGCCAAGAGCACAGCGGCGTCACTTCGCAAGGGCTCAGGCAAGTCTGTTGTTGGTCACGACGAAAGCAAGCCCTTGCGCTTGAAGGAAATACCATTGCAAGACGCGCCGAGAATGGACACCCGGGACCCAGAACTCAATCGTGTTTTGGGAGGAGGTCTTGTCCCTGGTAGCATAGTGTTGCTTGGCGGTGAGCCAGGTATTGGTAAGTCAACACTTACTCTGCAGACGCTCCTTGGCATGCAAGGCACGCAAATATTATACGTCAGTGGAGAAGAGAGTGCTCACCAGATAAAGATGAGAGCTGAGCGGATAAAAAAAAGTGTGTCGAGTGACCCTGTCACAAAGGACGTGCAGATTGACATTGCGAATGAAATAGACAACGTATTCGTCCTCTGTGAGACATCGTTAGAGAAAATATATTCTGGTATTCAGCAATTGCATCCAAGTCTTGTGGTGATTGATTCAATACAGACAATATCCACCGAGCAAGTGGATTCTTCGCCTGGAAGTGTTTCTCAAGTCAGGGAATGCGCCGCGTCATTGCTTCGGTTTGCCAAAAGCAGCGGTGTCCCAGTTATACTCATAGGTCACATAAACAAGGAAGGTACTTTGGCTGGTCCAAAAATCCTTGAACACATTGTAGACACCGTGATACAGTTTGAAGGAGACCAGCATTATGTATACAGGATATTGAGGAGTATCAAAAACCGTTTTGGCAGTACAGCAGAGCTTGGAATATATGAAATGCGACAAGATGGTTTGCGTGCGGTATCCAATCCTTCCGAGCTTCTGTTGACCGAAGATCATGAAGGACTTTCGGGAGTTGCCATAAGCTCTGCCATAGAAGGGCTGAGGCCATTCCTTGTCGAGACACAAGCTCTTGTCTCTACAGCAGCATATGGCACGCCTCAACGTTCGGCGACAGGATTTGACCAGCGCAGATTGAATATGCTTCTTGCCGTTTTGGAGAAACGCGTAGGTTTCAAACTTATGCAAAAAGATGTATTTCTCAACATTGCAGGCGGAATGAGGGTCACAGACATGGCTATGGATCTTAGCGTGATAGCCGCCGTGTTGTCCAGTAATGTAGATACGCCCATTGAGAATGGTTGGTGTATGTGTGGAGAAGTAGGACTTAGCGGCGAGGTAAGGCCTGTAAGTCGTGTGGAACAGCGAATTGCGGAAGCGGAGAAATTAGGATTTGATCATATTATATTGCCTGCTTATAACATGAAGGGCATAAACCCCAAGAAGTATGCCATCCAACTTCATCCTGTCAGGAAGGTGGAGGAAGCGCTTAGGGCATTGTTTAATTGAAAAAATGATAACGTATGAAAGACAGTATAATTATTGTCAGTGGTGGGATGGATTCCATCACGATGCTTTATGAGTATAAGGATCGCATCGCCATGGGCGTTTCGTTCAACTATGGCAGCAATCACAACCAGCGTGAGATTCCTTTTGCTGAGTTGCATTGCAAGCGTTTAGGAATTCCGCATATTACCATCAACCTTGGTTTCATGTCGAGATATTTCAAGTCAAGCCTCTTGGAAGGTGCTGAGGCGATACCAGAAGGAAACTATGATGACGCTAACATGAAGTCGACAGTAGTTCCTTTTCGTAATGGCATTATGCTTTCAATTGCCGTTGGACTTGCTGAGTCGAACCATCTAAAATATGTTATGATGGCCAATCACGGCGGAGATCATACCATTTATCCAGATTGTCGTCCTGAGTTTGTCAACAATATGTCTGCTGCCGCAAAGGCGGGAACATATGTTGATGTCGAGATTTGGGCTCCTTACACGAATATCACAAAGGCAGACATCGCAAGGCATGGAAAGGCCCTTGGCATAGATTATCGTGAAACTTGGAGTTGTTATAAGGGAGGCGAGAAGCATTGTGGAAAATGTGGCACTTGCAGGGAACGTATGGAAGCCCTACGTGAGGCAGGCATCAATGACACTACGGAGTATGAAGAATAAAGTTAGTGGATACTGTAAGAGTAGAGTTGCACTCGCGTCGGTCTTAGGTCTTCTATTACTTTCCACTTCCATAACTTCTTGCAATAAGAGTTATAAGGAGACAAAGCGAGAGGAGAGCATCTCGCGTAAAGAATTGTTGCGTGAGGATAGTCTTGCATTGAAAGTTGCCATTGTGCCAACTCTTGATGGTTTGCCTCTCTTCATAGGAGTGGAGGATAGCCTTTTCAAGAGAAACGGTGTAGACGTCCACTTAAAGCGGAGAAACGCGCAGATTGATTGCGATACCTTGATGAAAGGCAAATACATTGAAGGTATGGTCAGTGATCTTATACGAACGGAGCGGTTGAAAAAAAATGGTGTTATGTTGCGATATGTAACGGCCACGGATGCTTATTGGCAACTATACACAAATCGTATTTCTCGTATCAAGGAACTTAAACAATTGTCTGACAAGATGATTGCCATGACAAGATTCTCTGTAACAGATTATCTTGCCGATTACGCAATAGACAGCGCCAAACCTAAATTTGACGTTTTCAAGGTTCAAATTAATGATCCTCGTACTCGCATTAAGATGATTATCAACAACGAGATGGATGCCGCATTGTTCACAGAACCTCAGGCCACAACGGCTCGCTTGTATAATAACCCAATGCTTATGGACAGTCGGGAAAAGAATGTTCGTTTCGGTGTAATTGCATTCAGGGAATCGGCACTAAAGGATAAAAGGCGGCAGAAGCAACTTGACTCCTTCATTAAGGTGTATAACATGGCAGTGGATTCCATTAATCACTTTGGATTGCAACACTATGCTTCTGTCATCAGAAAGTATACCAACGCCGATGATAAAACCATTAAGGCTTTGCCTAAGTTGAAGTTCAGTCATGTGAAACAGCCAAGGGAGCGTGATATTAACATTGCGAAAAGATATTGACGAATATATGACGAGACTTGACAATACCAACTGGAAGGACTTTATAAGGAGCATTGACTCACTAAAGCAACTGTTGTCTAACAAGCAACCTCTTGGTTCTATATTGCGTAAGGCAAAGATGGTCGTGGCGGATTACTCGCTCCCATCAGATGATGAACTTGAGAGTATTGGCGACAGCTATCGGTTGATGAGCGATTACATGCTTCGTGGTTTTCAAGACAATGCACGTGCAGACCTGTATGTCAAACTGAGCCAGCGGCTTTATAGAAAACTGTCTGATGTCGTGTTGCAAGTGCGCAAACAGTTTGATCCTGCAGTAAGTTCATTAGCTCCACGTGAAGCCACGCAGCTTGACGTGGATGACCTGCGAAAGAATCTTGAACTATTTGTGTCGGATGTGGCTTTGTTGTCTCTTGAACCAGAGAATAGGGTTGCGGAGAAACGCAAGGCTCTTTACGAACATCGGCATAAAGTAATGTCTAAGGCATTCAACCAAATATTGTGTTCTGGACAATGGGGCAATGAGCATGCAAATGACATTTCAGACCTTATTCTTTCTCCAATAATCGATATAACAGATGCGCTTTCCTTGTGTGCGGCGGTGATGATGTCATCTCTTCTGTCGCCTGATCCTGTAAAGGTGTCGCTGCTTCTAAATATTTACAAGGAAGCTACTGATGAGAAGATGAGGCAAAGGGCTCTTATAGGATGGGTATTCGCACTGGATAATGGTGATTTCAGCTTGTTTCCAAATATCATAGAGGACGTGAAAGACTTGACGGCTGATAAGAGCTTTCGTGACGAGTTGGTAGAGCTCCAGATGCAAGTCGTATTTTGCATGTCAGCCGAGCAAGACACCCAAACGATAGAGAGGGACGTTATGCCAAACATAATCAAGAACCAAAATATTGAGATAACGAGGTTTGGCATACGTGAGAAAGAAGAAAACCCGATGGACGACATTCTTCATGGCGACAGCAGTGACAAGAAGATTGAGGAAATGGAACAAAGCATGCGCAAGATGGTTGAAATGCAGAAGCGTGGTGCTGACATCTATTTTGGTGGGTTCTCCAAGATGAAGCGATTTGGCTTTTTCTATACTTTGGCCAATTGGTTCACTCCATTTTATATGCAACACCCAGGGCTTGGTCACCTATCCAAAGAGATAAGAGACACCAAGTTCATGTTCAACTTGCTGTCAACCATGCCTTTTTGTGATTCTGATAAATATAGTTTCGCATTGGCAATGGCCTCTGTGTTTCCTCAACTTCCTGATAATATCAAGGAAATGGTAGGCAACAATGCAGGCATGGTTGTGTCAGGTATGGAAGGAGTCATGAATACTCCAGCGTTTTCTCGCAGGCAATATCTTCAAGATCTTTATAGGTTCTTCCGTATCAATGATAGCCGCAAGGCTTTTAATAATCCGTTTGATTCTGAAACCAATAAAATGTTCCTCAACAATCCTGCTTTCCATATGACCATGCATGATGGAGCAATTAGCATTGTGGGGTTTCTCTTAAAGCGAAAGATGTATGATGTTGCCAAGGAGATGCTTGACAATTATTACGATGAGAATCAGTTGGATGATAATTTGTTAGCCGCTCGGATAGCCTTAAAGAATTGTGATTACTGTTTGGCAGAGACATTGTTTGCTAAGGCATACGAGATTGAGAAACACGGTGAGAAGTCGTTGAAAGGTTACGCCATTGCGAGTTTTCGTTGCGCTCATTATGCCAAGGCGACAGAACTATATCATCGATTGACGGAACTCTTTCCGGATAAACAACAGTACAAGATGAATGAGGCGATATCGCTTCTTAATGATAACAGGGAAGGTGAAGCGGTAAAGATTCTCTATGAGCTTTATTATAACGATCACGAGAATATCGACGTAAGGCGTGTGTTGGCATGGGGACTCCTATGCACAAAACAAATAGAAAAGGCCTTAAAATTATATGAGGACATCCTTGCGTCCGGCAACGATGTGGCTGTTGATCATCTCAATGTCGGTTATTGCTCATGGTTTATGGGCCAAGGGGAGATTGCCGCTAAACATTTTGCCGACTTTGTGTCTATGAAGACAGAAGAAGCTAAAAAGGCAAAGACGCATCTCCAAAATAATATCCTTTCGGATAAGTTTAGGGAAGACGCGTCTTTGCTTGATCGTTATGATATTCCGGCAATTGACCGGCTGATTATGGCTGGAGTTGATTAGCCATTCATTGAGGCAAGGAATTCAACATTGTTGCGGGTGTGAACCATACGGTCGTGAATAGTATTCATGGCCTCCAATGGTGTCATTTCCGCAATATACTTACGCAGAATCCACATCCTGTCAAGTGAGGTCTTGTCCAAAAGCAGGTCATCGCGTCGCGTGCTCGATGCAACGAGATTAACAGACGGGAAGATGCGCTTATTAGACAAGCTACGATCGAGTTGCAGCTCCATGTTACCAGTTCCCTTGAATTCCTCGAATATCACCTCGTCCATCTTTGATCCTGTGTCAATGAGTGCCGTGGCAATAATCGTCAGAGAACCACCGCCTTCGATATTTCTTGCCGCGCCAAAGAAGCGTTTGGGCTTTTGCAATGCATTGGCGTCAACACCACCAGTAAGCACCTTGCCTGATGCTGGCGACACTGTGTTGTAGGCTCTTGCCAAACGTGTTATAGAGTCGAGGAAAATGACAACGTCGTGGCCACATTCCACCATTCTCTTTGCTTTCTCAAGCACGATGCCGGCTATCTTGACGTGGCGTTCGGCAGGTTCGTCAAAGGTTGATGCTATAACCTCAGCGTTGACCGTTCGAGCCATGTCGGTAACTTCCTCAGGACGCTCATCGATGAGAAGCATCATGAGATAAGCCTCCGGATGGTTTGCCGCTATCGCGTTGGCAATGTTCTTCATCAATATGGTCTTACCAGTCTTTGGTTGAGCCACGATTAGCGCACGTTGTCCCTTTCCTATTGGAGCGAACAAGTCTACAATACGAGTGGAAAGGTTTGTGGTGGCTGGATCACCGGTAAGCTCAAACTTACTGTCCGGGAAAAGAGGCGTGAGGTTCTCGAATGGCACACGATCCCTAACTTCTTCTGGGCTACGACCGTTGATGGATACGATGGTTGTCATCGGGAAATATTTCTCTCCGTCGTGTGGCGGTCTTACGCGTGCTTCTATTACGTCTCCTGTTTTCAAGCCATAGCGCCTAATCTGATTATTGGGAACATATACGTCATCTGGCGAGGAAAGATAATTATAATCGCTGGAACGCAAGAAGCCATAGCCATCGGCCATTACTTCAAGGACACCGTTTGCGGAGATAATGTCGTTGAAATCGAATGGTTCGGGAACGTCTGCGTTATTGTCTTTCTGGAGAGCTTCTGTTTCCACAGACGGTTGTGGCTGTTGGACATAAGAAGGTCCTGTGGTGGGCTGGTCAAACATGTCATAGTTTGGCGTAATGCCTTGGTCTTCCACTGGTATGTCAACAATTGTGATGAAGTCTGTGCCATCCGCTGGGTCTCCGTCCCAAACAGTGTCAGTGGCATTATTGTCCACCTGGGCATCTGTTGAGTATTCCTTCTCTGCCTTTGTGTTCTCGTTTTGTACCGCTATCTTTTCTTGAAGCTTGGCAATCAAATTGGTAGATTCCTCATGGTTGTCCTCTTCTTTCTTTATAACGGCGGGTAAAATGTCTTTATGTGACACAGGAACAGGCATGTTAGAAGCTGCATCCTGCGTATTTGTTTGCTTTGAATTGTTTGCGCCAGAAGCTATCATGTTTTTCACTTCCGCGATCTTGGCAATCAACTCTCGCTCAATCTTGGTCTTGGGTCCACGATGTTTCGGTTGATTTTTCAGTGTCTCCTCAAGCTCGGCGAGAAGTTGCGTTGGATCAGAGGTATCGCTGAACAATATCTCTTGTTTTTGTGTCTTATCTTGTGAGGGAGCGTTGTCAGGTTGTGGCTTGTTGTCGTTGGTTGACTTTTTCTTGCTTCCTATCACGGCTTGTGTGTCAAGGATTGCGTAAGCCAAATCCTCATTTGTTTTATATGCTTCTGGGGATAGCTCAAGTTTTCTGGCAATATCGGCAAGTTCTTCCTTACCCATGACAGATAATTCTTCTTTTTTGTACATATATAATGTATGAAAATATTGATTTAAGAATAAGAGTAGCTCTTCCAAAGAACTGGAAATGCTTAAATAAATTTCTTATAGGTGCAAAGTTACGAAGAAAATGTTTAAACCTAACTCTTTTATTCGTGTTTTTTCCAACTTTTTTGGCTTTCGTGTTTCACATTAGGTTAAACTGAAAAAGCAAGTTATTTATTCAACATAAGTAACTTGCTTTTATAATTCAATGGTTGTCCTTACTTGCTAAGGTATTTGCTGAAGAATTTCCATTCTTCTTCGCCGATATCCACGTCCTTGTCGTGCCAGCAGTGGGGAGCGCCAATGACACGGTATAGCCAAACTTCAGTGCCTTTCTTTCCGCCATCATATCGGTATTTTATGATTTGGTGACCTTCGTTCCCAAGAAGGCTGCCTATCTTCACCGAGTCCTTGAACGAACATCCATTTACCTTTACGACACGATCGACAGCGTCCTCAACACCGAGATAGGCACCCCATCCGCCTTTGTTGTCTGGGTCACCATCCCATTCTGAGGTGTGGTCTGCCGTACCGTGAATTTCGGCAAAAGGCACCGGCCTTTTCATTTTCAGTTTTTCGGGAATCCATGAGAGTGTCAAGCCTGCCACGGAGAAGAATGCTCGAAAAGTCTTTTGGTTCGTATAAGCAAGAAGATAACTAATGTCGCCACCATTTGACATGCCCGTGAAGAAAGTGTTCTTGCGGCTTAGATGGTATCGCTTTTGCACTACACGTGCCAGTTCGCAAAGAGACTTTACGTCGTCCTGCTGCCAACCTTCTTGCGATGGATAGCCTACATTCCAACCCGTGCGCCCCTTAGGTGCCTTATAGCCCTGTGGCGCGCAAATCGCGAAACCGTATTTGTCGGCGGCTTTTGATAGGGACTCGGGCCATTTTGGGTAACTGCCATAACCGTGGGTCACGAATATTAAAGGCGCGTCTTTTTTGATGTTAGCTGGCAAGTACATCACAAAGTGACGTGTCCCGTCGCCTAATGTCACAGAGTCGCGCAGGCGACTCTGTGCATTGGTCGATAACGATGAGAATATTATTATCAATATGATGATAATTCTCATTTCGTGTGTTGTGTCTTAGGTTATGCCACTTTCTCAAGCTTCTTCATCACAGAGAAGATGAAGATGAAGCTTGCGAGACACAATGCGACAAGCACGCCCCAAACGGCTGTGAGTGGCACATTGTTCCAAAGGTAGGCAGGAATCTGTACGAGGAAGTTGCCAATAGCGGTAGCGCCAAACCAGCAACCCATCATCACACCCTGGTATTTCTGAGGAGCCACCTTGCTGACGAAGCTTATACCCATCGGTGAAAGGAGCAGCTCTGCGAACGTGAGCACGAGGTAAGTGCTTACAAGCCACAATGGGCTGACGCGCTGTGGGTCATCGGCTGCGTAAGAGGCGTGGTAGCTCAAACCGACGGAAGCGGCAATCATGATGACATAACCGATGCCGGCGACCAACATTCCAAGACCAATCTTGCGTGGGGCAGATGGCTCTTTCTGCTTTGATGCGAGCCAGCCGAAGAGAGCCATGCTTACAGGAGTGAGCATGACCACGAAGCATGGGTTGAACTGCTGATAGAGTGGCACGTCAACGTTTATGGTCTGATCTGCCGAGCCAAAGAACCTGTAGCCAAGGAATGCGGCACATGCAAAGATCACTATGCAGGAGATGCTCTTTCCTTTAGTTGTCTTGCTCTGGAAAAGCGCGAAAAGTGCGTAAACCAACACGATGACACCGAGCAGGTTGGTCACGTCGAAGAGCATGCCCACGAGGCCGGTAGCTGTTGTCTGAGAGAAATCACGTGCGAAATAGGTAAGTGTCAAACCATTCTGGTGGAATGCCATCCAGAAGAAGATGACAACGGCAAACACGAGGAACAGTGCCACGAGACGGCTGTGAGTGTCTGCTTTCTCTTCCGCTGTCTCAACGTGAGCCTCGACAGCCTTTTCGTTATTGGCTTTCTTTACCTTGTTGGCAGTGTTGTCTACATGCGCGAATGTCCACCTGAAACCGTAATAGATGGCAATGGAAACGACAAGCGACAAGCAAGCCACGCCAAAGGCATAGTGATATGCCGAAGCCTCCGATGCGTGCAGGGCCGTCATTGCCCAAGCGTGCAGCTTTGTGGCGGCTGTAGGAGCGAAGAGCGCGCCAATGTTGATTGCCATGTAGAAAATGGAGAATCCTGCGTCGCGTTGGTTGGCGTATTCAGGGGCATCGTAGAGTTTGCCCACCATCACTTGCAGGTTGCCTTTAAACAACGACGTGCCCATGCTTATGAGTATCAAGGCAAGCGACATGATGGCTATTGCCGCGGCACCTGCTCCGGCCGGAATGGCAAGCAACAGGTATCCAATGAACATCACGATGATGCCGAATGTTACGCAACGACCGAAACCGATCTTGTCGGCCACGGCACCGCCCACAATAGGCAGGAAGTAAACGAGCATCAAGAATGTGGCGTAGACTGTTCCTGCCAATCCTTCTCCCCATCCAAAGTTGGATTGAAGGAAAAGAACGAAGATGGCAAGCATAGTGTAATAGCCGAAGCGCTCGCCTGTATTGGCAAGGGCAAGCGCATAAAGTCCTTTTGGTTGGTTTTCAAACATATGATATCAGTTTATGGTTTATAAAATGCTATTTGGAGTTTTTTGGGCGATATCTCATTATGTCGACAAGCCACCCAAGCTTTATGGTTATCGTGCCATAATTGCTTGATCCGAAGTAGTCGCGTTTGGAGTCGCCGTATATGTTGCCGAGACCATAATAATAGCGTGCCTCAAGGGTAAACCTTCCGATTTTCCCAGTTGCCCATTCCACGCCGAGGCCCGCTGCTATTCCGTAGTCGAACTTGTTTTGGACGCTCATGGTATCTTGCGCCACAACTTTATTGGAACGGTCATCCGTGTTGCGATTTGCCCAGTCGAAATTCGACTTCGTGCTTTCGCTCATGTAGATGCCCAATTGTGGACCAGCGTTGAGGAAGAAGTTGAACCCCTTGTCTTCCTTTCCCCAGGCAAGGTGCGCGAAAAGCGGAATCTGCACATAGTTGATCGTGCGCTCGTATTTCTCGGCTTGCTGCG
The DNA here is from genome assembly GCA_963635115.1 of Oscillospiraceae bacterium. Lineage (GTDB taxonomy): Bacteria > Bacteroidota > Bacteroidia > Bacteroidales > Bacteroidaceae > Prevotella. The sequence continues at coordinate 120,815 of CAVHEN010000001.1, read as the reverse complement.
TGACAGGGTTTATCACGGGTTCGTTGTTCATGGTGCGGATGTCTTCTTTCCAGCCCAGCTGGCTGTAGTTGACTTCCGCTTGAATGGACGCTATGGTGGCAAAGTATTTTTCCACCGTGTAGCGAGCGGTAAAGCCAAAGTTCGTGCCACCCTTCATGCCTTGCAGCACTTTCGGCGTGAAGCGGATGGTTGTCATGTTATATCCCGCGTTTGCACCGATGGAAAGCGTGTTGCGGTGCTCGCCTATCTGTGCGTGGGCGAACGAGGGGAAGCATACTGCGGCTAACAATATTTTGAATGGTAGTCTCATGATTATCAATATGAAATGGCTTCTACATTGCCGTTTGGCAAGAAGTGGATGAGGTGGAAGAAATCGTTTTGCATGCCCGCCGAACCTACCTGCTTGAATCGCAGCGGTGACTGCACGGCATTCCACGTGTTTTGGTTCTTTACGCCCCTGAAGGCCTTGCCATACTTGGCAAAGCCGCGAAGGAAGAACTGAGCGTAGTCATAGCCTGTCAGGGCGAACCGAGGCAATGCGTTTTGCATGTCTTCCTTGAACCACTGGCGATAGGCTCGCGTGAGCGATTGCGTTCGTGGGTTGGCAGGGTTATAATAGAATGTGGAGGGGATGTAAGTGTCAAACTCGTGAAACTTTGCCTCGTCAATGCCGAGATACATCAACCATTCCGTATAGCCGAAAAGCTTTATCTTCAGTTCGGGCCTTCTCGCTTTCAATATGGCGAGCTTGTTGAGCACCAGTGTCAGCTCTGGCGAGCGTCCGGTATTAAGTATCACGATGTTTTGGACGGAAGAGTTGAACTGCTTGCCGAAAACATCATCCGAGCTGCCGATATTAGTTATACCATAGCCAATGTTGTGGCTCTCAAGGCGTGTGCGCAGCCCGAAAGTGAAGTTGCCTTTTGTGGATGTCTTGTCGTTGCAGTCGATGAAAACGGGATGGCAATTAGGGAAGAGCTTCAAGAATGTTTCTATGCTGTTGTTGGTCTGCCTGTCGTTGGTTTGGTATACTTGGAATATCTGCCTGTACATCGACACGTCGTCGCCCGTGATGGAGAAGGGGATGACCATTTGTATGTCGCGTGCCTTGCAGAACTCAGCGAGAGCGTGGACCTGCTTGCTGTACAACGGGCCGAAGATGATGTCGCATTTTGCCGCCCCTGGTTGCTTTATGAAGTTGGTGATGTCCGCGTCGATGTTCACGTTCCATGCGTGGATGTCGACATTCATTCCCTCCGCGCGCAAAGAGTCGCACGCGATGAGCATTCCGCGATAAAACTCAGTCATGCGCCTGCCGTCGCCATCAACATCGTGAAGGGGAAGCATCACGCCAACCCTTACGACCTTGCCTGAGAACGGTCTCTTGACCGTTTGCAGTGGCGTGCGCACGGGCGCTCCGCTGGTTTGGCTTGCGGATGTTGAGCCTGCATAGGGAATGCAAACGTAGCTGCCTTTCTTGAGCTCGAAGCCGTCGACCTTCATCTCTGGGTTTGCCTCTATGAGGGCGTCTACGGAAATGTTATATTTCTTGGCTATGCCATAAAGTGTGTCTTTTTTCTTTACTTGATACTTTTCACGCCAATTTTGGTTCTGTGCGAAGCCTTGAAAACAAATCAACGACGTAAGCACGACAAGTGCGAATCGTAAGTATATTTTCATTTCTAAAGAATCAGTTTTATTTTTATTGTGCAAACTTACACAAAAAATATGACATACAAGCGGCATCCTTTAAAAAAGTTGTGTATCTTTGCATAAGATAGGCGGCACCTCAGCATAACATTCAAGCTGGCTTGATGTTCTGCATTCGGTTTGCACTATCTTTGCATTTCTAATAAAGGGACGTTGGTCAATGAACAAACATATCGCATATCTTCTTTTCGTCGCCCTGTTTGCCGTCAGTCAGGTTTATGGGCAGACAGCCAATCCAACCATTAATCCGCTGATGAGCTATACAGACAGTGAGGGAAGCTCACAGACCGAAATCACGAGCGTAAGCGAGTCGGCGCCGCTGACGGTTTCCTTCACAAGCGGAGCCGAGAACACAGAAGGGTGGACCGCATATTATGAATGGCGAATCTATCGCCAAGGTCATCGTGACAGCCCTTACGTGGTAAGGTATGAGCAGGACACGGAGTTCACATTCTCGGAGTCGGGTAGTCATCTCATAGAATTGTGGGCGACATTCGTTAACGGCAACGATACGATAAGTTATGCCAACGACTATTGGAGTTCTGAGGCGACACCATTGTCGGTTTCCATCTACGAGAGCAAGCTGGAGTTCCCCAACGCCTTCTCCCCAAATGGTGATGGCATCAACGACATATTCAAGGCTAAGGACGGATACAAGAGCATAACGGAATTTCACGCCACCATATTCAACCGATGGGGGCAGAAGCTATACTCTTGGGACGACCTTTCCGGAGGTTGGGATGGCAAGTTCAATGGCAAAGACGTCAGCCAGGGCGTCTACTTCCTGTTGGTCAAGGCACGTGGAGCTGACGGGAGAAAGTTCAACATTAAGAAAGACATTAATCTTCTACGCGGTTACACCGAGACACAAACGACAAAATGAGAGAGATGACACAAGATTGGATTATCGTTGAAGGCGCACGCGTCCACAATCTTAAGAACATTAACGTTAAGATACCACGCAACTCGTTGACAGTGATAACAGGACTCTCCGGCTCGGGCAAGTCGTCGCTTGCTTTCGATACGATTTACGCCGAGGGCCAACGCAGATACATTGACACTTTTTCGGCTTATGCCCGCAATTTCCTTGGCAACATGGAGCGTCCTGATGTTGACAAGATAAGCGGTTTGAGTCCGGTTATCAGCATCGAGCAGAAGACAACCAACAAGAACCCGCGTTCCACCGTGGGGACGACAACCGAAATCTACGACTACCTGCGATTGCTCTATGCCCGTGCCGGTACGGCGTATAGCTATGTCACGGGTGAGAAGATGGTCAAGTATACGGAAGAGAAGGTCGTGAGCCTTATCCTTGACGAGTATGCCGACAAGAGGGTCTTTATCCTCTCGCCGCTCGTGAGGCAGCGCAAGGGCCATTATCGTGAGCTTTTCGAGTCGATGCGTCGCAAGGGCTATCTCTATATCCGTGTGGATGGCGAGATAAAGGAGATAACGCGCGGCATGAAGGTCGACCGATACAAGAACCACAACATTGAGGTCGTGATAGACAAGCTGAAGGTTGAGCCAAAAGACGATGAGCGCCTGCGTCACTCCATAGCCACGGCAATGAGGCAGGGCGATGGCACCATAATGATCCTCGACAAGGATTCCGACACGACGCGCAATTTCTCCAAGCGGCTCATGGACCCCGTCTCGGGACTTTCCTACAGTGACCCTGCGCCAAACATGTTCTCGTTCAACTCGCCCGAGGGCGCCTGCCCGCGATGCCACGGCTTGGGCATAGTAGACGAGATCGACCTGGAGAAAGTGATACCCAACCAAGACCTCAGCATCCACGATGGTGCCATAGTGCCTTTGGGTAAGTACAAGAACCAGATGATTTTCTGGCAGATAGACGCCATTCTCCAAAAATACGGTTGCAACCTCAAGACACCCTACAAGGATATTCCCGAAGAGGCTATAGACGTTGTCATGAATGGCTCGTTGGAGAGCGTGCGCATCGACAAGAGCATCGTGCACACTTCGAGCGACTATTTTGTCGCGTTCGATGGCGTCATCAAATATCTCACCAACGTGATGAACGACGACGACTCTGCCGCGAGCCAAAAGTGGGCGGCGCAGTTTCTCGCCACGAAAGAGTGTCCTGAGTGTCATGGCAACAGGCTGAAGAAAGAGTCGTTGGCTTTCAAGGTTGGCGACAAGAACATCTTTGAGGTCGCCAGCCTCGACATCTCCGAGCTGAACGAATGGCTATCCACCGTCGAGGACAAGCTTGAACCACAGAACAAGAAGATAGCCCACGAGATACTGAAAGAGCTCAAGACAAGGGTCAACTTCCTGTTGGAAGTCGGTCTCGATTACCTCTCGCTCAACAGGCAGTCGGCTTCGCTCTCTGGTGGTGAGAGCCAGCGCATAAGGCTTGCCACCCAGATAGGCTCTCAGCTGGTCAACGTGCTTTATATTCTCGATGAGCCAAGCATAGGCCTTCACCAGCGCGACAACGAGAAGCTGATACGCTCGCTCAAGGAGTTGCGAGACCTTGGCAATACGGTTGTCGTGGTGGAGCACGATGAGGACATGATGAGGGCTGCCGACTGGATTGTGGACATTGGTCCCAAGGCAGGGCGCAAAGGCGGCGAAGTGGTGTTTCAGGGCACGCCCGAGGAAATGCTGAAGACACACACCATAACGGCGCAGTATCTCAATGGCGAGAGCCGAATTGCCGTGCCGGATGTTCGCCGCCAGGGCAACGGCAAGAGCATCAAGATAATGGGAGCGCGCGGCAACAACCTCAAGCATGTGGACGCGGAGTTCCCGCTTGGCAAGCTCATTGTGGTCACGGGTGTGTCGGGTTCGGGCAAGTCGACTCTTGTCAATGAGACCCTCGCGCCCATCTTGTCGCAGCACATGTATAGGTCGCTCAAGGCTCCAATGCCATACGATAAGATTGAGGGAATAGACGGTGTAGACAAGGTGGTGAACGTAGACCAAAGTCCTATCGGGCGGACGCCACGCTCCAATCCTGCCACCTATACGGGCGTCTTCACCGACATTCGCAGCCTGTTTGTCAACCTGCCCGAAGCCATGATCAGAGGCTACAAGCCTGGCCGCTTCTCGTTCAACGTGAAGGGCGGACGCTGCGAGGCTTGTGGCGGCAATGGTTATAAAGTGATAGAGATGAACTTCCTGCCTAACGTCACGGTGCCTTGCGAGGTTTGCCATGGCAAGCGCTACAATCGTGAGACCTTGGAAGTGCGTTATAAAGGCAAGTCGATAGCCGACGTGCTCGACATGACCATAAACCAGGCAGTGGAGTTTTTTGAGAACGTGCCGAACATATTGCAAAAGATCAAAAGCCTGCAAGATGTTGGCTTGGGATACATAAAGCTCGGGCAGAGCAGCACGACCCTTTCGGGCGGCGAGAGCCAGCGCGTGAAGCTTGCCACCGAGCTTTCCAAGCGTGACACTGGCAAGACGTTGTACATTCTCGACGAGCCAACAACCGGATTGCACTTTGAGGACATCCGCATTCTGATGGACGTGTTGGAGAAATTGGTGGATCGTGGCAACACGGTTGTCATCATTGAGCACAACCTCGACGTCATAAAACTTGCCGACTGGATCATTGACGTTGGTCCTGAGGGCGGACGTGGAGGCGGTCAAATAATATCCGCCGGTACGCCGGAGCAGGTCGTGGAAAACTCGAAGGGATATACTCCGCTATTCCTTAAGCAAGTGCTTGAGAAATAGCCACTTCGGCTTTCCATCGTAAAGGCAATGCCTTTCCACCGCAACGGCAACGCCTTTCCACCGTAATCGCGTTGCCTTTCCATCGTAATCGCGATGGCGCTAAAAAAACAATGGCGTTGTCTTTTCATGTGAAAGGCAACGCCATTATAATTATAGGGCTTTCAGAAGTTTATAGCAAGCCGGTCTTGCCTACTAGTATAAGCACGCCGAATCCTAACACAAGCGTGATGATTCCGACCGTGAGTCCCGTCTTTGCCATGTCCTTTTGCTGGATAAGACCAGTGGAGTAGGCAATGGCATTTGGAGGCGTGGAGATAGGAAGCGACATGGCGGCGGAAGCTGCCACGGCGATGCCGATGAGGATGGTCGAGTCACCGCCAATCATGGTCAGCTTGTCGCCCATTCCGCTACATACCACGGCAAGGATAGGGATGAGCAAAGCCGCGGTGGCGGTGTTGCTGATGAAGTTGGAGAGGAAGAAGCACACGAGACCCGAAATGATAAGTATGACAATCGGGCTCCAGCTGCCAAATGGTATTGATTCGACCGCTACTTTTGCCAGTCCAGTGCCGTTCATTGCCAAGCCAAGGGCGAAGCCGCCCGCGACCATCCAGATGACGCCCCAGTCGATGCCTTGCAAGTCCTTGGCCGTAATGACACCGGTGAAAGCGAATACGGCTATTGGCAGCATGGCAACGGTATTGGCGTTGATGCCGACCTGCTTGCCGCAGATCCATAGGAGAATGGTCACGAAGAAGGTGCCGCCCACCACAACCGAGCGCCAATTGTGCTTCACGTCGCCTTCGATCTTCAGCTCAATGGTCTTCTGAGAGAATGGGAAGAATTTGCGAAGAAGGAACCAGGCAATGACGAGGAGTATCAACACGAGTGGCACCATGACTGCCATCCACTGTCCGAAGCTGATGTCGAGGTTCAGGCCTGTCGGGTCGTTGAGCACTTTGTAGGCGAAAGCGTTAGGAGGAGTGCCGATAGGTGTGCCCATGCCGCCGAGGTTGGCGCCGATGGGTATTGCCATTGTCAAGGCTATGCGTCCCTTTCCGTTGGCAGGCAGGGCCTTGAAGACGGGAGTCAGGAACGTGAGCATCATGGCGGCGGTGGCAGTGTTGGAGATAAACATGGAGAAAATGCCGGTTATAAGCAAGAAACCCAACAACACGTTTTCGCTCTTTCTGCCGAATGGCTTTATCATGGTCTTTGCCATCCATACGTCAAGACCCGACTTTGTTGCCGCTATGGCGAGGATGAAACCTCCGAGGAAGAGTATGATGGTGGGGTCGGCGAAACATGCCATGATACCCACGGAGTCGAGCAGTTGGCCGTATTGACCCTCGGTTCCTTGCATGAACTTGAACGAGGAGTTGCTCACAAAGAATAGTAGAACAAAGATGATGGTCACTGATGTCGCCCACGCTGGAATGGCTTCAGTAAGCCAAAGCATAACTGCCATCACGAATATGGCAATGACGCGTTGCTGAACCGTAGTCAGGCCGTCGATGCCAAAACAAGTGGACGGAAGGTTCCACACGATTACGGTCAGGATGATGGACACGAAGAACAATATACATTTCTTCAGGTCTAATTTGCCCGATAGGGACATAGTAGATGTTTCAGGTTCTTGCATAAGTTATTTAGTTGTAAGTTTATCTTTAGTAATGGTCAAAAAGTAGGTTCAAGGTAGAAGATTGTCTCAAGGAAATGCTTATTTCTCCTTTGCCAATGTCATTTCGCCCTCAATGTAAATGCGCGTTATCATGGGGACACCGTTAGAACGAACGGTTATGGCTTTCTTGAAGTGGCCAGGGAACTTGCCTTTACCATTGTAGGTGACGGTAACCGTGCCTTTCTCCCCAGGCTTGATGGGAGCCTTCGTGTAGCTGGCTACGGTGCATCCGCAGCTTGCTGTGGCTTGGTTGATTATCAAGGGCTTGTCTCCTGTGTTCGTGAACGTGAACGAGCATTTCTGCACGGCATCGTTCTCTGAGAATGTGCCGAAGTCGTTAACAAGCTTGTCGAATGAAATCTTGGCTTGTGCGAATGATGCGGTCAATCCTGCGAAAAACAGGAAAGCCGTGAAAAGCAATTTCTTCATCTTTTTATGTTGCGATTAATTCTGTTATTATTATACGATCGGTGATTTAAACCGATTGTCGCATGCCATCATTGGCAAACAACTTTGCAAAAATAAGAAATCTTTTATTTCCTTGTTACCTTTTATATGTGATTTAACATTATTTTTGCAGCTTGTTGCGTTGTTTTTACCCTTTTCAAATATTTTGTTGTAATTTTGCGGTCAAGAAAAGATTTACTACATTAATAATATGTATAGAACCAATACTTGCGGAGAGTTGCGACTCTCCGACGCAGGGCGTGAAGTGACGCTTGCGGGCTGGGTGCAGCGCACCAGAAAAATGGGCGGCATGACTTTCGTGGACTTGCGCGACCGTTATGGCATTACGCAATTAGTTTTCAACGAGGCTTCCAACAAGGAAGATTGGGAGGCTGCCAATAAGTTAGGACGAGAATATTGCGTTCAGGCAAAGGGCTTGGTCTCTGAGCGTCAGAACAAGAACGATAAGATGGCTACGGGCGACATAGAGATCATCGTCAGCAAGCTGACGGTTCTCAGTCCGTCGCTCACTCCTCCTTTCACCATTGAGGACAAGACAGACGGCGGCGATGACCTCCGCATGAAGTATCGCTACCTCGACTTGCGCCGCGACAGCGTTCGCAAGAACCTTGAGCTTAGGCACAAGATGACGATCCTCATACGCAACTTCCTCGATGCTCGCCAGTTCATGGAGATAGAGACTCCGATGCTCATTGGCTCTACTCCTGAGGGCGCTCGCGACTTCGTGGTGCCTTCTCGCATGAATCCTGGACAGTTCTACGCGCTTCCTCAAAGCCCCCAGACACTCAAGCAGTTGCTTATGGTGGCAGGTGTGGATCGCTATTTCCAAATAGTGAAGTGCTTCCGCGACGAGGATCTTCGCGCTGACCGTCAGCCGGAGTTCACTCAGGTCGACTGCGAGATGAGCTTTGTCGACCAGGAGGATGTCATCGGCGTGTTTGAGGGAATGTGCCGCATGCTGTTCAAGGAGATCCGTGGTGTTGATATTCCTGAGCCATTGCAGCAGATGACATGGGCAGAGGCCATGCGTCGTTTCGGTTCCGATAAGCCAGACTTGAGGTTTGGCATGGAGTTCGTAGAGCTTATGGACGACCTTAAAGGCACAGGTACATTCTCTGTGTTCGATGAGGCCGCATATATTGGTGGTATTGTGGTGCCTGGTTGCGCCGACTACAGCCGTAAGCAGCTCAACGAGCTTACCGACTTCGTGAAGAGGCCACAGATTGGAGCAAAGGGCTTGGTCTACATTAAATATAATGGCGACGGAACTGTGAAGAGCTCCATCGACAAGTTCTACACTCCTGAGCAGTTGCAGAAGGTGAAGGAGACCACAGGTGCCAAGGATGGCGACTTGGTTCTTATTCTTAGCGGCGATAACGTCAACAAGACGCGCGTGCAGTTGTGCTCTCTTCGCTTGGAGATGGGTAACCGTCTTGGCCTTCGCGACAAGAACGTCTTCAAGTGCCTTTGGATTGTCGATTTCCCACTCTTCGAGTGGAGTGATGAGGAACAGCGCTTGATGGCAACCCACCACCCATTCACCATGCCTAATCCTGACGACATTCCTTTGCTCGACAGTCATCCGGAAAAGGTTCGTGCCAAGGCATACGACTTCGTTTGCAACGGCGTTGAAGTTGGCGGTGGCTCATTGCGTATCCACGACACTAACCTTCAGGAGAAGATGTTTGAGGTGCTTGGATTCACAAAGGAGCGTGCAGAAGCCCAGTTCGGATTCTTGATGAACGCATTCAAGTATGGTGCGCCACCTCACGCTGGTCTTGCCTTCGGTCTTGATCGCTTCGTGAGTATCCTTGCCGGACTTGATTCAATACGCGACTGCATCGCATTCCCGAAAAACAACAGTGGACGCGATGTCATGCTGGATGCTCCTTCCGAGCTCGACCAAAAGCAGCTTGATGAGCTTCAATTGACAATAAATTTAAGCGAGCAATAATAAAAGCCTTGATATAGAAGCCTGATTGTCACTGGTTGATAATCAGGCTTTTTTGCTTGATTAAAATCAACTGAAAATCGTCGCCCGCTTGATGTGTATCAATAATTTTAACGCTTCCGGTTTTTTCATTTGTTTTCGTTGATTTTCTTTCTTTTATTTTGTTTGGTTATAATATAAAATGCTTATATTTGCAAACATAAAATAAACAATTAGAATTATAATCGTTAGTTTTGTATAAAAACTTTATTTAATTATGGCAAGGAAAAAAGCAACAGAAGAGACAGCAGCAGCTAAGCCTGTCGTGAAGAAAGCAGCAGAGAAGAAGGTGGTTAAGAAGGACGAGGTTCTCGTTGACGCCGAGAACGCTGGATTCCGCGCAGGTGATGTTTACAACGCACTTCACGACAACGAGGGTGCGAAGTCTGTGAAGGAGCTTGTTAAGCTTACTGGCAAGACAGAGGTTGAGGTCCTTTTGGGCATTGGCTGGCTTCTCAAGGAAGGCAAGCTCAAGGGTGAGGACGGCAAGGTGGTTCTCGCTTAATAGAATCTCAGAGCCAAGTTAGACTACTCTAACTACTATCGTTTAACAGTCCAAAAGAAAAAGTTTGGGCTGTTTTTTTTGTTTATTCTGCATATTCATTAAACGCGTCATCTTCTTGTCCGTCATATATAAAAAGGAAGTCTATGCGTTGTATGGATTAACCGTTTATTAAGAAGCACTTTGGCAAGCGGAAACATTTCCGCGTGCCAAAAGGGTTATTTCGCTGACTTGTCGCTGCGTATACTTAAAAACATTGGGGTGGTGAAACTCACTTCTGTCGTTCCTTAGCCATCTTCTTGCCAATGGATAAGGCTTTCGTGTAGTCTGGTATGCCATAGCCATAAACATTGTCGGGCCATTGATACCTGTCGGCAGATTGCCTCACCAAGCTGATTATTTGTTTTGCGTTAAGTCCAGGGAGGGCTTGCCATAGGCAGGCGGTCATTCCGCATACTATTGGCGAGGCAAAAGAAGTGCCACTGTTTGTGGTCATCATTCCCGAACCATCTATGACATAGACGCTCTTGCCAGGTCCACAAACATCTGGCTTAACCCTTCCGTCTTGTGAAGGTCCGAGGCTTGAGAAAGTAGCGCTCTTCTTGTCGAAGTCCACCGCCCCAACGGTTAAGATATTGTCTGCGTCGGCAGGAACATTGATCTTATGCCATGAAGAACTCCCCTCATTGCCGGCTGAATTGCATAGGATTATTCCTTTCGACGCAAGCATTGATGCGGTTTGGCTAATGTATGCGGTGTGTCCGTTGAGGTCGCGGAGATGTAGGGTTATGGAGTCTCCGTCCCAACGCGAGTAGCCTAACGAAGAATTTATGAGGTCGGCGCCTATGGAGTCGGCAAACTCTGCCGCCATGGTCCAAGAGTCTTCCTCGGCACGGGTTTCGGTGTCGAAGTCCTCGCTGCGTATCAAGGCGTAGTCGGCTTCAGGTGCTGTGCCTATAAAGACGTTACGTTTATTGGCAGCCATGGTGGAAAGCACCATGGTGCCATGATAGTGCTCTGTGAAAATGCTACTTGTGCGTCTGGGCGAGAAATCGGCTGTTGCTTTAATGTTAGTCTTCAAGGTGCTGATTTTGTCAGCGTTGCGAAAGCCAGCGTCTATGATGGCAATCAGCATCCCTTTACCCTTGAAGCCTGCGGCATGAAGACCAGTCCCATTCAGCAAGTTAATCTGCTTATACCCGTCACCGTATTCGGAAGTAGACGTTGAGTCGATGGGTGAGAGTTTGCCCACTTTCTCTCTTGGGTAAACCACCAATGAGTCAGGAGACTTGTAGAGTAGAAGGCACTTCCTAATATAAGGTAACCCTTGTACCGCCTGCGCCACGTTGTCTGTCGAGGATGCGACTGTTATCGTGTTATGCCAACGACTTGTTCCCATTATGGTCAAGCCTTTCGACTTTACATTATCTATATATGTCGGGGAAACTGGCAAGTCTGTTGAGTCAATGGCGATGCCCTGTCTTTTCCTTCGGTTTATCGCCCGCTCGGATAAGTATTTCTCAGGATGGTCTATTGAATATGGCGAATGCTGCTTGTCGTTAAGGTAAAGGCGATATATGTATGCCTTTTTCAGCGGTATTGTTTGCCACGTATAATCTTTGGCGCAAACGGTTGTGGCTTTGACAACAAGCAAAGAGATTACATAAAGAACAATAAGTAGTAGGCGGTGCATGAGCGTTTAGATAAGAAGAAGTTGACGGTTTTAGAGTTCACTGAATCGTAGCGATAAAGTCTTTTATGGCTTCACATCTTTCTATTGCTGGTTGGTAACCCATGGCGGCTGCTTTCTTCCAAAGCTTCACGGCCTTGACTGCATCTTCCACGATGCCTGTCCCTCTCCAACAGCACCATCCGTATTGATAAATGCCTTCAGCGTCGCCATACTTCTCAGCATACTTCAAGACCCTGCATGCATCTTCATAGTTATGTATCTCCAACAGGTGTTTAGCCCGTTCCATTGCCTGTGTAAATGTCTCGTCAGCGCCATCGTCTGAGAATCCAAAGAATGTCCGCCAAAGGTTTTTCATATATGGTCTTGTTTAAAAAATATTGGCGAGACTATATCACGCTGAAATAGTCTCGCCTGAAGAAATGTCCTATAGTATAATGTGTCAGTCAACGCAATGTGCTTGACATGATTCAACGATTAATAGTTGCCGGCACTGTCATCGCTGATTTCCTCAGCCTCATAATTAAGGTCATCGGGGTCTGTCTCGTATGTTGTGCGATAGCTCTCTTCTGTAAGCTTGTCGTCATCGAAAGCGTCGTCATCTTCGTCATCATCATCGTCGTGGAGGTTGTCGGGCAAGTCCTCGTCTTTATCCTCATCGTTGTCAAAGTCGACATCCTTATTCAAGGCTGGTTCTTCCAGTTCAGCCTGAAGCTCGTCTTTTGGCTTTTCCTTGATGAAGATAGCCTCGGTCCATGACCCTTTTGCAATCTCAAGTACTTCGTATCCATCGTTAACTTTCTTGTCGTATAAGCTGCCAGCCTTGTGCAATCGGTCGGCGGGCAACGTAGTGGTGGAGATGTCGAAGGCGCTCTCAATGATGTCTTGTATGCTTTGTGGAAGGCTTTCCCATCCACTGCCAAAGTTCCTTTCCAATACCTCGACGAGCTTTGTGGCCGAGATATGCCCAACGTTCTCGTAGGTAAGGTCGGTGACACGCTTTATGGCACGTTTCTTAATGGCAATCTTGTGAGAGTTCTTTTCGTCAAAGGATATGGTGCCAATCTTAAAGCCACGCTGCTCAAGTTTATCAGTAACGACAGGCTTGTCTACCTTGACGTCCTCAATCTCGAATGCGGTCTTTATGATGTCTTTGAAATGGCGCAGTTTTTCCTTGAAGTCGGCGTCTTTCTCAGCGGCTTCCCACATGCGAATGGCGTCATTCTCCTGAATGTCCCATACATTGCTCTTGTTCAATGTCTTAATTGAAATAGCCTTTTTGTCTTTCATGCTGCTTTTTCTTTTTGTGGGTGCAAAATTAGCAATAAATCCTAAATATCTATCTAATTCGATGAAAATAATTGCTACGACTTTATGCAATTATGTGATTAATTTCTTAATTTTGCAATACACTAAAAAAAACACCTATGCATGATAGTGACTCAATAGTGATTATTCCCACTTACAATGAGAAGGAGAATATGGAGAAGATTATCAGGGCTGTATTCTCCCTTGATAAGTGTTTCCATATATTGGTGATAGATGATGGTAGCCCGGATGGTACTGCCATGATTGTCAAGAACTTGCAGGAAAAAGAATTTGGCGACAGGTTATTCCTTATCGAGCGCCAAGGCAAGCAAGGGCTTGGCACAGCCTATATCACTGGTTTTAAGTGGGCGTTGCAGCGGCAATATGAATATGTCTTTGAGATGGACGCTGATTTTAGCCACAACCCCAACGACCTGCCTCGCCTGTATGCCGCTTGTCATGACGAGGGAGCCGACGTGGCCGTAGGCTCTCGTTATGTCTCAGGAGTTAACGTTGTCAATTGGCCAATGGGCAGAGTGCTCATGAGCTATTTCGCGTCAAAGTATGTAAGGATTGTGACAGGCATTTCCGTCCATGACACCACTGCTGGATTCGTTTGCTATCGTCGTCGTGTCTTAAAGACCATAGAGCTTGACAAGATTCGTTTCAAGGGCTACGCCTTCCAGATAGAGATGAAATATACCGCCTACAAGATAGGCTATAAGATCAAGGAGGTGTCTGTAATCTTTGTCAACCGCAGGGAGGGCACCAGCAAAATGAGCGGCGGCATATTCTCTGAGGCCTTGTTTGGTGTAATGCGGTTGAGACTTGACGGATGGTTCAAGAAATATCCCAAGTCTGTGGAATGAAATTCAATGATTTAGTTGATGTTTATGGGCGCTTGCCTCAGGCGAGTGCCCTATTGAAGACCTTGAAGGACAGAACCGTACGCAATGTTGTCCTTCAAGGTCTTGTAGGTTCATCTGTTCCGGTTCTTTTCTCCTCGTTGGCCAAGCAAATTGGTCGCACGATTGTCTTCATCCTTGACGATGCAGACGAGGCTGGCTACTTCTACAATGACCTGTCGGTGGAGAGGGCATTCTATTTCCCGTCAGCATATAGGAGAGCAGTTAAATATGGCCAACGCGATGCCGCGAACGAAATATCGCGAACAGAGACTTTGACAGCCATGGCAAACCAAGGCGGCGAGCCTTTGATGATAGTGACAAGCCCGCAAGCCGTTGCTGAATTGGTGGTCTCGCAGCGCCATTTGGACGAGCGCAGGATAACTCTGAAAACCTCGCAGACAATAGATATAACCGACCTGGGACGCCGTTTGCGTGAATTGAATTTCTTGGAGGTTGATTATGTCTATGAGCCTGGACAATTCGCGATTCGCGGTAGCATATTGGACGTTTATTCTTACAGTTGCGAATTGCCATTCCGTATTGACTTCTTTGGTGATGAGATAGATACAATACGCACGTTCTCCGTGGAAGACCAATTGTCTTTAGACCGGAAGAGCCAAGTGGAGATTGTGCCAGAGCTGGCTTCGATGGAAACCGAAAAGGTGTCATTCCTGAGTTTCTTGCCCGACGACGCAATAATAGTGATGAAAGACAAGCGTTTCGTCTTGGACGTCATACAGCGCACGTTCAACGACGGATTCTCATCGCAGGCAATGAACGAGAGAATGAATGGCGCCACGGAGTTGGAACAAGAGCAGATTCGCAGGGAGATGAACTGCGAGAATGTATTATGCAAGCCAACTGTTTTCGCTGACGAGCTGGCTCGTTTCCAAAGAATAACCCTTACCAAGGACGAAGCCGCTGGCACTGAATGTGCTAACGCCACAATAACATTCCATACAAAGCCACAACCACTTTTCCACAAGAACTTTGATGTCTTGAGGCAGTCGTTTGAGGACGAGTTGCTTCAAGGTTACCACATTTACATTCTCGCCGACAGCGACAAGCAGCAGCAACGCCTTCGCGACATCCTTAACGACATGTCGGCGGATGACGCGTCCGACAGGCTTGGCGACCATCTTATTGCTGTCAACAGGACTGTTCACGCTGGTTTCGTGGACGACGACTTGAAGGCGTGCGTCTTTACCGACCACCAGATATTTGACCGTTTCCATAAGTTTAACCTTTCGTCGGACAAGGCGCGCTCCGGTAAGATGGCGCTCACAATGAAGGAACTTCAGGAGATGCAGCCAGGCGATTTCCTTGTGCATGTCGACTTGGGAATAGGCAAGTTTGGCGGTCTGATGAAGGTGCCAAGCCCACAGGGAGGCTACCAAGAGGTGATTCGCATCATTTACCAGAACAACGACAAGGTTGACGTGTCCATCCACTCCCTCTACAAAATCTCGAAATACAGGGCAGCCGACAGTGGAGAGCCGCCTCGCCTTTCCACTTTGGGCACCGGTGCGTGGGACAGGCTTAAAGAACGGACAAAGAAGAAGATCAAGGACATAGCGCGTGACCTTATTCGCCTTTATGCCAAGCGGCGCCACGAGAAGGGCTTCGCGTTCTCGCCAGACAACTTCATGCAACATGAGCTTGAAGCGAGCTTCCTCTACGAAGACACGCCCGACCAGCTCAAGGCGACCCAAGACATCAAGGCCGACATGGAGCGTGCCGTGCCCATGGACCGACTTGTTTGTGGCGACGTGGGCTTTGGAAAGACGGAGCTCGCCGTTCGTGCCGCTTTCAAGGCGGCTTGCGACGGCAAGCAGACCGCGGTGCTTGTTCCAACCACGGTCTTGGCGTATCAGCATTACCAAACGTTCAAGAAGCGACTGCGCGACTTCCCCGTCTGCGTGGAATATCTTTCGCGTGCACGCACGGCAAAGCAAGCCCGGCAGGTCATGGAAGGCTTGGAGTCGGGCCGTGTAGACATCGTGATAGGCACACACAAGTTGATAGGCAAGGCAGTGAAGTGGCACGACCTGGGATTGCTGATCATTGACGAGGAACAGAAGTTTGGTGTCTCGACAAAGGAGAAACTTCGCAAGCTCAAGACAAACGTGGACACTCTCACGATGTCGGCTACGCCAATACCCCGCACCTTGCAATTCTCCCTTATGGGTGCCCGCGACATGAGCATAATGCGCACTCCGCCACCAAATCGTTATCCGATTCATACCGAGCTATGCACCTTCTCGCATGAGATAATTGGCGATGCCATCAATTTCGAGATGAGCCGATCAGGGCAGGTGTTCTTTGTCAGCGACCGCATATCGAGCTTGCCACACATCGAGGAGCTTATCCATCAATATGTTCCCGATTGCCGTGTGGCGATAGGTCATGGGCAGATGCCGCCTGAGCAGTTGGAGAAGATAATCATGGGCTTCATCAATTACGACTACGACGTGCTGCTTTCCACGACGATTGTGGAGAATGGAGTTGACATCCCCAATGCCAATACCATCATCGTGAACGACGCGCATCATTTCGGGCTTTCCGACTTGCATCAGATGCGTGGCAGGGTAGGGCGCTCCAATCAGAAGGCGTTCTGCTATCTTATGGCACCCCCACGCTCCGCGCTCACCCCTGAGGCGCGTCGCAGGCTTGAGGCTCTTGAGACGTTCTCCGACCTTGGCAGCGGTTTCAACCTCGCTATGCAAGACTTGGACATCCGTGGAGCCGGCAACCTGTTGGGTTCTGAGCAAAGCGGATTCATGGAAGACTTGGGATACGAGACCTACCAGAAGATACTGAGCCAAGCCGTCACCGAGC
This sequence comes from Oscillospiraceae bacterium, assembly GCA_963635115.1. Lineage (GTDB taxonomy): Bacteria > Bacteroidota > Bacteroidia > Bacteroidales > Bacteroidaceae > Prevotella. The sequence continues at coordinate 104,009 of CAVHEN010000001.1, read as the reverse complement.
TGAAGAACGATGAGTTCCAAGACCTCTATGCCGACGACATCAAGGAAGGTCGCGAGGTGTCGGGCGATGATTTTGTGGAGGATTGCGCCGTAGAGAGCGACTTGCCAATGTTCTTCCCCGACACTTATGTGCCCACAAGCTCTGAACGCATGTTGCTTTATCGTGAGCTTGACAATATTTCCGACGATGACTCACTGAAAGCCTATCGGCAGCGAATTGTTGACCGCTTCGGACCCGTGCCACACGAGGGCGAGGAGCTCATGCAAGTGGTCTTGGTACGACGTTTAGGCAGGAAGCTCGGTTGTGAGAAGATAATGTTGCGGCAAGGCGTCATGTCGATGCAATTCGTCTCTAACCAATCCTCCCCTTTCTACCAGAGCAAAACCTTTGGGCGCATAATCAATTATGTGATGGACAACCCGCGTCGTTGCAACTTCAAGGATAGCAAAGGCCATAGGCTAATCAAGATAAACAATGTGCCAAGCGTGGCTGAGGCTGTCACGGTGCTCAAGATCATGCTGTAGTAGACGCTGCGGCATTACGCCGTAATGCCGCTGGCTTTGCGGCGTAATGGCGTTGCGTTCACGGCGCAACGCCAACTCCCTTACGCCGTGAACGCAAAGCGGTTTTCAAAAACGGGGCAAGTGGATTTCGGTTTGGTAGTTATTCTTTTCAGTCATATTGTTTGTGTGATCGCTAAATAATGTCTGAAAGTCCGTGATATTCATTGACAAACAAACAATAAATCATAAAAAACAGTAAATTACGCATCGCAATGATTGTCCGTATATATTATTTACCTATTTTTGTGGCATTGAACAACAAAACAGTTTAATTATGAAAGCAAAAAGTATCATTCTTTCAGGTGCGCTTGGGCTTTTCGTTGCCTGCGGCATAACGAGCTGCAACAATGGCAAGACGGACAAGATGCAGGCCACCATCGATTCACTTGCTACTTCAGACAGTCTTCATCAAGAGGATATCAAGCAGATGGCCGATTTCGTGAACGTGATGTCAGTGGGTCTCGACAGCATTTCTGCCCAAGAAGGACTTATCAAGCAGCTTGGTAATCGTGAGGGCAAGATGGACAAGGCGCAGATGCGCACACAACTTCAAGGGCTTGCGGAGTTGCTTCGCAAACAACGTGCTCGCATCAACGAGCTTGAGGCACAAGTGGCAGGCAACAATTCTGCCTATGGACAACGCATAAAGAAGCTCATCAGCTTTTATAAGGCCCAACTTGACGAGAAAGACGCTCAGATCGCCGACTTGCAGCAACAGCTTGACGACAAGAATGCAAACATAGCTCAGCTCAACGAGAGTGTGAACAATCTTACAACGACCAACACGCAGTTGAAGACTACTGTTGAGACCCAATCCCAAGCCATTGACCAACAGAAGACCACGATCGCTCAGCAGGATGAGTCGATACACACGGCATTTGTAGCGATTGGTTCATCTAAGGACCTGAAGGCACGTGGCATCATCAAGGGCGGATTCCTCGCAAAGAAGAAGGTCGACGTGTCCAGTCTCAAGCCAGGCAGCTTCTCGAAGGTGGACATTCGCAACTACAATGACATTCGCATCAGTTCTGATAATCCTAAGATCATGACCCAGATGCCGTCAGATTCTTATTCCATCGAGAGCAACGGCAATGGCACGTCTGTTCTTCATATCAAGGATGTGCAAACATTCTGGAGCGTTAGCAAGTATTTGGTGATTAAATTATAATCATTCTTAGGGCATAAAATAGACACGCTTACTCTATTTTCTTTAGGCTTCTGGCTTTGCCAGAAGCCTTTTTCATATTGTTAATTCGGCAGCGTTTTGTGCAAAATAAACCTTATATACCTTTGACTTGTATCAATAAATGTTGCATAAGTATCTGAATTACAATAATATTTAGTAATTTTGCAATGTCAAAGCGAAGAGACGCGCTTTATCTGACCGTCTTTTTGCAATTTTATTTGACATTATGTTTAACGGGATGTTGGCCTTGTGAGATTATTTTCTCGCTCACATTTCCACGGCAGATGCAAGAGGCTGCGGATGTCCCATAAAGTTTTTATCATGCAGAAATTCGTAAGGATTGTATTGTGCTTAATTTTTAGTTTTTTCCTTCGCCCAGCCTATGCTGCGCAAGCCATAGAGTCGACGGCTGTAGAGGAAACCGATGAGATTGACCTAATGGATTCTGACAATCAATGGAAGCCTGTCATAGACGCGCTTATTCAAGTAGAGAGCAATGGCAAAAGCAATGCCGTGAAAGGAGCGTCGGTGGGCGTGTTGCAGATAACGCCTGTTTTGGTTGCCGAGTGTAACAACATCTTGAAGAAAAAGAAGTCGAAGAAACGCTTCAGGCTTTCCGACCGTCTCAGCAAGAAAAAGTCGATAGAGATGTTTCTCCTTATCCAATCTTGGTTCAATCCCAAGCATAACATTGAGCTGGCAATTCGATCATGGAACGGAGGTATGCATTACAGTGTTGAGAAGACACAAAAATACTTCGACAAAGTAATGGCCATCCTTCAAGGCAAATGATTATCTTATGAAGATGAGATGAAAATAAAAAAGCAACCTAAAGATAGGTTGCTTTTTTGTTGTGGAGAATATCGGATTCGAACCGATGACCTCTTGCATGCCATGCAAGCGCTCTAGCCAACTGAGCTAATCCCCCTCGTTTTGTGATTGCAAAGGTAATAGAATAGTTTTAATCCTGCAAATCTTACCGTTGCAATTTAACAATTATTTTGTTTGCTTGCCTGCTTTTCCTCTGTTTCCCCTCTATTTCCCGTCTTTTCGACGTAAAAAAGGTGCTTTAAGCTATGCTGAAGAAAATGTATTTAACTATTGCCGCAAGCTCAATTAACAACACGTAGAAGCATAGGATGACTTTGAGATTCTCGCCACCTTTCAATGTGCACTCCACCGCGTCGCGATAACCATGCAAGTTTCCGGAAAGGAGTCCGTAGGATATGGATGACGACAATATCATGAAAGCGACAATAGGGACAAGACAGACCGAGGCACTGCTCGGGTAGAGGTCGCCCGTGACGCTAAGCAAGATGGCATGGCGTGGAAATATCAGCAGCGATATGATGCATATCTCGAATGCAAGGAGTTCTATGGCAAACCTCAACCCTCTCTTCTGTAATGTGTTAAGCTTGGAGGGAGATTTCGCGAGAAGTTTTACTGTTGACCACAAGCAGCTTCTCAGGCATGTGCCAATGGATATGTCGAGAAGAACAATCCATACGAGTAGGGGAGTGTTGATCAGGTTCATCACAAACGTGCCAAAGAACCAGCGAATGCCACTCTCGCTTAGCAGGGTTCTTATGGAAGAAGAAGGCATGGCGGCAGACCATAGCCATGATCCGAGGATTATGACTATGTAGCCGATGATTATTCCTATTGCTGCCGTATGAAGCCAACGTCTCTTTATCATTCCTCGTCAGGATGAAGATTGTCTAAGTCGAGTATTCGCAGTTCTAAAGCCCTGACAACAAGGCGTGTGGCGTTTACGCTAACAATGCCATTGTCGTCCGCGAACAACTTCTTCACAAGTTCGTTTTGTCGCTTTTCGAGACTCTTGACACCAAATGGCATTCCCCTAAGCTGCGTTATTTGTTCCTTGGTATAGCCAAGGGCGAGATGGCGAAGGAATCTCTCGTCGTATTCATCTATGTCGTAAGAGATAAGTGCCTCTTGGCTCATGATTTTATTGTTTACGTTGCTCTTAAATCTCTCGACTATCTTCTCAAGTATTGGCTCGTTGAAGACCAGTCTCTTGCCAGACATCACGGCCTCAACGTCGCTACGCGTGAGCAGTTCGCCGGTCTTGAGGATGATGCCGTCACAGCCTGCGTCGAGCACGTCTACCCAAAGCTTCTCGTTGAGTATTTCTCCGGTGAAAATAAGCACCTTGACTTTGGGGTAGCTTTGCTTCGTGTGGCGACAGATTTCCACGCCCACTGTGGTTGAGCCTCCCAGTCCGAGGTCAAGCAGCACGAGGTCTGGTTGTTCTTGGCGCATCAGTTTCCAGTAGGAAGTCTCATCTGCTGCGGTGCCGAGAACATGGGCCTCGGGGATGTCGCTTTCTATGATGCCCTCTGTGCCTTTCAGCTCAAGGGGTACGTCTTCTACGATAATGATATTGAAGTCTTTCATTTCAAGTATATCTTTGGAATTAATATTCTTACAAATACATGGCCTTGGGCATCCCTGTCGGCCTGGATGCCACATGCCCTTAGGTTGGTTGCCTCGCCCATTTCCCTCACAATCTGCCTGCATAGCAGCATGTTAAGATCTGTGGTGTATGGCGTGAACAGGTTGGATACCTGCTCGTCGGTGAGTGAGTCTAAGCCGGCCATCCTCACTATTGCAAATATGTTCTTATTGTTGAGTGGCTGTCCGTGTGTGTCCTTCTCGCTTTGCCCTACAGAGAAAGCATTGTTGCCGTTGCTCTTTTTCAAGATGTCAAGCATGTAAGTGTAGATGTCTTTATTGACTCGTTGTTGTGGAACTTGTCGCAATGCCTGCTCAGCGAGAATCGCATACAGGTCATGGTAATAGGTCACCACTTCGCTAAGTTCGTCAATATTCCTACCCTTGTTGCTAATCATTTGCTTGATACGAGACGGGTAATACATTGTCTCATGTTTCAAGGTAGACAGACAGTTGTCAAGCACACTGTTGGAAACGTGCAAATGTCCAGCCTCCATCTCTATTCTATGGCATTCGTCAGTGGCGAGCTCCGCTTGCGAATCCATCTCCGTGCTTTGCTCAATGTTGGCTTTCAATGCTGACAGAATCTTCTCGACAACATTTTGTAATTTGGCCTTTTGCTCCTCTTTGAGGGCAAAGTCGTCGAAGTTTGAGAGTTTCATTATCCCATCATGCTTCTCCTTGTCTGTCAAGTCGGAAAGCAGTATATCGTTCATGCGATTGATGCGCTCAACACAAAACTTATAATTAAGTTTGTGCCGATAGTACAAGAAATACCATGAAGGGAAGATCATCAAGAGCAAGATTATGAGCAGTACGACAGACACCATCTTGTTGGTCTTGCTTCGTTGCATATAGCTGATATAGGAAGGCAACGAGCTATCGGCGCTCGCAAGGCGGAAAAGCCTTGTGTACACGTTGTTGCATTTTCGGTAAACGTCCCACCGATGAAGGGCGAGCGCAGCCACGGCAGCCTCGTTGCTCACGTCAAGTAAGACGACGGTGTCTTTCGGGTTAATGTATTTATGGCAACTGTCAGCGAAGCGTAGAGTCTCTTCATATTTTCCCATTATGTTTGAGAGATATGCTGAGTCGGCAAATTCCGCAGCCTTGTTTCCGGCGTGAATGAGGTTGGCTACGGAGAGCATCGCCAAAAGCAAGATGGTTCGCATCTTGCCTGATGGAAGCCTGAAGAAGATTCGTGAGCCTTTGCCGATTGTGCTTTCCGCGGCAATCATGCATGTCTTGAATATCGAACTTGTCTTTTTGTACTTCTCTATTATTCCCTTGCAGTTTTTCAGTCCGAAGCCATGACCGCCAGTATAGGTGCGGTCGAATACGTGCGACAGTACCTCTTCCGTCATTCCTTTTCCCGTATCGGAAATAGAGATTTCCACGTATGGCAGTATGGCACCTTGATCATCGGTCACCGTTCTCGACTCTATTGTCACGGTTCCGTCTTTTGGCGTGAATTTCCTTGCGTTGTCGGCAATGGTGTTGACCATGAACAGCGTAAGTGTAGGGTCAGCCTTGACTACGGCATCGGTAGGTTTCACGATGAGGCGTATGCCTCCAAGTGCGAAGCCCATTGCGCTGTGGCTCACCGTGTCGAAGACTTGTTGCAAGCGGAAGTTCTCTATGCGTAAGCTCAATTCGCCTTGCCGCATCTGAATCCACTTGGTGAGAATGGAATTATATTCAGTGATGCTGTCGGTAATCTCTTCCACATACTTCAATCTCTTCTCATTGTTTTCCTCTGTCTTGCTGTCTGTTTCGAGTTTGTCCTTATTGGCTTGCGACTGTTTTATACGATTGATCTCGTTAACCATCCTGTCAACAAGAGGCAGAATGCTGCAAACGAGCTGCACCTTGGCGCGTTGCTCAAGGTTGCGTCTGCGATTTTGCGTTAAATGGAGGTTAGCCACGTCTATGGCTTCTTTTATCTCGTCAAACTGCTCGTGCCTGATCTCTATCTCTTGCTCATTGTTGCTCTTCCATTTGCTTAACGGCTTCAGGAGCTTTGAGATGGAGAATGCCTCATCGCTATGCCGGCGCATGCGAGTGAAGACATAGAGCAAGACCACAACTAAGACTATAGTCAGTATCACGATGATTATCATGAAGTTTAATCCTTGCACGGCATCGTCGAGCTGAGTTGCCCTTGCCTCCAATTGCCTGTCTTGCCTTGTTTGCTCTTGCAGGTCAAGGTATATGTTGCGGTTTATGTCGCTGTTGCGCTTGTCGTTGACGGCTGAGTATACGAGACACAAGTCTTCGCGTATCGACGCGACGAGATCTGGCGTCATCTCCACTTTCTTGGAGTCTTTAAGCGAGTGTTCCAAACAGATAAGCGCCGAACTGTTGTCGTTGATGTGCCAATAGCACTCGCCGAGCGTTCTCCAAGCGCCTGCCGTCTGGTAAACGTCGCCATATTGCTTGAATATGTTCAGTGCGCGTTGTGCAAGGTTGCCTGCTATGAGTGAATCCGGCATCATGTCGGTGTTCACGGCAACGATTATTGGAAAGTTGTCGTTGATTATCTCGCGTCTCGTGGATGAGTCTTGCAGATGCTCGCTAATCGATTGCAAGGCTTGTGCTTCCCAGTATGGGTAGCCATATTGTGTGGCATTGTTATAACACATGGCAAGGTATCCCATTTCCTTACGGGTTCTCAGTTGCTTGTCCTTATCCGTAAGAATGCCACCTGCGCCAATGTTGTACCAATAGTTTAGAAGTTGTGCCGTGTCTCGTTGTATGCTTCCGTAGGGGTCAATGCTATTCAACTGGCTTATTGATAGCTTGTCAAGGCCGAGATAATAATAATAGATTGAGGAAACGATATGATATTCCGATGAGGCATAAGCCAACCTTTTCTCCTCATGGGCGTTGAGCACGAAGGCTTCGTTCTTTATGCGCGAGAGTTGTTTCTGGGCTTGCTCACTGTAAACGTAGAAGTCCTTATTGTGCGACTGCTTTTGGCATAGTTTCATTTGCTGCACGTTGGCTATCAGCAGCTCGATTTGATTGTCGGTGATTTGCCCAACCTCGTCAAGGTACGATTTGGCTTGCTTATAGCGCATGGCAGCCATTTCCACAAACGCCAAGTTGTTGAGTGCCTCTGCGCGACCGGCAGTATAGTTGCCGGCAAGCTGCATTGCCTTGTCTGCGTAAAGGCGCACAGAGTCGAGGTCACGATAGTGGAAGGCGTAAGCCTTCTCGTTGAGATAGTCAACTAATTGGGTGTCGCTTCTCTTGCAACCAGTGAGAAGCAACATCAATAAGCATATTATGATAGGCGTCTGTCTCAATTCAACTTACCATTTCAAATAACCATGCTTCTCGTTGTACCATAGTTGCACGGCGTTGATGATGTTTTGCCACAGCACATAGGCACATGGCGCGATTACACAAACGGGATTCAGGAAATGAAGCAGCAACCAAATGCCCACTATGTTGTTTTTCTGTCCGAGAGCCTGACCTCCCTCTATGCGCGCCTCATAACCCCATATGCCTGCAACGCTCTTGCCTATGCTGAAGAGGATAAGGCAAACTATGAGCGGAAGGAATATCAAGAGGAACAACACCATGCCAGACAATGGTGAGTGCAGGATGGTTTGCACCGACAGGCCCATGATTATGCTCAGGTTGAACGACCATATATAATAGGGTGCGTTTGGTATGCTCTTGATGAAAGCCGCCACTTTGGGCAGGTAGCGCTGGGTAAGCAAACCAAGTACGAGCGGAAGTATCAAGACCTTTACCACCTTGTCGAGAACCATGAAGAATGCCATGACGAACGACACGTCTGCCGCGCGCTCCACCATTGGGAAGAATAGCGGAATGATGATCACCGTGAAGCAGTTGGCAATGATGGTGTACACGGTCATCGTGGCGATGCTTCCCCCGAGTTTTTCTGTTACTACGGCAGCTGCCGCGGCTGTCGGACAAATGACAATGACGAATATGCCTTCCCAGACAATCTTTACGTCGGGAGACGTGAGGTTGACAATGACGAGAACTATTAGCGCCGATAGGGTGGTGCGAACCGCTTGCAGTGCGAAATGCCATTTGCGCGGCTTGAAGTTGTGCATGTCTATCTTGCAAAACGTGAAATAGAGAAGCACGAAGATTAAGATTGGCATCAATGAAACCAACTTGGGACCAACGAAGTCGCCTATTGGTTGCAGGAACGTTATTTCCGAAAACAACAAATATATTATCGTGCCTACCGCGAGCGCGATAAGCAGTGTCCATTCTTTCAAAAATGCCAATAGTTTCATGCGCATAAGTTTTATCAGCTTGTCTTGGCCATAAAGCACTAAGCTATTGCAAAGTTAACGATAATAATTGAAATATTATCGTGAAGTTTGAAAGAAATAAAAGAGCTTACTTGGGCCGTTGTGCCACCGTTGTGGCTCCGTGTTGATTCGTGCGAGGTTTGTCAAAGTAGATTTCACCGTACTGCGATTGCGGCGCGAAGGCATCGCGGTTACGCCGTAAGGGCAATGCGATTGCGGCGTAACCCCAACGCGATTGTGGCGCGAAGGCGAACCAAGGAATCTATCACGATGATTCTCTAGCGCATGAGTCGACAAAGAACCGCTATTGTTGCGGCATCAATGGCCAAAGTAAGCACTATGATATTGTGGGAAACGGACGATTATTCGTTTGCCACGTGGCTTCTTATTTTGTTAAGATACTCCTTCATCTTCACGGAATCCTTGTTGTCGATAATCTGCAGGAGATCTTTCAGCTCTGAGCGAATCTGCGACACTTGATCGTGGGTGTAAGGGTTGAACAGTATCTCTTGAAGCAAGTAGTCGTCCTCCGACAGCACGCCACGCGCAATTCTCATGTGGCGCTTAAACGTTGTGCCAGGCGCGTCTTGATGCTTCATGACGGCAGCGAACACAAACGTGGAGACGAATGGGATGCTCAGCGAATATGCCACCGTGCGGTCATGCTCGTCAAAGCTGTACTCATAGATGTGCAGTCCAAGTCGTTGGTATACATCCTTGAAGAAGATTCTGCCCATATAGTCGCCCTCGTTTATTATGATGGCGTTTTCCTCTGACAGTTGGTTGAGGTTGGCGAAAGTTGGTCCGAACATCGGGTGAGTGGACACATAAGGATGCCCTGACTTCTCGTAGTAATCTTTCAAACCAGTCTTAACAGACGCGATGTCGGAGATGATGCAGTTTTTGGGAAGGTAAGGCATCACCTCATCGAACGCCGACAAGGTGTACTTCACCGTCACGGCATTTATGACCATCTCCGGCTCGAACGCCTTGACCTCATCCATTGTCGTGAAACGTTGGCAGTTGTAGGTGAAGCGCATACGCTTGGCGTCGCGCTCCAACACTGCCACCTCATGGTCAAAACTAAGGAGGTCTATGAAGAAAGAGCCCATCTTGCCGGCTCCCATTATCAATATTTTCATGTGTCTTTGAGTAAAGTCCTGACAAGCTTATTCGTTGACAATTTGCAATTGCTGGCGCACGCTCTCCTCGTGGATCGACTCAAATATCTTGGCGGCAAACTCTGGCGCCATGCCGCACAAAGACGCTTGGGCTCCACGCTTGTCCAGAATCTCTCCGTAGCGGTTGGCCTGCAGCACGGTCATGTTGTGCTCTTTCTTGTATGTGCCGATCTCCCGGCAAACGCGGAAACGCTTTGCCAACAAGTCCATAAGCTGGTTGTCAATCTCGTCAATCTGTGAGCGAAGCTGGCGGATGCCCTCGGTTGTCGTATGCTCATTTCTCACAACGAGAAGGCTTAAAATGTAGTCGAGAATGTCTGGGGTCACTTGCTGCTTTGCGTCGCTCCATGCGTTGTCTGGGTCGCAGTGGCTTTCCACGATGAGTCCGTCAAATCCCAAGTCCATTGCCTGCTGGCAAAGTGGAGCAATAAGATCGCGGCGGCCGCCGATGTGGCTCGGGTCGCAGATTATGGGCAAGTTTGGTATGCGGCGATGCAACTCGATTGGTATTTGCCACATTGGGAGGTTGCGGTAAATCTTCTTGTCGAAGCTTGAGAAGCCACGGTGTATGGCGCCAAGTCGCTTGATTCCTGCCTGATTGATGCGCTGCATAGCTCCAATCCATAGTTCAAGGTCTGGGTTGACGGGGTTCTTCACCAGCACGGCACCCTCGAAACCTTTCAGGCTGTCGGCAAGCTCTTGCATGGCAAACGGGTTGGCGCTCGTGCGGGCTCCGACCCAAAGCACGTCGATGCCATATTTGCGAGCCAGCTCCACATGCTCAGGGGTTGCAACCTCAGTGGCGGTGAGCATGCCTGTTTCTTTCTTCACTTCTTGCATCCAAGGCAAGGCCTTCTCTCCATTGCCCTCGAAGCCTCCGGGTTTTGTGCGTGGCTTCCATACACCGGCGCGAAACATGTGGCAACCCTTGGCAGCCAGGTTGCGAGCGGTGGTCATTACTTGCTCTTCGGTCTCGGCTGAGCAAGGACCGGCAATTACTAATGGGCGTTCGCCGCCATTGTCTGACGGCAAGTTGAGGGGTTCAAGTTCCAATTCCATAACGTATGTTCTTTTATATTATTTAATGTCTATTATATGGTGCATTGATCTCTTTTTATTCGAGCCCTGCTTCCTTTATCCTTTCGAGGGCTTCCTTTATCTTGTCGTCTTTAGCGCAGAGGCTTATGCGGATGTAGCGCTTGCCATTGTTGCCGAAGATGAAGCCAGGCGTGATGAATACGCGAGCCTTGTGGAGCACTGCCTCAGTCAGGTCTTCAACATCGGCATAGCGGTCGGGTATTTTTCCCCATAGGAACATTCCCACCTGCTTTGGGTCAAACGTACAGCCCAAGACGTTCATTATCTCCTCGGCGATGAGGCGGCGTCGGCCGTAATTCTCGATGTTGTTCTCTCTATGCCACTCTGGCGTGTTCGTGTTGAAAGCCTCGGCTGCGGCGAGTTGTATGCCACGGAAGGTTCCGTTCTCTATGTTGCTCTGGATCTTGAACATCCATGAAATGTAGTCCTTGTTGCCCACGATCATTGCCACGCGCCATCCTGGCATGTTATGGCTTTTCGACATGGAGTTGAACTCAATGCAGCAATCCTTGGCTCCAGGCACTTGCATAATGCTCATGGGATGCTCGTTGAGGATGAGCGAGTAGGGGTTGTCGTTGACCACGAGAATGTCGTGCTCCTTGGCAAATGCGACGAGACGCTCGAAAGTCTCGCGACGTGCGTTGCCACCGGTGGGCATGTTGGGGTAGTTGGTCCACATCACCTTCACGCCTGTTAGGTCCATCTTCTCCAGTTGGTCAAAGTCGGGTTGCCAACCGTTGTCCTCACGCAAGTCGTAGTTGATGATTTGCGTGCCAAACAACTTGTTTACCGCTGTGTAAGTGGGGTAGCCAGGGTCTGGTATGAGTACCTTGTCGCCGGGGTTGCAGAATGCCAGCGTCACATACATGATGCCTTCCTTTGAGCCAATGATGGGCTGCACTTCGGTCTTGGCATCCAGTTCCACGCCATAGGTGCGCTTGTAGAATCCTGCCATTGCCGTGCGGAGCTCTGGCAGTCCGCTCGTGGGCTGATAGCCATGCGCGTTTGGCTCGTTTGCCACGGCGCAAAGCTTGTCGATGGTTTGCCTTGATGGAGGCATGTCGGGCGAGCCAATGGCGAGGGAGATGATGTCCTTGCCCTCCGCGTTGAGCTTTGCCACTTCCTTCAGCTTGCGGCTGAAGTAATATTCCTGAATGCTGTCTACTCTTGATGCTGGTTTCATACTTATCTTATGCTTCTTTATATTCTCCGAGAATTTTTATTGATTTCACGAGTGGCGTGATGGCATCTATCGACTGCCGGTATCGTATAAGGTCGGTGAAGGTCACGTCAACGTAGAACATGTATTCCCATTCGTGTCCTATGACAGGCAGCGACTGTATCTTGGTGAGGTTGATGTCGTAGAAACTGAGAATGGTAAGCACTTTAGACAGTGAGCCTTCTGCATGTGGAAGGGTGAAAACCATGCTCGACTTGTTCACGTCGTTAAGTGGCCGCAGGAAGTCTGCCTTACGTGGGTCGGTTGCGATGAGAAAACGCGTGAAGTTGTGTTTGTTGTCTTCTATGTGGTTGTCGAGCACCTTCAGCCCATACATTTTCGCCGCGTCGGCGTGGCAAATGGCAGCCCAGCCTTGGCAATGATTCTCGTGAATGTACTTCGCGCTTCCTGCGGTGTCTTCTGCCTCAACCACTTTCAGCTCTTCATGCGTGGTGAGATAATCGCGACATTGCATAAGTGCCACAGGATGAGAGTGAACCTCGCGTATGGTGCTCCAATCGTCTTCTGGCAAGCAGCAGATGCAGTGCGTGATGTGCAGCTTGTGTTCACCCACTATGGTCGTGTCACTGGAGCGCAGAAGCTCATAGTTGTGAAGCAATGAGCCGGCAATGGTATTCTCGATGGCCGACATGCAAATAACGGTGGGGTCTTGCTTAACGCTGTCGAACACTTGCTCGAAGGTGTCGCAGCATATCAGCTGTATCTGCTCGCCGTTGAAGTATTCGTGTGCGGCTATGTCGTGAAACGACCCTGGCATGCCTTGTATCGCTATTCTCTTCATCTTGTTTTCTTTATCTTTACTGTCTCGTTTTTGTTTGTGCCTTTATCTTAATAAAAATCCCGCCTCATATTTACTATGAAGCGGGACTTTGTATGCAAACCTGAATGAGGTTTTGTATCTCTGTCTTAAGTTGAAATTTACACGCAACTTCCCGCTTCACAATTGCTTGCAAAGTAAAAGTAATAATAGGAATATGTTGCGTAAAACTTCATGTGTTGTCTTATTCTTGTTAAATCATCGGCAAAATTATAGTTTTTATTTAAAACTTGCAAGAAAAACGACAAAAATATTACTCAAATGACTAAATTTGCAAGCAATAACTATCACGATCATGAGAAGACTCATTATTATATATACGTTTCTTGGCTTTTCGTTTGCAGCATCGGCTCAATCGGATCATGGCGTTCTGAGCAACGGCTCGCCTGTGAGATTTGTTCCTGGTAGCGCCATCTTGGCGACAAATCCAGCCACTGGTATGGCGTTTCAGTCAACGGGCTCGCCGTTTGCCAAGCCCGCGACCAACCTCGGACAGCAAGATGAGGGCAATGCGAAGGACATTGACGGCAACTACTCTAATAATGACAAATCCGCGAATAAGCAAGAAAAGAAAGCCAAAGGAGAACTGCATGGCAGCGTAGGGCTCAGCCTGATAGCTGGCTTTGGCAAGGGCGCGCCTAAAGGGGCTGGGTTCGCGCAAAACATCAATCTCAACTACACGATGCCTCTGGGCAAACGTGGATGGTTGACGGCGGGAGGCTACATGAACCATCTCAACTGGAGTGGCATAAACTCAACATCCGCAGGATTGTATGCGGAGCTTGGCTATCAGATAAACGACAATTGGGCTGCCTTCATCTATGGTCAAAAGTCGTTGGCCAACTCGGGCGTGACCGGTTATGGCTATCCTTATTATGGATATTATGGCTACGGCTGCAATGCTTTCGGCTATCCTGGCTACAATCCATACGCCGACCGCCTTGGCGCGGCCATACGGTGGACGCCTAACAAGAACTTCTCTCTGCAATTGTCGGTTGAGAAGGATTGGATGCCACGACAGAGCAACGATTATTATCGTAAGTACGACTACCAACGATAACCATTGATCGTCGCCATTGGGCTTAGCTTGTGGCAATATCGTTTTTCAGACAAAATTCCTCGCCAAGCTTGAATCCTTCCTCATAGAGGCGTTCAAGTTTGGTTATGTCTTTCTCTATCCTGTGCACCTCCATTGGCTTTTGAGGACGGATGACGGTGATCTGTCCTTCACGCTCAAGGTCTTCCACCATTTGCAGTTGCTCGTTATAAGCCTCTATGCGATGGCTTAGCACGACGCGGAGGCGAGGGTAGTGGCGGTAGATGAACATGGGCTGCTTGCGGTCGCGCCCCGACTCGCGGTAGCCATAGTTGCGCGTTGTTATCACAATGTTGTGCTTGTGCCCAGTGGCTTGTGCCCGCCTTATGGGTATGGAGTCTACTATGCCTCCGTCGAGCATTGGTTGACCGTCAATCCATGTGATCTTGCTCACGTATGGCAGTGAGCTTGAAGCTCTCGCCAAGTCGCAAGCGCGTTGGCGGTCATGTGTCTCCGTGAGGTATTCGGCGCGTCCGGTCAGGCAGTTGGTCGTCACGATCTCAAATCCTGCGGAGTGCTTGAAGAACTCGTCGTAGTCGAAGGGTATCAGCTCATTTGGGAAGCGGTCGTAAAGAAGCTTTTGGTCGAATATGCATCCTTGCGTCACGAGATGGCGAAAGCCAATATAGTCGTACTTTGCCAGGAAGTCGATATTTGAGAGGCGCGCGCGTCGGGGTTGGCGTGAAACATAGCTCATGCCGTTGCAGGCTCCTGCGGAGACTGCGACAGCATAGTCGAAGTAGAGTCCGTGTTTCATGAAAGCATCGAGCACGCCACTGGTGAATACGCCGCGCATGCCACCGCCTTCGAGTACCAAACCCATGGAACGAGGGTCAATAAGCATATAAAAAGTGTTATTTTGTATGCAAAGTTAAGATATTTCTATCAAACTTTTGTAATTTTGCTTTAGAAAGAACTCAAAATCATTCTTACTATGTTCAGCAAAGAGACTTACGTAAATCGTCGGGCAGAGCTGAAAAAGCTCGTAGGAGATGGCGTTATTTTGCTTTTTGGCAATAATGGCGCTCCCGCTAACTTCCCTAACAACACTTATTATCCGTTCCGCCAGGACTCGTCGTTCCTGTATTTCTTTGGCCAGCAGCGCGACGGTTTGGTTGGCGTGATTGATGTGGACAACGACATTGAGACGCTCGTTGGCGATGACATCAGCATCGACGACATCGTTTGGTATGGCTCTGTGGATAGCGTCCACGACATGGCAGAGCAGGTTGGCGTGCGCAACACCGCTCCAATGAAATCGCTGAAGACCATCTGCAACGACGCCATGCGCCTTCATAGGAAGATTCATTTCCTCCCACCTTACCGCGCTGACATCAAGATTCAGATATTCGACCTGCTTGGCATTCACCCCAATCAGCAGAAGGAAAGCGCGTCGATGCCTCTCATCCAGGCTGTCGTGAAGTTGCGTTCTGTCAAGACTCAAGAGGAAATAGACGAACTTGAGCGAGCTGCCGTCATAGGTTACAAGATGCACACCACGGCAATGAAGATGTGTCGCCCTGGAGTGGTGGAGAAGGAAATCTCCGGCGTGCTGGATGGCATTGCCAACAGCATGGGCTCAATGGTGAGCTTCCCGACGATCTTGTCTCAACATGGCGAGATACAACATGGCGCACCTTCATTGAACAAGTTGCAGGCAGGCAAGTTGATGCTTTGCGACGCTGGTGCCGAGACAATGAACCACTATTGCTCCGACAATACTCGCACAACGCCCGTAAGTGGCCACTTCGACCAAAGGCAGCTTGAGATATACTCCATTGTGGAGGCGGCTCACGACTATGCCCTCGCCGTGGCTAAGCCAGGCGTGAAGTGGTGGGACGTTCACTTTGGCGTGTGCCGCCTTATCACCGACAGGCTCAAGGAGATTGGCTTGATGAAGGGCGACACCGAGGAGGCTGTTGCCGCCGGCGCTCACGCCATGTTCATGGTTCATGGCTTAGGTCACATGATGGGCATGGACGTTCACGACATGGAGTCGCTCGACCAAATTAATGTTGGCTTCGATGATGAAGTGCGTCCTAACCTTGAGCAGTTTGGCACCAACTGTCTCCGCATGGGCCGTCGTTTGCAGGAAGGGTTCGTTGTGACCGATGAGCCTGGCATCTACTTTATACCTGCCCTCATCGACGACTGGAAGGCTTCTGGCCATTGCAAGGAATTTATCAACTTCGACAAGCTTGAGACCTATAAGGACTTTGGTGGCATCCGCATCGAGGACGATGTACTCATTACCAAGGACGGTTGCCGATTCATTGGTAAGGACCGCATCCCTTATCATCCAAAGGATGTTGAGGAATTCCTCGCCGCAAGCAGGGAGTAGGAAACGATAGACATAACATGCAATACGCTGTGTATGTGTTGCTTGTGCCCAACTTGGGTCAATAAGGAAAGCCTGCCTCGGATATGCCGTGGCAGGCTTTTCTTCCTTACGTTGGAATGGCGTCGCCTTTGCGCCGTAATGACGTCGGCTTTCCACCGCAAAGGCATCGGCTTTACGGTGGAAAGGCAACGGCTTTGCGGTGTAAGGGCAAACTCGCTATTAGCGAAAGAAAAAATGGGTTTGTTAGATGTAGTATTCGGCGGCGTCGACAAGTCCGGCACGGAGGGCAAACTTTATGGCTTCGTGCACATTGTTGACACCGAGCTTGCGGAAGATGTTTTTCCTGTGTGTGTTAACAGTGTGGAAACTCGAAAAGCGCTTTTGCGCTATTTCCTTTGTGGTCATTCCAAGAGTTATGTCTCGCAAGATTTCCAGCTCCGTCTTAGTGAGGTTTGGCAGGTCTTCCTTTTCTTGAGTCTCTTCTTTGGAAGGCGCGGCAAGTAGCAACTCCATGATTTGCTGGCAAATGTATCTTTTGCCCTTAGATGCGAAGTCGAGAGCCTCCCTTATCTCAGCCAATGAACAATCTTTAAGCACTATTCCGCACTTGGGACACACAAGCACAATCTCACGCAAGAAGTCCTGGCTCAGGTCCTCGCTGAAGAGAATCCATTGCGCCTTTGGGAAGCGTTCGCTTATGATGTTCAGCTCAGCCGCGTCGTTGATGTCGAACAAGGTGTAGTCGAGAATTATAACCACATGGCTGTCGTCTTTCAAGGCCTCGATGAGGCTTGCCTTGTCTGATGTCAGCTTGCTCTCGCTATCGGGGCGTTGAGACACAACGTAGAGCAATCCCGCACGTGTTATGTCCTGATTATCCGCAATATAGATTTTCATACCTTTCGACTGAATGAGAAGTTTCCTTTTAGAATAATGATGATGGAGAATATAATAAGGTGTCACCCTTTATTATATCCTCCATACTTTTTCAGAATGAGGCTTGGAAGTCGAACCGTATTCCCCATTTGCTTATGCCTGGATAGTTGTATGTCAGACGACGCACGTATCCAATGCTCATAATCTTCAAGATGTTGTGTATTCCTGCCTCTACCTCCCAATACGGCTTGTTGCTCATGACGTGGGAGTCGGTAGGGAAACGGTAGATAAGGTTGTCGTTGGGGTTCTTCGTGGGGTTGTTCTTGTCGGTCAAGTTTCCCCAGAATCCCTTCACGGTGACGAACTCTCTCCACTTCAATTTTCTTATCAAAGGAATGCGGTTGAGCAATTTTCCGTTGAGGTCCCATTTCCAGCTCCAGAACACCTGACGATCGTTCAAGAACTCCCAGTCGTGCACGAGCGACACGGTGCTCTCTGTCTCGACGTAACTAAGGTTAACGGGAGGTTGTATGAGAAGTGGGAACGGCACCTTGTTCCATTGTATCTGCCCTTTGACGTGGAAATCCATGAATCCCCACGACCCGAGCCACTGGCGCTGGTATATGCCCAACGACGTGATGTTGCTATGGAAGTCGCCGCCAAGGACACCCTTGAAGCCCATGGTGTGGCTGAGGTTGATATCTGGCGAGTCGAGGTTGACCGGAAGGCGCGTGCGCTTGGTGTTGACGTAAGTCACGCCCGGGTTCCATGTGATGCCGACTGTGGCATCTGTCAGACGAATCTTCTTGACTTCTTCGCCAGTGTTTACCTTGTAGAAGTGGAGCTGCCCCTGTGTCTCATTGCTTTGGGTCTGTAAGCGCGCGTTGTATCTCCATCCGGCCTCGGTCTCGTAGTTGAACGTGAGACGTTGACGGTTGTAGAGGTACATCTCCTTTTGTGAGGATGAGCGGAGGGTCATGAAGATGTTGTCCTTGTTGTGGATGAGGTTGAGGTCGGAAGGCGACATCACGTCGCGCGAAGTCTCGAACGTGAGGTTGCGCTGAGGGAACTCAAACGGACTTAGCTGCTTCTTGTTCAACGACCACGTGAACTCATCGCCATAGTACCAGCGGTGGCTTTTGGTTCCGTAAGCCGCGTATCCACTCCAGAAGAAGTGGGGGGTAAGGGCAGCCAACGTGCGTCCAGACAAGCGCAAGCGCAAGCCGTCTACATAGTTGGAACTGATGAACGTGTTGATAGGTCCAATGTCGAACTTGCTTTTCTTCTTTGGGTCTAAACTGGTCTCAATGTAGTTCTCGACGAGCACTTGGACACCTTTGATGATATATTTGAAACCTTTGGAGTTTTGCAAGTTGGTGATGAACTGCGACATGGACGATTCGCTCTTTGTAAGCTCCACTTGTCGGTAGCTGTTCCAGAAAGCCTCGTTGCGGTTGTATGCGTCACTATAATGTTTCACCTTCGCCTTGCCTTGGAATAGCTGCTTGGGCAATTCGTTGAACGAATAGTTTGTAAGGCGCGTGGTGCGTGAGACCAGCAAGTCCTGAAGAAGCTTGTTGGCATGAATCTCAGCCACCATGTCGTCTTGCGAGAGCACCCATTCGCCATTGTCGAGCTTGACGTACTCTTGTTGAATCTGCATGTCGTCAATCCAGTTCACGTCGCTCTTCTTTGGCATGTAGAGGTTAACTTTCCTAACGTGCAGCGTGGAGTCGGCAAGCACGTAAAGCTCTCCGCGGAAACCAAAGTCTTGCTGGTTGGCAGGAATGAACTGGAGGTGGTAGCACTTGTCCTTTTCCACATACGTGGTGTCCTCTATATAAAAATGATAGAAAGATATGGCGTCTTTGCCAATGGGCGAGACGAAAGGATATTGCACAAGACGAACATAATCGTCGTAGATGTCGACATCGGTAAACACCTCTTTCAGCATGGTGTTAAGAATCTCACCAGTGGAAAGCATCTCGCCAATGCCGTTGGACTGTTGGCCCATGATGATGTCTTTCTCCTTTTGAGGGCTTTTCCTGTACACATGCTGTATAACGGTCTCGTCTACCTGGATGGGCAGGATACGCTTGCCGTTGAAAGGCGACTTCTCTATCTGGTCGACAAGGTAAGCGCGTTTCTTGAAGAAATTGCCTTCGAGTTGCTTGTCGGTAATGTCGTTAAAGGCAAGCGTTATCTTTTGATACTTATCATACTGATAATAAGGCCGGTTGCTTAGGTCGCTTTTCTTCTTGGCGGCAATGACCCTACGCATTAGTTCCACCGCAGGGTTATCCTTGCGGCGATAGCGTCCTCGTTTCTGTTTCACCACAACCTCTTCGAGCGAACGCGAGTCTTCCTTGAGCACGATCTTGCCCAAGTCGTTTGAGTTTGCGTCAATCTTTACCGTAACACTCTTGAATCCCACACTTGTCACCGTGATGGGCCATCCTGGGTGCTTCTCCATGGAGAACTTGCCGTCAATATCGCTCGAAACGGCTATGTGATGTCCACGATAGGTAATACTTGCGTAGGGAATTGCGTAACCATCCTTGTCAACAACTTGACCTGTAATTTTCTGTGCCATCGCACTAATGACGCATATCAATGACATCATCAGAACCATGGCCAAACGTTTATTGCTCATAATAAATTTTTGTCCCGCTTTTACAATCTGTTTCCTTAAATTCTTCTATGTTTATTTAGAGAATGGGCAATGAAATCATTATCATGAGTGCAAAGTTATATATTAATCGTGAAAAAACTTACCAAAACTCTTTGCAAGAATTGGGTTTTATATTAATTTTGCAATGTGAAAGATTAAATCGGGCTTCAAAGCCTGAAATATTAGCCACTTTTCTTCTTTACATGAACGATAAAGGAAACATCATAAATCAACGTCCACCCTTTTTGCCTATGCTAATAGGCACCGGATTTGGCAGTGGCTTTTGGCCATGGGGCCCAGGCACGGCTGGCAGTGTTCTCGCCACCGTAGTTTGGGGAATCCTTGGCCTATGGCTTCCAGCCTTCGAGTTGTCTGTCGTCACCTTGGCACTCGTGTTCGTATTCACTGTCCTTGGTACATGGGCAACAAAGCGTTTGCAGCCTTACTGGGGCGAAGATCCCTCGCGAGTGGTGGTAGACGAGATGGTTGGAGTATGGATTCCACTCATTATCGTGGGTCCACAGCAATGGGGTTGGGCATTTGTCGCTCTTGTGTTGTTCCGATTCTTCGACATCGTGAAGCCATTGGGCATAAAGAAACTGGATCGCATGAAAGGTGCTTTCTGGGTAATGGGCGATGATATACTGGGTGGTATATACGCCTCGTTTGTACTTGTCGTGGCAATGCAGATTGTCAAATTGATGGCAGCCTGATGGGGAAGGTGCGTCGTGAGTTATGGACTTTCACTAAAGCGGAAATAAGTTCTTTAGTGGCGAGTTTTGTCGATTTCAGTTTGGCTATAGTGCTCACTTATACGGGACTACTGGCATACGGCTATGCAAATTTCATAGGCGTGGTGTCTGGCGGACTGACCAATTACTTCATAAACATCCGTTATGTTTTCAATAAGACCGGTCGCGGTGGAGGCTCGTTGGCGCTAAGATACTTGTGCGTTTGGACAGGCAGCATGATGCTTAATGGAGGTGGCACAAACCTGCTGACGTGGCTTGTCGGTGGAAAAAGCTACTTTGTTATTGTGAAATGCTTAGTGGCGCTGTGTGTGGCTTTCTGTTTCAACTATCCGCTTCAGCGTGGTTGGGTGTTTAGAAAAAAAGAATAATAATATATATAATATGTGGTATAGAGATTTCCTACAGCAGGTTATTTACAAAATCATAAACCCCTTGATAAAGGGCATGATTAAGATTGGTATCACGCCAAACATTGTTACTACGGTCGGATTCATCGGCAATATTGTAGCTGCCGCGTTTTTTATCGTGGCATCGCAGCAACCAGACTTGTGCAGTCAGGCAACCACTGTCGGTTGGGGCGGATTCATTATCATCGCGTCTGGCCTTTTTGACATGATGGATGGGCGATTGGCACGCATGGGCAACATGAGCTCCTCTTTTGGTGCCATGTGGGACTCCACTCTTGACAGATACAGTGAGTTGGTGTCGCTTTTCGGCATTGTGCTTGTATTCCTTGAGGACGAAAGCTGGTTCTGGATGGGTGTCGTGACTTTTGCCGCCATGGTTGGCAGTGTGATGGTTAGTTATGTGAGGGCTCGCGCCGAGGGACTTGACATAGAGTGCAAGGTTGGTTTCATGCAACGTCCGGAGCGTGTTGTGGTAACGGCTGTGACTGCTATCCTTACTGGAGTCAGTGGCTCGCTTTGGTGGCTTGCAGGGGGCATGATTCTTATCGCAGTGCTTGCCAACATAACCGCGTTTTGGCGTGTGGCATATTGTTATCGTGAACTGAACGCTCGAGACAAGGCTGAGAAGTCTTTCGATAAAGAGTAACGCAAACGATAGCTACAAATATTTAAGACAATAGAATGGATTGCTTATTGATAGCCGTCTTGTTTGCCGTGCTCGTCGCCATTAAGCCAACGAGAAGATTCACGCTCTACATGGCACCGTGGTTCATGTTTGGGTTCATATATAGCAGTTTCAACTTTTACCCGAACTATGAGTTCAATCCCATCGATGTCCGCGGTCTTTATGAGGCAGAGAAGAGCCTGTTTGGCATTACTACAGTTGCCGGAAAGGTGATTCCTGGTGAGTGGTTTGCCATTCATCATTGTGCCGTTGCCGACTTCATGGCAGGCTGTTTCTATCTGTGTTGGGTGCCAGTGCCTATCATTTTCACAGTTTACCTTTATTTCACAAACCATCAGGAATGGGCGACCCGTTTTGCGTGGGCTTTTCTGACGGTTAATCTCGTCGGGTTCATAGGCTACTATGTGCATCCTGCCGCGCCACCATGGTATGCGATGAATTATGGCTTCACGCCCGTGCTCCATACGCCTGGCAATGTGGCAGGCCTAGGGCGTTTCGACGAATTAATGGGACTTCCAATATTCCACAGCATATATGGCAAGAACGCCAATGTCTTTGCTGCAGTGCCGAGCTTGCATGCCTCCTATCTGCTTGTCACTACATTCTATTCGGTGATGAGCCATCGCAAGTGGTACATATCATGCTTCTTTGCCTTCATTTGCGCTGGCATTTGGTTTACGGCTGTGTATACAGCTCATCATTATGTCATCGATGTGTTGCTTGGCATAGCTACGGCTATTGTCGGGACAATTGTCTTCGAGCTTGTTTGGAGGAAGGCATTGAAGCGTGATAGTCATTGATGAAAACTTTATACTAAAAGGGGATTAGACGTGCGCACGTCCAGTCCTCTTTTTATGGTTAAAAGTATGGTGTTAGGATAATTATTTGTAACTTTGCAACCCAAAGAAAGATAGAAGATAATATGAAAACAGTAATTAATTCTTACGATGAGTTTGTCTTGTATTTAGGCAAATCTCTTGGCACTTCCGAATGGTTGGAAGTAGACCAAGACAGAATCAACGCTTTTGCTGATGCCACTCTTGACCATCAATGGATTCACGTTGATGTTGAGCGTGCTAAGGTAGAAAGCCCGTACAAGAGCACTATCGCACATGGTTATTTGACCCTCGCATTGTTGCCTCACTTGTGGGACGAGATAGTTCAGGTTAATAACCTTAAGATGATGGTCAACTATGGTATGGACAAGATGCGTTTTGGTCAGCCCGTCATCACTGGCAGTCGCATACGCATGACCGCCAAGCTCGCAAACATAGAGAATTTGCGTGGCATCTGCAAGGCATACATTGACTTTACGATTGAGATTGAAGGTCAGCGCAAGCCGGCATTGAAAGGCGAGGCGCAGTTCCTTTACTATTTCAATTAGACTTAATTGTTGAGTTGCAATGAAGCTTGGGAGGCGTTTTGAAGTATATATGGTTAAAAAAATATAAAACCGCTTCATTAAGACGACTCTACTAATAATAAGGCGTTCAAAAGCAGTAACTTTGCACCCGATTTAGCGAAGGCGCACTTTGTGTGCCCGAATAATTCACATAAAGTCTAACTTTATTAATTTTACAAACTTTATTTATTTATGTCAAATTTAAACGACATCAAGAACGTTAAGCCATTGGATGACTTCAATTGGGAAGAGTTTGAGAATGGCGCAAGCTCAGTAGTGAGCAAGGAAGATCAGGCAAAAGCCTACGACACCACATTGAACAAGATTCAGGATCACGAGGTTGTTGAAGGCTCGGTCATCTCTATCGACAAGAAGGAAGTGGTTGTGAACATCGGCTACAAGAGCGATGGTATCATCCCTGCTTCTGAGTTCCGTTACAATCCAGACCTTAAGATTGGCGACAAGGTAGAGGTTTACGTTGAAGACCAGGAGGACAAGCATGGTCAGTTGGTTCTCTCTCACAAAAAGGCACGTCTTGCCAAGAGCTGGGAAGATATCAACAAGGCTATGGAGAACAATGAGGTTATCCAGGGCTACATCAAGTGCCGCACTAAGGGTGGCATGATTGTTGACGTGCTGGGTATCGAGGCATTCTTGCCTGGTTCACAGATTGATGTCCACCCAATACGCGACTACGATGTGTTCGTAGGCAAGACAATGGAATTCAAGGTTGTGAAAATCAATCAGGAGTTCCGCAATGTTGTTGTTTCTCACAAGGCTCTTATCGAGGCCGAGTTGGAGGCACAGAAGAAAGAAATTATCTCTCACTTGGAGAAGGGACAGGTCCTCGAGGGCACTGTCAAGAACATCACTTCTTATGGTGTATTCGTAGATCTCGGCGGTGTGGACGGACTCGTTCATATCACGGATCTCTCTTGGGGTCGTGTAAGCGATCCTCATGAGGTTGTCGCTCTTGATCAGAAGATTAAGGTTGTTATTCTCGACTTCGATGAGGAGAAGAAGCGTATCGCTCTCGGCGTGAAGCAGCTCACTCCACATCCTTGGGATAGCCTCGACCAGAACCTCAAGGTGGGTGACCACGTTAACGGTAAGGTTGTCGTTATCGCCGACTACGGTGCATTCGTTGAGATTCAGCCCGGTGTTGAGGGCCTTATCCACGTATCAGAGATGTCTTGGAGCCAGCACTTGCGTTCAGCACAGGAGTTCCTTCACGTTGGTGACGAGGTTGAGGCAGTTATCCTCTCCCTCGACCGTCAGGAGCGTAAGATGTCTCTCGGCTTGAAGCA
Source organism: Oscillospiraceae bacterium (assembly GCA_963635115.1). Classification (GTDB taxonomy): domain Bacteria; phylum Bacteroidota; class Bacteroidia; order Bacteroidales; family Bacteroidaceae; genus Prevotella. Next base: position 79,614 of record CAVHEN010000001.1, on the reverse strand, counting down.
GTTGAAGGCTGATCCTTGGGAGAACATCGAGGAGAAATATCCTGTTGGCTCTGTCCACCAGGCAAAGGTTCGCAACTTCACCAACTTCGGTATCTTCACCGAGCTTGAGGAAGGTGTTGATGGCTTGATTCACATCTCTGACCTTTCTTGGACAAAGAAGGTTAAGCATCCTTCAGAGTTCACCACAATCGGCGCTGACATCGATGTCGTTGTGCTGGAGATCGACAAGGAGAATCGTCGCTTGAGCCTTGGTCACAAGCAGCTTGAGGAGAATCCTTGGGATAAGTACGAGACTCTTTATGAGCCCGGAACTGTTCACACTGGCAAGATCACAGAGATGATGGATAAGGGTGCAGTTATCACTCTCGACGAGGGTGGTGAAGGCTTCGCTACTCCTAAGCACCTCACAAAGGAAGATGGTTCACAGGCTAAGCTTGGTGAGGAACTTTCATTCAAGGTGATTGAGTTCAACAAGGATTCTCACCGCATCATTCTCTCTCACAGCCGTACGTTCGAGGAGGGTCACGATGAGCCTCGTCAGCATCGCCACGCAAACGCAAACGCTCGCAAGCAGAACGACGCTCCTGTTATCAACAACGTACAGGCCGGTACTTCACTTGGCGACCTCGACGTTCTTGCTAAGCTCAAGGCTGACATGGAGAAGAACAAGTAATTTGTTTCTTGAATAACACTTAGATTATATAGAGTAGGGGATGAGCTATGTGCTTATCCCCTATTTTATTAGCGTTGCAGATAGGCCTTATACTACAAGCATGAAGAATATTTTAGGTATTTGCTTCTTATCGGTGTTGCTCTCTATGGCAATAATAAGTTGCGGGGATAAGGGACATGATGATCCAAAGACTGTTGTTGAATCTTTCTCTACTGCCTATTTCAACTGGCGATTCAAGGACGCAGAACTTTGCGTCACCACGCAGTCAAGGAAATGGCTTGCCTTCGCGGCTTCGCAAGTTGATTCAGACGACGTTGACTCATTGCGTGCCATGGAATTTGCGGCTTCTGTAGAGATAGAAGATATCAATGAAATTGATGATACAACAGCACTGGCTACTGTGACTGTCAAGAATTTCCTTACATTAGATAGCATTGGCGCTCATCCACACACTGAAGCTGAACGTCAGTTCAAAATACCAGTGTCATTAGTTGGTAAATATTGGAAGGTGAAATTGACCCGCTTGCCTTGATGCTTGGAAATTTCATTACTTTTCGTACGAATCATTTGTTGGAACAAGAAAAAAGTCCTAACTTTGCATAGGATAGGCGGTTAGGCATAACATTAAAGTCCAATAGATGTTATGAGCTTCCTTGCACTAACTTTGCGTAAAAATAAAAAGATTGTTTCATGAAACAGACAAAAATAGTATGCTCCATCAGCGATCGTCGTTGTGATGTCGACTTTATTCGCGGCCTTTTCAACGCTGGCATGAATGTAGTTAGGATGAACACTGCTCATGCCACTCCCGAAGGTATTCGAACTATAATAAGGAACACCCGTGCAGTGTCTCCGCATATTGGTATTCTTATAGATACCAAAGGACCAGAGGTGAGAACTACCGATGTGGATTCCCCAATTGAATACAAGACAGGCGATGTCGTGAGAATATTCGGTCGTCCAGAGATGAAGTCGACCCATGACATCATTAATGTTTCTTTCCCCGATTTTGCCAAAGACGTAAAAGTTGGCGATGTTGTCCTTTTTGACGACGGTGCCATTGGCATGAAGGTTATGGGCATAGAAGGCCCAGCTGTATATGTAGAGGTTCAAAACGATGGTGTCCTCGGTGCGCATAAGAGTGTCAATGTGCCTGGCGAGCATATTGATTTGCCTGCTTTGACCGAAAAAGACAAGCGAAACATTAATCTCGCCATCGACGAGGACATAGACTTCATTGCACATAGTTTCGTGAGGTCGGCAGAGGACGTGTATGCAGTCCAGAAGATTTTGGATGAGCGTCATTCTGACATCAAGATAATCTCGAAGATCGAGAACCAGGAAGGTGTCGACAACATTGACGAGATAATAAGTGCTAGTTATGGTATCATGGTCGCTCGTGGCGACTTGGGCATTGAGGTTCCTGTTGAGAAAATCCCTGGCATCCAGCGTATGATCATTCGCAAATGTGTGGAGCGTCACAAACCTGTCATTGTCGCTACGCAAATGTTGCACACCATGATCAACAACCCACGTCCTACGCGTGCAGAGGTAACTGATATCGCAAACGCCATTTACAGCAATACGGATGCGTTGATGCTCAGTGGTGAGACAGCATCAGGCAAGTATCCTTTGGAAGCTGTCAAGACAATGGCCATTGTAGCTGAGCAGGCGGAGAATGACCGCAACAGTTTTGACCCAATGTACAATGTGCCACTTAATGAGAATTGTACTCAACGAGAGTTCTTGTCACATTCAGCCATTGAGTCTACTCGCCTGTTGGGTATTGAGGGTATCATAACGGCATCTAAGTCGGGTTATACGGCTCGTTGTCTTGCCACATACCGTGGTCCGAAACCAATACTTGCCATTTGCTATAACGACAAGCTTCAGCGTTGGCTGAACCTCTCTTATGGCGTCATAGCCGTAAGGCAAAAGGACAAGGCGTCGTCTGATGAGATGTTCAATGCCGCTCTGCGCATGCTCCGACAGAAAGGGTACGTCACTAACAACGACAAGGTGGCTTACTTGTCTGGCGCGCTTGACAGTCTTGGCGATGGCACCACGCTGCTTGAGCTGATTAGGGTTGGCGACAAGATAGGTTGAGATAGTTGACAAGGCGATCGGTGCGTTCGCCTTGTCCACGAAAATATACAAGAAGTTGATAGCTGTTCTCTGTTTGGTAAAAATTGCCTTCAGAAGGTAGGAAAGTGACAGAGCCATCAACGTTTCTTGCGAGATATTGGTAGTTATAATACCCTTGTTTGAGGGGGACGACGGCTTCGTAGAGGCCGTCGTTTTCATTCCAGGTCATCCGAAACTTATTGTCCAGGCTGTTTTGTGTCAATGAACCGTCTATAAAGACATCCCAAGGTTGTCTTGATGTCTTGAGGGTGAAGTGCGTGAGAATGTATTCACTCTTTGTATCATTGCCATCATTGTCAGAGTTTCGTATGCAAAAAGCGCCGTTAGCATCCTCATCATATAGGTAGTTTGCCCTCGGTTCATCCGTGAAAATCCATGCATGGTATGCTTTGCCATCCCATCCAACTCGCTCTAATCCCATGGTAGTATGAGTTGGGTCAAGCGTCTCGAACTTTCGATACTCGTTTCCGCCGTTGAATATGAGCTTGCGGTTATGTTCCCATACCACGCCATCCTTCATGATATATTGTGGTGCGGCATTCTTTACGGCGTTGTCCCATCTTCCATTTTGAAGGACAACGGTCTTTATTTGTGTAGAAGGAGACAATACGCGGTTGGAACCGAAGCCAAGTCTCATGTTGATTTGTTGATGACTCTTGTTTATATCAATGTCCGTGTTTGATGTTTGGGTCATCTCGCTCTTCATGGTTTGATCAGTGACCATGAAGCACGCTTTCAGTATTTGCGCATTGTCTTGGTCTTCGTCAATTACGGTGACAGTATAGTTTCCACTGATCTTAGGTCTACACCTATCGTTTGGTATAGTCAGCGTATAATGGGTATATTGCGTATTGGTATTTATTGATTGGTCATATTCATCGATAGTGTTGCCTGACGCGAAGCCGTCAATATAATCGCTCTCAATAAGCTCTTGCGAAGGAGACCAATCAGCCTCGCAATGCTCGATAATGTATGAATAGCGATGATAGAGATGCGATAGCTCGTCGAAGGAGATGTTAACCTTTTCGTCCTTACTGAGCCCGTCGAGTGATATGACAGGAAGTGGATTTTGCCAGTCGTCGTTGGCCACCACTTGCAGTGTCGCTATATTAGACGCAAAAATCTCATTACGCTGTGCCAATGTCTTGACACAGTGTAATGAGATTATTAATAGGATGGTTATCTTAAAGTTCAAGATTTAGCCCTTGATAGCAGCTACACCTGGAAGAACCTTGCCCTCGATGGCCTCAAGCATTGCGCCGCCACCTGTAGAGACATAGCTGACCTTCTCGGCAAGACCGAACTTGTTGATAGCTGCAACAGAGTCGCCACCGCCTACGAGAGAGTAAGCGCCGTTCTCCTGTGTAGCCTGAGCCACAGCCTTGGCAATCTCGCCAGTGCCGTGAGAGAAGTTCTCAAGCTCAAACACGCCAACAGGGCCGTTCCAAAGAATGGTCTTGGAAGACATGATGATCTTGCGCCAGTTCTCAATGCTCTCGTCGGAAGCGTCCATGCCCTCCCACTCATCAGGAATCTGGTCGATTGGGAATACCTGACGTGGAGTGTCGTTGCAGAAGTCCTGACCGCAGACAGTAGCCACTGACAATGAGAGGTTCACGCCCTTTTCCTTTGCGGCGTTAATGACGTTCAGAGCCTCTGGCATGAGGTCGTCCTCGTGGAGTGACTTACCGATGTGGCCACCTTGAGCCTTGATGAACGTGTAGCCCATACCACCGCCGATAATGAGGTTGTCTACCTTGTCGAGCAAGTTCTTGATCACTGCCAACTTAGAGCTTACCTTTGATCCGCCGATGATAGCAGTGAAAGGATGCTGAGCGTTCTTGAGGACGTTGTCGATAGCGGTTACCTCTTTCTCCATGAGGTAGCCGAGCATCTTGTGGTCCTTGTCGAAAGAGTCAGCTATGACAGCCGTAGAAGCGTGCTTGCGGTGAGCTGTGCCGAAGGCGTCGTTCACGTAAACGTCAGCATAAGAAGCGAGCTTCTTTGCGAAGTCCTTCTGACGATCCTTCATCTCCTTCTTGGCAGCATCGTACTCAGGTGTGCCTTTCTCTACGCCAACAGGCTTGCCTTCCTCCTCAGGATAGAAGCGGAGGTTCTCAAGCAACAGAGCCTCGCCGCACTTGAGGGCAGCAGCCTCAGCCTCAGCATTGCCACAATCGCCTGCGAACTTCACCTCAACACCCAAAGCCTTGCTTACGTTTGGAACGATCTGCTTGAGGCTCAGCTTGGCGTTCACCTTGCCTTTAGGCTTGCCCATGTGGCTCATCATGATGAGAGCGCCACCATCTTCCAGAACCTTCTTCAGGGTAGGCAGGGCACCACGAATACGAGTGTCATCGGTCACGTTGCCATTCTCATCCAATGGCACATTGAAATCTACGCGAACAATTGCCTTCTTGCCGGCAAAGTTAAATTCATCGATTGTCATTGTTACTAATGTTTTAATATTGATATGTGAAATGTTCTTGTGCACAAAGTTACAAAAAAAGAGAAGAACTGCTGAAGAAATTAGACTTTTTTATTCGTGTTTTCAACCTTTTTACCTCTCGCTTTTACGAAAGCTTTCATATTGTCAATAAATCTGGCTCAATATCAATTCTTGTGGGAGAAAACCATCCTGCTATAATCCATAGTTTGCCTTCGCGCCGCAATCGCTGTGGCTTTGCGCCGCAATCGCATTGCCTTCACGGCGCAATCGCATTGCCATTATGCCGCAATCGCGTTACGTTGAAATCTGCTTCGCCAAACCTTGCCTCACGCGAATAGATCCGCAAGCCTTCTTACCTCAGGGATTCCTCATAAGTTTTTTCATCTTTTGGCAGGTTGGAGTATTCGCCTTTCCTTTTGGGATTTATGGGAAACCATCCTTTCTCCACGCGTTTCTTTTGCTCGAATATTTCGCCGATTGACCACAGCAGTGAGGCGCCGACTACGCCAATGAGAGCCGAGGCGAATGTGTTTTCAATGGATATTGACGAGAAGATGCACGCGATGCCAGCCAAGAGAAACAACCACCAGGGGCGGGTGCCAAAGTGATATTCAACTTTAATGACAATGGGGTGGAACATGCCGATTATCAGAAAAGTACATACGGCAATGGCTAAACCTGTGAAATACATCTTCTTATCTGTTTTGAGAATTAATGTGTTTGAATGTGTTATGTATTACTTTTGCAAATTTACAAAAATTAATTTGTACGAAATGTCGGAAACGAAAAAAAAACATTATCTTTGCCAAAAATATAACTTATAATCACTTTTAACCACAACCAGTTATGGATGAGAATAAAGAATTGATAGCTCAATGTGAGGCAAAGGCGAAGCAGTGGCTTGCTCCAGCTTTTGACGAGGAGACCCGCAAGTCGGTTCAGGCCATGCTTGACAATGACGACAAGACAGATCTTATCGAGTGTTTTTATAAAGACCTGGAATTCGGCACGGGCGGCTTGCGTGGCATCATGGGAGCTGGCTCCAACCGCATGAACGTGTACACTGTTGGCATGGCAACGCAAGGCTTCGCCAACTACTTGAAGAAGAACTTCAAGGATCGTGAAGAAATCTCTGTCGTGGTTTGTCATGATTGCCGTAACAACAGCAGACTGTATGCCGAGACGGTGGCGAATATCTTCTCAGCAAATGGCATCAAGGCCTATCTGTTTGATGACCTTCGCCCGACACCTGAATGCTCTTTTGCCATTCGCTATCTGAAGGCACAGGGAGGCGTTAACATCACTGCCAGCCATAACCCACGCGAGTACAATGGCTACAAGGCTTATTGGGAAGATGGCGCTCAGGTGCTTGCACCGCACGACAAGGGCATCATCGATGAGGTCGCTAAGTGCTCTATAGCTGACGTGAAGTTTGAGGGCAACAAGAGTCTCATTCAGATCGTGGGTGAGGACATCGACGAGCCTTACCTTCGCGAGATTCGCACGATAAGCATTGACCCTGAGGTCATTAAGAAGCAACACGACTTGAAGATCGTTTACACTCCACTTCATGGAGCAGGCCGTGTGATCATCCCACGCTCGTTGGCTTACTGGGGATTTGACAACGTTCATTGCGTGTTCGAGCAGATGATTAAGGATGGCAACTTCCCAACAGTGGATCGTCCGAATCCGGAGTTTGCTGAGGCTTTGACCCTTGGCTTGCGCGATGCCAAGAACTTGGACGCCGACATACTCATGGCCTCGGACCCTGATGCCGACCGCGTTGGCATGGCATGCAAGAACGACAAAGGTGAGTGGGTGCTTATCAATGGCAACCAGACTTGCATGATATTCTTGTGGTATATCATCTCAAATCGCAAGGCAAAAGGCTTGCTTAAGCCAACCGATTTCATTGTGAAGACCATCGTCACCACTGAGCTCATCAAGAAGATTGCCGACAAGCAAGGCGTGGAAATGCGCGACTGCTTCACGGGCTTCAAGTGGATAGCGCGTGAGATCGCCCTCTCTGAAGGCAAACAGCAATATATTGGCGGTGGCGAAGAGAGCTATGGCTTCCTCGCCGAGGACTTCGTAAGGGACAAGGATGCCGTGTCGGCATGCTCACTTCTCGCTGAGATTTGCGCTTATGCCAAGGATCAAGGCAAGACTCTTTACGACATCCTGATGGACATCTACAAGGAGTATGGCTTCTCCAAGGAGTTCACCATTAACGTTGAGCGTCCAGGAAAGGCTGGAGCTGAGGAGATTCAGAAGATGATGGCCGACTTCCGCGCCAATCCTCCAAAGGATCTCGGTGGCTCTAAGGTCGTTCTGTGGAAAGACTACAAAACGTTGGAAGCCACAGACGACAAGGGCAACAAGACGAAGCTCGACATGCCTGAGACAAGCAATGTGCTGCAGTGGTTCTGCGATGACGACACCAAGGTTAGCGTCCGTCCTTCCGGTACGGAACCCAAGATCAAGTTCTACATCGAGGTGAAAGGCACTATGCACGATTCGTCTGAGTATGAGGCTCTCGACAAGCAGGGCGTTGAGAAGATTGAGGCAATCCAGAAGAGCTTGAGTCTTTCCTAAACGTTGAACTTACGATAAAGGCTGGGGGTATCATTAATGGTAGCCCCAGCATTTTTCTCTATTATAGGGCAGCACGTGTTATCCTTTTTGGATAAGATGAATCTAAACAATAAGGCAAAAACAATTCATGGTGAAGCAAATTAGCTGGGGATTTATAGGATGTGGCGAAGTCACGGAAAAGAAATCCGGACCGGCGTTCAATGAAGTTGAAGGCTCTCATGTTGAGGCAGTGATGAGCCGGAATGAGCAACGCGTCAAGGATTACGCCAGGCGCCATGGAATTCCAAAATGGTATACTGATGCTCAACAACTTGTTGACGATCCTGATGTCAACGCTGTATATATCGCCACGCCTCCTTCTTCCCATGCCACATATGCCATCATGTGTATGCGTGCGGGCAAGCCATGCTATGTAGAGAAACCGTTGGCTGCCAACTATGAGGATTGCATTCGTGTCAATCGAATCAGCGAGCAGACGGGTGTGCCTTGTTTCGTGGCGTATTATCGGCGCTACTTGCCCTATTTCAACAAGGTAAGAGAAATATTGGCTTCAGATGGTATCGGGAAGGTATTGACTGTTCAGTTGCAGTTTGCGGTGCCACCGCGTGACCTTGACTACAATGCCTCATCGTTAAAACCGTGGAGGCTCCAGCCAGACATCTCTGGTGGAGGATATTTCTATGATCTCGCGCCCCACCAGCTTGACATTCTACAAGAACTCTTTGGCACGATAGTAAGGGCTCATGGTTATCCGACAAATAGAGAACATCTTTACCAGGCTGAGGACACGATATCCGCTGCTTTCATATTCGACAGCGGAATATCAGGTAGTGCGTCATGGTGTTTTGTAGGACATGAAAGCTCCAAGGCAGATCGGATAACCGCCATTGGCGACAAGGGGATATTGTCGTTTAGCGTGTACAATTACGATCCCATACAGCTAATAAACAACTCTGGGACAAGGAACTTCGTAGTTCCCAATCCGCCCTATGTACAATTGCCCATAATCACTTCTGTCATTCACCATCTTCAAGGCCTCGACGCTTGCACGGCCACGTCGGTCAGTGCTACGCCTGTCAATTGGGTTATGGATCGTGTGCTTGGCAAGTTCTGAAACACAAAGAGACATTGGAAAACATATTCAAGAATCTGTCCTACAAGTCGTTAGTCCGATTAGTGCTGTTGTGCTTTGTTGTCATCATTACGGGTTGTAGTTCCACAAAATATATTCCGGAAAACGAGTATCTCCTACAAAAGGTGGAGATACAAGCTGATGTCAAAGGTTTTGATGTCTCTTCTGTCGCGCCTTATATTCGGCAGAAAGCAAACTCCAAGTGGTTTTCACTCTTCAAGATACCGCTTGCCACTTATTCATTGTCCGGAAAGGACAGTACCAAGTGGATAAACCGCACGTTGAAAAACATGGGTGAGGCGCCTGTGATTTTCGACAGTGTTCAAGCCCGTCTTTCTGTAGAAGACCTTCGCAACACCCTGAAAAACATGGGATATATGCATGCCACGGTAGACTTGAATACTAAGGTAAAAGGCAGAAAGATTGTTGCGTCATATTTGTTACACCCTGGTAACCCTTTCTACATTAATAATGTAAGATACGATATTCAAGACCCAGAGGTGGCAACTGTCCTTGCCAACCATTTCAATAAGCCCAATAATGCCCAATCGCAAGTTTTGACAAAGGGCACTCCTTTTACCGTAAACAAGCTTGACGAGGAGCGTAAACTTATCACTAAGATATTGCTCGATTCAGGCTATTACAAGTTTCATAAGGACTTCATAAAGTTCGACGCTGACACAGCCGCGAATAATACCGATATTGATGTCACCCTTCATTTGCTGAAGTTCCGTGCCAACAACGATTCGCCGGAAGTCTCACATCCAAGATATGTTATTGACCAAGTAAACTATTCCACCGACAATGGGAAGCTGAATCTCTCGCGTAATGTCCTTGAAAACGCCACAAAGATCAAGGAGGGGAAAAACTATAGCTATTCCGACCTCGAAGAGACTTATCGTAACTTTGGACGTTTATCAGCCGTGAGATATACAAGCATACAATTCCATGAGGAGCCAAACACGAATAATCTCGATTGCGACATCCATTTAAACACCACCAATCCCTCTACTATATCCTTCCAACCGGAAGGAACAAACACTGCTGGTGACTTAGGCGCGGCAATGTCGTTGACATATCAGAACCGCAACGCTTTCCATGGCTCGGAGTTGTTCAGTGCTGAGGTGAGAGGTGCCTTTGAGGCAATTACAGGCCTTGAGGGTTATAGGGACAAGAATTTCATGGAATGGAGCGCTGAAACGAAGTTGCAATTCCCACGGTTGCTCGTACCTTTTGCGTCGAAAAAACTACGTCAGCGCAGCACCGCGTTTTCTGAACTGTCGCTGTCGTGGGACATGCAAAATCGCCCGGAGTTCCATCGGCGTGTCTTCTCTACGGCATGGCGATACCGCTGGTCGTCGCCCGAAAGTCATATAACGTATCGTCTTGACATCCCTGACCTTAACTATGTCTATATGCCATGGATTAGTGAGACTTTTAAGACGGAGTATCTTGACAATGTAGACAACAGAAACGCTATCTTGCGATATAATTATGAAGACCTTTTCATAATGAAGGTGGGCTTTGGCTTGACTTATAACAATGGCATAGACGCGTTCCGTTTTAATATCGAGACGGCAGGCAACTTGCTGGATGCCTTGTCGATTGGCTTGAAGTTTCATACCACCAGCAGTGGTAGACACACGCTGTTTGGTATCGCTTACGCTCAGTACGCCAAGCTTGACTTTGACTATACTCGTCTCTTGACCTTCGACGAACACAACAGCCTTGCGCTTCATGCCGACTTTGGCATCGCCTATCCTTATGGCAACAGTAATATTCTTCCGTTTGAGAAAAGATATTTTTCTGGAGGAGCCAACAGTGTCAGAGGTTGGAGCGTTAGAGAGTTGGGGCCTGGCTCGTTTAAAGGCAAGGATGGACGCATCGATTTCATTAACCAGACAGGTGATATGAAACTTGACTTGAATGCGGAGTATAGAACTTTCCTTTTTTGGAAGTTTAATGGAGCCGTATTTGTGGACGCGGGCAACATCTGGACACTGCGTAACTATCCCGACCAGCCTGGAGGAAAGTTCAAGTGGAACAGTTTCTTAAAGGAGATAGCCGTGGCTTATGGCCTTGGCCTGCGCCTTAATTTCAGCTATTTCATTTTGCGTTTCGACATGGGCATGAAAGCCATCAATCCAGCTTACAGTGACAGTAATGAGCATTACGCCATCATTCATCCAGATTTTAGCAGAGATTTCACGTTCCATTTTGCAGTAGGCTTACCTTTCTAAGTGTTTTTCTTGGAAGTGTTGACTATTTTTAATATCTTTGTCCCCCAATTATAGGACATTATATGGCGGAAAGAATTAGGATAAAGGATATTGCCCTAAAAGCCGGAGTATCTGTAGGTACGGTGGACAGGGTGTTGCATAAAAGACCAAATGTGTCTGAGAAAGTCAGGGAGAAAGTAGAGAAAGTTCTCAAAGAGCAAAACTACGAGCCCAATATTTATGCTTCTGCTTTAGCTTATAATAAGACATATCATTTCTGTGTGCTTATCCCAAGCCATGACCAAGTGGCTTATTGGGAGGAGGTAGAGCAAGGAGTCAAGAAAGCGACAGAGGTGAGAAAAGACTTTCACATCACTGTAAGTCTGCATTATTATGATCGCTTCGACAGTGAAAATTTTCTAAAGGAGGCAGAGACGTGCTTTGATGGCAAACTTGATGGAATGGTTATCGTTCCAACTACGCTTGACGTGACAAAAGTCATTACCGACAGGCTCCATTCCGAGTCAATACCGTTTGTGCTTCTCGATTCATACATGCCCGACTTACGTCCGTTGGCTTTTTTTGGCCAAGATTCCTTTGCGAGTGGATATTTCGCCGCTCGTATGCTCATGCTTCTTGCCAGTAAGGAGAAGGAAATAATGCTCATGAAAATTACCAAGGATGGAATTGTCGTGAGCAAGCAACAGGACAACCGCGAGGTGGGCTTCCGCCATTACATGAAAGATCATTTCCCATCGGTCAAGATTCTACCATTGGAATTGCCGTTCTTCGGCAGTAGGCAGAAGAACGATGCCATATTCAATGAGTTCTTCAGTCATCATCCTAATGTCCATCATTGTATAACTCTCGGGTCAAAAGCTCATATATTGGGGGAATATTTGCTGCGCTCAAATCGACGCGACATTCAGATAATGGGTTATGACATGGTGAAGAAAAACGCTGAGTGCCTAAGCAAAGGAAGCATTTCGTTTCTCATTGCCCAACATGCGTATCAGCAAGGATACTCTTGTATTGACGCTCTGTTTAAGGCTGTGGTGTTGAAGACTACAGTGCCGGCAATCAACTATATGCCCATTGAGCTTTTAACGCCCGAAAATGTCAACTTTTATCGTAGGATGCAACTATGAACAAAGGCTTTCTTGCGCTTTCACCACTCATCGTTTTTGTGGTGCTTTATCTTGTGCTCAGTCTAGTAGCAGGCAATTTCAACAGCGTGCCATTGACGGTGGTGTTTCTTATTTCAAGTGTCTATGCAGTGGCTACATCCACTAAATTCTCCCTTAAGGAGCGCATAGACATCTATGGCAAGGGAGCATCCACGCCTAATTTGCTTTTGATGTTGTGGATATATGTCCTTGCGGGGGCGTTCTCCCAGTCGGCAAAAGGCATGGGAGCCATAGATACTACCGTGAACCTTGCTCTTGACATACTCCCGCCGAGTATGATTCTTCCTGGGCTCTTTATCACTGCATGCTTTATATCCATATCCATTGGCACAAGCGTTGGCACGGTTGTCACATTAGTGCCTATCGCAGCAGGCATAGCGACCCAGACTAATAGCAATGTGGCGTTGTTGACGGCGGTTATAGTTGGTGGGGCGTATTTTGGTGATAATTTATCATTTATCTCCGATACTACTGTAGTAGCTACACAAACTCAAGGCGTGAAGATGAACGACAAGTTCAAGGTCAATTTCCTTATTGTCATGCCGGCTGTCGTTGTTGTGCTTGCCATATATGCATTCATAGGTGTTGGCATGCAAGCTCCAGCACATGTGGGACAAACGAATTTGTTGAAGGTGATACCTTATCTTGCCGTTCTTGTGACGGCAGTTTGTGGCCTTAATGTCATGGCCGTACTTGTTAGTGGTATAGCTCTATGTGGCGTCATAGGCATGTTGTGTGGTTCATATAGTTTTTATGGCTGGCTCAATTCTTTGGGAAGTGGAATCGTTGGCATGGGAGAGCTCATCATCATAGCAATGATGGCGGGTGGCATGCTTGAGATTATCAAGGTCAATGGTGGTATCGACTATATAATAGAAAGACTTTCTTGCAAGATTCGTGGTGTGCGTGGTGCGGAGTTTACCATAGCAGCCTTGGTCAGCCTTGTCAACATTTGCACAGCAAACAATACGGTAGCCATCCTCACTGTTGGAAACATTGCCAAGCAAATAAGTGAGAAGTTTGGTGTTGATCCTCGTAAGGCCGCAAGTATTCTTGATACGTTCTCGTGCACCATTCAGGGAATTATACCATATGGAGTGCAAATTCTTTTGGCTGCCGGACTCGCGCATGTTCAACCTGTGGACATAATACCATATTTATATTATCCTTTCGCTATTGGCATAGCGGCGTTGTTGTCGATATTGTTCCGTTATCCTAAGCGGTATTCTTAATTAAAGGTTAGTAATATGCAGGAGATGGATGTCATCACACGCAATTTTTTCCGACTGTTGCGCTCAGGCGCATGGAATGAGGATGAGGCTCTCGAACCAATGTCGCATTTTAAATGGAATAGGCTCGGGCAAATGGTTCATGCTCAGCGAGTGGGTGCTATCGTAAGAGCAGGACTGAAACGCATCGGCAATGAGGGTTGGGTCAACCTCCCCGAGGGATTTCTTGCAGATGTGGATGAAGGTGTAGCATCTCCTAATGTAAGTATTCAACTTCGCAATACATTCCTTAACGTAAGACTCGACCACATCAAGAATAATGAGATTCATGCGATAGATACAAACGTTGCATCGCTCGATGTTTTGAAAATAATAGTGGGAACCGTTTCTACTATGCTCAATCAAGGTATCATGATAAGAGGTATGCTCGAGCTTGGACGTTATCTTCGCTTGCAAGGTGATCATGTCGATTTCGTAAAGCTCGACACATGGCTTTCAAAGCTTCATCTTACTCGTATGGCTCAACTGCAGGGCAGCATGCTTGTTGCCGTTTTTAAATTTGAAACAGACGAGTTGCCTTTTGTTCGCCATTTAGAGCCTTCTGCATACAACCTTGTTTTGCGCTCGGTCAATCACACTGCAAGCGATACTGCCGAAGAGTGGCATTTTCGCCAGAGCAGATCAGGATTTGTGACAAATAATTCTCAGTTGCTTCGCCGTAACCTTCGCCGTAGTCTTCGCTATTTGCCTTATGCCCCAATAGAGACTGTAAGCAATTATATCAACAATTTTGCGCGCTCATTGCAGGAAATAGAAGAGTAGTGGTTGAAATGTCATTTCTTTTTTTTACTTTTGCACTCATATTCAAATAATAACATGAGCAAGACAATATACAGCAGGTTTGATAAGAAAGCCATAACAGATTTACCAGTTGTGACTTTCCCGGGTAAAGTCATAACCATTCTCACTGCCGGTGAAGCCGAGAAAGCTGTCGATTGTCTTCTTAATAGCGATATAATCGGTGTTGATACCGAGACAAAGCCGTCGTTCCATAAAGGCGAACAAAACAAGGTTGCTTTGCTTCAAGTGTCCAATCGTGACATTTGCTTTCTTTTTCGTTTGAACCTTACTGGCATCACACCAGCTATAAAACGCTTGCTTGAGGACAAGAGCGTAAAGAAGATTGGTCTTTCTTGGCACGATGACATTAGGGGCTTGGAAGCCAGAGACAAGTTTAATCCAGGATTGTTTATTGATTTGCAGGATATTGTAGGCGAAATTGGCATCAAAGACCTCAGCCTTCAAAAGATCTTCGCAAATATCTTTCATAAGAAAATATCAAAGCGTCAACGGCTTACCAATTGGGAGGCGCCAGTGTTGTC
Organism: Oscillospiraceae bacterium; assembly: GCA_963635115.1. Lineage (GTDB taxonomy): Bacteria > Bacteroidota > Bacteroidia > Bacteroidales > Bacteroidaceae > Prevotella. The sequence goes on along the minus strand of CAVHEN010000001.1, from coordinate 64,603 downwards.
AGACAAGCAAAAAATGTACGCTGCCATTGATGCATGGAGCTGCATTTTGATTTATGAAGAAATATTGCGTCTGAAAGAAACCGGAGATTACGATCTTGTCGTAGTTCCTGAACCTGAACCGCTTCAAGTAGTCAATGTTGCTAAAAATAAGAAATAGAAAGGAATATAGAATAATGTATAGGAATATTTATCTTAAACGAGGCAAGGACGAGTCGCTGAAGCGATTTCACCCATGGGTTTTTTCTGGTGCCATACAACGAATGGACGAAGGAATAGAGGAGGGTGATGTCATTAGAGTATTGAATTCTAATGGAGATTTTATTGCCGTTGGACATTATCAAAAAGGTACCATTACAGTTCGTGTGCTTTCCTTTGATGACATTCCTATTGATGATGATTATTGGGAAAAGAGCATTTGGTCTGCCTTGAACATGCGCGTAAGGATTGGCATTGCAGACAATTCCAATAATAATACTTATAGGCTTGTACATGGTGAAGGCGACTATATGCCTGGACTTATCATCGATTGTTATGGTAAAACTGCTGTTATTCAAGCTCATAGTGTTGGCATGCATTATGGTAGAATCGCAATTAGCCAAGCCTTGCTTAAGGTTATGGGGAACCGGATAGAAAATGTTTTCTACAAAAGCGAGACTACGCTCCCACTCAAAAAGGATTTACATCAAGAGGATGGCTTTATTGTTGGACATACTGACGACAATGTTGCTGTTGAGAATGGTTTGAAGTTCCACATAGATTGGTTAAAAGGTCAAAAGACTGGATTCTTTATCGATCAGCGTGAGAATCGTTCGCTACTGGAGCATTATTCAAAGGGAAAAAGCGTTCTAAACATGTTCTGTTATACAGGCGGTTTTTCTGTTTATGCTATGAGGGGCGGAGCAAAATTGGTTCACTCTGTCGACAGTAGCGCAAAAGCCATCGAATTGACGAAGCTTAATGTTGGCATGAACTTTCCAGATGACAATAGGCATGAGGCTTTCTGTGCAGATGCTTTTGATTATCTTAACAGTCATGACGACAGTTATGACCTCATAGTACTTGACCCGCCTGCCTTTGCCAAGCATCGTTCGTCGCTGCACAATGCGCTTAAAGGATATATAAGGCTAAATGTCAAAGGATTGGAGAAAATCAAGCACCAAGGAATCCTATTCACATTCAGTTGTTCACAGGTAGTTACCAAAGAGCATTTCCGTACGGCGGTATTCACTGCAGCAGCGCAAGCTCACAGGAAAGTAAGGATTCTTCATCAACTTCATCAACCAGCTGACCATCCCATTAACATCTACCATCCCGAGGGTGAATATCTCAAGGGATTGGTATTGTATGTGGAATAATCGAAAACAAAGACGATGGCGCAAAGAAAATTGCGCTCTATGTCGCTTAGCGTGGGAGAAAGTAATCGTGCAAAGTTCTTTGGGTTAGCCTTCGTGCCGCAATCGCGTTGCCTTTGTGCCACGATCGCATTGCCTTCATGTCGTAATCGCATTGTCTTTGCGCCGCGAACGCATTGCGGTGAAACTTAACCCAACCTCGCACGAATAAACATGAAACCAGAAATTGGAGAAGAATCAAAGAATCTTCTCCAATTCCTCAATACCTTTCAACGTGCAGAATCCACGCATATAAAGCAAGGTGACATTTCTGAATACTTGCAGCACACCATATTTCTCCAGCAATCCATTGCTTATTGCGTTTTCCATTGCCATGTTGCAGAACTCCATTATTAAGTCGAAGTTAACGTTCTCTCTGAAATAGCCATTCTTTACACCGGCCTGAATGAACGATAAAACCTTGTCGTGATTTTTTAGCTTTCTGCTATTCATCCAATCTACCACAACTGGGTACTTTTTCAAGTCCATGATAAACAAGGTGGATATCCTTGCCGTCTGCTGCATTTGGTAGCGATAATACTCCACAACCATGCCTATCTCCGTTAAATTCGGTGATTTATCAATGATATTTCCGAGATAAAGACTTTCCTTCTCTTTCAAGTTCTTCATGCAATGAAGGAGCAAAGTTTCCTTGTTGTTGAAGAACTCATAAAGAGTTCGTTTGGATATGCCAAGTTCTTTTGACACATCATCCATCTTTACCGCTTTTATGCCTTTTGTCAAGAACATGTTTGTTGCCACTTCGATAATTTTCAAGCCGACCTGGTTCCTATGTTCTGTTGATTCGTCACATTTATAGGTCATAATTGTATAATTTGCATGCAAAATTACAAAAAAAGAAAAAACTATTTTCTTTTTTCCGGTTTTTTTGTAATTTTGCCATGAATTACATTAGATAATTAACTAAATCGTTATGGTAAAGATTACCAAAGAAGCTGCTTTAGCTTATCATGAGAACGGAAGGCCAGGAAAAATTGAGGTTAAGCCTACCAAGCCTTACCGTACACAAACAGACCTCAGCCTTGCTTATTCACCAGGTGTGGCTTTCCCATGCTTGGAAATTCAGGAGAACCCTAATGATGTATACAAGTATACTGACAAGGGTAATCTTGTTGCTGTCATTTCTAATGGTACAGCGGTATTAGGACTTGGCGATATCGGCGCTATGAGCGGCAAGCCGGTCATGGAAGGCAAGGGTCTTCTGTTCAAGATTTACGGTGGAGTTGATGTATTCGACATTGAGATAGATGAGAAAGACCCAGAGAAATTCTGTGAAGCCGTAGAAAAAATCGCCCCGACTTTTGGTGGCATAAATCTCGAAGACATTAAGGCCCCTGAGTGTTTTTATATTGAGAACAGGCTTAAGAAGACCCTCGATATTCCGGTGATGCACGATGACCAGCATGGTACTGCAATCATATCGGCTGCTGGTCTCCTGAATGCGTTGGAGGTCGCAGGCAAGAAGATTGAAGATGCTAAGATTGTTGTCAATGGCGCGGGTGCTGCAGCCATCAGTTGCACAAAGCTTTATTGCTCTCTTGGCGCAAGGCATGAGAATATTGTCATGCTCGATTCACGTGGCGTTATCTACAAAGGTCGTGAGCATGTGAACGAGCAGAAGATGGAGTTTGCTACCGAACGCACTGACATCAAGACGCTCGAGGATGCAGTCAAAGGCGCAGACGTTTTTGTTGGCCTTTCCAAGGGTAATGTACTCAGTCAAGACATGGTGCGCTCCATGGCCCATATGCCAATAGTGTTTGCCCTTGCCAATCCTGTCCCCGAAATTTCCTACGAGGATGCCACTGAGGCTCGTCCTGACATACTGATGTCTACAGGCCGATCAGATTATCCTAATCAAATAAACAATGTCATAGGTTTCCCTTACATCTTCCGTGGTGCGCTTGACGTTCATGCTAAGGCTATCAATGAGGAGATGAAGCTTGCCGCCGTAAGGGCAATAGCCGACTTGGCGAAGCTTCCTGTGCCAGAGATCGTAAACCAGGTCTATCATGTTAACGATTTGCAGTTTGGACCTAAATACTTTATCCCGAAGCCTGTTGATCCACGCCTCATCACGGAGGTCTCTGCTGCTGTTGCCAAGGCTGCCATTGAGAGCGGTGTTGCAAGGAAGACCATTACTGATTGGGATGAATATAAGAACCGCTTGAAGCAGATGCTTGGTCAGGAAACTAAGTTTACGCGTACTCTTCATGCTACAGCCGCTTTGCATCCACAACGTGTTGTCTTTGCAGAGGGTGGTCACCCAACCATGATGAAAGCTGCTGTCACGGCCCTCCAAGAGGGTATTTGCCATCCAATTCTCCTTGGCAATCCTGACCGTCTCAACCGTATGGCAAAACGTTTGAAGCTCGATCTTACAGGCGTTGAGATTATTGACATGCGTGCCGACAAAGAGCAAGGTCGCAGGGCAACTTATGCCAAGCACTTGGCAGAAAAGCGCGCGCGTCAAGGCGTTACTTTCGAGGAAGCCTATGACAAGATGTACGAGCGCAACTACTTTGGTATGTCCATGGTGGAGCAGGGCGACGCTGACGCTTTCATCACTGGTCTTTACACCAAGTACAGCAATACCATCAAGGTGGCAAAGGAGGTCGTGGGAGTGAGAAAGGACTATAATACTTTTGCTACAATGCACATCCTCAACTCAAAGAGGGGAACGATTTATCTTGCTGACACGCTTATCAATCGTCACCCGAACCAAGACGTGCTCTATGATGTGGCAAGGCTTTCAGCCCACACTGTAAAGTTCTTCAACCAAGATCCTGTCATAGCCATGGTCAGCTATTCCAATTTCGGAACTGATGAGGTGGGATCGCCTGTTGCTGTTCATCAGGCAGTGGAGAAGTTGCAGCGCGATTTCCCCGACATGGTTGTAGACGGAGAGATGCAAGTAAACTTTGCCCTCAACCGTGAGTTGCGCGACGACAAATATCCTTTCACTCGACTGAAAGGCAAGGATGTCAATACAATCGTGTTCGCCAACATGAACGCCGCCAACAGCAGTTACAAGCTCATACAGGCTTTGGATCCCGACTGTGAGGTCGTGGGTCCTGTGCAGATGGGACTTAACAAGCCCATCCATTTCACCGACTTTGAGGCGAGCGTCAGCGATGTGGTCAATGTCACGGCAGTTGCTGTAATCGATGCTTACGTCTATAAGTTGAAAATAAACAAGTAATCAACCATTTCCATTAAACAGTTAGCTTCCCTGCCGATTCACTTTATCGGTGGGGAGTTAACTGTTTTTTTATGTCATTAAGTTCTTATTATCATTTCTACTATGAACCTTCTCTTGGCAATCGTCGTTAACATCCTTTCTTATGGAGCAGTTCCAAATGATACTACCGTGAACAATGTTAAAGCCATCAACACTGCCATAATTCATTGTGCAGACAAAGGTGGTGGAGTTGTTGAGGTTCCTGCCGGAACTTTTAGTACGGGTACTGTGTTCTTGCGTTCTGGTGTGACATTAAGATTGGATAAGGATGCCGTATTGCTTGGATCCAACAATTTGGCAGACTATTCATCGCTTGTGACTAATCTTGACCTTTCTCTTTATGAGAGTGGACAAGGAACGGATAACTACAACAGTGCAACAGATGGCCAGTGGTCCAAGGCAATGATCTTTGGTGTGGAATGTGTTGGCGCTGGCATAGAAGGCGAAGGATGTATCGATGGCGGAGACGTACGCAATCCTCTTGGCGAGGAACACATGCGTGGCCCGCATACGATTCTTCTCGCTGGATGCGAGGATGTGGTTTTGCGCGATTTCAAAGTAAGACGCTCTGCCAACTATGCTTTCTTGGCTTATGGTCTTGATAAGTCGATATTCAGCAATCTCACAGTGGAAGGCGGTTGGGACGGCATACATATTCGCGGTGGTTACGACATCGTGATTAAAGATTGCAAGCTCCATACCGGCGATGATGCGATAGCTGGTGGATATTGGGAAAAGATGAAGATTACCCATTGCGTGCTCAATTCTTCTTGCAATGGTATACGCATGATAATGCCATCTACCAATTTGGAGGTTGCCGATTGTGACATCTATGGGCCCGGGCAATTTGAACATATCACCTCACACCGAACACGTTCTGAGCATGCTATCAACATAGAACCAGGAGCATGGGGAAAAGCTCCTGGCAGGTTGGACCGTATTTACATTAAGCGAAACAACATAAGAAACGTTTTGTCGCCACTTTGTGTCACTCTTGGTGATGACAACACCTGTGGCAGCATTGTCGTGGAAGACATGAAGGCTCACGACATTACAAGAATGGCTTTGTCGGTTAAGAGCTGGGGTCAAGCACCTACTGACAAGGTGGTTTTGAAAAACTGTGACCTTGAGTTTGACGGCATCAATGATCCTTCGCTCCCTGCTTGGTTTGAGAACAAACCTACAAACCAGTGGCCTGTATTCCCATGTTGGGGCATGTTTTTCCGCAATGTAAAAACAGTGAATGCCAGCAACGTCACGCTGCGTGTTAAAGGTGGCGAATATCGCAAGGCGTTTATGTGTCAGAATGTAGACAAGGAAAACCTTGCCAAGGGCGTTTGTGTGGAACAATCAAAGTAAAAGACCTATCGGGAAATGTCAGCATCGCTTTTGTCTCTTCTTGAGTAAGCATATTGCGGCTGCCAGGAGTCCTAAGCCCGTTGCCCATGAAATGATTGCACTTATCACATAACCAAACCTTTGTGAGAATCCGGCTACCAAGAATGTCAGGCACGACACCGTGGCGACCGTAAGCGCATATGGCAATTGTGACGACACATGGTGCACGTGCTTGCATTCGGCTCCAGCGCTCGCCATGATTGTGGTGTCGCTGATTGGGGAGATGTGGTCACCACAAACGGCTCCGGCCATGCATGCCGATATTGATATTAAGCGAAGAGGTGCTGAAGCTGGGAAGACGGCTATACATATTGGTATCAGTATTCCGAACGTTCCCCACGACGTGCCTGTGGCAAACGCCAAAAAGGCGGCTACTATGAATATAATGGCTGGCAGGAGTTGTTGTAGACCTGTCGCACTGCTTGCCACAAACCCCGAAACAAAGTCTGCTGCTCCAAGTGAGTCTGTCATACTTTTCAGCGTCCAGGCCAATGTCAAGATGAGAATTGCTGGCACCATCGCCTCGAAACCTTTTATTAGACAGCTCATTGCATCATGGAATGGCAATGTTTTGCGAGAGACAAGCATGACGACAGTGAGGATGTAAGAGAAGAGCGCGCCGATGACAAGTCCTACGGAAGCGTTGCTTTCAGCAAAGGCATTGATAAAATCCATGTGGTTTTTGCTGCTGGTATCGAAAAAGCCACCCGAATAGAGCATGCCTGCCATGCAGAATATTATGAGTGTGGCAATTGGCACTACGAGGTCATAAACCGTACCTTTACGTGTATTGTGTTCTTCATTGTCTTTTGCCCCTACGCCATGTTCCACTACTTGAAGTTTTGTGTCGCTAACCTCGTCAAGTTTTCCTCCGTTGGTGCGCTCGTACCATTCCTTTAACCTCGCATCATATTTGCTCATGGCTTTGAAGTCGAAATTAAGCCACACAATGGCAAACATGAATATTATGGTAAAGAAAGCGTAGAAGTTGAATGGTATGGCCTTGCAGAAAAGTGCCAGGCCGTTTTCTCCTCCCGACACAAAGCCCGAAACTGCAGCTGCCCAACTTGAGATAGGGGAGATGATGCATACTGGCGCCGCTGTGGAGTCTATGAGATAAGCCAGCTTCTCTTTCGTTACGCCATTGCGGACTGCGATGGGGCGCATGACTGAACCCACTGTGAGGCAGTTGAAATAGTCGTCTATGAATATAAGTATGCCTAATAAGATTGTGGCTATTTGCACGCCCGTTTTCGTCTTTACATGTTGCGAAGCCCATCTTCCAAAGGCAGCTGAGCCGCCAGCCTTGTTCATTAGCGACACCATTGCCCCGAGGATGACAAGAAACACAAGGATGCCAACATTCCAAGGGTCCGAGAGGCAACTTATCATGCCATACGATTTGGCGTCAGCTCCAGAGCCTACGGCATGATTGGTTAGGTGAACGAGGAACCCATCGAAGCCACTGCCCACGGATATGCAGTATTGCACGGCACCGAGGATGATGCCAACGAAGAGGGAAGAGTACACCTCTTTTGTCTTTAATGCCAAGGTTATAGCTACGATAGGGGGGAGAAGAGACCAGGCTGTGCCAATCATGTTATAGTCCATTATGCTTCTTTACTTCTGAGTATGTTGACAAAGTTAATTGTTTTTATGGTTTATCTCAACATTTTCTCAATATCAGCCTCATTCATGCCTGCCATAATTGCAATCTGTGAAACGGACATACCGCTTGAAAAAAGGGCCTTAGCCATACTCCGCAACTGCTCGCCTTGCTGCTGTATCTGCTCGCCTTGTTGCTGTATCTGCTCTTTATTTTCCTTTAGTTCCTTTTCTGCTTTCTTCAGCCCCTTTTCTGCTTCCTTCAGCCCCTTTTCTGCCTCCTTTAGTTCCTTATCGCGCTTCATTATCGCTGTGTCTCGGTCCTCAATGGCTTTGTAATACTCGTCCTCAACGTTCATGTCTTGGCGCATTTCCGAGTCGGCTGCGGCAGCAGTAAGCATGTGGAGCATGTACATCATGTCGGCATCGTCCTCATATTTCTTCTCATCGATATTGAGCACTTGCATATCGTCTGCATCCTTTCGCGATTGGTCGAAGACGCTGAGAACCCTTTCGAGTCGATTGTTCACGCAACCTTTCAGGCGAGGTATCTGCACGATGATGCTGTTGTGGGTAAGGCTCTCCACGAATGGCTCTTCCTTACCGTCTTTCACAACATTGCCATTGTAGTCGTATACGTCGTGGTTGACGTAAACGACCGGCTCCTTGATGTCGCCTACCTTATGACCAAGCAGATACACAGCCACCATGGGATAGGCAAAACCCTTAGGCGAGTCTTTGCGGATATTCATCTTGTTGCTGTACTGTGCCCCGAGATACTGGCGGAAGCGCAATGTTTCCGTATCAAGCCATGTCTTTTGCAACTCTATCAGCACGACACGATCCCTCACCTCGCCTTCATCGGCATCCAACTCGCGCACCGTGGCTGCAAAGTCGATGCGGAACATCGACAACGTGTCGCGTGTGGCGTTGACATACTCGTGTGGACGCATCTCCACTTTCACCACATCTTTCTTCAGCAATGCCGATAGGATGGTCTTGGATATGCGCTCGTCAGACATGATGTACTTGAACACTGAGTCATAAATCGGGTTGGCTACGTGTAGTATCATAAACGTTGCAGTTGTGTCAGATAAATATTGATTGTGCAAACTTACACATTTTCTATGAAATACTGCTCGTAACAAGCAATTAAAATTATGTATTATTCCCGATGTGCCACACTTTTTGCTTGTTTTATTACCCCGATTCGGCCTTACGCCGCAAAGGCATCGGCTTTGCAGTGGAAAGGCGTTGCCTTTGCGGCGTAAAGCCGATGCCCTTCCAATGGCAAGCCGAAACACTCTGCACGGCTTGTTTTTTTGATGACATTATAAAATTTATGACAATCATGCTCATAGATTGAAAAAAGTTGGCTTAAAAAGAATGAATGACAAATAATTATCGTATCTTTGCAGATAGAAATATATTCCAGCTATACATTAAAACAATGAGACAGTTGATACTCTATATCATTTTCATGCTGGCCATGGTACTTGGAAGCCATGGAGAGATGTCGGCTGCCTCAAAGTCAAACCATTGCTCTAAGGATAGGTTAGAGGCGGTTGAGCACAAGCAGGACATTCCTGAAGCTCAAATTAATGACGCGTCCACCATAGCTTATATGGTATGCGCCAATCGTCCGCAACGCGTTTCTCCGTCGGGAAACATGTATGCCAATTCACCAGCAAGAAGTTTGTCGCATAATAAAATCCGATTTTTATCATATTTCTTATCAGCCATGTCAAGTGATTGTGAGCCGTCTCGTGATGAGTCTGCCCCAATCCACTTTGATGTCGCCAGCAAGTATTATGTCATTTGCTTGCGGCATCTGCTTTGTTAGCTATCTCTTGTTTTTTTAGGTTTAGTTTAGTGTTTTGGCAAAATATGACAAATTGTTTTGCCAGGGTATTTTATGCATCAATTAAAAACAAGAAATTAGAAAAATGGCAAAGATAAACCATTTCGTGATGGGTGCCAAGGTGATGGCACTCGACAATGTTGAAGTGAAAAAAGGCTTTTTAGGCCTTAGCACAAAACTCATTTACAAGCCAACCAACAGTGAGGTAAAGATTAAGGAACACGAGTATTCGGCAGAGGACGGGAAAAAACTGGAGAGCATTCTTGCCTCGAAGCCAGAGAATCTGGAAGATGCCATTCGCAAGAATCAAGTTTCAGAGAAGGATCTGGGAAACGCCAGACTTGAGGCTTGTGTCTCCACCGACAACCAGTTCGCCGCCGCGATGCTTCTGAGCTTCCAGGGATTGTCATACAAGCCCGTTACGGGTTTGTGCGTTTACGAGGGTAAGGCTGCCGAAACGTTCGCAAAACTATTCAAACTATAACCACTAATATATTCCACCTCCAAGCTTCTTATATAAAAGGGCTTGGAGGTCTCATTTCACCGTTATGTGCCAACAACCTTGCTTCACCTCATATTTTATGAGGCAACGGTTTCTCTCCCTCATGTCGCGCATAACCTCCGCAAGAACCCATTTTAGCGTGTCGTTTCTGACCTCACGCCTGTGTTCGCCAGGAGCCTCCACGGTCTTGTAGCGATTGTAGGCCACGTCGAATGTTGTGCCAAAAAGATGACAACTGTTCGACTTGGCATTGGCATTCTTCTTTTGCAGTTTAGCCACGTCGGCCTTGGTGCGCAAAACACTCGTCACGATAATCTTATGTAGCGGAATGTGCTTTACTTGAAGAGAGTCGAAAAAATTGCGGCCTATGTCTTGCAGAAGCACGGCGGCACGCGGGACAAGGAATGGCGAACTGTCGCGAAGGCGGTCTACGTGGAAATAAGGGTTTGCCCCAACATACACCAATGAGGAAAGGTGCTTTGAGGCATCGGCACTGTCGGCGACAGGTCTTACGCCCCATTTCTCGGCCGCTAAGAGTTGCACGTCGTTCTGGTCGGGAAAAGAGGCTTCAAAACCTGGCACGCTATAAATCCTGCTATTTACCTCTTTGCCATCCTTACCAATAAAGCTGGTGTGCATGTCTTTATTGTCAATGGGCAATGGGAAAGCGGCCTTGTTTGTCCTGCTGCCGTTGGCAACGATAGTCTCGTCATTGTGCTCCTTTTCCATAGGCTTGTCGCCACCCGTCGCCACGCTTGGAAAGACAAGCCTGACAAAGGCCAAAAACAAGACTGCGCCGAAAAAATATAGCGTAAATTTACGTTTAGTAATCTTCATTATTTATTAGTCTCATGACTTGATGATGCAAAAGTAATGATTTATTACAACAATGCGCCATGGTATATGTCTAAAAATGATTTGACATCAAACATATTGCAGCAGGATGCTCCAAACTGCTATTATATGGCATACGCTTCCGAGCAACACGAAGAAGTGGAAAACCGTGTGCATGTACTTGCGCTTATGCTGCATGTAAAACAATGCGCCCGTGATATACGCCACGCCCTCTGCAATAATCCATGAAACTGCACTTGCCGAAACACTGTCTATCAATGGCTTAAAAGCGACAAGCACGCACAAGCCCATGCCTACGTAGGCAAAGGTCTCTATGTTGCTATGCCCTTTGAGGTGGAGGAAGGATATTGTTGTGCCCACTATGGCGCAAAGCCATACGAAGCAGAACAAGGCCCATCCCCATAAGCCTTGGTCACGAAGAGCCACGAGGGTTATGGGAGAATAGGAGCCGGCAATATGCCAATATATGGCGGCGTGGTCCCACTTGCGAAATCGTTCTTTCCATGCCGAACGGGCGGACAGGGCATGATACACGGTAGACGCCACATAGCTCGAAAGCATGCCGAAAAGGTAGAGTATGACTCCTGCAGTTGCCCAACCGTTGTGATAACGAAAACACCAGACGAGGAATATGATGCCAACGACAACGCCAAGCAAGATACCGGCGGCATGACTCCAAGAGTTCCACAACTCTTCCTTGTGCGAGAAAAATACCTTCCTTTTCATGCCTTTAAATCATTTACAATCGTGAAGTGAACGTATAACAATTTGGGAATGATTTTGCCAACGCCATAGACTCTTTCCTGAATATTCCGAAGATGGCGCTACCACTGCCCGACATTTGCGCATAGGAGGCGCCAAGCTCATAGAGCTTGTTTTTAATGTCAGAAAGTTCGGGATGAGCCTTGAATACTGGTTGCTCAAAGTCGTTGCAAAGGTCGTTCTTCCAGGTGTCTATTGGCTGTCTGACCACGTCGCGGCAACATTTTGCTGGTTTTTCGCAAACAATTTCCTTGTAGGCTTGAGCTGTCGACACGGCAATGTCTGGCTTCACTATCGCGATGTAATAACCATCAAGATTGCCTCTGTGCTCATCGGCAGGCTCAAGGATCTCTCCACGTCCTGTGGCATAAGCCGGAGCCGCCTCAATGAAGAAAGCACAGTCGGAGCCTAACTTCGCGGCGTAGCGCTCCATCTCCGCTATGCCGATATTGAGGCGGAAACGCTCATCGAGCAGCCTTATCATGTAAGCGCCATCCGATGAACCACCGCCGAGACCGGCTTGCATGGGTATGCGCTTTACGAGATGTGCGTGTATGCGCGGCAATTCGTAATCGGCGGCAAGCAGGTTATATGCTTTTACCACGAGATTATTACGCTCGACGCAGTCAACGGCATTGCCGGTGACCTTCAAGTCGCAGGCGACGTCCGATGGAAACTCATCCGACATGAGTTTTATCTCAAGGGCGTCGGTCAACTTTACAGGGTAAAACACTGTTTCTATGTCGTGATAACCATCTTGACGTTCGGCCACGATGTTTAATCCGAGATTGATTTTGGCGCAAGGAAATGTAATCATTGTCTTAATCGTTTTATATCTGCAAATATAAATCATTTTATTGAAATGGCTATGCTTTGTTGCGATAATTTTGTAAATTTGTGCCGAAATTAAGAAAGACATGGCAGAACCCAACAAGAATACACGTCGCAAGGCATCTTCACCTATAGATCCCACCTATGGTCACCTGCAGCCACAAGCGCTTGATATAGAGAAAGTAGTGCTTGGCGCTTTGATGATAGACAAGGACGCTTTTTCAATTGTCTCGGAGACATTGGTGCCTGAAACGTTCTATGAGCCTCGACATCAGAAGATATTCGCGGCCATTCGCAACCTCAATGTCGAGGAGAACCCTGTGGACATTCTCACCGTGACAAATGAGCTTGAGAAAGAAGGCTCCCTTGAAACTGTTGGCGGTCCTACATACATCGTGGATTTGGCCTCTCACGTTGGTTCTGCTGCCAACATACAGTATCACGCCAAGATACTGCAGCAGAAATACATGGCTCGCCAGCTCATCTCTTTTGCCAGCAAGATAGAAACGTCGGCTTTTGACCCTATGGTCGACACTGACGAGCTCATGCAAGAGGCTGAAGGCGCACTGTTCGAGATTTCTCGAAAAAACATGAAGCAAGACTACACGCAGATTGACCCTGTGGTGCGCCAAGCCGTAGATATCATACAAAAAGCATCGTCAAACAGCACAGGTCTCACAGGTTTGCCTACAGGCTTTACCAAGCTCGACGACATGACCTCGGGATGGCAGAAGAGTGATCTCGTCATCATTGCAGGTCGTCCTGCGATGGGTAAGACCTCATTTGCGTTGTCAATAGCCAAGAACATATCGGTAGACTATCGTGAACCTGTGGCGTTCTTCTCACTTGAGATGAACAACGTGCAGCTTGTGGATCGCCTTATAAGTAATGTGTGTGAGATTGAGGGCAAGAAAATCATGAACGGACAGTTGAGCCGTGATGAGTGGGACAGATTCGATAAACGCTTGTCAAAGCTCACGGGCGTTCCATTATATATCGACGATACGCCGGGCATGTCGATATTTGAACTTCGAACCAAGGCCCGCCGCCTCGTGCGTGAAAAAGGCGTGAAACTGATCATGATCGACTACCTCCAGCTTATGAATGCAAGCGGCGCGCGCTTCGGCAATCGTCAGGAAGAGGTTTCCACTATCTCCCGATCGCTTAAGGGACTCGCAAAAGAACTTGACATACCTGTGATCGCCCTCTCACAGCTTAACCGTACCGTGGAAAATCGTGAGGGATTGGAAGGTAAGCGTCCCCAATTGAGCGACTTGCGAGAGTCGGGAGCCATTGAGCAGGATGCAGATATGGTGCTTTTCGTGCACCGCCCGGAGTATTATCATCTCTATCAAGATGAGAAAGGCAACGACCTGCGAGGAAAGGCACAAATCATTATAGCCAAGCACCGTAAAGGTGCTACGGGCGACGTGTTGCTGTCGTTCCAAGGGCAGTATACGCGCTTTGCAAACCCGGAGGACACCATGCTCACGCCATTGTCAGACGCGCTCGGAGGTGAGATTATCGGTTCTAGACTGGGCAACGACGATGACCCGCTCGGTGGTGACGCAAAGGTTCCGTTCTGATAGATTGTCACGAAATATCGCAAAAAAATAATAGATTATTTGTTTATGTCACGGCAAATGTTTACCTTTGCAACCGTTAAACAAAAAAGCGTAAAAAGAAATGATAGCACTTATCGCCATAATTAGCATTATTCTAAGCATTCGACTGCGTGTAACGGTTGGAAGTGAATGGGCGTGTGTGCATGCTTGAAGAAACATACGATAGCAAGGCCTTTCCACTTCCACAAGTGGGAAGGCTTTTTGCTTTCAAAATAGAAGGATAGAAATAATTAATTAAATATTACGGTAATCACAACTTAATTATGAGTGAGAGACTTTATATTTTTGACACAACGCTTCGTGATGGCGAGCAGGTGCCAGGGTGCCAGTTAAACACCATTGAGAAGATTCAAGTAGCTAAACAGCTTGAACTTCTTGGCGTTGATGTCATCGAGGCTGGCTTCCCAATATCATCGCCAGGCGATTTCAATTCGGTGGTGGAAATCAGTAAGGCTGTGACATGGCCCACGATTTGCGCTTTGACCCGTGCCGTGGAGAAAGACATCGACTGTGCCGCAGAGGCGTTGCAGTATGCCAAGCACAAGAGAATTCATACCGGATTAGGTACGAGTGATTATCATATAAAGTATAAGTTTAACAGCAATCGAGAGGACATTCTCGAACGTGCCGTTCGCTCCGTTGCCTACGCTAAGAAATATGTTGAGGACGTGGAGTTCTATGCAGAGGACGCCGGTCGCACTGACAACGAATATCTCGCTCAGGTGGTGGAGGCCGTTATCAAGGCTGGAGCCACGGTAGTCAACATTCCCGATACCACTGGTTATTGCTTGCCAAGCGAGTATGGTGCGAAAATAAAGTACCTCAAGGAGCATGTTAGCAATATAGACAAGGCTATAATTTCAACCCACTGTCACAACGACCTTGGCATGGCTACGGCCAACACCCTTGAGGGCGTGCTGAACGGAGCCCGTCAGGTTGAAGTGACAATCAACGGTATTGGCGAGCGCGCTGGTAACACCTCATTGGAGGAAATAGCCATGATCTTGAAATGCCACAAGAACGTGGGCATAACCACCAACATCAATACTCGCAAGATTTATCCAATATCTCGCATGGTGTCATCGTTGATGAACATGCCTGTGCAGCCCAACAAGGCAATCGTTGGTCGCAATGCCTTCGCGCACTCTTCAGGAATCCACCAGGACGGCGTGCTTAAAAACGTTCAGACCTATGAGATTATCGATCCAAAGGACATTGGCTTGGAGAACAACGAGATTGTGCTTACGGCGCGTTCTGGCCGTGCCGCCCTCAAATACAGGTTGGATGCCAACGGCGTTGACATCAAGGATCAAAACCGTTTGGACAAGATCTACGAGGAATTCCTTAAACTTGCTGACCGCAAGAAGGAAATCACTGATGACGACGTGCTGATGCTCGCCGGCGCCGACAAGGCCGACTCCCATTCCGTGAAGCTCGACTATTTGCAGGTGACAGCAGGAAAGGGCGTCCGCAACGTGGCAAGTGTGGGCCTTGATATCGCTGGTGAGAAGTTTGAAGAGAGCGCTACGGGCAATGGACCTGTGGATGCGGCTATCAAGGCTCTCAAGCGAATAATTCATAGGCAAATGACATTGAAAGAGTTTACCATCCAGGCGATCACGCAAGGCTCTGACGATGTTGGTAAGGTTCACATGCAGGTGGAGTACGACGGTCATGTCTACTATGGCTTTGGAGCCAACACCGACATCGTGACAGCCTCGGTTGAGGCATATCTCGACTGTATCAATAAGTTTCGTAAATAACAAGGCATTAGATTCAGCAAAAATATTATGAATACACTTTTTGATAAGATTTGGGACAGTCATGTGGTTCAGATTGTCAAGGACGGTCCCACTCAGCTTTACATAGACCGTCTCTATGGCCATGAGGTGACAACTCCACAGGCTTTTGACGGACTTCGCCAGCGTGGCTTGAAGGTGTTCCGCCCCAAACAGAACTTCTTTATGCCAGACCACAATATCCAGACCCATGACCAAGATCAGCCTATCGCTGATCCCGTGGGCAAGAAACAGGTGGATACCCTCGACAAGAACTGCGAGGAGTTTGGCTTGACAGAGTTTAAGATGAATACAGAGGACAATGGCATTATCCACGTTGTCGGTCCCGAAAAAGGTCTTTCCCTTCCTGGCATGACGATAGTTTGTGGCGATAGCCATACGTCAACCCACGGTGCCATGGGAGCTGTAGCCTTCGGCATTGGCACTTCAGAGGTGGAGATGGTGCTCGCATCACAATGCATCTTACAGCAAAAACCGAAGTCGATGCGCATCAGCGTAAATGGCAAGTTGAAGCCAGGTGTCACCGCTAAAGACGTGGCACTTTATCTTATGAGTAAGCTTACCACTTCTGGCGCGACAGGCTATTTCGTAGAATATGCTGGCGATGTGGTTCGTGACATGACCATGGACGGTCGTCTAACTTTGTGCAACCTTTCAATAGAGATGGGTGCTCGTGGTGGCTTCGTGGCTCCAGACGAGACTACATTTGAGTATATCAAGGGTCGTGAATATGCTCCAACAGGTGCTGATTGGGACAAGGCTGTGGCTTATTGGAAGACACTGAAGAGCGGTGATGATGCCGTCTTCGATAAGGAGCTTGTCTTCGATGCCGACGATATTGACCCCCGAATCACCTATGGAACAAACCCTGGCATGGGTATCGGCATCAATGGTTCTATTCCTACTCTTGATGAGATACCGGAGGCAGAGCGTGCTGGCTTTGAAAAGAGCTTGAATTACATGGGCTTCAAGCCTGGAGAGAAGTTGCTCGGCCACCCTATTGATTACGTATTCCTTGGCGCTTGTACCAATGGACGCATCGAGGACTTCCGTGCTTTTACCGAGGTCGTAAAAGGAAAGCATAAGGCAGAGAATGTAGTTGCATGGCTTGTGCCAGGTTCTCATCTCGTGGCAAAGCAGATAAAGGAAGAAGGCCTCGACCTGATCCTTAATGAGGCAGGCTTCGCCATTCGCCAGCCTGGTTGCTCGGCTTGCCTTGCCATGAACGATGACAAGGTGCCTGCAGGCAAATATAGCGTTTCCACAAGTAACCGCAACTTTGAGGGTCGACAAGGACCTGGAAGCCGTACTATCCTCGCAAGCCCACTCGTGGCAGCGGCAGCGGCATTGACAGGTAAAATAACAGATCCCAGAACTCTATAATCATGAAGCAGAAATTTAATATCATTACCTCAACGTGTGTGCCACTTCCTTTGGAGAACGTTGATACAGACCAGATAATACCGGCACGTTATCTCAAGCTGACCCAAAAGGACGGTTTCGGACCATTCCTTTTCCACGACTGGCGTTTTAACGCCGATGGCTCTGAGAAGAAAGAGTTCGTGCTCAACAATCCCGACTTTAAAGATGCTGTCATCTTAGTAGCTGGCAAGAACTTTGGCTCAGGCTCTTCACGAGAGCATGCTGCTTGGGCTATTGCAGGTTATGGTTTCCGCGTGGTAATCAGTTCTTTCTTCGCCGATATCCATAAGAACAACGAGTTAAACAATTTCGTGCTTCCTGTGGTGGTGTCAGAAGATTTCCTTAGTGAGTTGTTCACGTGCATCAACAATGATCACGCTACACAAGTTAAGGTTGACTTGCCGAATCAGGCAGTGACCAACCTTGCCACGGGTCGTAGTGAGCATTTTGAGATAAATGGATACAAGAAACATTGTTTAGAGAATGGTCTGGACGATGTTGATTTCCTCGTGCAGAACTGTGACAAGGTTGAGGCATGGGAAGAAAAGAACAAACGATAATGGCAAATCAGGAACGCGAAATAGAGATAATGGACTCTACTCTTCGCGACGGTGAGCAGACCAATGGCGTGAGCTTCTTGCCACATGAGAAGCTCATGATAGCCCGTTATCTCTTGTCAGACGTCGGCGTTGACCGCATAGAGGTGGCCTCGGCGAGGGTGTCGGATGGCGAGAAAGATGCCGTCCGCATGATTTGCAACTATGCACAGCAGCACGAAATGCTCGATAGGGTAGAGGTGTTGGGATTCGTTGACGGCAATAAATCTGTCGATTGGATTACTGAATGTGGTTGCAAGACTGTAAACCTCTTGGCCAAAGGCTCCTTGAGACATTGCCAATACCAACTTAAAAAGACTCTTGAAGAACACGTAAGCGATATCAAGTCGGTTATCGCCTATGCCCATTCCAAGGGAATGACGGTTAATCTCTATCTTGAAGATTGGTCGCAAGGCATGAGAGACAGTCGTGATTATGTTTGGGGGATGATGGATTCATTGAAGGATGAAGGAATTGTAAGATTTCTGTTGCCTGACACGCTGGGCATCCTCAACCCTTTAAACAGCTTTGAGTACGTAAAGGCTATGACTGACCGATACCCAGGTCAGAAGTTTGAGTTCCATGCCCACAATGATTATGATATGGCCGTTGGCAACTCTCTTATGGCCGTTGAGGCGGGATGCTCAGGATTGCACGTCACGGTGAATGGCCTTGGAGAACGTTGTGGCAATGCTCCTTTAAGCAGTATTCACGTGATGTTGAAAGACCAGATGCATGTTAAAGAGCATATTGACGAGTCTACTCTCATGGAAATAAGCAATGTTGTAGCTGGTTACAGTGGCATTGCCTATTCGCCAAACACGCCTGTCATAGGTGAGAACGTGTTTACACAGGTTGCAGGTGTCCACGCTGATGGTGACAACAAGGCTCATTTGTATAGTAACGCTTTGGTCCCAGAGCGCTTTGGCAGACATAGAGAATTTGCCTTGGGCAAGAACTCTGGCAAGGCGAACATCGTTAGAAACCTTGAGGACATTGGCTTGGAACTCACCAAGGAACAAACTAAGGCCGTGACCCAACGTATTACAGAATTGGGCGACAGAAAACAACTTGTTACACAAGATGACTTGCCATACATAGTTAGTGACGTGTTGAAGCACTCCTCGCCAGAACAAAGGGTTAAACTTGTGAGCTACATGGTTTCAACAAGTTATGGATTGAAGCCTATTGCAAGTCTCAAGGTTAACATCAATGGCAAGGATTACGAAACCGATTCAACGGGTGATGGTCAGTATGACGCCTTTGTAAAAGCTTTGCGTAAGATCTACAAGGAAAAGCTCAATCGCACATTCCCATTGTTGCAAAACTATGCTGTGACTATTCCACCTGGAGGTCGCACTGACGCTCTCGTACAGACTGTTATCACATGGACTGACGGAGAAAAGCAATGGCGCACGCGTGGACTTGACGCCGACCAAACGGAAGCTGCCATACAAGCTACTATCAAGATGCTTAATATGGTGGAAGAAAATATCAGTGTGGCATTGTAAATTTAAGAAACGAAGAAACAAAAATATAAACCAATGAATTTGAAAATTGCAGTTCTTCCGGGCGATGGTATCGGACCGGAGATTATGCCAGAGGCCATTAAGGCACTGGATGTAGTGGCAAAGAAGTTTGGTCACGAGTTCACATACACAGAGGGTCTCTGTGGAGCTCATGCCATCGATGCTTGTGGCGACCCATTCCCTGAGGACACATTCAAGACGTGCATGGATGCTGATGCCGTGTTGTTCGCGGCAGTAGGTGATCCACGTTTCGACAATAACCCTACATTGAAAGTTCGCCCTGAGACAGGTTTGCTCGCAATGCGCAAGAAGCTTGGCCTTTTTGCAAATGTGCGCCCTGTGGCCACTTTCGATTGTCTGTTGCATAAGAGTCCATTGAAAGAGGAGCTTATCAAGGGTGCCGATTTCGTTGTAATCCGTGAGTTGACTGGTGGCATGTACTTCGGAGAGAAATATCAAGACAATGATAAAGCTTACGACACGGACATATATTACCGTCCTGAGATTGAGCGCATCTTGAAGGTGGC
Organism: Oscillospiraceae bacterium; assembly: GCA_963635115.1. Taxonomy (GTDB): domain Bacteria; phylum Bacteroidota; class Bacteroidia; order Bacteroidales; family Bacteroidaceae; genus Prevotella. Next base: position 44,638 of record CAVHEN010000001.1, on the reverse strand, counting down.
TTTCGACTTCGCCATGCGTCGAAACAAGCACTTGACTGTAGTGGACAAGGCTAACGTGCTTGCAAGCTCACGTCTTTGGAGGCAGATTGCGAAGGAAATGGAGCCGCAATACCCCGAGGTCACGGTTGATTACATGTTCATAGACAACGCTTCGATGCGAGTCTTGACAGAGCCACGCTTCTTTGATGTCATTGTAACAGAGAACACCTTTGGCGACATCCTTACTGATGAGACATCAGCTATTACAGGCTCAATGGGCTTGCAGCCATCTGCGTCTCTTGGTGAGCACACTCCGCTCTTCGAACCTGTACATGGCTCATGGCCACAGGCAGCAGGCAAGAACATAGCCAATCCTCTTGCTGAAATCCTTTCTGCGGCAATGATGCTTGAGCACTTCGGTCTTAAAGAGGAAGGTGCCGCCATCCGCAAGGCATGCGACGCAAGTTTGCTTAACAATGTTCGCACTCCTGAGATTCAGGTTGAAGGTGGCAAGCATTACGGAACTAAGGAAGTGGGCGAGTGGATCGCCAAATATATTGAGGAGAATTGATCTTGAATAACCCAACGGTAAAGAAATAAAAAAGTGGAAGTGTATCGCTTCCACTTTTTTTATTGATAGACATAGAGTACCGTGGCTACTATACTATCTTCAATATCTTTGAGAACTCGTCAACCAAATAGTCTGGTTTTGAGTCTTTTAATTCATTGATGCCGCCATTGCCATAGGTCACTGCGCACGTTTTAGTTCCGGCGTTGCGACCCATGAGAATGTCCACAGGAGCATCACCGACCACGAGAGCTTGTTGTGGGTTGAAACCAAGTTTAGAAAGAATCAGGTTCACGGGTTCGGCGTTTGGCTTGGCTTTTGTCACATCATCACCGCCTACAATCATAGAGAAAAGGTTGGTAATGCCAAAGTCCTCAACAAGAATATCAAGCGACTCGTGCTGCCTACTACTTGCCACGGCCATTGTCTTGCCTTCATCATGTAATCGGTTAAGCGTGTAAATAACCCCATCGAAAGGTTTCACGGCTCCTTGCTTATTGTTTGCCTTGAAGATTTCACGGTATATCGTTGCACATTCTTCGCTTTTCTTTTTATCCAAGCAAGCTGATACAGCAAAACAATCGGTCAACGGCATGCCGATGGTCTTGATACACGTTTCAACATCTGGCTTCGTTATTTCCATGTGATCAAACGTGTCCATCATGGTCTTGACTATTAAACCACGGCTATCACCTATTGTTCCGTCGAAATCGAATATGTACAAGTCTGTCATTTGTCTCTTTCCTGTTTTTATTCTAAACCTTTGTTTTCAAGCTAAGCCTTTCACGTCACCGTTCGTCTGGATGCGTCCTTTTGTTCCAATTCCACATTACCAGTGCAACAAAGAACGAGTGCTATACCAGATTGTATATCTCGCTTGGCGTTTTCCGCCTGAGCACGTCAAGCGCAAAGTCAGCTCCAGACTCATTGCCAGCCACAATTCCGTGCTCTCTTAATATTTGCTTAACCTGCTTCTCTGCAAGGTCTGGGTGGTTGTTCTCATCGCTCAAATGGCATAGCCACACATGTTTAAGTGATGGAGTGGCATTATCGATAATAGCTTGCGCGCATTCGGCGTTGCTTTGGTGACCGTAAGGCCCTGCTATCCTGTCCTTGAGATGTTGAGGATAAGGTCCAGCCTCCAGCATTTGCTGTTCATAGTCGGCTTCAATGACAAGGTAGTTGGCAGACGCAATATAAGGCTTCATGTCGTCAGTTATATGGCCAATGTCGGTCATTAACACAAACGTGACATTGCCATATTCAATCTTATATCCTACGCAATCAGTGCTGTCATGAGGTATTCCAAAAGGCGTTATCATGAAGCTGCCCACTTGAAAAGGCGTGTCTTTCATAATCACGCGCTTCAAGTCGGGAGATATTTTCTTCCTTACGCTCCAGTTCTTTCCAATGCCCTCATGTACTCCATGGGTAGAATAAACTGGCAAGTTATAATCATGGCTTAAGCATCCCACGGACCTCACGTGGTCTGCGTGATCATGAGTCACTATTATGCCTAAGGCGCAGAAGAGTGACAAGCCATAGTTTTTCAGGTGTTTTTTCAGTGTGCGCACGCCAACGCCTGCATCGATGACCAAAGCCTCGGTGTCAGTATATAGCATGCTGCAATTGCCACTGCTACCACTACCAAAAGATACAAAATGTAGCATCGTTTCTTGTAATTTAGTTACAAAGTTAGCTAAAACATTTCATTTCACGTGTTTTTGGTAGTACAAAAATGTTTAAGTTTTTGCTCAAGATACTTACCTGTTACACTGTTCTTGCAAGAGATTATCTGCTCTGGTGTTCCTTCGGCGACAATGGTTCCGCCAGCGTTTCCGCCATCTGGCCCCATGTCTATGACCCAGTCGGCGTTTTTAACTATGTCCAGGTTGTGCTCAATCACTATTACGGTATGCCCACGCTCAATGAGCTCATTGAACGCGTTAAGGAGTTTGGAAATGTCATGGAAGTGCAATCCCGTCGTTGGCTCATCAAACATGAAAAGCGTTGGATCTTGCTTCTCTTGTCCAATGAAATAGGCAAGTTTTACCCTTTGGTTTTCACCTCCAGAGAGAGTGGACGAGTTTTGTCCGAGCTGGATGTACCCCAATCCCACTTTTTGTAAGGGCAGCAGCCGACCAACCACCGTCTTCTCATCATATTGCGAGAAGAAATCGATGGCCTCGTCAACCGTCATGTTTAGCACGTCGTCAATGTTCTTATCGTGAAACTTGACGTCAAGAATCTCTTTCTTGAACCTCTTGCCATGACACGCCTCACAGGTCAGCGTGAGGTCTGCCATGAACTGCATCTCCACGGTTATCACACCTGCGCCTTTGCATTCCTCACATCGTCCGCCCTCGGCGTTAAAGGAGAAATATTGAGCCGTGAAGCCCATCTGCTTTGCCAATGGCTGGTCGGCAAACACTTGCCTTATTGAATCATACGCCTTCAGGTAGGTTGCGGGATTTGAACGTGTGCTCTTTCCTATCGGGTTTTGGTTGACAAACTCAACATGTTTCACTGCCGTCCAGTCGCCTTCCATAGTCGAGTATTCGCCAGGTTGCTCAGCCACCTCGTTCATCCTGCGTTTCAATGCCGGATAAAATATGCCTTTGACCAAGCTCGACTTACCGGAGCCAGAGACTCCAGTGACTGCCGTCAGGACATTGAGGGGGAAGCGTGCATTCACGCCTTTAAGGTTGTTCATGCGGCAACCTTTCAGGAGAATGCTTTGGTTCCATTGCCTACGCGATGCAGGTATAGATATTTTCTCTTCATCGGCAAGGTATTTCACCGTGTAGCTTCGTGGGAATTGCTTGACCGCCTCCTTCCAAAAGTCTTCCTTTTTTTCAGAGTCTTTTGGAGATGGGCAGATCTCACAAACGATCTCGCCGCCATTTCTTCCTGCGTCGGGCCCTACGTCAATGAGCCAGTCGGCGGAAAGCATCACGCCCTCGTCGTGTTCCACCACTATTACGGTGTTGCCTTCTTGCTGTAGTTTGCGGAGCACATCTATTAGCCTGTCTGTATCGCGACTGTGAAGGCCTATGCTTGGCTCGTCGAGTATATAGAGTGACCCCACGAGCGGCGAGCCGAGCGATGTGGTCAATCTTGCGCGTTGGCTTTCACCGCCTGACAGAGTGCTGGCAGGTCTGCCTAACGTCAGATAGCCCAAACCCACCTCTACGAGGAAACCAAGACGTGAACGGATCTCTGTGAGTAGACGCTTGGATATGGTTTGCTCATGTTCTGATAGCGTGAGGTTGTCGAACCATGTTTTCAGTTTGTCTACCGGCATTTCCACAAGGTCGTTTATGGCAAGGCCGTTTATTTTTACCCAAGTGGCTTCCTTCCTTAGTCGCGTGCCGTGACACTCGGGGCAAACGGTTTTGCCACGATAGCGGCTCATCATGACCCTGTATTGAATCTTGTATTGATTATCCTTCACCATGCGGAAGAAGGCATCAAGGCAAACCGCGTCGTCTTTCAGTTCACCGTTTTTGTCAATGTCCGATGGGAAACCGTGCCACAACATGTCTTTCTGCTTGCGCGTAAGCTCATAGTAGGGTGTGAATATAGGGAAGTCGGCGTCTTTGGCCCTTCGGCAAAACGCGACTTGCCATTCCTTCATCTTGTCTCCGTGCCAGCATTGCACACAACCGTCGTATACAGACAATGAAGAGTTGGGAATCACCAAACGCTCATCCACGCCTATGACATTGCCAAATCCCTCGCAAACGGGACAAGCACCAGCAGGCGAGTTGAAAGAGAACATGTTGTCGTTAGGCTCCTCGAAAGTGATGCCGTCGGCCTCGAACCTTGAAGAAAAATCATAGCTGAGGTTTGACGGCAACATCACTATCCGGCACGCTCCGCGGCCTTCATACATTGCCGTTTCCACCGAGTCGGTTATTCGTGAAACAACGTCTTTATCGTGCGACACTCCAAGGCGGTCAACAACAAGGAATACGCTTCCGTCTTCCAACTCTTGCGCCTCTTCCAACAAGTCTTCAATACGTCTTGCGTCGCCACTCAGAATGACTCGCGTGAAACCTTCCTTCAGAAAGGTGTCCAATTGCTGTAAGATCGTGCGCCCCTCTGTTGGAATCACGGGTGAAACAATCATCAACTTGGTGCCATCTGCCATGGACAGCACCTTGTCTACAACGTCCTGCGGCGTGTCTTTCCTCACCTCCTGTCCGCTTATCGGAGAGAATGTGCGGCCTATGCGAGCATAAAGCAACCTGAGATATTCATAAATCTCCGTGGACGTTCCCAGGGTAGACCTTGGGTTGCGCGCCGCAACCTTCTGCTCAATAGCTATTGCAGGTGGAAGACCTTTTATGTAATCACATTCCGGCTTTTTCAGTCGGCCAAGAAATTGGCGGGCGTAAGACGAAAGGCTTTCGACATAACGACGTTGTCCTTCAGAATAAAGTGTGTCAAAGGCAAGGCTCGACTTACCCGAGCCTGATACACCTGTGATTACAACGAAATTGTTTCGAGGAATTTTCAGGCTGACATTCTTGAGATTGTTTACCCTTGCACCTTTTATCTCTATATATTTGTCTTTATTCATGGTTCTTATTTTGATGCAAAGGTAAATAATCTAATTGAGAAAATGGTTAGTAAAACATTAAATTGGCTCAATGTTGGTCGAGTTGCAAGGGTTTGCCGACAGCCACAAGAGGTTTCATCGCAGTGCCTTTGCCATTTCACCGCAACGGCACTGCGATTGTGGCGCAACGGCAGCGCGATTGCGCCGTTGACGCATCACGATTGCGGCGCAACGGCGACGCATAAAAAAAGTGCCGATTCATTATGAACGGCACTATATTAAACACAAAGTGTTTTTGTATTAATAAACTTTAGCTGGCACGACATGTTACACGCGATAGTTCTTCGTCGCCCTGTCCATCTCACGGCGATCCTCTTTCTCCTTTAGCGTTTGTCGCTTGTCGTATTCCTTCTTACCGCGCGACAATGCTATGTCTACCTTTGCCCTGCCCTTGTCGTCGATGAAAACCAAGGTCGGCACAATCGTGAGGCCAGGCGTCTTGGTGTCCTCGGCAAGGTGGCGTATCTCACGCTTGTTGAGAAGCAACTTGCGGTCACGTCGTGATGGCACGTTGGAACGCGAGCCATAGAAATACGGCGAGATATTCATGCCCTTTAGCCAAATCTCGCCATTGTTGATAAAGCAAAACGAATCTACAAGCGATGCCTTGCCCAGACGGATTGACTTGATCTCTGTGCCCGTGAGCACGATCCCAGCTGTATAGGTATCAATAAAGTTGTATAGAAACGAAGCTTTCTTGTTGCGAATCTGCACCGGACTCTTGCGGCGCAACTCTTGTTCAATCTTGTTCATTTTGAAATCTTGCAAAAGTCTTCCAAATGATCGTCTACATAGTGAGCAATTTCCATTGTGAACTCTTCCTCATGCTCAACGAAATAATCGTCGTAATCGTCAAACTCGGGAAACCTTTCAAACAATGCGTCGAACTCTTCTTGCGTACAGTCCTTCTCTATCTCTGAACGATATTTCCCGAAAAGGCGGTGCGACTCGCTTATAATCTTATAGAGGTCGCGCAATCCCCAGTTGCGCACCGCCTTGGCAAAAGGATTGAGATAGATGAATGGGCCATAACCATTGTGTATCAACTCAACGAAACCGCCGTCCATCACCGTGTCGCGGAGTATGACATACGCCAAAAGCGTTATCTGGTCTGAATTGAGTTCGGACATGTTTTCCGCCGTCAGTTCACCACCAATGGCATCGTAAATGGCATCGGTGATAACCTTCAGGAAGTCATCCATCCCATTTTGCGCCGCTTCTTCCAAAGCAGCGTCCTTGACTGTCACTTCTATCATTCGGATACTAATCTATTTTATATGGGACGCCATTAAGATTCTTCTCAATTTCAGCGTCGGTGACACGGTAGTTCATCAAGTCGCCATCGATATAACTCATGTACGATGGCATGTCAATGAGTCCATGGCCTGAAAGGTTGAAGAGAATGACTGGCGCCTTTCCTTCCTCGTTGGCACGCTGCGCCTCACGAATGGTGGCGGCTATGGCATGACAGCTCTCTGGCGCTGGAACAATGCCCTCTGTTTGGGCAAAGAGCATTCCGGCCTGGAAACTCTCCAACTGAGGAATGTCAACACCATGCATATAGCCGTCTTTCACTAATTGCGAGATTATGACACCCGCGCCATGATAGCGCAATCCGCCCGCATGGATATTGGCAGGCTTAAAGTCATGGCCAAGCGTGAACATAGGTAGCAAAGGAGTGTATCCAGCCTCGTCGCCAAAGTCATACTCAAACTTTCCTCTCGTAAGTTTAGGACAGCTCTCCGGTTCTGCCGCGATAAACTCGGTGTCTTTATGCGTGCCGTCAAAGACGTGGCGCATGAACGGGAAGGCAATGCCTCCAAAATTGCTGCCGCCGCCGAAACAAGCTATTACCTTGTCGGGATATTCGCCAGCCATCGCCATCTGTTTCTCTGCCTCCAGACCAATGATGGTCTGATGCAGCGCCACATGATTGAGCACCGAGCCGAGAGTGTATTTGCAACCAGGCGTAGTGGTAGCGAGCTCAATGGCCTCTGATATTGCAGTGCCCAAAGATCCAGGATGGTTAGGATCACGCGTGATGATGTCCTTGCCGGCACGCGTCGACATGGAAGGCGAGCCTTGCACTGCTGCACCAAACGTTCGCATCAGGTAAGAACGGTATGGCTTCTGCTGCATCGTGATCTTCACTTGATACACAGCCGCGTCGAGGCCATATAGTTTTGCGGCATACGATAGGGCGGCACCCCATTGTCCGGCTCCCGTCTCCGTGGTGACATTTGAGTCTCCCTCCTGCTTGCAATAATAGCATTGTGGCAGGGCTGAGTTAATCTTGTGTGATCCCAATGGGTTGGTGCTCTCATTCTTGAAATAGATGTGGGCACGTGTGCCAATGGCTTGTTCAAAGGCATAGGCGCGCACCAAGGGAGTGGCGCGATAATAAGCGTACTTTTCTTGCACCTCCTCAGGGATGTCTATCCAAGGATGCGTTTGGTCGAGCTCTTGCTTTGAGCACTCTGCGTTGAATATGTGGGAGAGATCCTCGGCCGTCAATGGCTCATGTGTCTTCGGATTCAATGGAGGCATTGGCTTATTGGGCATCTCAGCCTGTATGTTATACCATTGTGTGGGTAAATCCTGCTCAGACAGGAGGAATTTCTTTTGATGCTTCATAATTGCCTAGTATTTAATTCTGTTGCAAAGATAGGTTGTTTTGCACTAAATCGCAAAGAAAGTAGTGACAATCTGCACAAATTGTTGCAACTTTAAGCTTAAAATACGCCAGCCTTGAATAATACATAGGCAATGATGGCCATTGCTATGATGCCAATCGTGGTCTTGAGAAGGCAAGTCGTGACTTTCTTGATGACGACAATGGCGACAACAATAACTATTAAGGCAATGATATAATCTGTCATGGCATGTGATATTCAGTAAGTGTGATTTTGAAGAACATTATTTAAACAAGCTCTTGAAAGCCTGAGGGATGTCTGTCTCAAACTCCATGGGGCGATGGGTGACAGGGTGGTAAAAGCACAGGCGGAACGCATGTAGGCAAAGACGACCGACAGGGTCATCGCCGTTGCCATATTTCACGTCGCCACAAACGGGATGCCCCAAGTCGGAGGCATGAACGCGAATCTGGTTCTTGCGTCCCGTCTCCAACTTGAACTCAACGAGCGAGTGCTCTGCTGTGCGGTTCAATACATGATAATGTGTAATTGCGAGCTTGCCGCCATTGTCATATGGTGAACTGTAAGTGAAATAGGCACGGTTGTCTTTAAGCCAACTCTCAACTGTACCCTCGTCTTGTTCCATAACTCCGGAAAGGACGGCAACATAGCGACGGTCAAAGACAATGTTGTGCCAGTCAGACTCCAGGGCGAGCTCCACGTTTTTATCTTTTGCGTAGACCATCAGTCCGCTTGTGTCTCGGTCGAGTCGGTGCACCACATGAGCCGTGCAGCGTTGGTGGCTCTGGCGAAAATAGTCGTCGAGCACAGTCTTGACGTTCAAGGTGCTGTGGCCAGCCGCCATGGAGAGAATGCCAGGCTTTTTTTCAACCACCATGAGATAGCGGTCTTCAAAGACAATGCGGAGGTAATGGTTTTTGAACTCTACGTTTTGTTTCGACTTGCTGATCTCTATCTTCATTCCGGGAAGCAATTCGTAGTCGAACTGAGTGACCACTTTGCCATTGACCTTGACGCCCCGTCCTGAAAGTGTGGCTTTGATCTTCGTGCGGCTCTCCTTAAGATTAGAGAAAAGCCAATCAAGAAGTCTCGCAGGCTCGTCTATGACATATCTATAAGAGTTGCCAGTTGGTTTGGGCGGTTGTGACTGTCGTCTCACTCTTTTCTCTTCCATATAGCGGATATTTTACGGTGAATGGCTATAATGTTGCACACGCTAACCAAGACAAGGAGTATTATGCCAAGGATTATAGATGGAAGCATAGAAGCCGTGTCGACATTGGGGAAAAGTGTTGAAATGACTCCAACATAATAATCCCTGACGAAGAATATGGCGACAAGGGCAACCACAAGTACGCCAAGGTTCAAGAATATGGTCAACAATTGATAGGGTCGCGCGACCTGTTGCGGACTATAACCGATAAGCAACAGGTTCTCAAGCTTTGAGGAGTTTTTCTGAACCAGCAGGTAAATGCAAAGCATGAGAATATAGAAACTGAGAACAGAAATCACAAGACCAACTATCATCACCATTGTCACCATGAAGCGTAGGAAGTAGGTCGTCTTCTCCGCGTCAAGTTTGTCATCCTCAACCTCAAAGCCATGACGGTCGAAATAATTAGTCATCTGCTCTGTCTTGCTATCGTCAGGATCAAGGATAAGCCGCGTCGGGTCAGGATTATTTCCCGACGCAAACGATTGGTTGCTCCATTCCATAAATGCTTGTGGCACAAGAATGCTGCTAACTCGCGAAGAAAAACCTATGACCTTGCCCTTGAAAGAACCGCTTCCATTGGCACCTTGAATAAACAGGTCAAAGTCTATCATTCCCACAAGACCTTCGCTGATCTTAGGTAATGAGCGGCTTTGCGCAAAACCGAAGTTGTACATGGCAATGTAGCTTCTTGGCAATATTACGGGCACGACCTTGTCGTCAGGTTTATAGATCCATGTGTCCTTGGGAGCGTCGACGAAGTCGTCTGGAATGCTCTCAAGGAAAATCTCCGAATTTAGGATGTTCACTCCGCTAATGCCCATGTGAGCGGTAACGGTATATTGTGTTGAGGTAAACGCCCCCAACTTTTTAGCTATATGAGCGGCGCTGATGTCGTCAACGTCTTGTTTTGTGAAGGCGTTGGGACGACCAGACAATGTGTTGCCCGTTCCGACCTTTTTCTCCACAATGATATAATTTGACTTCATGAATGCGTCGTCTCCCGTGAACACGGGGGAGACATCCTTGTAAAACTGGTAGCCCAGCAATACGATCAGCAGCCCAAAAAGATTGGCAAAAGCAAAACCAGCGAACTGGGAGATGCTGATATGTTGGCGTAAAAGTTTCCAAACAAGATTCATAACTTCACCGTCCTTTCATAGTTTAGATTCATGTGTTTGCCAATGCTTGTCACTATCACGCCAGCGCCTTGTCGTTTTGCTTCTTCCATCATTATGCTTGCCATAATCTCAGCATTTCGGTCATCAAGATGTGATATTGGCTCATCGGCAAGAATGAAATCGAATGGCTGCACGAGTGACCTTATCATTGCCACTCTCTGTTGTTGTCCAAACGACATTCTGCCAACCTTTGCGTCTACCTTGTCGGCAATGCCGAGCATATCGAACCATTCAAGGATTTGCCCCTGGGTCTTGAACCCCGTGAGCTTATTCTTGATCTGTACGTTTTCCATTGCCGTGAGCTCAGGAAACAGCCTTAATTCCTGAAAAAGGTGGCTTATGTTGTGACGACGAGCGTCGACCCATCGCGTCTCGTTAAAGTTAATCGTATCGGCATCATCGAAAAACACATGTCCCGTATAGTCGTGACGGTAGCCAACTATATAGCTACAAAACGTGCTCTTTCCCTTGCCAGAGTCTGCCTCTACAAGGTAGAGCTTGCCTTTCTCAAACGTGATGTCGTTTGCCCAAACGTCAGAGTGTAAATCCTTACGCTCTGAAAACACATTTGGCACGACATTCATGAAGTGTATCCTGTTCATTTGTCCATTGTATATACAATCGTATTGATATTTCCGAACATTGGCATTAGAAGCGAAGTCACCGCGGCAGCCTTACTGTTCCCCAACGCCTTAAAGTTAACAACCATGGCAAACTTCTTGCCCTTTATAATTTCTTGTAGGTCGGTAGGAAGTGGTTTTGCCGATGTTGTTATGCTCTGTTTGGCCTCTTCTGGTGAAGCACCGCTCATGTATTGCATATCTGGCGTTACTCCAAAGAAATAAGTTGTGCCGTTGCCCGAATAGTAATAACAATTCTTTCCCCAATCACCAATGTGTCCTCCTGCTGGTACGCTATTTTTCCAGTAGTCAACATCCGCAAGCCAAGGCGCGCCAGACAGGTGAGCTGCCATCATCATGTGCAGGTTGTCCTTTCCGAGGGAAGATGTGACAAGCGTGAGGTCACCATCCACGCTCTTTATGATGTTGTCCATGTCTATTGCTGTATTAATGCCAGCAAGCATGGCTGTCGTGGCCCTGTTCTGAATCATTAACTTATGGAACTCTTTGCCATCAACATTCAGGAAAAGTCCAAGCACGTCGTCTTGTGACATCGCCTTGATATAATCTCCCTTTATAGGGCGATACACTTTTGCGGCTTTGTCGATTGCTGAATTAATGCTTTTCTTGTACGACAAGGTCTTGCCGTGCATGAGCAACCTGCCACTTTTAACTTCCATAGCAGCCGCGAGAATGACATCGGCTGGGTCGGTGTCTTTGGGGGCTCCCATTGTGAATGGCGCTACAAACTGCTCTGGCAGTGCCTTTGTTTGGGCAACAAGCGACATAGGCGCGTCAATTGAATCGGATGTGGCATACATGGGAGAAGACTTTATGCCTTGCTCTTCATCGGAACCAAGATAGCGAGCCATTAGCGTGATAAGGTCGTCCTGGGCGGCTGGGACAACGGGACCCATCAACAATGCGGTGTTATCAGAAAAACCAATTACCCAACCCGATGACAAAGCTGCAAACTTATAGTCACGACGCTTTGTAAGCGACAGGCCTGCTTCCTGTAGCGACTTCTCAAGCTCGCTGTCGCTGCTAACCTTAGCACATAGTCCGAAATTGCCTTGACCATCCTCAAAAAAGTAAACGTCTTGCGAAAGGTCAATGCCAGCCCTGTCTATTTTCTTTACATGAAGCAACGTCTTTAAAATCAAAGGACTTTTCGCGCCACTGAGCTTGGTAGGGTTGAGTCGGATAAGCATCTGGCTCTCGGCTGGAATGGCGTTTATATATTCCTTACCTGAACAAGAAGACAAAATACCGATAGTTGCAAAAATATATAATGTCCACAGGACAAGCGTTATCCTAATGTGATTAAACATCTTCATTGTTTCTATCAAATTATGATTATTCTTGAGTTTCATTTTCTTTTCCGCATTTGAGCCATGGTCACTGCCATCAATCCCGCGGTCTCAGTTCGCAAACGGCTGTTTCCCAACGTGATGGGCACAAAGCCTTTAGCCAGGGCCAACTCTACTTCATCGAAGGAGAAATCACCTTCCGGACCAACAAGCACGCATATGCTGGCTTCCGCAGGAAGAGATTCTAACTTGTCGAAGAGGTCAATACGCTCATGTTCGTTGTGGCAATGAGCTATGAACTTGTAGTCAGCGTCGCACGATGTCACGAAATCTTTGAAAGGCGTCAGCTCATTCACCACAGGCTTGAAAGCCTTTCGGCTTTGCTTCATTGCCGACACGACAATCCTCTCGACACGATCAGTCCTAATGACGTGGCGCTCAGAGAACTTGCAATCAAGAAAAGTCAATTCATCGAAGCCAATCTCTGTGGCTTTCTCCGTCATCCATTCTATGCGCTCCATCATCTTAGTTGGCGCTATGGCAAGGTGGATCTTTCCCGACCATGTCTTTTGCTGGGGCAGGGTCTCGGCAATATTGTAAAAACAACGCTTTTTCGTAACGATGCCAACGTCAGCACGGTAGAAGTTGCCTATTCCATCCATAAGCCATATGGAATCACCTTCGCCTAAGCGCAACACCCTTACTGCATGTGTAGCTTCCTCTTCGGGCAACTCCTTGCTCTCTGGAGCATTCGGAACATAAAAATACCTTTCTTCTTTCAAGACACTATACTTTTATTATAGTTTAAAGCCATCGTCAGTCTTCGACTTCATTGGCATTATCATTATCAGCTTTCCTTCGTCTGTTTAATTCATCTCTCAACTGCGACGCGAGCTCATAGTTTTCTGCGGCGACGGCCTTGTCAAGAGTCTTCTCAAGCATTGACACAGGCAAAGCATTTACGGGAAGTGCTACGCCCTCCGCTTTTATGTTGAATTTAGAGCTTTGCCTGAGAAACAATGCCTCGTCTATGTAGAGTGGAATCTTGTCTTTGCTAATGTTGTTTAGCAACACCGCCTCAACTCCATCAATGCCTATCTGTTTATGCGTGTCCTCATTATTGAGCACCGCACTGTAAGCTCCTTTCTCAACATTCGTGATAAGAAGCGAAAGAGACAATGATGTTTGATTATCAATAACGTCTAACAATGTGTCGATCAAATCGGAATGGTGCTGATGCTTATCAAGTCGTGACTTGAACTCTTCAAGCAAACGACCTGCGCAAGGCACCACGAGCTGACGCTCTTGATACGAGTCTGTGAGGATGAGCAAGCCTTCCTTATCACCACCAACGACTTCTGTTGCTTGTTGAAGAAACAATCGTATTCTTGACATTATCAATTACGCAAACGTTGGAAACATATAGCGGACATTTTCTATATTGTCCAAAACATATAATAACTATTTTTTCTTAACTGGCTTAAACACGAAGGCGAACGCCAAGCCCACAGCTAATGCGAAACCTGCGAATATGAACCAACATGTCTGCCAATCACCCATAAGGAAGGAAGCCTCACCTTTTTGCGTCCATGAGCAGAAATGGTTTACAATGACACCTGCCGACAACGTGCCAATCGTCGCGCCTATGCCATTTGTCATCAACATGAACAACCCTTGCGCGGAAGCCTTAATTGACGGGTCACATTCTTTGTCTACGAATATGCCGCCGGAGACGTTAAAGAAGTCGAAAGCAACTCCGTAGACGATACAAGAAAGAATGAACCATATCACGCCTGGCATTGTGGGGTTGCCTATCCCAAAGAAAGCGAAGCGCGCTACCCATGCAAACATCGCTATCAGCATTACGCTCTTGATGCCATATCGTTTAAGGAAGAATGGTATCAACAAAATGCAGAATGCTTCACTGACCTGGGAAATGGACGTAAGCAATGTGGCGTTGCTCGCGGCGAAAGAGGTTGCGATAGCCGGATCCGAACTGCCTTGGAAACTGGAAATGAATGGTCCCGCAAAGCTATTGGTGACTTGGAGAGACATTCCCAACAACGCTGAGAATATGAAGAAGAATGCCATGCGACGCTCTTTGAACAGCTTGAAGGCATCAAGGCCAAGCAACTGAGACAGAGACCTTTTCTCAGAAGATACATTCCTCACAATCTTGCACTGAGGAAGGGTGAACACATACAAGAACATGATGAGGCTCAACAAGCCAGAAACAAAAAACTGGTTGTAGGTGTACTGAAACTTGTGGGCATCCTGCGCAAGTGTCATGGAGAAAGAGCCATTGTCCCACGTGGCACAATTCACGAACCACATGACAACGATAAAGCCTACAGTGCCACAAGAACGGATAGGGGGGAAGTCGGTAACAGTATCGCCGCCATTATTCTTCAGCACGGTAAAGGCTGTGGTGTTAGACAACGCCAATGTCGGCATATAGAAAGCGACGCTTAACGTATACAAAGCAATGAAAAGCGATTTGTCAGCCACCTGGTTTCCAAAGCCAGCGTTCATGCCAATGCCCCAAAGAGACAACATGAATATGCCGGCAACCAAATGACACAAGCCAAGGAGGCGCTGTGGCTGAATCCATTTGTCGGCGACAATGCCTATCAATGTTGGCATGAAGATGGAGACTATTCCCTGAATGGCATAAAACCAAGAAATCTCCGCGCCCATGCCTGCGACGCCAAGATAATTACCCATGCAGGTAAGGTACGCTCCCCAAACGCCAAATTCGAGGAAGGTCAACACCGACAAACGTATTTTCAAGTTCATAAAAGTAAAAGTTTTCTATTTATAAGTCTGTTTATTATTGCTGCAAAAATACACATAATAATTGACATACAAAAATCAAGATGGAAAAGTTTAGTATAATTATATTGCTAAATATTTGGTAAGAAGGATAAAAAGCCTTATTTTTGCAGACGGTAAAGATTAATGTATAACAAATTGGCCTATAGGATAGATTTTTTACTTCATTAATACACAATATTTCAATGGAGAACAACACTAAGTCCCTTGCGGAAATGAGTGATGAGGAACTTGCGGTGTTATATATGAGAGGCGAAGACAAAGCATTCGACCTCTTGTTGGAACACAACAAGTCAAAGCTTTTCTCATATATATATTATGTGGTACATGATGAAGACCAAGCCAATGATCTATTCCAGGATACATTCATCAAGATTATCACAAAACTGCGAAATGGCATGTACACGCCGACAGGCAAATTCCATTCATGGTGTTTGCGTATCGCGCATAATGTCATCATGGACTATTTCCGCACGGCCAAAAACAATAATATCGTTGAGCCAACAGAAGACAACGACCTCACCAACATTCGCAACAGCAACATTGAGGAAATGAACATTGAGCGGATGTTTATAAGCAGCCAAATACTTGAGGACGCAAAAAACATAATGAACAATCTTCCCGCGTCACAACGCGAGGTTGTATATATGCGCTATTTTCAGCAGATGTCGTTCAAGGAAATTTCAGATGCCACAAACGTTAGCATCAACACGGCTTTGGGTAGAATGAGATACGCTCTGCTTAACATGAGGAAAATAGCGCACGATCATAACATAGACCTATACATGTGTTAAGGCTCTATGATGATTCTTGTTGTGCATGTTTCCGGCTGACAAAGGATGTGACGATTACGGCGTGAAGGCGCCACGATTACGGCGCAAAGCCATTGCGATTGCGGCGTGAAGGCAACGCGATTACGGCGTAATGGCAACAAGGTGATTCTGCACGACGATTCTCCCACTGGAACCAACATGTTGACAGTATGGGTTGATGTCGTCGTCACTATATCAATAGCCCGACAAAAGAAAAAAGGGAATTGGAAGTCGTGATGCTTCTAATTCCCTTTCCTTATGCTACTTGTTCAACCCCCTGTTGTTGAGAGTCGTGTTGAGAAGTTTCAGATACTTAGCGTACTGCTCATAGCTGAGAACCGCGTGCATGTAAGACAGGTTCCGCTTGAGAGCTTTCTTGAAAAGCTTGTTACGGTCCATGCCCTGAGCCTCACCAGCCTTCTTCATGTCGCTGGCAAATGAGGCGGTGATGGAGTTGACCGCGTCAATCTCCTCGTAGTCGAGATTCAAGGCACGAGCGAGAGATGTCGTGCTGAAGTTCATCTCATACTTCTGAGCCTCTTCTGCTACGGCTGCATTAGTCTTTGTGCTTGACTCGCCCTCGGCGAAAGCAAATGTCATGCTCATCAGTGCAGCCAATGTGAATACAATCTTTTTCATAATGTTACCCTTTCTTTAAATTGTTAAACTTAGAAAGGCTCGCTAGCCTCATTCTGTTGTCATAAAGAAGTTATCTCTATGTTTCTTGTTTCTTTTTGACACTGCAAAGATAGGCAAAACTGTTTTTACGCAAAACAATTTATAAGAATAATCGCAGAAAAAGTTACTATTTTTGATTGATGTCAAGCAAATTGATATTAATCAGTAGCTGAGTATTGCGTCTTTACACTCTTCCATAAGCCATTTGGGAGTGCTGGTGGCTCCGCATATACCGACAGTCGTTGCGCCATCAAACCATGAGAAGTCGATCTCGTCTTTGCGTTCAACGAGATGACTGTTAACATTCACTTCCTTGCATCGTGTGAAAAGTGCGTGACCGTTACTGCTCTTACGTCCGCTCACAAAGAGTATTATGTCGTGATGTGCGGCAAAGTCGGCGATATGTGGCATGCGATTGGCCACTTGACGGCAGATGGTGTCGTGGCTCTTGAATGCCGCCTCTGTGCCTAAGTTGTTTTGGATATACTCTATGATATGGCGATACTCGTCGAGATTTTTTGTTGTCTGCGAATAAAGATTGATGTCTTTGGATAGGTCTATTTTCTGTTTAACCTCATCAAGACTCTCCACGACTATGGCTTCACCATGGGTTTGCCCCACAAGCCCGAGCACCTCGGCATGGCCTTTCTTACCGAAAATCACGGTTTGGGCTTCCCTGTTTGTGCTCCATTTGCGTTTTATTCGACTTTGAAGAGCAAGAACGACAGGACAAGTGGCGTCTATGATCTCTATGTTGTTTTGCCTTGCTATGTCATAGGTCTCAGGCGGTTCACCATGCGCTCGCAAGAGCACTTTGGCATCGTGGAGAGTCTTGAGTTGCTCATGATTGATAGTTTCAAGACCTTGCACATGGAGGCGTTCCACCTCCATACCATTGTGAACAATATCGCCCAAGCAATAGAGCTTGCTGCCTTTTGCCAGCTCTTCCTCTGCTTTACGGATAGCGGTAGTGACTCCAAAACAGAAGCCACTGCCATTGTCAATCTCAACTTTCAAGTTCATTCAAACGTCGTATTTATGGTTACTTTTGGTTGAGAAGGGTCGTTTGTTATCATCAGCACCTTGGGAGCGGTGCGCGCTTTCGCTATCATGCTGTTTATGGCAACAACTTTCAGCTTCGCGGTTTCTCCAGGCTCGATATTCTGCTTGTTTAGCGAGATGTCAAGGCCAGAGCCAATGATTTGAAGCGAACGTATGGAGAGTTTCGATTTCCCGATGTTGGTTATCTCCACATAGTCTTTTTCCTTTGCCTTCCCTGAAGTCTTATTGAATTTAAGACTGCCCTTTGACAATTGAAGCCTTGGAGCATTGGCAAGTTGGCTTTCATCCAATTTCTCAAAGTTGGGAAGCAGTACTATGTTGACGTCGATTTCCTTATCACTCGACACCTTGTCGCCTTGGAACGACCCAAGATATATGCTTGTATGGGTCAGGCCGAGATCATGAAGTTTGCGAGAGTCCAATTGCAACAGTATTGTCGCCGAACGACCAGGGACAAGTCTTGCAGGCTTGATTTCACCCTTGATATAAGGCGGCAAGTGCAACAGTTGAGGCGTGATTGTCGTATTGCCATTATTATATATGTGTATCTTCTCGATGGGTTGGTCACCTCGATTTACGTTGTCAAAGAGCAAGTCGGCCTTGTCCGCAAGGACATCGCCTATAGTGTATGGGAATTCTCCGTCGAAATGACTTACCTCTTCCACCACGACTCCCTTGATAGTCAATAGTAGCGGTTGTGCGTCGGCATTGCTGTAAACGCCGATTTCCTTTTGGAAATGCCCCATCTGTTTTGCGTCGTAAACAGCACTTACGGTAAACGATTCCCCTGGTTCTATGGCATCAGTAGGGTAGGAGACAGTGGTGCAACCGCATGACGTGCGGATGTTTTTAATCAACAAGGGCAGCTTACCCGTGTTCTTCATTTTGAACTCCGCCTTAACTGGATGTTTATACTTCACCTGACCACAATTGATAGTGCCTGATGGCAAGGATATGGTCTGGGCATGAAGAAACAACGGCGTTAGCGCCGCGCATAGCAAGATTTGTCTTATCTTCATATTAATGTTATTATCATTTTACAATATATTTTTTTCCTTGTTCTCTTCCGCTGAATTCGGGCGAGTAGGCGCACTGTATCGTGGCTATGCCGGAAATGTAGTCACCCTTTCGGTTGATATAATATTCTGTCTCAATGACATGACGGCCTTTATGCAGGTGGTCGAAGAAATAATTGGTAACGTTATCCTTTGGAGCTGCATAATATCCACCACGATAGCCACTGATTTGGTTTACAGGTTCCAAACATGCCGCACGTTTGTCTTGAATCTGTATGAAATCGAAATCACGCACGGCGTTAATAGTTAGGCGGATTTTTATTTTATCGCCAACTTTTAGGCCATTCGCGCCAATTACCTCACGTTTAATGCTCAATCCAGACTCTGCGGTCTTGACCTTGGAGCTGCTCTGTGTGAACTGCGCATACACGGCTCCCCATGATGTTCCATCCGTAAACTTTTCAACTTTTAGCTTGCGGGCGTTTGCAGGGTCAACGGTTGTCTTCACGTATCCAATTCCGCTTGTGGCGTTTGGCAAGGCTATTTGGTTGCCGTCAATAGTGAACTCGACAGGTTCTGAGCCAGCTAAACGATTGTCTAAAGTCATGTTGTTGCCCAACATAAGAGCATAGACCGCGTTGACGGTGTTTATCGTAGTGCTCCACATCGTAGTGCGCTTCTCTTGCAACAACCATTGCAACATCTGGTTGATGGTTGTTGTGTCGGCTGGCTCAACAAGGCGTAGAGCTTCTATCGCAAACGTTTGAGTTGGGATGCGATAATCGCACCAGCTATAAAGAGCTCGTGGGGTGTCAAAATAGCGCCCCTTCTCATCTGTGTACACAGAATACTGCCGAATGCTCTCTATGAGGTCATGGGCATGGCTTTGCTTGCCATATTGCGCCAAGACGACAGCCGAACCTGCTTTACCATAAATGGTAAGGCTGTTAGGTGACTTGTCGAGAAGGTTTACAATGTAAGCCATGTCCGAAGTCATGCTTCTTTTTTCCAAGGCTGAAGAATAAAGCCAATGGCAGGCGAGTTCGCTTGGAGTCAGGTTCTTTTCGCCTTTCTTCTCCAGCTTCTTTAACCTTACGACCTCTTCTGCCATCTTGCCATCGAGGTATTTAAAGCCTTTATTCATTATGTCATTAAGGTCGTCAACTTTCTGTTGGGCAAGATGATTAAGCCTTGCAATGGTCTCAACCACGTTTGCTGTCATCAGGGCACTGCCTGTCATTCCTGGCCACCACGAGAACGACCCGTCACTGTTTTGCAATGAGCGCAGTTTTGACGTGAAGTCAGTGGCCCTGTATGCGAGAGTATTCACGTCAAGATATTCAGCGAGTTGTTGCTTACGCTCAGTCTCTTTGTCAGCATCCGCAACCCACGGAGTCTCATTGAGAACAATTGTCTTCAGTTCGCTGTCCTTAGCAAGGTTACTTACAAGTGAGTTTTCGTCGCCCAACTCCTTTTTCCACAACGCGATGGTCTTTGCGATCAACGGTGAGAATGATACGATTTCCTTGCCCAATACATTGGCGAAGATAGCAGCGGATAGCGATGCCGCGTCTTTGTCATTTGGGTTGGCAAGGGTCGGCATGGATTGAAGGACAAGCCATAATGGATTTGCCGTATATTCTATGGTAAGCTTCCTGTCTTTACTGTCAATAGGGAAAAGATGGGACAAGTCGACCTCTTTGTCTCCTTTTTGATTCTGATAAAATGGGATTGTATTAACCACATATTCGCGATCTGGCAATAGCGGAAGCCAATGCTGCTCGCCATCGCTGTAGCCATCGCCCTCTGCGACAATGCGAGCCGCAAGTAGCGTCTTGTCATTGGAAAGTTGGAGAAGCTCGGCTGCGTCAATACTAAAAGTGGCAGAGGTTGAGCCATTGGCAAGAACAGAATAGGCATTTTCCTTTTCCCAAATAACCTTCTCTGTCTCCGGGTCAACAATCTGCAGTTTAACTTTGCCAGCTACGTCCTTGTTTGACGTGTTCAAGATGAGTGTTGAAATCTGCCCTTTATCACCTTCGCGCAAGAAGCGAGGCACGTTTGGTTGAACCATTATTGTTTTCGACGCGACTGCTTCCGCTTCTACAAGGGCATTATTCATGTCGGCATCGTGCGCCAATCCCATGAAGCGCCATGTCGTGACACTCTCAGGCAGGGTGAATGATATGTTCACGCAACTTGAGCTATCGGTAGTTAGGGCGGGGTAGAAGAACGCAGTTTCTGCAAGGTTATCGCGCATACCATTATTTGCGTTTCCTTCTTCAAACTCTTGGTTTCCAAGGCCACCGCCGTCTCTACTTTCTGAGACATTATTGTCCACACGTCCAACTATAATCTTCGCTTCATTTTTGGCAAGAGAGCTGGTGCCTCTTACCATGATTTTCTTGCCTCCCATTGCCTTCGACATTGGCATCACCTTGCTATCAAGACGCAGGACCACGCCGAAAGGATGTGAAACCTGGAAGAGGGAATTGTCGATATGAGTAAATGACATATCCTTAACGCTAAGGTTGCTAAGGTGTTGACTTCCATTAAGATAAATCGTGTAAGGCGAAGTCCCAAGCCAAACGGAATATGGGCATGAGAATGAAAAACCGTTGTCTAATTGCCAAGAATGTGGATAAAGTGCGTCAAGACTCTTGTCATACAATGATGCCATGAGTTGTGCCTTAACTCGCTTGCCAACAGGTGAGAGAATCTTCAAGGTCCATGTCTCCTTTTGACCTGGCATTAGCTTGTTTCTGAATGTTTTCCATTCTGTGCGCAACCTTGTTTCGCGAACTGGACGGCGAATCTGGACATTATGCTCGTATAGTCGCCCTTCGGCAACCCATGCTAAGGCAATGGTTATGCCGTCGCCATATGCTTTCTCATATTTTAAACTGCGCGTGAAGACGTTGTTGTTGAAAGTCTTATTGCCACTTTCCAAGACCTTGTTGCCAGACAAGATGGTGTAATATAATTTGTTGCCCACATCTGAAGAGCCTGCTTGAATATAAACTGGTGAGCCGTCCGACGGGAACTGGTGGGCTGAGACGTAGAACCAATCGTGAGTAACAATCGCTGGCTTCTTGTCATGAAGTGTAAATACTACAACCTGCTTTTTCAGCGTGTCGCTGCCACAGATAGCTTCAAAATGATGTAATCCTGAAGCAAGCTCATTGTCAATGGCAACGGTCGAATTAGTTTTAGCCTCTTTCCATGCTCCATCATCAAACTTATACCGCATGGTTGCTTCGACTTCTTCTCCCAATAAATTCTTGTAAGCAAAGGTGACAGCCTTTAGACTGTCTCTCAATGTCTTATCGGGCAGATTGCTTGTCAAGATAGCATTGCGATTGCTCAATGGCAAGGAAGTCTGTACCTCATGAGTCTCACCTGACATATCCGTGACTATCGTGTTAATGTCAAAATCGAAAAACGCTGCACTATACTTTTGCGTATTAACGGGGAAGCTCATTGGTACACTAATCTTAAATGAGCCATCCTTGCCTGTGGTGGTGGAATCGGAAAGAATCAAAGTCTTATTTCTGTTTCCCCAATAGAACCATCGCAAGCCATCTTTTCTGTTGATGGTGTATTTCACCTTGGCATTTTGAACAGGGACTCCGGAATAGGTTGTGGCAACAGCGCGAAGTGTGACAGTGTCGCCTACTTGATAATTACCGGTAAACTTGTCGAACGCTACTTGGAACTTTGGCCTTTTATATTCTTCTACATGAAAGTGTGCATTCGTCGAACGGTCGTTGCCAACAGTCTTTACGTTTACATGATATCCACCTGTAAGACCTTGTTGTGGTAGAGAGAAATCGACAGATGCCGTACCAAAGTCGTTCGTGGTAGCAGTCTTTTCCGACACTTTCTTGTAGTTGGCATCCATGAGTGAAAATGTCAACGACGTGTTTGGAGCCACTTTTGAGGAGAGTTCTTCCTTGTTAGCATCCCAAACTAACGCTGCCACGTGCACATTCTGACCTGGACGATATATAGACCGGTCGGTATAAACGGCAATCCGGTGTGATTGTCCCGATGACTTGAAATAATTGAAATAGGCGAAAAGGTTATTCTCTGCTGATGCCTTGTCGTTGGGCGTATAGGCATAAATAAACCTTGGCGTGTTTTTATACGAGCACACAGCTTCGCCATTCTTGTCAACGGTAAGAGTTTGCTTGTCCGTTGTGGTTTTGCCATTGTTTTGATAATTGGTTATTACGATTTTAGCGTCAGGCAACGGCTTTCCAGTCGTTGCGCTCACAACAGCAAGTCGAATCTTATTGTCAGGCAATGTCTGGTGAATGTCAAAGACATCAGAAACCCTTAAAAGCCGTCTGCTGACTTTTATGTTCTTGTTGTCCGTAGACGCTTCAATCATATAAACCCCTACCGGCAATCCTTTTAACTTAACGCTGTCGGAAGTGCATTTCCATGCTGGAGAAGCACTGTAATTTCTTTCGTAAGTGGCAATCGGAGATGGAGCAATAAGCTTCTTCAGCTTATTGTAGTCAGAGCTGACGGAAGGGTCGAGATGAGTATTCCCATCAACAGACACCTTGAAGATGGTTAGATTAAGCTTAGCAATGTTTCTAATTGAACTTACATAAAGCGCGAAATCACTATTGGGTAAAATCGTTGCCTTGGGGATATTGATTGAGAATGACGGTTGCTCCAAAAGTCTAAGTTGGTTGCGCAAATAGTTGGCACGCTTCCACGCCCCCCATTTGCTCAATGCCTGTTGAATAAACTCACACTTGGCCTGCGCATCATCCTCGTTCATGGTTTGTAATTTGACAATCGCAAGTTCACAGGCGATAGGTAAATCCCCGTAAATGCGCAAAAGTGAGTCGAGGTTGTTCGCGCTAACGGAATCTCCCCACTTGACCATGTTATCGTTAACCTCAAGCATTGCCATGTAGCATGCCGCGGCGCGATTGCCATGTTTTTGATAGTAAGAATGAGCAGCATTGTAATGATTCGTCTCCATGGCTATCACATGGAGTAAGTCATGGTTGAATATCTCGCTGTCCTCACCTTTTATAAAAGCAGGTTCATAGCCATCGCTTTTTTGTGATGCAAGAACGGATGGGGCAGCCATAGCCTTGGCGAACCATTTTGCCATGACAATCTCATCGCTGTCCGCCCCTAACGCTCCATACGTTTTACCTATAGCAGTGGCATAGACTGCTTTCAGCGCAGGATCTTTGAACGAATTGTATTGACGCTCCAATTTCTTGACATTGGCATCAGCAGAGTCTGGGGTGACTTCCACCTGGAGCATACTATGTCTTAGTTGAGCCTTAAGGAGTTGGCCATATTGTTTCTCTTTTACGGCTTTATTCTCAATTTGCTGAATAATTGCTATTTGGGTCTGGGGCAAGTCTTTTTTAGCAGCCTCTCCAACTTTGTTCCACAGTTGTTGAAAAGTCTGCGCATTAGCAAATAATGGAAGTAAGAAAAAAACAATAATGCTTAAAACCTTTTTCATACTATCAATATTTTCACAAGTTGGATACGTAAAGGCAAAGGTACTAAAATTCATTCATATTTTTGCAGAAACTCAATGAAATAAACCTTAATACCAATAGTCAATCATGTTAATATACTTTTTTGTAACTTTGCAGCATTCAAAAGGATTTCAATAAATTAATCACAAGCAATGAATAAGCAAGAAAGGGCAACGCTTCTTCGCGAGCTTTCAGATAAATACGAGACAGCCGACTTCCTGAATGGTGATCCGTCATGGTTCATGCATCAAGTGAAAGGCCAAGAAAACCAAGAGGTTATGGCTTTCTTGGCTTCCGTGCTTAGCTTTGGCAAGCGTGAGTTATTCTTGCCAAAGATTCATGCGATGCTGGAGAAGAGTGGGGGACAAACGGCAGATTGGGTAAAGAACGGCAAATATCATGACCACATTGTTGACAACAACAACTGCTATTACCGCTTTTACAACAACCACATGATGCTTGAATTTCTTGATGCCTTGAGGGACATGATTATAATTCATGGCTCTATTGGCGCCTTTGCCAAAGAGCACACGAAGCGGCATACGACGCTTGAGGCTCTTGAAGCGTTTGGCGATTATTTTCGGGAATGTGGAATAAAAGGCATGGTGCCATCGCCTCACAGTTCTGTCGCTAAGCGCCCATGCATGTTCATGAGATGGATGGTAAGAGACTGCTCCCCGGTAGACCTCGGATTGTGGTCAGGCTTCATCGACAAACGCACCCTTTACATTCCTCTCGATACCCACGTCATGCAAGAAGCAAGCCATTTGGGACTTATAACATCCAAGACGGCAAGCTGGAAAACGGTGTTGAACCTCACCGATGCCTTAAAAGAAGTGTTTCCAGACGATCCGGCAAAAGGAGACTTCGCGCTATTTGGTTATGGGGTGGACAAATAAAAGAGCGTAGACCTACCCTAAAAGGCAAATCCCTTTTCTCGATCAATTGAGAAAAGGGATTTGTCATTGATGTGTTGCTTAGCGAATAAACTACATTAGCCGAGATACTTAATCAGAAGCTTTGCATAACCACTTTCGCGAAGTTTCACAATGCTCTTCTCTCGTATCTGGCGAACGCGCTCGCGTGTCAAGCCGAGCTGGTCGCCAATCTCTTCCAAGCCTTTCTCGTGGCAACCTATACCAAAGCACTCTCGCACAATGGTTATCTCGCGGTCCTTCAAGACATTTCGAAGCACAGTGTCAAGCTCTTTTGCCATGCTCTCATAGTCGACATGCTTGTCGGCGCGGCTGTCCTCGCCAGAAGCCAGGACGTCAGCCATAGAGTTGTCGTCGTCTTCTTGGAAAGGAGCGTCGATGCTCATGTGGTGGTTGTCGGCCTTAATGGTCTGGTCGATCTTTGTCTCGTCAATGTTTGTCAATGAAGACAACTCTTGAACGGAAGGACGACGCTGGTTCTTCTGCTCAAACTTCGAGATCTCGGAGTTAATCTTTGACAATGCACCAACTTGATTGAGAGGCAAGCGCACAATGCGACTTTGCTCCGCGATGGCCTGAAGAATGCTCTGTCTGATCCACCATACGGCATAAGAGATAAACTTAAAGCCTCGAGTCTCGTCAAATTTCTCCGCGGCTTTAACCAAACCAATGTTTCCCTCGTCGATAAGGTCGGTAAGACCCAAGCCTTGGTGCTGGTATTGCTTTGCCACAGATACAACAAACCTAAGATTGGCTTTGACAAGTTTCTCTTTGGCGCGTTCGCCTTCACGGCCGCCCTTACGAATTTTCTGTGCCAACTCAATCTCCTCATCCACGCTAATCATTGGCACGCGACCTATCTCCACGAGATACTTGTCCAATGCCTCACTTGAACGGTTGGTGATGCTCTTCTGAATCTTTAACTGACGCATTTTTAACTTGCTGCTTTAATTACCTTGCTTGTATAATAAGGTTTCCCTTAATACCTATGAAGTATATTATAAATACAAACCGGGCACAATATGCCCAATTTCTTTGCAAAGTTAAGGAAAAATATTGATATAGCTTTGGTATTTATCTTTATTTTTGATTTATAATCATTTGTTATGACTTGAAGAGCGACAAAGAGGCTTTTTGCATTGGCTTGTCTATTCGCCAAAGAGCAATTTTCGATCTCTGGCTATTGCGGCATTAGTCCATTCTTCTGGTATGACCTTCCAATTGTGATTCGGTTGCGGATCGAGCACGCCTTGCCGTTTTATCTCTTGCATGAGATAATAGCGTTGGTCGCGCTCAGACCTCCAGATAATCCTGTTCTCAAGAGAGTCCTTTGGGATGCCGGCTCCTTTCGTCAAAAGCTCGCCACCGCCATTGGCCCTATAGCTGTTAACGGCGACCTTATACCATTTGTTTGGGTCGAATGGGGCGCCGTTGCTCATTCGCAATATCTTTACCTTTTCGCCATTGGGCTTAGTCACGTCTACGGTATAGTCGATGCCGGCTGCCGCGTCAAAATTAAACGACATATTCTTAAAGCCCATTCTTTGGGCGTCTCCGTAGGTACGATTGTCAAGCAGGAGGATGTGATCTTCTGGCGACGTCATAGTGTTCATCCAAAGGTCGTAACTCATCTCAAGGTGTTTGCGAATCTCCTCACCGGTAAGGCGCATCACGTATAGTTGGTTCTCGTATTTATAGAGCTTGAACATGTCGCTCATGTAAACCGGTCCGGCATTGATAGTGGCGTTGAAAGACAACGGGGCGTTGAACGCTATGTCGGCATTGGTGATTTGCAACTCAAGGTTCAAGATGAGGTCATTGAATGCGGAATTCCCGAAATAGCTATCAGCCGTCTTTATCGTTTGCTTAAACTCTCCTATCTCTTGGTTGGCAAAAGCGTTTGTCTTGTCGATGAAAGGCTTGAAATACGCCATATAGTTTTCATCAACTGGCAGCTTCGTGACATCTTTCAGTTCGCCCTTCTTGTTCACTACTTGCCATTTGCCTTTCACTTTCTCAAGGGTCAGAGTGGCGTCCGCCACAGTGATGGCATTGTTTGCTGGATCCATGCAGAGCACCGTGTCGCCCGCCACGTTGACAACATTGTCAAGGTGGCGCGTATGATCGTGCCCGAAAAGCACGAGGTCGAAGCCTGGCACTTCCTTCGCGACCTTCTCTGACGCGTCTTCCTCGTAGTCCGGCGTCGCTATTCCTCCAGACTTACCTGAATGGAACAGTCCAATCACGACATCTGCCTTTTCCTTGTCTTTAATAACCTTCATCCAGCGCCTTGCCGACGAGACCATCTCCTCAAAGCGCAATCCGCTCCAGATGTTTTTCGGCAACCAGTTGGGTATGGCGGGCGTGAGCAGGCCAAGGACGGCTATTTTGCATCCTTCGCGATTGATGATGGTGTATGGTTTCAGATAGGGCTCGCTTGTGGTCGCGTTGATGACGTTGGCGCCCAGCACTGGCATCTTGTGCTCACTGATCCATTTGTCGTAGACGCCATGCCCAGGTTCCACGTCGTGGTTGCCTATCGCAACTGCGTCGTATCCAAGGTAGTTGACCACCTGTGAAGCCACGTTCACTTCAGTCGTGTCGATGAAGTTGGAGAAATAGCTCACCGGCTGCCCTTGGAGGATATCGCCGTTGTCAAGAAGCAGGAGATTCTTGCCATGTTGCTTGCGGAGCATGTTGACATAAGTGCTGACACGTGCCACGCTCCCTGCCTTTGGCTTCCTGTCTATCATGTCGTAGGGGAAGAACGAACCGTGGATGTCGCTCGTTTCCACTACGCGAAGTGTTAATGTCTTGTTGCTTGCGGCGCAAGAGAGTGTTGCGGAAAGTAACATGATGGAAAGAAATAAAGTCTTCATATATATTAGTGCCTTATGAGTTTAATCTTATGGTCAATGCAAGTTGGCAATTCTTCCTCGTAGTGCGTCACCATTATAAGGGTCTTGTTTTTCCGTTGTACAAACGTGTCGATCACATTCTTGGCGAGTACGCGGTTGTCGTTGTCGAGTCCATGAAGGGGCTCATCGAGAATCAGGAGTTCCGGGTCCTTGACAAAGGCGCGCGCAAGCAACACGAGGCGTTGCTCACCGCTGGAGAGTTTCAGGAACGTGGTGTTTTCCTTGCCCTCCAGTCCAAAGACCTTCATCCAGAAACGGCACGTGTCATATTCCTCTTCCGATGGTTTGGCATAAAGGCCAACAGAGTCTTTCAAGCCGCTTGCCACTATTCTTATGGCTGCAATGTCTTTCTGGTATGCGCGATGCATCTCAGGTGAGACATAGCCAATGTGCTTTTTAATGTCCCAAATGCTCTCGCCGGTTCCACGCGGCATGCCGAACAATGTGATGTCGCAGGCATAGCTCTGAGGGTTGTCGGCACAAATCAGGCTCAGCAAAGTAGACTTTCCCGCACCGTTCTGACCACTCAATGCCCATCGTTCGCCGTTGAGCACAGTCCAGTCAAGGTCCTTGAGTATCACTCGATTGCCGTATTGAATGCTGACGTGGTTCAACTTCGCCACCTCGTAGGTGTTGTAGTCGTTGTTTTTATAGGGCAGGGCGAGAATGGCATCCGCCATGTCCTTGGCAAGCACCATGCCGTTGGGGCAGGCATGAGATGAGATAAACTCCTCGCGTGTCATCTTCTTGCCTATGCGCATGGCCTTGACTTCAACCACATGCGTGACAAACTCAGGAATGTCATCGGTCTTCGACAGGACAAGTATTATCTGGATTCTTTCTTGCTTTATGATAGTGGCGAAAAGCCGTTTTAGCTGGTCGCGAGTTCCGGCGTCGAGACCAATGAATGGGTTGTCCATGATCAGCACGCGTGGCTGTGAGAATAGGGTCTCGGTGAGTTTGAGCTTCCTCAACTCTCCGCTCGACAAGAGGATGATAGGCTTGTCGAGTAGCACCCTCATGTTGAACATGTCGTAGAGTTGCTCCTTGAGAGCCTGCCTTGCTGCGTTGTCTTCACCCGTGCGAGCGAACGCCGCGTCGAGCTTGTCGCTTACGGTTGGCGTATTGTCGTCTATCTCGGTTTGGTTCCAGCGTTGCTGTAAGTAATATGCGCGGTCGTTGTCACCACCATAGGCATCGCGAAAAGTGATATACTTGATGTTGTCAGACAAGCTCTTGTTTGTGCTTGGATAGAAGTCGTATTCCGGGTCATGCATAAGCAAGGGGTGACTGCCCGTAAGGATGTTGACAAGCATAGTCTTGCCCCCGCCGTTTGGTCCTACGATGGCTATCTGCTCGCCATCATTGACGGTAAAGTTGACCGGTTCCGCCATTCGCCATTCGGGCATGCGCACCACACCGTCTTTCACATTAATGATTGGTCTATCCATATATTATTTGTTGTTTATTTTTCCTGTTCGGCTTTCCACCGTAAAGCCATCGCCCTTCCACCGCAAAGACACCGTCATTCCACCGTAAAGCCGACGTCAATACGCCGCAAGGCCGATGGCCTCTCTGCGTGAGTCTTATTTGCTTGTTATTGAATGGTCTTAATTTAATAATGTGGGCTTTCTTAATGCGAAAGCCGATCCTTGTTTTTCACCACAAAGTCTTTCCATGAGCCATAGTGGCGAGCGTCAGTCTGTGGAGTGGCGAGCTGCAAGAAGTGGCAATAGGCGGCACCAAGCGCGTCGGTGGCATCCATGAATTTCGGCATGTCGTTCTTGTCTATCTTCAGCAGTCTCTGCAACATTCCAGCCACCTGTTCCTTCGACGCTTGCCCCTGGCCCGTGATTGCCATCTTGATTTTAAGTGGAGCGTATTCGTGGATGGGCACAGAATGTTGTATGGCAGCGGCAATGGCCACTCCTTGAGCGCGCCCGAGTTTAAGCATCGACTGAACATTCTTTCCGAAGAAGGGGGCTTCGATTGCCATCTCGTCTGGCAAGTATTCGTCGATGATACCAGTCACGCGCTCGAAGATCTTTCCAAGGCGCAAATAGGGGTCTCGCTCTTTCCGCATGTCTATCACGCCCATGGCCACAAGGCCAGCCTTATTGCCATTCACGGTCAGCACGCCATATCCCATGACGTTTGTGCCAGGGTCGATGCCTAAGATGATTTTCTCACCAACAACGTTTACCACCTTAATATTCCTCAGCTTTATCTGTCGATATAGGGATTGCCGGCAACCTCCGCACCAATAGTCGTCTCTGGTCCATGACCTGGGAACACGCGGACGTTGTCTGGCAACTGCGAAAGGTGCCGCAGGCTCATCACCATCATGAACATGGAGCCGCCCTCAAAATCTGTTCTGCCTATTGAGCCTTGGAATAGAGTGTCGCCTGTGAAAGCGACGCGTTCTTCCTCGCAATAATACGTCAGACCGCCTGGCGAGTGGCCAGGGGTCTCAAGTATGGCAAGCGTGTGTGAACCAAAACAAACGGTGTCGTGCTCGTCAAGACACTTACCAAGGCATACGAAGTCGTCTTGGGTGAGGCTGTCTATGCCGCAGATGGCCTTGGCTTGTTCGGGCATCGACTGGAAAAGCTTGTCGTCGCCAGTTCCTGCCTCAGGCTTAACGCCCCACGTGTCAAAGACAAACTTGTTGCCAAAGTTGTGGTCTATGTGTCCGTGTGTGGCTATCAAGTGTTTAACAATAAGGCCATTGCTCTCAATGTAGTTCTTTATAGCTTCCTTTTCGGGCTCATAGAATGCGCCACAATCGATGATGACGCATTCTTTGGTCTCATCGCTAACGACATAAGTGTTCTCCCTGATCGGGTTGCATATGAATCTTTTGATATTTAACATCTCTTTCTGATTTTGCGCTAAAAGGATAAATTAATAATATGTGAAGGCTCGCAATGTCAATATACCGGCAGGTATATCACGTTCTTCTCCTCAAACCATTGCTCGTCGAAAAAGTCGGAGATAGGTATTGTTTTCACTATCTTATGGAAAGGCTTGAGCTCCTCCTCAAGGTTTCCTCCTTTAAGGGTTATGATTCCATTTGGCAATGAGTTTTGTTGAGATGTCTTGACAAGGTTCTTCCTTACAATCTTAACCATGTCGGGCAATGCCATTACAGCCCTTGATACAACAAAGTCATACTTGCCCTTTTCCTCCTCGCCACGAAGATGCACAGCCTCCACGTTAGTAAGGCCCAACGCGCGTGCCACTTCCGTAGCCACCGTGATCTTCTTTCCTGTTCCGTCGATGAGCCGGAATGTGCATTCGGGAAAGAGGATGGCGAGAGGAATGCCCGGGAAACCGCCGCCACAACCAAAGTCAAGGATGCGTGTGCCAGGACGGAAGTTGATGACCTTGGCTATCGCCATGGAGTGAAGCACATGATGAAGGTACAAGTTGTCGATATCCTTTCTGGATATGACGTTTATCTTTGAGTTCCAATCTCGATAGAGTTCATCGAGAGCGTCTATCTGTCGCGTTTGTTGTTCGCTGAGGTTATTGAAATATTTAGAAATCAAATCCATAGCCTGAGTTTTTTCTTACTATCAAATGCAAAGTTAGTGATTTTTGTCGTAACTTTGCAGTAAGACATTGATTTTGTATAACATAAAAACATATTGGTTGAAAACATGAATCATAAAGTGGCATTGTTTGACCTGGATGGAGTGGTGCTCAACACGGAGAGTCAATACACCGACTTTTGGGCAGGCATGGGAGAAAAGTATTTCCACTCAGGCGTAGAGTTTGCGAATATGATTAAGGGGTCAACACTTGTGCAGATCTTTGAAAAGTATTTCAAGGATGATGTTAATCTGCAGCAAGAGATTGCGGCTGCCATTGACAGCTTTGAGAGTTCGATGACATTCGAATATATAGAAGGCTTCACAAAATTCGTCAGCGACATAAGGGCTGCAGGCGTAAAGACGGCTGTCGTGACAAGCAGCAACATCAAGAAAATGGAGCATGTATATCGCGCTCATCCTGAGTTCCGGTCTCTCTTTGACGCGATTCTCACAAGTGAGGATTTCGACCATAGCAAGCCAAACCCCGACTGCTATTTCAAAGGCGCTAAACGTTTTGGTGTCCAGCCAGATATGTGCATTGGCTTCGAGGATAGCGTTAATGGCTTGAAAGCCGTCAAGGCCGCGGGAATGTATTGCGTGGGACTTGAAACAACCAACCCTCACGACGTTGTGGCGGAATATGCCGACATGGTTATTGACAACTATTTGAACACTAATGATAAAGACGGGAAGGACAAATACAATAAATTGATGGGGTTGTTCGTTTAACAATATGACATAAGTGTCGCTTTACATTATTAATTAAATGAGAATAATCCTACGCTTCATATCATTAATGTTCGTCATGGCTTGCTTGGTGGCTTGCGCCGACGAAGGTGGATTTACGACATCAACAAGCAACAGGTTGTCGTTTTCAAGCGACACGCTGTCCCTCGACACGGTGTTCAGTAACGTTCCGTCGGCATCACGCTCAATGTGGGTGTACAACAAGTCGGGCGATGGATTGCGTTGTGGCGTTAGGTTGGAGAAGGGCAATGCTTCCGCTTTTAGGGTTAATATCGACGGTATATTTCTTGGCGAGGCAAACAATTGGCAAACGTCCGACATTGAATTACGGAATAAGGATAGCGTAAGGGTTTATGTTGAGGCGACACTGCCAAATGCCACAGGGCAAGACCCGCAAAAAAATGACGACAACATAGTGTTTACCCTGCAAAGCGGCGTGGAGCAAAAGGTAAACCTCAATGCTTGGGCGTGGAACGCTAAACTGCTGAGGAGGCTTGAGATTTCAAAGGACACAACTATTCAGGCTGATACACCTATTATTATATATAACGGATTGAAGGTTGACAGTGGTGCGGTACTTAATATCGGGCCAGGCACAACCTTGTATTTCCATAACGATGCGGGAATTGATGTTTACGGGAGTCTGCATTGCAACGGAACGGCAGAGAACAACGTGGTCTTGCGAGGCGACAGGATAGACAGGATGTTCGACTACTTGCCTTACGACCGCACGCCCGGACAATGGCAGGGCGTAAGATTTTACACGTCATCGTATGGTAATGAGCTAAACTATACCGACATACACAGTTGTTTTAATGGTATCGTTGCTGACTCTGCGGACATAAAGAAGAAGAAGCTCGTTTTGAGCCACTCCACCATACACAATTGTCAAGGCGTGGGGATGGAAGCTAATGCCATAAAAGGTTCAATCGTAAATTCTCAGATAACCAATACTTTAGGCGATTGTGTCTCTATCACGGGCGGAGACATTGAAATCAACAGTTGCACAATAGCGCAATTTTATCCTTTCGACGGAATGAGAGGCATGGCGTTGTATGCAGATCTTGATAATAACTTTGAGAAACTTAGCGTAACCAACACTTTGATAACTGGTTATGCTGACGACGTCGTTCTTATCTCAAACAATGATTCGACGAGCGGTTGGCGTTTTTCCAATTGCGTGTTGCGCACGCCTAAGCCCACCACTGTTGACAGTACAAGGATGGTGAACGTGATTTTCGAGAATATCAAGGACACGACCTCTATGGGCGTGAAACACTTTAAGAATATTGACACAGACAATCTAATCTATGACTTCCATCTCAGTGACAAGTCGGTGGCAATAGACCAGGCTGAAGCAGCCACGTCGCCAAAAGATGACCGCGACGGCACGCAACGAGACGAGAAGCCAGACATAGGAGCCTACGAAAACATTAAAAGAGAAACAGAATGATAAAATCTAAATTGGAGATTTACTACGACTCTTGTTCGTTAGATGAGTTGACAGATGAGGAAAGACTGCTTGTGGAGCGCGCAAGGGAGGCTACGAACAACTCTTTTGCGCCGTACAGCAATTTTCATGTTGGAGCTGCGTTGATGCTCAAGAACGGCAAGGTGATAATAGGCGCAAACCAGGAAAACTCCGCGTTTCCGTCAGGACTTTGCGCTGAGCGCACTGCCGTGTTTGCCGCTCAAGCAAATTACCCCGACCAACCCATCATGATGCTTGCCATTGCTGCCGCCGACTCTAACGGACTTCGCTCAAAGCCGGTTTCGCCATGTGGATCGTGTCGACAGGTAATCCTACAAATGGAGTCAAGATATAATCAACCCGTGGAAATATTGTTGACCGGAACAGAGAAGATCCTCAAGTTCAAGTCTATCAAAGACCTATTACCGTTCTCGTTTGTCGATGACGACCTGCTGCCAGAACAATAAGGCATGGGCCAAAGCTAATAAACATTAACATCACAAGGAAGCTGCATAAGACCTTTAGCAGCTTCCCTGTTGAGGTGTGCAACGTCTCAAATGGCGTATTCTTAATGCTTTTGTAGCGACTGTTTCTAAATTGTTAAGAGACACGAATGTCTGGTCGCAATATGTTAAGTTTTGGATAATACTAATAAATCATGTAAAAGCATGTGTGGTTATAGAAATTATTATAATAGAACAAAATAGTTAGTAATATCAAGCATTTGCGATAAAATGATGCGAATGTGCAATTTTATATCAAATTTCTTTCGTTAAACGAGTATAAAAAAACTCGTACAGTTTTGGAAGTTTTGATATTTGTGGTTAACTTTGCCATCGAATAAAGCAGCTATAATTATATAAAAAACACATTAGGAACAGACCACATATGGGAAAGATTAAGACGATTGGAATACTTACTTCCGGAGGTGACGCACCAGGCATGAATGCCGCTATAAGAGCGGTGACCCGTGCAGGTATATGCAACGGGTTCAACATCAAAGGTATCTACCGAGGCTATGATGGATTGATCTATGACGACATCAAGCCTTTCACCACTGAAAATGTTTCTGGCATCATAATGCAGGGCGGAACAGTTCTTAAAACTGCTCGCTCAAAGGCGTTCATGACACCGGAGGGACGTGCCAAGGCTTATGAGAACATCAAGAAAGAGCAAATAGACGCTCTTGTCGTGATAGGTGGTAATGGATCGCTTACGGGTGCCAAGAACTTCGCCCAAGAGTATGACCTTTGTTGTATTGGCTTGCCAGGAACGATAGACAATGACCTCTATGGCACTGATACTACTATAGGATACGACACGACACTCAATACTATTGTGGATTGCGTTGACCGTATCCGCGACACCGCGCAGAGCCATGAGCGCATCTTCTTCATTGAGGTCATGGGACGTGACGCGGGGTTCTTGGCACAAAACTCTGCTATAGCCAGTGGCGCTGAGGCCGCAATCATACCTGAGGACTCAACAGACGTAGACCAGCTTGCAAAGTTTATGGAGCGTGGCATACGCAAATCAAAGAAGAGTTGCATTGTCATCGTGTCAGAAAGTCCTAAGTGTGGCGCCATGTATTATGCCAATCGCGTGAAAAAGGAGTTCCCTGAGTTTGACGTTCGTGTATCTATCCTTGGCTATGTGCAGCGAGGCGGTCGTCCATCGGCCCATGATAGAATTCTTGCGAGTCGCACAGGCGTAGGTGCAGTGGAAGCAATCATGCAAGGTCAACGCAATATCATGGTTGGTATCCACAACAACGAGGTCACTTACATCCCGCTTGTTGAGGCTGTTCGTTCAGACAAGCCTTTCGACCGTAAGTTGATTGAGGTCCTCGATGAGTTAAGCATCTAAAAAGCCAATGGCTGATAGTTTATAAATAGAAATATATTCACTATAAAAGATATTGTATGTCACAGATTAACGGACACATCTCTCAGATAATCGGTCCTGTCATTGATGTCTTTTTCGACACTAAGGGTCAGGAAGCTGAGAAGGTGTTGCCAAAAATTTACGAGGCACTTAAAGTGACACGTTCTGATGGCAAGGAAGTTGTCATCGAGGTTGAGCAACACATTGGCGAAGATACTGTACGTTGTATCGCAATGGATTCAACCGATGGAATGGAACGTGGCCTTGAGGTCGTACCGACTGGCGCGCCAATACAAATGCCAGCAGGTGACCAAATCCGTGGCCGAATGATGAACGTCATTGGCCAACCTATCGATGGCATGGGTGAGCTCGCCATGAAGGGCAGCTATCCAATCCACCGTCCTGCGCCTAAGTTTGAGGACTTGTCCACTCACAAGGAAATGCTTCCAACAGGCATTAAGGTCATCGACTTGCTCGAACCTTACATGAAGGGTGGAAAGATAGGACTGTTCGGCGGAGCTGGAGTAGGCAAGACTGTGCTCATCATGGAGCTTATGAACAACATTGCCAAGGGACACGCAGGTTACTCTGTGTTTGCTGGTGTAGGTGAACGTACACGTGAGGGCAATGACCTTATAAGGGATATGCTCGAATCTGGCGTTATCCGTTATGGCGAGAAGTTCCGTAAGGCAATGGATGAAGGCAAGTGGGATCTATCATTGGTAGACGAGGAAGAGCTTGCGAAGTCTCAGTCTACACTTGTCTATGGCCAGATGAATGAGCCTCCTGGGGCACGTGCCCGAGTTGCTTTGTCCGGTCTGACTGTTGCAGAGGAATTCCGCGACCATGGTGGCAAGGATGGTGGTCCTGCTGACATCATGTTCTTCATTGACAATATCTTCCGCTTCACGCAGGCAGGTTCTGAGGTGTCCGCTCTGCTTGGACGTATGCCTTCCGCTGTAGGTTATCAACCTACTTTGGCATCCGAGATGGGCGCAATGCAGGAGAGAATTACGTCAACGAAAGAAGGATCAATCACATCTGTACAGGCCGTCTATGTACCTGCAGACGACTTGACCGACCCTGCTCCTGCAACTACATTCTCGCACCTTGACGCAACAACGGTGCTCGACCGTAAGATCACTCAGCTTGGTATATATCCAGCTGTGGACCCATTGGCTTCAACATCACGTATCCTTGATCCACTGATTGTAGGCAAGGAGCATTATGAGTGTGCTCAGCGTGTAAAGGAGACGCTTCAACATTATCAAGAACTACAAGATATTATTGCTATCCTTGGTATGGATGAGTTGTCTGATGAGGACAAGCTGGTCGTGAACCGTGCTCGTCGTGTACAGAGGTTCCTTTCACAGCCGTTCACCGTAGCAGAGCAATTCACAGGCGTCAAGGGTGTAATGGTTAGCATCGAGGATACCGTTAAAGGCTTCAATGCTATCTTGGATGGTGAGGTTGATGACCTTCCAGAGCAAGCGTTCATGAATGTTGGCACAATTGAAGACGCTATTGCTAAGGGCAAGAAGCTCATTGATGAAGCCAAGGCATAACAAGCTAAAGCAACATGAATATGTTGAAGTTAAAGATTATTTCTCCTGAAAAAGTGATATTCGATGGTGAGGTCGAGAGCCTTAAGGTGCCTGGCATTCAAGGTGGTTTTGAGATTCTCAACAACCATGCGCCAATCATATCATCGCTTGTAAAAGGAGATGTGGAATATAAGGGCAAAGGGGAGAGTGAAAAGCTTTCCATCATAGGCGGATTCGTTGAAGTTAAGAAAAACGACATAAGCCTCTGTGTGGAGATGTGACCTCTCATGAATCAAGGCAAAACAAAGTAGTGTATGCTTTCCCCATTGACTATCTTCCTTACAGTGGCAATGTTTACGTTGCTCGGCGTGGGATGGAAAAAAGGATATGACTTTGTCAAGTCAAGGGCGCCAAAGCAAATAGTGAAATTCTATTTTGCTTATGCTACCTTCCGAATGTTAACAATATTACTCGTCACAGGCGTGTATGTATTGCTAATATCGCAAAGCAAAACAGAGTCTAAAGCCTTTGTAGTCATGGTGTTTCTCTTGTATGCTGCAATGATGGTCTTGACATTGAAAAATAACATTAAACGCTCTTGAAAGAATGAGATATTTTAATCATATAATCTGTTGCATATTAGCAATTTTTCTTGCCATGCCAGCATTAGCTGCACAAAAGCAAGGCGAGGATCTCAATACGTCACAGATTGTAGTAGGGCATATAAAAGACTCCTACGATTGGCACGTCACGGATATTGGTTCGAAACATATCGTAATCAATCTCCCTGTGATTGTTAAAAGCACTACGGGTTGGCATGTGTTCAGCACGTCTCAATTCGAAGAGGAGGCCGATGCCAATGGTTACCGAAAGGGTCCATTCAACCTTGCAATTGCTACGTCAGGCTTACATGCGGGAAAGATCGTAGAGTTGCAAAACGGCAAGGAGATAATGCCATTTGATATTAGCATTACCAAGACTGTCGCGGTGCTCTTTATAGATTCTATTATCCTATTGCTCTGTATATTGCTTCCGGCAAGGTGGTATAGAAAACACAAGGCAAGCGACCCAGCCCCTGGTGGTTTTACGGGATTGATGGAGATGCTCGTATCATGGGTTGAAGATAACATCGTCAAACCCGGTGTGGGAGATAATTATGAAAAATATTCTCCATATCTACTGACATGTTTCTTCTTCATATTTACCTGTAACATAATGGGCATCATACCATTTCCTCCAGGAGGAGGCAATCTGACAGGAAATATAGCATGTACATTCTTCCTGGCGTTTTGTACATTCGTGATCACTCA
Organism: Oscillospiraceae bacterium; assembly: GCA_963635115.1. Classification (GTDB taxonomy): domain Bacteria; phylum Bacteroidota; class Bacteroidia; order Bacteroidales; family Bacteroidaceae; genus Prevotella. The sequence continues at coordinate 6,162 of CAVHEN010000001.1, read as the reverse complement.
GTTTAGTGGTTCCAAGCATTATTGGAAAGATATCTTTTGGCCAAACGTGCCATTGGCATTAAAGGCATTCCCACTTATCCCTCTTATTGAGTTCGTGGGTATATTCACTAAGCCATTTGCGCTGATGATTCGACTTTTTGCCAATATGATGGCAGGTCACGCCATAGCGCTTTCCTTAACATGCATCATCTTTGTCGTTGCAACGATGGGAATAGGAGTGGCAATCGGAATGTCGACACTAAGTGTTGTGATGAGCATCTTCATGATGTGCCTTGAGCTATTGGTATGCTTCATCCAGGCAATGGTATTTACCATGCTTAGTTCCATATTTATTGGTTTGGCTCGCGCAAAAGATTGAGCTATACAAAATAGAAAATAATAACAAAAATATTTATCAACAACAGCCTTACAACAAAGTTTCAAGGTTATTATAGCCAAGAGGCAAAGTAAAAGGGCGATTAAAAATTTACAATTATGATTTCAGCATTATTATTGCAAGCCGCCGCAGCAGGCGTAGCAAAGTTGGGTGCCGGTGTTGGTGCAGGTCTCGCAGCAATTGGCGCAGGTATTGGTATCGGCCGCATTGGTGGACAGGCTATGGACGCAATGGCAAGGCAACCAGAGGTAATGAGCAAGATCTTTACAAACATGATCGTTGCAGCTGCCCTTATTGAGGGTGTCGCCTTGTTTGCTGTGGTCGTTGCATTCCTCTGCATTTAATCATCATAGAACAAACAACTGCGTATGGATTTATTGATACCAAGCACAGGCTTACTCTTCTGGATGACGATAGTCTTCCTCATTGTGCTTGCCGTCCTGTGGAAATGGGGCTTTCCTACCATCACCAAGATGGTGAAAGAACGTAAAGACTACATCGACGACAGCCTGAGAAAGGCGCACGAGGCCAATGAGAAGCTTGCAAACATACAAAAAGAAGGCGAATCCATTCTGCAGGAAGCACGCGAAAAACAAGCAGTGGTTTTGAAAGAAGCCACTGCGACACGTGATGCCATCATCGCCAAGGCAGAGAGTCAGGCAAAGGATCGAAGCGCACAGCTCATCAACGATGCTAAAGCTGAGATAGAACAAGAAAAGCAGCAAGCCATCCGTGAAATACGCGGACAAGTGGTTGAGCTTTCTGTTAAAATCGCAGAGAAGATTGTCAAGCAACAGTTGGCGACTGATGACAAGCAGATGGAATTAATCAACAAGATTCTTGATGAAGTAGCTGTCTCTGATAAGGCAGCAAAATAAAACGATTGTCTATGGATACAGGTGTAATAGCTGTTAGATATGCGAAAGCACTCTTGGAAAGCGCTATCCAGCTTAAGCAGGAAAGCGCTATCTATGCCGAGATGCAGACGCTCTCGACCAACTATATCCAAGTGCCGCAACTTCGGTTCACGATAGACAATCCTATCCTTGGGAACGAGAAGAAGTTGGCCTTACTAAAAACTGCGTGTGGTGGAGACATCAACGACTTGACGGTAAGATTTCTTGAACTCGTTTTCAAGGAAGGAAGAGAGTCGAGCCTGCAGTTTATGGCAACAGCCTACTTGACATTATACCGGAAACACAAAAACATCATTCGCGGAAAGCTGACAACTGCCGTTCCGGTTTCGAAAGAAACAGAGGCAAAGATGAAGCAGATGGTGGAAAACAGAACCCACGGAAAGGTTGAGTTCAATACGGAAGTGGATCCAGATATAATTGGCGGATTCATACTTGAGTACGACACATATAGTTTCGACGCAAGTGTGAAGACGAAACTCAAGGGGATGCTCCATCAACTGACAGTGTAAAGCCTTGATATTGAGAATAGAATGAAGTAAGTAAACTTTGATTTATTATTATAGTTAATGAGTGATAAATTAAAACCAAGTGAGGTGTCTGAAGTGCTGATCAAGCAACTTGAAGGCGTCAACTCGGAAGAGCAATTTGATGAGGTGGGAACCGTTCTCACGGTAGGAGACGGTGTGGCTCACGTTTACGGATTGCGCAATGCCGAGGCGAGCGAACTTCTTGAGTTTGAGAATGGCACCATGGCAATTGTCATGAACCTTGAGGAGGATAATGTTGGATGTATCCTTTTAGGTGCTTCCTCAGGCATTGAGGAAGGCATGAAGGTAAAGCGTACACACCGCATTGCCTCAATACGTGTCAACGACAACTTCCTCGGTCGCGTTGTCAACACTCTCGGCCAACCTATTGATGGTAAGGGAGACATTGACATGACAAACGCTTTCGAGATGCCTCTTGATAGAAAAGCTCCTGGTGTCATATATCGTCAACCCGTTAAACAGCCACTACAAACAGGTCTTAAGGCCATTGACTCGATGATTCCTATCGGTCGTGGACAGCGTGAGCTGATTATTGGTGACCGACAGACGGGTAAGACTGCAGTAGCCATTGACACCATTATTAACCAGAAGGGCAACTTTGAGGCTGGCAAGCCCGTATATTGTATTTATGTGGCCATTGGTCAGAAAGCAAGTACGGTGGCAGCACTCGTGCAAACCCTGAAAGAGCACGGAGCATTGCCTTACACCATCATCGTTAGCGCAACAGCCGCTGATCCTGCAGCCATGCAGTATTACGCTCCTTTTGCTGGTGCGGCTATTGGTGAGTATTTCCGTGATCGTGGCTTCGATGCCCTTGTAGTGTACGATGACTTGTCTAAGCAAGCCGTTGCCTATCGCGAGGTGTCATTGATACTTCGTCGTCCTTCAGGACGTGAGGCATATCCTGGCGACGTGTTCTACCTCCACTCTCGTTTGTTGGAGCGCGCAGCAAAGATTAATGAGCAGCAGGAAATTGCCGAGCAAATGAACGATCTGCCAGAGTCAATGAAAGGACACGTAAAAGGCGGTGGCTCATTGACGGCCCTTCCAATCATTGAGACGCAAGCTGGTGACGTATCCGCGTATATCCCGACAAACGTTATTTCAATTACAGACGGACAGATATACCTGGAGACAGATTTGTTTAACCAAGGCTTCCGCCCGGCAATCAATGTTGGCATTTCAGTAAGCCGTGTAGGTGGCTCCGCTCAGATTAAGAGTATGAAGAAAGTTGCCGGCACGCTGAAGATTGACATGGCGCAGTATCGTGAACTTGAGAGCTTTGCTAAATTCTCAAGCGATATGGATCCCGTCACGGCAATGACAATTGACAGAGGCCGCAAGAACAATCAGTTGCTGATTCAGGCGCAATACAGTCCAATGCCAGTAGGCGAGCAGATAGCAATTCTCTATTGCGGTGTTCACGGACTCATGCATGACGTTCCCGTTGACAAGGTTCGCAGCGTCCAGGATCAGTTCTTGGAGCAGATGCGCACTCAGCATCAGGATGTTCTCAACGTTCTTTCTTCTGGTAAGATAGACGAGACATGCACAAAGACCATTGAAGACGTAATGGCGAATGTCGCTGGACAGTTTGCCTCTAAATAAAACGTAAAAGAAATGCCTTCATTAAAAGAGATAAAGACCCGTATAGCATCTGTACAGAGCACGCGTAAGATAACGAGTGCCATGAAAATGGTAGCCTCGTCTAAACTTCACCGCGCACAGACTGCCATTCAGAATATGCTTCCGTATGAAAATTTGCTTGAGCATATTTTGAAGTCGTTTCTTGTCTCCATGCCTGATGCCGCAGAGGGAGGCCTCACGGAAGAACGCAAGGACATCAAAAGCGTGGCACTCGTTGTTTATTCCTCAAACAGTTCACTATGTGGAGGATACAACAATAACGTCATTCGAAAGATGCTACATGCGATAGATGGGTATCATGCTCAAGGCATCAATAACATCACCATCTATCCAATTGGTCGAAAAGTTGCTGAAAAGGTTTCCAACCTTGGCATGAAGTCCGCTGGCGACTTTGTGGAATTGGCAGACAAGCCAAACGCAAAAGAGTGCAGGACCATTGCTGAAGAGCTCATGGAAAAATACTCTAAGCATGAATACGACAAGGTAGAGCTGATCTATCATCATTTCAAAAGTGCAGGATCTCAAGTGCTCACGTGCAGACAATATTTGCCTGTAGACTTGTCCACAGAGAAGATTGGCGCTTATAATGACAGAGACCTTTCGTCAAATCTCGCGACAGCAAAAGCCCAGGAATACTTACGTAAGAAGGGTAAGACAGCTGACAAGAATTCTATAGAAGCGGTTCCACTCAATGATGACTTCATTGTTGAGCCGGATATAAAGACCGTGCTTGGCGAATTAGTTCCAAAGGCTTTAGACTTGATGATTTACACGGCACTCCTTGATAGCAATGCATCTGAGCATGCCGCCCGTATGGTTGCCATGCAAGCCGCCACGGACAATGCTGATGAATTGCTCAAGGAACTGAACCTGCAATATAACAAGAGCAGACAGGCTGCAATCACGAATGAGCTGTTGGATATTGTCGCTGGAAGTTCAAACAACTAATCCTACGCGACAAGTCAACTAATCTCTAATAATAATTAAATGGGAAAGGAAAAAGTTATTCCTTTCCCATTTTTTTATTAACTTCGCAACCATGAAAAGGATAGTAACTACAATTATACTTATATTGTCGTTTGTTCCAATCTTCGCACAAAAAAAAGAAATAAATGCGGCAATTGACAACCTCAAGGCCAACAAGGACCTTGACAAGGTTGAAGCATCCATGATGACATTGCTTAAAGATTCTTCCAACACAAGCAATGAGAAGATTTGGGACCTGCTTTTCGAATCATTAAAGAAACAATACCAAGCGGGTAACGAGAAGTTGTATCTCAAACAGAAATACGACACGGCATCGCTATTCAATATAGCCTCGCGAATGTTCGCGTTGATGACAAAATACGACAGCATTGAGGCAAGACCAGATAAAAAAGGTAAGGTCAAGTTTAAGATGCGCAAGCAAAACTCAAACACCCTCAATTCGTTGCGCCCAAACCTATTTAATGGCGGCATTTTCTTTATCGGCAAGCAAGATTATTCAAAGGCATACACCTTTTTAGATCAGTATGTCAGTGCTGTGGATATGCCTATTTTCAAGTCATATAATTATTCTGTCAGCGACAAGAACCTCCCTAAGGCTGCTTATTGGGCAGCATATTGCGGATATAAGCTCAACAACCCGCAGATGGTTCTGCACAACACCTATTTGGCCCTTAAAGACAAAGAGCATTATGAGTCTATGATGCAATATCTTGCAGCAACTTATATGCTTGAGAAAGACACCACTCGATGCATCGAGACAATGGAGGAAGGGTTCTCGAAATATCCAAAATCGGAGTACTTCTTTTCGCATCTTATGGACTATTATTCAAGAAAGGCCAATTGGGAAAAAGCTACAGTTCTGACTGACACAGCAATAAAGGCCGACAGTACCAATCTTGTGGCTTGGATTGCCAAAAGCACCGTACTCATCAATACCGGTGACTATGAAAATAGTTTCTTGATTTCCCAATCTGTATTGCAGAAAGACAGTACCCTTGAAGACGCTTGGTTAAACGCCGGACTTGCAAAATACAACCAAGGCGTTAAAATTGAGCATAGCTCCATGGACTTCAAGCAGAAAAGAGTAAAGATATTGCAGCGTTACAAAGAAGCTCTTCCTTATCTTGAAAAGTATAGAAGCCTTTGCCCAAACGATGCCGACAAATGGGCCATGCCTTTATACTCCATTTATCTCAATCTCAACATGGGAAAACAATTTGATGAGATAGATGAGATAATAAAAAAGCAAAAATGACGCTTGTGTTTCCTCTAAGTCATATAAGATTAAGACACAAAGGACTAAATTAAAGCCTTCGAATCGGCTTTTGTGGAGGAAAATCAAGTAGGATTGACACCGTTTCGGCCTTACACCGCAATGGCATCGGCTTTGCACCGTAAGGCCAATGCCTTTGCACCGTAAAGCCGACACGATTTCAGCGTAAGGCCGATGCCCTTACGCTGAAAAGCTGAACCGCCTGTCTATTAGGCTTTTATGACCTACCATTCACAACTCTTCTGCATAATATGAAATAACTACGAGTAATGGGACATACGATATTAGTTAAAGTGTAACAAATGTTAAATCAAAGTGTTTTTGACTATTTTTCTTGCCTTGTATGAAAATAATACCTATATTTGCGAACAAGAAGAGACTATATAAACTAATAAACTTAAAGCGTATGAAAAA